>NZ_JAFICY010000001.1:0-911001 GCF_017834105.1 Curtobacterium sp. 1310 | reverse complement strand
GCCTCTCAGCGCCGATGGTACTGCAAGGGGGACCTTGTGGGAGAGTAGGACGCCGCCGGACTCAACTTCAGCAACACCAGGAAACCCCTGACCGTTACCGGTCAGGGGTTTCCTGCGTTAACGGGCCGACCCGCATCGAGGCTGATGCTGTCGCGTGTTTGCCGGCTTCTCGAGTCGTGTCGGCCAGGATGATCGTGTGGGGGACTGGTGATCATGATGATCCGCGGGGAGCCGACACTGCCGTGGCCGGACGTGCGGTGGGACCGTCTGGCGATCGTCGGCAACCTCGTGTTCGAGGTTCCGGACGACTGGACGGCGATCGCAGGGCCGGGTGCGGTCGAGCTCGCACGTGCCGGGTCCACCATCACCCTGCGCCACGTCCATGCGCGTGGTGCCGACCCTGCTGTGGGGTTCGCAGCCGTGGCAGCGGAGGACCACGAGGCGCTGCTCATCGAAGGCGCTCCGGAGCGGTTGACCGTCCTGCGGAGCACGGGAACGATCCTCGACGTCCGCTACGGCGGTGTCGGGTCGACAGCAGTGCGCATCACGTCCCTCGGGCCGATCGAAGAGTGGCCGCCGGCGGTGCAGGTCGTCGACGACGTGCTGCGGTCGCGATGGTCGACCGCCTCGGTTGAGCGATCAGCAGCGATCCCGCCGGCAGACCGCGTCGTCGGCGCGGGCTCCACGAGCGGCAGCGCTGCGTCGGAGGGGCGTGATCGTGCGGCGGCGCTGCTCACGGTCCGTGGGCCGGACGGATTGTTCGAGCACCTCGTGCAGGTGGAGGACCGCGGGGTCGTCCCCAGACGGGTCCGACGGTCGGAGGTGGGCACGGCTGCTCGCGCTGCCGGTCTCACCGGACGCTTCGGCGCGCTGACGTCCGCCGGTGCCGCGCTGTTGCGTCCGGCGCGCGGCCCGGAGGACCTGCTCGTCGTCGAGTCCCGGACGCGCGACGTCGTGACGAGTCGATGGCGCGCATGGCTCAGCAAGGGTTCGGCACTCGTCGTCGAGGACGGCGACGGGCACAGCGCGATGGGCGTGATCCCGCACAGGCAGCTCAGTCGGGAGCTCCTCGCGTGGTTCGGCGTCGATCCGAGCTGGGTGATCGAGGACGAGGAGCCGGCGACGGTCCCGCTCGCCGCCCTGGACGATCGTGGCGGTCCGTGCCCGAGCGAGGTCGGGTGGATGCAGGCTGCCTGGCCCGTCCGCGACTGGCACACCGTCCGCGGGTGGGGCGAGCGCCGGCAGTTCGCAGTGCTGTCGATCGTGGTGCCGGGCATGGGTGTCTTCGACCGGGAGATCGACGGCGACACGGTCACCATGCGGCCGTCCTCGCCGGCGGCGTTCGCGCGGGACGTCGTCCGGTTCCTGACGGTCGAACGGCGCGACCCGGCTGAGCGCAGGCGTCTGCCGCTCCTCAGGGCAGCAGTCCGAGCTCCATCGCGCGGGTGACCGCCCGGGTACGGTCGTTCACGCCGAGCTTCTCGAACACATGCCCGAGGTGCGTCTTCACCGTGGTCTCGCTGACGAAGAGGGCGCGCCCGATGGCGGGGTTCGAGTTCCCCTGCGCCACGAGCTGGAGCACCTCGAGCTCGCGCGGGCTCAGCGCCGGCCCGACCGGGGCCCTGGCGGTGGTCCGGCGCACGAGCGCTGCAGCTGCGGAGGGCGCGAGCGCGGTCTCGCCTCGGGCGGTCGCACGGAGGCCCGCGAGGATCTCGGACTCGGGAGCCGCCTTGAGCAGGTAGCCCGAGGCGCCGGCCTCGATCGCCGCCAGGATCTGGTCGTCGGACTCGTACGTGGTCAGGATGAGCACACGGATGCCCGGCTCACGCGCGAGGATGCGTGCCGTTGCCGCGTCTCCGGTGCATCCGGGCATCCGGAGATCCATCAGCACGACGTCGGGACGCTCCGCCAGGACGGTCGCGACGGCTCCGTCACCATCGCTGGCCTGCCCGACGACCTCGACGTCGTCGGCGTCCTGCAGCAGGGCGACGATGCCCGCGCGGACGATCGGGTGGTCGTCCGCCACCACGACCCGGATCACCGCGTCGCTCCGAAGACGGAGGACTGCTCCGGTGCGGCCGGGAGGCTCGGTTCGGCTCCGGCCGGGACCGACGCTTCGATCGCGGTGCCGGTCCCCGGTGTCGACGTCACGACGCAGGTCCCGCCCGCCAGGGCGAGTCGGTCGCGCAGCCCACGCAGGCCGTGCCCGACGGTCGGTGCAGCGGCGTCGAAGCCGACGCCGTCGTCCTCGACACGCAGGACGACGCACCGGCCGTCCACGTGCAGTGCGACGCGCGCCGAGGTGGCCCGAGCGTGTGCGCGGACGTTCGCCAGTGCCTCCTGACCGACGCGGAGCAGGACCACCTGCGCGTCGCGGTCGAGCGGGCAGTCCGGCGCGTCGACCGCGACCGGGATGCCTGTCTCGCGGGTGAAGCGTTCGCCGAGCCGGTGCAGCGCAGCACCCAGGCCGTCGCTGGCGACCCCCGCGGCGCCGGCCGCGACCAGGGTCCGCGATTCCTCGAGCGCGGTCCGGGCGGACTCCTCGAGCACGGCGAGGCGCTCGTCGAGCCGGTCGGACCGGTCGGCAGCGAGGTCGGCGCGTGCCCGCTCGGTGAGCATGACGATGCCGGCGAGGTCCTGCGCCACGGTGTCGTGGATCTCGCGGGCCAGGCGTTCCCGTTCGCTCGTGACCCCGGCAGCGCGGTTCGCCTCGGCGAGGGACTGCTGCGTCGCCTCGAGCTGCTCGATGAGCCTGCGGCGCTCGTCGGACAGCCTGGCGATCCGGGAGATCCAGAGCCCGAGCGCGCAAGCGCCGAGGACGCTGATCGCTTCGATGATGATCGTGCCGGCGAGGGCGTCCAGGCCGGATGCGATCTGCAGGCCGACGCCCGACGCGATGCCGATGGCGACCGAGACCCAGACGGCGGTGCGGATGCGCTCGACCTGGCACCATGCCACGGGGAACAGGACGGACTGGATGAACGCGGTGCTCGGTACGACCGCGGGCAGCGCGAGGGCGACGACCACGAGCAAGGGCACGAAGGCTGCTGCGGCGCGGGGCTCGTCGTACCCACGCCAGCCGTACGTCACGTACGCCAGGGTGAGCAACCCGAGGGCGACGAAGGCCGGCCAGCGTGACGGCCAGGGCGACCAGTCGGTCGCTGCGATCACCGACACGAGCGCGACGGCGACTGCTACCGCGACGTGCAGTCCCCAGTTGCGGTGCCTGGTGATCCGGTCCATGCCGACAGCATCCCATCGAGTGCGGCCGGTGCGGGCGTTCTCCACAGACACGATCAGGAGTCCCGCCGGTTCCACCGGAACGTCAGCAGGCACGCGATGGTGCCGACGACCAGCCATGCTGCCAGGACGAGGGCTCCGAGTCCGAGGTGCCACGCGCCTCCCGGCTCGGCGGACGCGAACGCGTCCGGCAGGAAGACCGAGCGCATCCCCGATGCCATCCAGCGCAGCGGGAAGACGCTCGCGACGGTCTGCAGCCAGTCGGGCAGCTGGGTGAAGGGGAGGTACACACCGGAGATGAACTGCAGGACCAGGACGATCGGGACGACGGTGGCGGTGGCGCGGCGGCCCTCACGGGGGAGCGCCGAGATCGCGATGCCGAGGACGCTCGCCGTCGCGACGCCCAGGAGCATGATGCCGGCGAACCGCGCCCACGCACCGCCGTCGGTCGGCAGGTCGACGCCGAAGACGACGCCCGCGACGACGAGGAGCAGCGCGGTCTGCACGATCGAGGTCACGAGGACCATGCCGATCTTGCCGACGAAGTAGCTCACGACCGGCAGCGGGGTGCCGCCCAGGCGCTTGAGCGTCCCGTCGCTGCGCTCGCCGGCGATGTCGACGCCGAGTGCCTGTGTGCCGGAGAGCAGGAAGCCGGTGGCGACGAGTCCGGGCAGGTAGTAGGTGGCGTAGTCGACGCTGACGCCCGGCCCCGCCTGGATGTCGTCGGCGCTGCTGAAGGCGACGGAGAACAGCGCGAGCATGACGATCGGGAAGAGGAAGGTGAAGAAGACCGAGTCCGGTGCGCGGAAGTACGACCGGAGCTCGTACGCGATGCGGTGGGCGCCGAGGCGGATGCTGACTGCGGGGTTCATGTTGACTACGGGGTTCATGCTGCGTGCTCCGAGATCATGGTGAGGTAGACGTCCTCGAGCGAGGGTCGGACGACCTCGAGCGCGTGCATCGGGGTCGTGGTGCTCCGGACCAGTGCGGTCGGGTCGGTCGTCCGGCGCTCGTGCCGCGCGCCGGTGTCGTCCTGCCACCGGACGATCGGGGTGCGTGCGTCCTGTCCGCCGATCGCGTCGATGGGGGCGACGTCGAGCAGTCGTCCGCCGGCGAGCACGGCAGCGCGGTCCGCGAGGTGCGCGGCCTCGTCGAGGTAGTGCGTGGTGAGCAGGACGGTGGTGCCCTCGGCGCTGACGCTCCGGATCAGCTGCCAGAACTGCCGGCGGGCCTCGGGGTCGAAGCCGGTGGTCGGCTCGTCGAGGAACAGGACCTCGGGTCGGCCGATGATCCCGAGGGCGACGTCGACGCGGCGGCGCTGCCCTCCGGAGAGGCGGCTGATGCGGGTGTTGCGCTGAGCCTCGAGTCCGGTGGCGGCGAGGAGTTCGTCCACAGGGCGGCTGCGCGGGTACATGTGACGGAAGTGCTGCAGCTCCTCGGCGACGGTGACGTTCGGGGACTCGCCGCTGGTCTGCAGGACGATGCCGACGCGGGCGTTGTGGCTGCGACTGGCGTGCGCGGGGTCGTGCCCGAGGACCCGGACCTCGCCGCCGGTGCGGGAGCGGAAGCCCTCGAGGATCTCGACCGTGGTGGACTTGCCGGCACCGTTCGGGCCGAGCAGGGCGAAGGTCTCGCCGGCGTCGATCGTGAAGGAGACGTCGTCGACGGCGGTCTTGCCGCCGGAGTACTGCTTCGTGAGGTGCTCGACCGTGACGGCCGGTGTGGTGGACATGCGTCCAGCCTGACGGGTGCGTGGGCTCCGGCGGATCGGAGGGGCGGGCGGAGGTGCATCCTCCGATCGGAGGATGCCGCGTTCAGCGCCGGGTTCCGTGAACCAGGATCGTCATCTGCCGTTCCGTGGATCGTCTCCCGGCGGGGCGCCCCCGTTCGTCAGCTCCCGAGCGCTGCCCGCAGGTACGGCGCCGTGCGGCTCGTGGCGGACGCCGCGACCTCGCGCGGTGTCCCGGATGCCACGACCTGGCCGCCCTCGTCACCACCGGCCGGACCCATGTCGACGACGTGGTCCGCCTGCGCGACGACCGTCATCACGTGCTCGACCACGACGACGGTGTTCCCTGCGTCGGTGAGCCGCTGGAGCTGCGCGGTGAGGAGTTCGACGTCCGCCGGGTGCAGGCCCGTGGTCGGCTCGTCGAGCAGGTAGAGCGTGTGACCGGTCCGTGCGCGTTGGAGTTCGGTGGCGAGCTTGATGCGCTGGGCCTCGCCGCCGGACAGCTCCGGCGCGGGCTGCCCGAGTCGGAGGTAGCCGAGGCCGACGCTGCGCAGGGCATCCAGCGCGCGGGCGGCGGCGGGCAGGTCGGCGAGGGCGTCCGATGCCTCGTCGACGGTCATGCCGAGGACGTCCGCGACGGTCGAGCCGGCCCGGCGGACCTCGAGCGTCTCGGCGTTGTACCGGGCACCGTGGCACTCCGGGCACGGCGCCCAGCTGCCCGGAAGGAACAGGAGCTCGACGGAGACCGAGCCCTCGCCCTGGCAGACCTCGCAGCGGCCGCCCTCGACGTTGAACGAGAACCTCCCGGCGGTCCAGCCACGTTCCCGGGCGTCCTCGGTCGCGGCGAAGGCCTGCCGGACGGCATCGAACATGCCCGTGTAGGTCGCGAGGTTCGAGCGGGGTGTGCGGCCGATCGGCTTCTGGTCGACCTCGACGACGCGGGACATGAGCGGGTGCTGCGTCGCGACCGACGGCAGCACGCCACCGACGAGCGACGACTTGCCCGAGCCGGAGACCCCGGTCACCGCGGTCAACACCCCGAGGGGCAGGTCGACGTCGAGCCCGTTCTCGTCCTGGCCGCGCAGGTTGTGCAGGGTGAGGTCACGGAGCTCGAGCGTGCCCACGGGTTCGCGCTGCTCGTGCTCGACGGGCGAGGTCCGGGGCTGCAGGTAGCGCCGAGTGACGCTCTCGGGGACGTCGGCCAGGCCCGCCGGCGGGCCGCTGTACAGCACCCGCCCGCCGCCCGGACCGGCCCCGGGGCCGACGTCCACGATCCAGTCTGCACGCCGGACGATGTCCATGTCGTGCTCCACCACGAAGACGCTGTTGCCGCTGGCGCGGAGGTCGTCGAGGACCTGCACGAGGGACTCCGCGTCCGCCGGGTGCAGCCCCGCGCTCGGTTCGTCCAGCACGTAGACCACGCCGAACAGCCCCGACCGGAGCTGCGTCGCGATCCGCAGGCGCTGCGTCTCACCGGGGGAGAGCGTCGGCGTCGCCCGGTCGAGCCCGAGGTACCCGAGGCCGAGTCCGACGAGCACCTCGACCCGACCGAGCAGGTCCGTGGCGATCGACTTCGCGACCTCGGACCGCTCCCCGGACGTCACACGGCTCTGCGCGGGCGACGGGTCCTTCAGCTCGGCTGCGGGGCGCAGGACCTCGGCCACCTGTGCGAGCGGCAGTGCGTTGAACGCGGCGATCGACAGGCCGCCGAACGTCACCGCGAGGGCTGCCCTAGTCAGCCCGGAGCCGTGGCAGAGCTGGCACGGGCCGGACTCGACGAAGCGCAGGGCCTTGTTCCGCTGGGTCTCGCTCTGGGAGTCGGCGAGGGTGTGCAGCGTGTACTGCCGGGCGCTCCAGAACCGGCCCTTGTACGGCTTCGCCACCCGGTCGCGCTTCGGGTGGACCTCGACGACGGGCTGCTCCTCGGTGAAGAGCAGCCAGTCGCGGTCCTCCTGCGGGAGCTCCCGCCACGGACGCTCGATGTCGTAGCCGAGCACGGCCGTCACGTCGCGGAGGTTCTTGCCCTGCCACGCACCGGGCCAGGCGGTGATCGCGCCCTCGCGGATGGACAGCGACGGGTCGTGCACCGCCGAGGCCTCCGTCACCTCGTGCGCGGTGCCGAGGCCGTGGCAGCGCGGGCACGCCCCGGCGACGGTGTTCGGCGAGAACGAGTCGGAGTACAGCTGCTCGGCGCCCTCGGGGTAGGTGCCGGCGCGCGAGTAGAGCATGCGGACCGAGTTGCTCAACGTCGTCAGGGTGCCGACGGTCGAGCGGGTGCTCGGGGCGCCGCGGCGCTGCTGCAGGGCGACCGCCGGGGGCAGACCCGTGATCTCGTCGACGTGCGGTGTCGAACCCTGCGCGATGAGCCGTCGGGCGTACGGCGCGACGGACTCGAGGAAGCGACGCTGTGCCTCGGCGAAGACCGTGCCGAAGGCCAGGCTCGACTTGCCGGAGCCGGAGACACCCGTGAAGGCGACGATCCGGTCGCGGGGGATGTCGACGTCGACGTCCTGCAGGTTGTGTTCACGGGCGCCACGGACGCGGATGAACCCGTCGGACGACGACGGCGGGTCGGCAGGGTGGTGCGGGGCGGGCATTCGTTCGAGCGTAGGCGGATCGGCCGAGCGCCGTTCCGGACCGCTCGTCCGCACCCCGGCGGGTGCTGCTCCGGACGCGACCGGGAGACGGACGGGAGACACGGGGCGGGCTGGCAGCGGGCCTCCCGGCCGGTGCGTGGGGACGGGAGGCGCGGGGCGGGCTGGTCACGTGCCTCCCGGCCGGTCGGTACGGTGGTCGTGGGGAACGGGGGAGCGATGGTCGACGACGTCGCGTGGTCGCCGCCGAGGCGGCGGAACGGCATCTGGTGGATCGTGGCGAGCGGGCTGCTGCTGCCCGCGGGGTGGATCGCGTGGCTGCTCGTCGCGCTCGCCGGGTACAACGGCGCGGGGAACTCGACGCACACGCTCTCGAACCAGACGATCGGGAGCATCGTCGTCACGGTCGTGTGCGCCGGTGTGCCGCTGATCGGACTGGTCCTGCTGCTGGTGCAGCGTCAGCGGGACCGGTCGGTGACGCTGGTCGGGCCGATCGGGTGTGCAGTGTTCGTGGTCCTCGCGGCCGTGACGCTCGGGTACCCGACGACGCGGGTCGCGCAGAGCTGGGCGGCGGAGGAGGAGCAGCGGGCGCAGCCGCCGACCGCGACCGAGACGAGTCGGACGCCGGCGCAGGCCGAGCGGGACCTCGCGGCCGTGGGGGAGCGCGCGGTGCGGGCGATGGGCGGTGACCCGGAGACCGGTGACGTCGTGCAGTTCCCACGCGGCTGCTCGCTGTCGAACCTCGAGCGGGGCACGGAGTACACGTGGCGGTGGTCCTTCCCCGCCGATGCGGACGCGGATGACGAGCCGCAGACCGAGGCGGATCGCAAGGCCGACCTCCTGCCCCAGGACCAGGCCGAAGCGCGTCTGGCTCCGGTCCGCGAGGTCTTCCTCGACGCCGGGCTCCGTGACGCCGATCCGCTCGGGTGGGACATCAGGGTGGTCGGTGACGACTGGCTCGCGGAGGGGAACGCGGGCGTGACCCGGACCTCGGGTGACGTGATGATCGAGACGACCTGCCTGGCCGGAGGGCCCGGCGACGGGTACGACGACGATGAGTGAGCGCGTGACGGCCGCGGCGCCGGGACGTCGAGCACCCGTCAGCGTGTGGGTCGCACTCGTGGTGGCCGCCGGCTGCACCGTGTACGAGCTGCTCGCGGGCGCTCTCGTCGAGTGGACCGGGCTCGGTTTCGTGCCGCTGCTGTTCGTGCCGCCGCTCTACCTGGCGGCGATCCTGCTGCTGATCTGGGTCGGGCAGCAGGGCGTCCGGGTGGCGCGGGCACTGGCGATCGTCGTGGGGATCGTGCTCGCGGTGTCGTTGCCGGTCGCGGTGGTCGTGGCGATGCGGACGTGGCACTGAGCGGTGGCGATCGGCTCGGGGTGTCAGTCGTTCGCGACGGGTCGGCGGAGGGTCCCCAGCGCCCCCGCGGTCAGGAGGAAGCCTGCGAGACCTGCGGCGGTGAGGACGAAGGGCATCGTCACCGGTGGTGGCTGCACCACGGCGGCGAGGGGCAGGCCCAGGAACCCGGCCACACCCGCCGCGAGCACACCGCAGACCACGGCCGCGGGCAGGACACCGAGCGCATCGTCGACGACCCGGGCGAGCGCGAACAGCGTCGCCGCGACCAGGACGCCGAGGACTGCTCCGAGGGGGACACCGAGCACGGCGAGCAGGCCGAGGAACGACGAGTCCGGCGGCCACCAGTCGGTCGGGGTCACGATCGGCTCGTCGACGGTCGGGTCGGCGATCCAGGCCTCACCGATGATGCCGAACGGTTCGGCGGCGCCGATCAGCGCGCCGGCGAGCAGGACGACGGGCCACGGCCAGTGGCGGCGGTGTTCGTGCATGTGGACCCCCCTGTGCTCGAGCTTGGCGGTGCAGTCTGGGAGCGCGGCCGGAGCGCCGATCCCTCGGTAGCGTGGAGGCGGGGCGTTCGACGAGTGAGGGGGGACGGATGAACGACGCGGGACAGCCGGCCGGCACGGACGAACCAGCCGGGACCGGGCGCTCGGACCACCCGTCGCGACGGGCGCCGAGCGGTGCGTGGATCGCGGGGAGCATCCTGGCGTTCGTGGTCGGGAGCCTCGTCATCGTGTACGCGATCGCGACGACGGCGGCGCCGACGGTCGAGCAGCGGGCCACCGTGCAGGGCCTCGCCGCGGCGTTCGTCACCGGTGGACTGATTGCGGTGCTCGTCCCGGCGACCGCGATCGTCTCCCTGGTGATCGCCGCGAAGCGAGGTCGGACCGGGGCCGCTGCCGGCATCGCCGTCTGCGGGGCGCTCGGCGCGATCGCGATGCTGACGATGGTGCCCTTCGCACTGCTGTCCGCGGGTGACGCGCGGGCCGACGCAGCACGACGGGCGGCACCGCCGACCGCACTCGAGACCAGCCGGACGCCCGAGCAGGCGGAAGCCGGACTCGTCGAGCTGGGAGGACGGGTCGTCGACGCGCTCGGACACGAGGCACCGACCGACGACCAGGTCAGCGTCGACGTCCGACCGTGTCGGCTCGACAACTCCGACGACGGCGTCCTGGTCCACTACTCCTGGCGTGGTCCCGACGCCGACGACCCGGCTGGGACGCCCGAGCAGACGAAGGCTGCCGTCGCACCGGCGGTCCGGTTCCTGCATGCCGAGGACTTCGCGGTCGGCACCCGGTTCGTGGGCGGGGGCGTCGTGATGCTCGACCGTGATCAGGGGGTCTCCGTCGACCTGTACAGCGCTGACCGCGTCGAACTCGGATCGCCCTGCCTGGTCGACACGGGCGGCTGACGGTACCCGAGCGGTTGTTCGCTCCTGCAACGTCCGCTGAGTCCACGGACCCGGGGGCGGGTAGACCGGGGGACATGAAGGTCGTCGGAGTCGAAACGTTCGGAGGGCCCGAAGCCCTCGCCGTCCACGAGGTCCCGGAGCCCCACGCCGGCTCCGGCACCGTCCGCATCAGGGTGCAGGCGTTCGCCGTGAACCCCACGGACACCGGCGTGCGCGCAGGGCAGCGTGACTCGTCCGAGGCCTCGCCGCCGTACGTGCCGGGCATGGACGCCGCCGGCGTCATCGACGAGGTCGGCGACGACGTCGAGGGCTGGCAGGTCGGGGACCAGGTGATGGCGATGGCCCTGCCGCTCTCCGAGCACGGCGGCGCCTACGTGGAGCACCTCGTCGCGCCGGTCGGGTCCTTCACACGGATCCCGGCGGGGCTGTCGATCGAGGAAGCCGCGACCGTCCCGATGAACGGCCTGACCGCGTTGCAGATCCTCGCCCGCGCGGAGCTCTCGCAGGGCGACACACTCGCCGTGACCGGATCCGCGGGGCTGCTCGGCAACTACGTCGTGCAGCTCGCGAAGCAGCGGGGCATCACGGTCATCGCCGACGCAGCGCCGAAGGACGAGGACCTCGTGCGGTCCCTCGGGCCGGACCACATGGTGCGCCGCGGGGACGGTTTCGCCGCAGCCGTGCGCGGCATCGTGCCGGACGGCGTCGACGCGCTCGCCGATGCCGCGGTGCAGCGGGACGAGGTCGTCGACGCGGTGCGCGACGGCGGGTTCTTCGCGGACGTGCGGGGCTGGGAGGGCAACGGTGCTCGCGGGATCCGGTTCGAGCGGATCATGGTGTTCTCCGAGTACACGTCGTTCGACCTGCTCGAGGAGCTGCGGCAGGCGGTGGAGGACGGGGTGCTCGTGCCGCGGGTCGCCGAGGTGCTGCCCGCGTCGCGCGCTGCGGAGGCGCACGAGCGGCTCGAGGTCGGCGGGACGCGGGGGCGGTTCGTGCTCACCTGGTGAGTGCGGGTCGCGGTCGCGACCGGATGACGGACGGGAGGCGCGGTGCCGGCTGGCACCGCGCCTCCCGTCCGTTCTCCTCGCACCAGCTTGATATACCAAGCGTGACCCGCGGTGTTCCGGTTGCTATGCTGGCGCTCCTGACGGGAGCCCGTCGGAAGTGGAGGATGAGCAAGCGTGGGGAAGAAGGTGGTCTCCGAGGTGCACTCGGTCTACCAGCACAACGGATCCACGCACCGTGCATCGGTGAAGTCGCACGGCGTCGTGACCCGATCGGCATGGCAGCCACCGACGAAGGTCGCGTACGCCCACCGGCCGAAGTCGGTCTCCGGGAACCAGGCGTTCTGGGCCCGCCGCGGATGAGGAACTTCGCGGCTGCCACCGTCCTGGCGGTGGCAGCCGTCCTCGCGCTGTCGGCAGTGCTCGCGGTGTCCGTCGTCGGCGAGGTCGAGGCACTCGGGCTCCTCGCCGGGCGGGCGACGCTCGAGCTCGCTGAGCTGCCGGTCGGCGAGACGAAGGTCGAACACATCCGGGACATCACCGCTGCGGCTGAGCGTTCCGGGGTGCGAGTCTCGCTCCTGGTTCCGGATCGTGACGGACGGCCCGGGGTGTGGACCGCCTACACGTTCCGGGGGCCGGCAACGCAACCCGGGATCGGCGCGGCGATCAGCACACGGCCGATCGGTGACGGTGGCACGCTCGACCTGCTCGGTCCGATGGCGGTCGAGGGCGACGGACGGTCGGTCCGACGGTTCACCGAGGAGCTGCGGCAGGCCGGGTACACGACGGTCGACACGACGCCCGCTCCGGTCGAGGCGCTCGTCGTGGTCCTGGCACGGCCGACCATCGCGCTCGTCGCGGTCGCCGTCCTGCTCGGACTGGGGATCGCGCTCGTCGCCGAGTCGAGACGCCGTGCCGGACGGCAGGACCTTCGCTTGCGAGCGGGCTGGTCCGGAGGGAGCGTGGCCTGCGCGGAAGCCCTGGACCTCGGTCGCCTGGCGGGCCCGGTGGCGACCGCAGCATGCGTCGGTCCGCCGGTGGCGCTCGCGGTGCACGGGGCCGGCGCTCCGGCGCTCCGGTTCACGACGGTCGTCGTCGTGGTGTGCGTCCTCGCGGCGTTGCTGGCCGCCCTCGTGCTGCACGTCGGCTGCGCCCTGCTGAGCGCTGCCGCGACCCACCGCGCTGCGGAGGCTCGATGGCCGATGGTCCTCGTCGCCGCCGCCGGCATCTCACTCGTCATCGTGGCCGTCGCCGACGTGCAGTGCCTGCAGGACCGTCAGCGGACCACCGCCGAGGCCGAACGGATCCTGGTCGCCGAAGCTGCGCACGGGGACGACGTCGTGCTCGGGACAGCGTCGACGACCCTCGAGCAGGACCAGGCGTTGGGGGCCATCGCGACCGGAGCACTCGCGCGAGGGGACGCCAGCATGGCCTACTCCTCCTTCACGGATCGGTTCACACTGGTCGGCGACGCCAGCGCGTCCCTGCGTGCACTCGTGCCGGGCGGCCTCCCTCCGCACGGGCAACCACTCCTGCTCGTGCCCGATGCCCTCGCCAGCGAGAGCGACGCGCTCCGCGATGCGGCAGCGGCGGACATCGCAACCGGTTGGCAGGTGGAAGGACGTCAGCCTCCGCGACCACTCGACATCCGGATCCGACCGGTGCGCTCGACCGCAGCCGTCACCGAGTCCGCGATCCTCTGGACGAACGGGATCGAACCGCTGCTGCCAACGTGGCCGGACATCCCCGTGTTGGTCGTTCCCGACCCGAAGGACCTCGCACCGAACCAGGTCGGGACCGGCGTCGCGAACGGCGAGGTGCGCTTCGCCGACCGTGCGGCTCTCGAACGCCAGCTGCGAGCTGCCGGGCTCGCGGACATCGTCCTGCAGGTCGACCGCGTGGGGGCCCGCGTGGAACGGCAACTCGGAGAACTCCGGACCGAGCGCCACACGCTGCTGCTGGCCGTCGGTGCTGCGTTGTCGGCCCTCGTGCTCGCAGCGATCTCGCTCGTGGGTGAACACCGCGTCCGCACTGCTCGACTCGGGCGCGTGCAGTACCTGGTCGGACGGCACCCGCTGGTCCGGCACCGGTGGTTCCTCGTCGGCGCGAGCGGCACAGCCCTGACCACCGCCGCGGTGACGAGTGCGTTGTCGGGAGCTCGTGGGGACGTGATCCTCACCGCAGGCGTCGCCAGCGGAGCGGGAGCCCTCGTGTTGCTCGGCGTGGTGTCCGCCGTGATGCCGACGCGTCGAGCGGAAGCGTGGAGGAAGACATGGTGATCGGAGCGCCGGTGCTCGAAGTCGACGGACTGGGGTTCGACATCGGGCCCCGGAAGTTGTGGGACGAGCTGTCCCTGTCCGTCCGTCCGGGGGACGCCGTCGCAGTCCTCGGACCGTCGGGGCAGGGGAAGAGCACGCTGCTCCGATGCCTCGGCGGACTGCAGACCCCGTTGCGAGGGGCTGTCCGGTTGCGGGGCGAGGACGTGCACCGGAGTGTTCGTCGCGCCCGGCGGCTGATGCGGCGGGACCGCGTCGGGTTCGTCGTGCAGGACCACGCGGTCGTGCCGCAGTGGACGATCGAGCAGAACCTCGGCGTCGTGCGGCCGAGCGGTGTCCCTCGGCGTGAGCGCGACGAGCGGGTCCAGGAGGCGGCGAACGCGGTGGGGCTCGGGGGCCGCCTCCGGATGCGGGCGGGGTTCCTCAGCGGTGGGGAGCAGCAGCGGGTCGCCGCCGCGCGGGTGCTCGTACAACGGCCGTTGCTGGTGCTCGCGGACGAGCCGACGGCCTCGCTCGACGAGATGAGCGCGGCGCTGGTGCGGGACGCACTCGAGCAGCTCCGGAGTGCGGGGAGCGCGATCGTGGTGGCGACGCACGATGCCACGATGCAGGCGTGGGCAGGCGGTCGGATCGCCCTCTGACGCCCGTCGGTCGGAGCACAGCCACTCGTCACTCTCGTCCCCGCCCTTCCGGTCGGCCGACGATGGCGGCCCAGCGGTCGAGCTCGTCCTCGACGCGATCTGCGACCGCTGCGGGATCGTCGTGCTCCCACGAGCGGAGGACCCGCCAGCCCTCAGACGTCAGGATCGCCTAGTTCCGGGCGTCGCGCTGCCGGTTCGCCAGCAGCTTCCGGCGCCACAGCTCGGCGTTCGCCTTCGGCAGGTGCGTGTGCTCCTCGCAGTGGTGCCAGAAGCAGCCGTCGACGAAGACCGCGATCCGGGCGCGTGGGAACACGAGGTCCGGGCGGACACGGCACCGGCGGCTCACCTGCCGGTCGACGAAGAACCGACGGCCCCGGCGGTGCAGCTCCCGGCGCAGTGCGAGCTCGGGTGCCGTGTCACGCCTGCCGAAGCGGGCCATGTGGCGACGGCGTGCGTCGTCGGCTTCCCACTGTTCCACCACTCGAGCCTGTCGTGCCGAGGCGTGATCGTGGTCGCGGACGACGACGATGTGGGGGAGGTGTGCCGCTTGCCGGCTGTGCAGGAACGACCGAGGCCGCTGCTTACTCGGGTAGCCCGAGCCGCTCGCACTCCGTCCACTGCTCGGGCCGCCGCTCCGCCAACCACGCCGTGAACTCGTCGTACCCGCGGAAGTTCGTGAAGACCGTGCACTGCTTCTTCTTGCGGTCGTTCCACGCGGTCAGGCTGATGAAGGTCGGCCCACCGCCGGCCGACTGCGTCCCGTACCGGAGCACGTGGATGTCGTCGACCTCGCGACGACGGGCCTTCCCGAAGCCGGACTTCACGAGGTAGTGCCGGTCGAACACGGTCACGCGTCCGGCTGCCAGTGCGAGACCGATCAGGAGGAACAAGGCACCCACCAGGCCGATCAGCACGAACGCGGTGCTGTCCGCGCCCGGGACGACCAACTGCTCGATCACGGTTCCGAGCAGCCCGAAGACGACTGCGGCTCCGCCGAGCACGATGAGGATCTGCTGGGGGAACCTCGGCCGCTGGACGACGAACAGCGGCTCGCCGTCCGCCTTCGCCTCCGTGCCACCCCACGTGTTGATGCTGTCGCTCATCGTTCCCCTCCGAGGGCCACCGTACCGAACGGGTCCTCCGCTCGCCCCCTCAGTCCTCCGGGATCGTCCGGACCCACTGCTCGAAGGCGAGCGCGTCCTCGTTGCTGAACACGGCGGACGGCCGGGCGTCCTGTCGGCCGGTGAAGAGGAACAGCGTCCCGTCTGCCAGCCCCGGCGTCGCATCGTCGAGCACGGACGACCTCGGCGCCACACCCTTGCGCGAGAGGAACGTCAGCTGTTCCCCGTTCGCGGACTCCGCGATGCCGGTCTCGCCGTCGAAGAACGCTGCGAGGTCCATCACGAGGAAGACGGTGCTGCCGTCCTGTGTGGTCACGAGGACGGCTGGCTTCGCGTGCGGCTGCCCGAAGGGGCGCTCGGTCACCGCCGCGGTGACGCCGGAGCCGGACCAGGGGCGGACCTGGTCGAGGGGGAGCTTCGCGACCGCGGACGGTGCGGCACGCTTCGCTGGGTGGACGGCCTCGGTGAGCAGCGCCCCGAAGAGGACGGCGAGGAACCATGCCGGCGCGGAGAACGTCTTGGTCGCGAGCAGGACGAAGAAGACGCCGAGGAATCCGACCCACACGAGATCGGGCCACCACCCGGAGCTGCGGCGTTGACCGATCGGCCACACGACGCTTCCGTACGCCAGCCCGACGAGCGTCGGCACCCAGAACGCCGACGGGCGGATCGTGCCCGTGTGGAAGTGCAGCCATACCGAGACGGCCGCGGCGATGAGCGCGATGACGGCGAGCACGATGCGTCCGCCGCGACGGTCTCGCTCGCGGGTGCTGAGCGTGGCCATGTCGTTCCCCCTCGTGCTGTCGAGCTGCGGCGCGCAGCGCCCGCCGTTGTTCCCCTGGTGTGTCCAGTCAAGCAGGACCGGCGGTGCTGGTCTGTCGGATCGGACGTGACCGTGTGGCGGACGGGAGGCGCGGTGGCGGACTGCAGCGTGCCTCCCGTCCGACGGGTGGTCACCCCTCGACGGCTGGCGGCGCCCGCGAGGAGCCCTACGATCGTGCGGGTGAGCAGCGACGTGATGCCCGGACGGTACCGGCACTTCAAGGGCGGGGAGTACGAGGTGGTCCTGGTGGCGAAGGACGTCGAGACCGAGGAGCCGGTCGTCGTGTACCAGGCGCTGTACGGGGAGCGGGGGCACTGGGTGCGGTCGCTCGCTGACTTCACGGCGCACGTGTCGCGGGACGGGTACGAGGGGCCGCGGTTCGTCCGACTCGACTGAGCGCGGGTCGACCCTAGGACGAGTGCACCGGTGCCACACTCACCCGAAGTCGCTGGCGTTGCCGTCGGCGCAGTCCGACGAGAGCTGAAGGACGGTGTTCAGGGCGCTGGAGCCCAACCCGATCTTCGGGCGTCCGTCGCCGTCGGCGCCGAGGTAGTGCAGGGGTCGGCCGTCGTTCAGCGAGGTCGTGGTCCGGTGCGTGGAGTAGCCGTTCTCCTTGAGCACGGCTTCGGCGCGGTCGATGTAGTCCTGCGGGTCGGAGGGTGACGCGCCTTCGACCGACCAGCTGAACTGCACTCCTTCGTCGGAGCGTGGTCCGCACTCGGTCGCGGCCGGCTGCCGCAGCTCCGGTAGGGCCGCTTCATCCAGTGCGCGGAGCTTCTCGACGATCGTCAGGCTCTCGCTGCGAACTTCGTCCGGGGTCATGCGCGATTCCGATCGAGTGATGGTCGGTGTGGTCTGTGGAGTTCCCGGCTGGCCCGCGCAGCCGCCCGTGAGAAGCGCAGCGGCGACGACGAGTGCCGTCGCTCCGTGTCTCTGGAGAGCGTTCATCGAGTTGTGGCCTCCGCCGTGCTCAGGAGTGACTTCGTGCCTTCGTTGCAGCATCGCGACTTGTCCTGCTTCGACGCCGCCGGATCACGAGCAGGTCGGCCGTGACGAACGCGAGCGTGACGGCGATGAACCAGACCGTGGTGGCATCGCCCGTCGACGCCGTCGCGAGCGTGGGCCCGTCGCCGGGCGTGGCGGTGATGAGACCGGGAACGCTGGTAGGTGCACCGGTGATCGCAGCGAGGGCTGTCATCACGATCGCTGCAGCAGCGAGTGTCACGACACTGCCGACCATCGATGCTGCGACGACGAAGGTGAGGCGCAAGGGCTGCATGGGGGTCTCCTGGTGGTCGGTCGTCGAGCCGTGGCCGTCGGCCGCGGCGTCGTTCTCATTTGTACTGACTCGCAGTTGAAACATCAATATGCCATCGTCTCTTGGTGCCCGTGCACCCTCCGGCAACAATGGGGTGTGATGAGCCGGTACGAGGGAGAGGTGTTCGTCGTCCGTCGCGAGGGTGTTCTCGTCGTTGAGCCCGACTGGTGGCGTCGCGCGACGAGATGCCGATGCTCCTCCGCAAACGTGGTTCGCGACCATCGACGACGGAACGGAAGGCCTGTCGCTGGCCGGCAACGGCAGCGTCGCCGCCGAGATCGAGCTCGTGCAGCCTGTTCCCGACAGTGGGTCGATCGGGTGGGTCGTGCGGTTTCTGCAAGCGGCCCCGACCTCCGTGTCAGCCAGGGCGGTCGTGGCCGATCGGCGGGACGACGCGATGGATCTCCTCGAGCTCGTGCCCGAGGGGTGGCAGTCCTACGAGGTGCGAGCGGGCGAGCTCGACTCGCACGGGTGGGAGGCGTTCGTCGGCACGCTGTTTCCGGTACCGGTGGAGGAGATCGACGCTGTGCTCGGGGCGGGCTGGGAGTAGCTGGTCCGGATCGAGCCGTGGCTCGTACCCCTCCGGACCGACGGTGGCGCTCGCGCTGCGACCTGAGCGGTGACGGACGGGAGGCGCGGTGCCAGCTGGCACCGCGCCTCCCGTCCGTCACGTGGTTCCGTCAATAGCTCGGCTGCGGTCAGCTCATTCGCGTGGAGGCGATGCCGCCGTCGACGTCGATGGTGCCGCCGGTGACGAACGCGGCGTGGTCGGAGACCACCCAGCGAACGGCGCGGGCGATCTCGACCGGCTGCACCGGGACGCCTGCCGGGGTGCCCTTCGTCATCGCGGCGAGGACGTCCGCCGAGTCGGCGTTGCCCGGGGTTGCCGTCGCGCCCGGGGCGACGGTGACGACGCGGATGCCGCGGTGCCCGTACTCGGCGGCCCAGGCGCGGGTGAGCTGTTCGACGGCTGCCTTCGTGGCGGGGTAGAGGGCCATGAAGGGGACGCCGACGCGGGCCATCCACGAGCCGATGTTCACGACGTGGCCGCTGCCTCGTTCGGCCATCGCCGGGGCGAGGGCCGCGACGAGGACGTGGGGTGCGCGGATGTTCGTGGCGAGGAGGGCATCGACGGTGTCGTCGTCGAGGGACTCGGTCGGGCCTCCCGGGTAGACGCCCGCGTTGTTGACGAGGACGTCGATGTGGCCGCCGAGCTGGGCCCGGGCCTCGGCGGCTAGGGCGCGGACCACGTTCGGCCCCTGCGACAGGTCGGCGGTGAGGGCGACGGCGCGCCCGCCCTGACGCTCCATGTCCTCGGCGACGGCGCGGGTGCGCTGCTCGTTCCGGCCGTGGACGGCGACGGTGAAGCCGGCGGCGGCGAGTTCGCGGGCGATGGCCTCGCCGATACCGCTCGAGGCGCCGGTGACGAGGGCGGTGCGGGATTCAGTCTGCGCGGTGGGTGTCGTGGTCATGGGTCGATGGTCCGGCGCGCTCGGCCGCCGCGGCTTGCCCGGATCCGCGAGGACCTTGCCGGATCCTGCAGCGGCGCCTACGCGTGCAGTCGCAGCGCTCGACGCGTGGGTAGCGTGGCGGTGTGGACGAGCGGATCGCGCAGCACCTCGACCGTGCGCGGCGACGGCGTCGGTACACGCAGCAGTGCCGGGGCTGGACCGGCAGGACGCGGTTGCTCGGGTGGGGTCGGCGCACCATGCCGAAACGCTCGGGCTGACGGTGTCGAAGGTCTACGAGCCGACCGGGCTGTTCGACCGGCGCTACGAGCCGTCGATGTCGGTCGTGCTGCGGGGGCGGAAGCGCTCGATCGTCGGGGACGACGACCAGGTGTGGGGCCGGGAGCGGTTCATCATCACGCCGGTGGACCTGCCGGTCGTCGCCGGGGTGGTGGACGCGGCGGGGGAGCAGGGCTTCGTCGCCGTGGTGTGGCGGCTCGACCCGGCGGTGGTCCGGGAGGTCGTCGCCTCGATGACGGCGCCGGCTGGTGCTGCGGCTGCGGCTGCTCCGGGTTCGTCGCCGTCCGGTGCGGTGTCGTCGTTGCCTCGGCTGGGGAGCTGGACGGAGCCGCTGGCCGACGCGTTCGCCCGGCTGGTCGGGCTGCTCGACGCACCGGAGGACATCCCCGTGCTCTTCCCGCTCGTGTCACGGGAGATCGTGCTGCGGTTGCTGCAGACGGAGCAGGCGCCGCGGATCACGGCGGCGCTCGACGGGACCGGGCCCTCAGTGGTCGCCGGAGCCACGGCGCTGCTGAACGGGCGGATGGCGGAGGGGTGGTCGATGGAGCGGCTCGCGCGCGAGCTCCGGGTCAGCGAGTCGACGTTGTTCGCCCGGTTCAAGGAGGCGACGGGGATGACGCCGGCGCAGTACCTCAAGCGGACGCGGTTGGGGGAGGCCCGGCGGCGGATGGTCGTGCACGGGGAAACTGCGGCGCGGGCTGCTGCTGCGGTGGGGTTCCGGAGTGCGTCGCACTTCTCGCGGGACTACCGGGAGGCGTACGGGAGGCCGCCGGCGGCGGATGCGGTGGTGGTGCGGGGGCAGTTGGCGGTTGCGGCCGCGGTGTAGCCGCGCCGGGTCGGCGGGGCGGACTGGAGGCGCGGGGCGGGGTGGTGGGGTGCCTCCCGTCCGGTGCGTGGTTCGGCGGATGCCGTCGCTGCGCGACCGCGCGTGTGCCGGGAGGTCAGCCGTGTTCACGGCCGGGGAGCGGGGCGCCGTCGAGGAACGCCTCGTAGTCGGCGCGGGCATCATCGTCGATGGTGGGGGCGCCGTGGCCGTACCGGGTGTCGCTGCGGTCACGCTTCGGTCCGGAGAGCCAGAACCACTCGTCGGTGTCGAGGTCGCGGAAGTTGGCGTCCCACGACTGCTCGCGGGCGAGCGTGCGTCCGTGGAAGTACGCGGTCTTCCAGGTCTTCGTGAAGCGCACGCGGCTGATCCAGGCGGGACCGGCGTCGAGGGCGTGGCCGGTCTTCAGCTGGACGTACATGATGCGCTCGGGCATGAGGGGAGCGTAGCGGCGTGTCTGGTCCGGACACTTATGCAGAGCGATCGCACGAATGAGGATTCGTACTTCGGAGTGCGATAGCGGCGCAGGGCTTGTGCGCATCGAGTTCCTGGGCGCTGCGATAGGAAGCGGGCCAGTGCGTTTCTACCGTCCGATACTGTGAGTGCAGATGAGGCTGGCTCATTGGCAGAGGAGGCGTGATTTGGGCGCGAACGCAGCGGACCCTGGCCGGCAATTCCGTGTCCTCAAGGACAACGGAGAAGCCTGGTTCATGAACTTCACGTCGCGAGGCGTGCAATGGGTGCGTGATAGCCGCCCGGGAGCCGCCAACGCGGCACCCGGCGGGAGTTTCGTGCCGAGGGGACCGTTCCCGTCGAACCCATTGATGACGATGAGCGCTGTTCTGGATGGCGCTGCGTCGATCGGGATGTGGTGGGAGACGAGACAGCTGCGACTGGCTAACGAGGCCGCAAACGAAGAGAGCAGAAGGATCGGCTGGCTCGAGGAGATGCTGGTCCGGTGGGGCGAGGTGCATCAAGATGGCGATGTGCTCGACCTGCGTGTGTCCGAGTACCTCGCTCGTGAGGCTCGCGAGACCTTGGCGGCTATCGGCGGAAACCGGAGGTTGGCCCTGCCGCAAACGCTGCTCTACGAACTTGAGCTTGTGCAGGAGTCGTTCCGGCCGTTCCGTGTCCTTCTCCTCGAACAGTTCGAGGAGCTGGTCAGCCAGAGCGAGATCGGACTCAACGCAGCACTTGAGGCCGCCCTTCCGGGGCGCGCGATCGACATGGCGTTCATTCGACAGCTCGGTGCGGACCCGTTGATCGAGCGAACGTCATCGAAGGCCTCGAACGAGTTCGGCCTGGAACTCGAGGCACTACTTCGACGTCCCGACGACTTCCTCGCTCGTATCCTCCCCGGGCAAGAGCGCGCGTCTCAAGACGAGCCGAGCGGAGGACGCCGGGGCTCTGTGTTCGAAACCCTCATCACGGTCTTGGCTCCGTCGGGGTTGCCGACGGATGGCAGGAGCGACTCGGCCGACCGTGCTGGGGCGTTCCGCGAGTTGTCGACTGTTCCTGCTGAAGTTGCGCGAGCCCGAGGACTTCACATGGCATGGACGGCAGTCACGACACTCTTCGCAGCTGCCAGCGGCAGTGACGTGCACGTCCGACTCGACTCGCGGAAGGTTCGATTCGACCTACGACCTGCGACTTCCCGCCTGCCGTTGGAGAGCCTGGCGAACGGCTGACGTCTTCGAGACTTCGTCGCGTCGTGGTATTTGCGGATCGAGAATCGCCCCCGACGGTCCTCAGACCAGGAGTAGCTCGTGACGGACCAACGACGGCAGGATGAGCGGCTGCTCGCGGCTCTTCGTCCTCTGGCGCAGCGGGACGATCCCGCACGCCGGCGGGATGAATCTACTGGCTTCCACGGCAACGTTCATAAATTTGCCGGGATGCTCCAACGGCCTCATTGTCTGGCTGTGCGCGACACAGCTAGCGATGACCGAACAGATCCCATGCCCTCCTGAGAGGCCCTGGATCTTCGTCCGAGCTACGCGCTCCGGAGGGAGCTCTGCGGTCCATCCAATCCGGCTTTCCTCTGGGCCTCAGCTTGCATGGCGAAGGAGAACGCCTAGGAGTTTCCGACTCTTTGAATCGACTCCTCGACGAACTGCGACATGACCGAGCCTAGGACGTCCGACTCGAGCGAGTACATATCGGCCCATGCCAAGCGACGGCGAACTCGTGCAGTGACGTCTCGGATGATCTCGCGCCGCCCTTCGCCGTCGGCTGTCCGAGAAACGACTGCGCGAGCGATGGCTCGAGCCAATCGCGGATCGCCACCAATCCGTCGTCGCTCGAAGAGCTGGTTGAGGTCGCTTTCGGTGAGCTCGGAAAGGAGCGCGAAGTCGTCCTCGAACACGATTGCCTGCCACCAAAGCCGGGACCACGTGTGACGATTGGGATCCGAAGCGACCCATCGCTCTTGGTTATCGGATCCGAACCGCCAGGACGTTACGTCCGGTAAAGCGACGAGCGCGAGGAATGACCAGATGTCTCGGGCGGCGGCCTCCGACCAGCTGAGATCCATATTCTCTCGAACTCGAGGGGCCGCAGCGCGGTCGAAGGCGATCCGCGCGGACGTGTCGCTCCGATGCGGGAAACCGAACTCTTCGGCGAGCCGCCGAATATCAGAGGCCATGAGCGCGACCTCACCGGGTGTAATGCGCCGTCCGCCAACGGGGGCGAAAAACTGTGCCGGGTGACTTCCCGCGGGTGTCAGCTGGCCTTGGCGCGCCTCGAGATACATGGCAGAAGCCACTGAGGCGGTTAACCTTGGCCATAACATACTCAAGTAAAGCTCCTGCCGTATCCGAGAGAGCGAACAACGCCACTTAGACGACTCCTGAAGTCGGACGCCGCTTCCGGGCCCTGGCCCGGAAGTGAGAGCCCCCTGCTTTCGATGTCATTGAGAATCGAAATGAGCACCGATCCGACGGTACCTGGTTCCCAGCCTTCACCGTCGAGAAGTTCGGATCGCGTTGCCAGTGCCGCTTCAGCGAGGACTCCGGCTACGCCTTCCTCCAGTGCGAACAACAATTGCCGGTCTGACGCGTCAGACGATAGCCGGGTAATCGCTCGGACAAGCTCCTCGTCGCGCTCGTTGATAAGCAGCTGAAAGACCCCGAGAAACGGTGCTTCGAGATCGCTGGAAACTTCGAGGAACCAGCTTGAATCGACGTCAAACGGAGTCGCCGCGAAATCTATCACGGCGACGGGGAACATCGCACCGTCGCCCTGAAGCGCAACCGTGGTGGTTGAATCCAGCAGAACCGATCCAGGTTCATTCGCTGCTGCGACGGCTCCGGCGCCCCCGACCTGTCCGAGGGCGAGCGTTGTGGTGATCTCGAGGACTCCTCCGATACGCCCCGGCGGGAGCGTCGCCTCTAGCGTTACGACGCCTTCGGTCACGAATGCACGATCTATCAGATCGGTCATCTGATTGCTGGAGCTCGACCAGGACGCAGTGACTACGAGCGTGGCACCGAATCCAAGCCCGGACTCGCTCACGACAGCTTCGCGGTCCACGTCGACCATTCGACGAACGTGCAGGGCGGTGTCGGTGTCCCAGGCCTCGATGACGTCTGGTAGCGCATGCCAGCCGTCGTCCGTGAAGAGCTGCCATTCCCCTAAACGCCAGCTGGCGGACGAAGGCACTCGAAACGGCTTGACTTCATGTGGCATCGTTCGACCTCCTGATGCTTACACGCACGACGGCATCCTCGACGTATGTTGCGTACACCCACCACTCGGAGTCGGCACCGGGTCCGAGCGTGATGGCGCTGCCTCCGACCGACGGCCCGCCATCAATGGGCCGCCACTCGAGTACAGCCGGCGTCCGCGCCCCGATAAACGACGCCGATTCGCGTCCGCCACCGTCGAGCACGACCGACGTCTCAGCACGCCAAACGCGATCGGATGCGCTACCTGGAATCGACACACGCATTACGACAAATGGACGGTCGCCGAACACCTGAAGGGCAGGACCTTCGAGGATTCGTGCGTTTTTGAGCGGGGCGCCTTCGCGACGCCGGCCAACTGCGGAGACAGGGCGGCTTGAGCTTCGGGTTGCGCCGCTAGCGGAGATGCCTGGGGTCAGTCGAGCGAGTCGCGCTGCGACAACCCCAAGTCCAGAGGTACCTCGCGCTTGTCCGCTGACGGCGACCCCAAATTTCTCCTCGAGTGCGCGACGGATGAAATGGCGCGCGTTCTGCACCACGCCCCGATTGGTGCCGCGCAAACCGGCCTCGACCCAGTCGTCGTGAGTTGGAGGCTCGGCCGCTGCAAAGTGTTCGTCGGATTCAGGGGAGGACCGAAATACTCCGCCGTAGGAAAAGACCGGATCGGGATGTTCGGGACCCGGAAGATAGTCGACAACCAGCTCGGCCTGACGCATGCGGGCAACGTGATGCGGAGCGCCGGCGAACGGCCGTGCCCGGTCAACGACTGAGGACGACGGCGCCTCGGCTGCACCGAGTTCCGTGGCGAGCCTCCCCACGTGACGCGGTGCTGACTTCCTCGCATGCAGCTCACCACCGTCCGATCGGACGATCCGAAGGGCCTCCGCGAACGGTCGAAGGTGGGGCACGCTCGAGGGATCTGGGATGTCAATTGAACGCCCATTGACTTCCACGGTGAATTGCATCGGCGCAAACCCTGCGTCAGATCGGATGATCTTGGGCCAAAGATTCCAAAGAATGGACGAGGCCAGGAACTCTCCGGCGTCGTCCAGCGAGCTACCATCGGAGTCCGAGGAGCCAAGCAGCGCTCCTACTACCACAATGTCGGTTCCAGTACGCCCGTCGGAGAAACCCGGCAGACCGAGTTCATTCGAGAGCGACTCCGCTTCGTCTCCAAGGATGGGGTCGGGAATACCATCATCGATGTTCCCCCACCAATGCCGGCCGGTGAAGCGCCGCTCCTCGCCGTTGTAGAAACTGGCGCCTAGAGCTGCTCCCATAAGTCGCCGCTCCGAAGCGGAACCGTCCCCGACGTGACTGTCCACGAGGATAGTCGACGCGCCGCTGAGCCGATAAAAGATGCCTTTTCCGAACCCGTAGGTGCCTCCACCAAGTTCACTGTCGCGGGCCTCTCCAACGTTACGCAGGAACTGAACGAAATCGCTCCTAGTCCCATTGGGTGCTTTCGACCCTGCTCGCACGGGTCCGCCAAGGCCACGAGTGTTCCGGTCTGAAACGGTCAAAATCACAGACTCGGGTCGTAGATTCTGAGCAAGGTTGGCGACAGCACCCCCCGCGGGGGCTGGCAGCATTCGGTCCGTCCAAGCGGACGCAAGGTCACCGAGGCGCGCCACGCGGACGGTGAAGTCCACGGTGTCCGTGCCTGCGCGGGCATCCCAGCTATTCTGCGCCGCTTCTCGCACGAGTACTGTCAATTCGTCGAGAGCGGGGCGGCCGAGCTGATTGATGATACCTTCCGCCGTCGCGGACCCCTCCTCGGCGAACGGCTGCGACCACCACTGAGCGCTCACTTGATCACAGCCCTAATCTCGTCCAGGTCGGTGGGTCGCATATGCGCTATGGCTACGGCGCGGTTGATATGGTACGAAAGGCGTGAAAGGCCATAAGGGACACCTGCATCGAGATCTCCTCCGATGATACGAGGGAAATCCGCTGTAACTTGTGCGATGAACAGCTGGCCGAACGATAATCGGATGTCATCGTCTTCCGACCTGTACCCGAGCCGGTCGACTTTGGCTCGAACGGTGCCAGGCGCTGCAATGGCCGCTTCGGCCTCGGCGAGGACGTCCGCTAGTCGCTCGCCGCCAGCGTCCTCGTATACCCCGGCGACAACGAGGTGTAGAGGCTTGCCGTCGACTTCGTCCAATTGATCGAAGCCGTGAATAACTATATGATCCGCATCGGCTCCGACGCCCTTAACCTCGATAGAGGCGGAGGCGAACTCAAAGTCGTGCGGGGCTGCCTCTGGACCCGTCCAGTTGTCGGCATCCGCCAGACCTTCCGAAGCGAGTGCTCGCAGGACGTTCAACTCCGCGAACAGCCCGACCCGCTGTTCCGGGCTCAGTCCACGGGATCGCACGGTTCGGAGGAGGCGCCTCCAACGACCGACCACCTGTGCGCTACGCTCGGCAGCCCTCCCTGCGCCGTCTTCGTCGAACGCTTCGAGGATGTCGGCACAAATTTGATCGAACTCTCGTCGCAGGGACGAGTCTCGGCAGGCAACGTCTACGTAGTCCATTGGTCCGAAGCCGAACGTTAGTGATCGCGAGCTTGTCGTGAGCGCCGAGTTCGGCTCGACGACGAGAACCGAGGCGTCGTCCCTGTGCGGGACGAGGAGATGCCGGTGCCCTTCTTTATCCACCGCAGCGCGTGGTCCTGATTCGCCCGCCTCAGAGCTGAGAACAAAGGATGACAGCTCGGCGCTGCTCGGTGGGACGAGGACCGCCCACCCGCGCGCGAGCGTCGACACTGAGCGCAAGTTGGCCGTCACGATTCATCGCCCTCCTCCAGGTAAAGGGCTGCCTGCAGATCTTCGCGCTGTTCGCCGTCCTCGTCCCAAGCGCTCCCAGTCGCCCCAGTGAGGTCTACGGCCATGTGTGTCACGTCGACCGTCGTGCCACCTCCGACGCTGCCAGGGAAGACGATGCCATATCCGATCACCGGAGCAACCGCAGCCATTGGTATCCGCGCTACGCTCCCACGCGCGGGCGCGACAGGCTCGCTGCGCGCATCGATTGGATACAGCACGAGCAAGCCGCGCGATCGATACTCGGTGTCGCGCTCGCGCTGCTGCACGAGCTCGTTCTCAGGCTTGGCAGCGTCGTAGCTCTCCCATGTTGTTAGATCGAGCACCCGGTCTCGTTTGCTCATGAGAGTCTTGATGTCGGCGATCGAGTCCACCCCCGTGTCGAGTCGCGATCGAATAACAGATCCGAACGCACGGCCGCCCAGCTGGAGAGTCGCCCCGGAGCTCTGGACAACGGCGACGGTCCATTTGTCAAGGGCTGGCTGGGCACTGTTCCGTTGCCCATCGATGTACCGAATAAGCTGACGAGGCTGTAGGTCGGCTGAATCCTCGTGCACGTTGTATCGTCGAATAAAAGCGACTATCAAGTGCGCAGGCACGTCACGGTAGAGATCGGCTGACCCGCGCTGCTCCGGCTCGCGTCCACCGGACGAGATATCCTGGATTAGATCGTCGGCGGCGGCGAGATTGTTTTCGAGCCAGCTGCGGTTCTCACGGAGGAAGTACCTGGTTTGGAGTCTCCGTCCGGCGTAGGACACCTTCGCGGGCGCCGCAGCGCCCATCTTCGCCGTGATCGCCAAAGAAGGGTGCGTCCTGATTCTTACGGCGACATCCGTTGGCCGAAGGTTCTGGCGCTGATACTGGTCGATGTCGTCGCGCATCTCCCGCTCGACTGTTGCCAGGTGACGGAACGCTCTTTCAAGTGCGTGTGTCATCCAGATTCGAGGCAGGTCCTCGTACCCGGGACGGAACCCAAACCACCGTGCCATCTGCAATAGCGTGTCATACGCCGACGCGGTGCGGACGAAAAAGCTGACGACCAGACCTTCGAGCGTCAGACCCCGGGAGAGGGTGTTGCCGCCGACCGCGATGGCGACCACAGGCCCAGACGAGTAGTCGAGCCGATCTACGCTTCGGTAGTTGTCAAGCACGACCCGTTGCGCTTCGAGAACGTCGCCGAGTTCGCGCAGCACAGACTCAAAGGAGTTCTGCTGCCGTCCATGCCAATTGGTCGAATCGACGCGCGTCGTCTCCCTGTCCCAGAGATCTCGGAGTGCTTCGATGAATCCCTCGTCACCTGCGCGAATCGAAGCGAGGGCCCGAGACCGCATATCTTCGAGGGGATCTCTGAAAGCTTCCTGCACGTCGATCTTCACGGAGGTGTGGATGAGCATGGTGCTGTGTGAGTGATCGCCCCGGGCGCGGCGTGCCGCGGTCGCGAGCCAAAACCAATTCACGGCATCGGTCAAGTCCTCCGTCATCGTAGGCGCGAATCCGGAGGCGTTGGCCTTCCCCGACGGTCGCAGCAGCTGCACATCCTCTTCGGGAACAATCCGCACCATATCGTAACCATCGGGAGCCGGGCCTTCGTATTCTCCCTCGACCACATCAGCTCCGAAGATCATCTCGGTTCCGAAGTACCCGTCCGGCCGGGGAAGATTGAGAATGAAGTCCTTCGGGTAGAGATCGGCCGATGCAGGGTCGATGAAGACGTTGGCGAACGGTGTTGCGGTATAACCGATGTAGGTGTTTCTTGGGAAAAGGGTGAGTAGGTCACGAATTAGAGGGTTGATTCGTCCGGTGGCGACCGACGCCTGATCCGCCTCGTCGTCGATGATGAGGACTCGAAGATCCTCGAGTGCCCCACGTGCTCCGTCAGCACTCAGCCATTTTATGAGTCGCTCAAGCACGGTCGCGTTCTTCTTTACGACGGCGAGTACAACCTTCTCCGTCGACTTGAGCAGGCTGACCGCATCGGAGGCCTGCGGCCCGAAGTCACGATCCTCGTCAGTCAACGTTATCCAGTGTTCGTTGTTTAGGCCCTTCAGCTGACTGTTCAAACGCGCCTGTGTTTGCTTTCGAAGGCCGTTGTGGATCCCCGAAAGCACGATAATGAACTTGTACTGCTCATCGGCAAGCTTAGCAATTACCGAGGTGAAATTCGTGGTCTTTCCGCTCTGAACGTAACCCACGACCAAACCTTTGGCCTGGTATCGCTGACGGTCTGGTCTCGGCGTGTGAGCGACCACTTTGTTAGCCGCTCTTTCCAAACCTTCAAGGCGTTCCGTGCTCCAACTCTGGTCGTTTCGGAAATGCTCTCGCAGAGGTGGCCAGAACATCGACCCATCCGACGAGCCCGAATACCACGATTCGTTGCCAGCTGCGACGATCGCCGGACCGCCGAGTTGTACGGTCTCTAGGTCGGCCTCGAACTGCTCCTTGTAGGTTGCCGCGAGCTCAGGGTCGCTGACTGCGGCGAACTTCGCGACGGCAGCGTCCAGCCCGAACTGCTTCGCCCAGGTTCCGAACAGTGGGTACAGGTCCACGATGACTCCTCCGTGATGCCAACGGTCCTTCCTAACATGAGGAGGCGTCGGTCTCGGCCATTCGACGCGCCTGCACCCGAAGTGGGGCCATGGTTGGCGGTACGCTCCCAAGCATGCGTCCTCCTCCACGCGACCAGGGGACAAGTTCGCGTCTTGCTCGGCAACGTCGACGCGACACCGAGATCGAGACCAGGATTCGCCGACTTCTGCACGCTCGCGGCCTGCGCTTCAGGCTCGTTGTGCCGGTTCCTGGCCGAGCGCGCAGGTCTATGGATGTCGCCTTCGCTCGCGAACGCGTCGCTGTCATGATCGATGGCTGTTTCTGGCATGCCTGTCCGATGCACCGAACGCTGCCTCGGACGAATCGCGATTGGTGGCAGAGCAAGCTCGCCACGAACGCGGCACGCGACCTGGACACGGGGCATGCGCTCGAGGTAGCGGGCTGGGCGGTGATCCGGGTTTGGGAACACGAGAACCCCGAGGCAGCGGCCGACGCGATCGAGGCGTTGGTGCTGGTTCGGCGCGCCGGCAGCAGCACCGTCAGCCGCTCGATCTAGGATCACCGCATGCCGGCTTTCGACCTCGTAGACCTCTTCGCTGGATGTGGGGGCATGACGCAAGGGTTCGTGGAGACTGAGCGCTACGCTCCGGTTGCGGCCGTCGAGATCGACGGGATGGCAGCGAAGACCTACGCCGCGAACTTCGGTGCTCATGTGTTCAGCGGCGACATCCGCGATTGGCTCCAAGGCGAACTGCCGGCTTCCGCCGACGTTGTGATCGGCGGGCCGCCATGCCAGGGTTTCTCGGCTCTCGGGAAGCAAAACCCGCTGGACCCGAGGAACCTGCTCTGGCGTGAATACGTACACGCTTTAGAACGCCTGCAGCCGACAGCGTTCATCATTGAGAACGTCCCTCAGTTCTTCCGCTCACCCCAGTTCGAGGATCTTAAGCACGAGGTGCGGCCGGGTGGTGGTCTCTCAAACTACGAGATTGAGCCCTTTGTTCTGAACGCTGCCGAGTACGGGGTGCCGCAGACCCGCAGACGAGTCTTCGTGATTGGCCGGAAGCGCGGTCTCTCGCCGCTCGGTCAGCCCCGCACGACCACCCACCGGGCCACTGTTGAGGACGCATTCGAGGGCTTGACGCGTAGGGTCGTCGACACGGAACTGCCGCGCGACAGGGCAATAGATCGAGGCCCCTACCGAACAACGGAGCTGCACTTGACTCGGAATCCCACCGACACGTCGCTTCGCCGGTACCGGGCCATTCCGCCCGGCGGAAATAGGAGAGACCTGCCTGACGAGTTGTCTACGCCAGGCTGGCGCAAGCACAAGACGGGCTCGGGCGATGTAATGGGCCGTCTCTGGCTCGACCGGCCATCAGTGACCATACGCACCGAGTTCTTCAAACCTGAGAAGGGACGTTACCTTCACCCAACAGAACATCGACCGATCACTCATTTCGAGGCTGCCCGCATACAAGGTTTCCCGGACAACTTTTCCTGGTACGGAAGTAAGACCGAGATAGCGAAGCAGATCGGAAACGCGGTGCCGGTCGGTCTCGCTCGGGCTATTGCGAGTCACATCCTGCCGTGGCTGGAACCGACCGTGTCTTCGCCGGTTCCGGACCTCAATTTTGCTCAAATTTCCAACTGAAGGTATCACTGAGCGGGCGGAAGCAGGAAGTCAGCACTGATGATCACCTCCGAAGCACCCGCGTCGGTGGCTCGACCTTGCCAAACTCCCTGCAAAGGCTGGCCCTAGGCTCTCCTCGCGGCAACTGACGAGGGGAAGCACATGCAGATCACCATCGACCGCCAGGTCCTCCTCAGCCCGAGTGACCTCAGCACGTGGGCGACCTGCGAGTGGGCGTTCCTCCGCCGCCTCGACGCCAAGCTCGGCCGCGGCGGCCCCCTGCCCGACGAGCACGACGACATGCTCGAGCGCACCGCCCGCCTCGGAGACCAGCACGAGCTCGACTACCTCGAGATCCTCAAGCAGACACGCGCCGTGGTCGAGTTCGAGCGACCGGCCCCGATCGACTACGCCAGAGCAGCAGCCGAAGCGCGAGACGCCTTCGCCACCGGCGCCGACGTCCTCTACCAACCGACCTTCCATGACCCGCCCACTCCCGACCGCCCGGGCTTCATCGGCTTCGCGGACTTCATCCTCCGCAACGACCAGGGCGCCTACGAGGTCTACGACACCAAGCTCGCCCGCCACGCCAAGATCAGCGCCCTGCTGCAGCTCGCCGCCTACGCCGAGCAGATGCACGCCCACGGCATCCCCACCGGCAAGCAGGTCCACCTCGTCCTCGGCGACCGCACGACGACCACGCACGAGCTGGCCGACATCGCCCCGGTGTACCGCACGCAGCGCGCTGAGCTCGAGCGGGTCGTCGCCGAGCGGATGCATGAGCACGAGGAACTGCAGTGGGGCGACCCTCGCTACTCCAGCTGCGGCCGTTGCACGATCTGCCAGACCCAGGTGCAGCAGCACCGCGACCTGGTCCTCGTCGCCGGCATGCGCCTCGACCAGCGGACGAAGCTGATCCGGCAGGGGGTGCGGACGATCGACGACCTGGCGGACCGCACCGCCGCCGTGCCCGGCATGTCGCGGTCGACGCAAGAGAGGCTGGTACGGCAGGCGCGCCTCCAGACCGAGACCGAAGCCGAGCAGAACCGAGCGGCCGCACCCAACGCGAGCGACGCAAGCAACCACAAGACCAAGCCGCGCTTCGAACTCCACGACCCCCGCGCCCTCGACGCGATCCCCGCACCCGACCACGGCGACGTCTTCTTCGACTTCGAGGGCGACCCACTGCACACCGAGGACGGCGTCCACTGGGGCCTCGACTACCTGTTCGGCCTGGTCGACGACCGCGCCGACTTCACCGCCTTCTGGGCGCACACGATCCGCGACGAGCGGCAGGCGCTGGTCAACTTCCTCGCCTTCGTCAAGGAACGCCGCGCGCAGCACCCGGGCATGCACGTCTACCACTACGCCGCGTACGAGCGGACGCACCTGCTGTCCCTCGCCGCCCGGCACGGCGTGGGGGAGGACGACGTCGACGACCTGCTCCGCGCCGGCGTCCTCGTCGACCTGTACCCGATCGTCCGCAAGGCCATGGTGGTCGGCAGCCACAGCTACTCGATCAAGAAGCTCGAGCCGCTGTACATGGGCGATGACCTCCGCCTCAGTGACGTGACGAACGCCGCCGACAGCATCACCGCCTACGTCGAGGCGATCGAGGAACTCCGCAACGGCGACCCCGCGACCGGCCAGCGCATGCTCGACCAGGTCGCCGACTACAACGCCTACGACTGCCGCTCGACCCTGCGGCTCCGCGATTGGCTGCTGTCGCTCCGGCCGCCGCAGACCGAGCCGGCGACCGACGAGGCCGAACTCCTGCCGCCGATCCCCGTCGAGCGCGAGCCGAACCCCGTGTACACGGCACTCGCCGCGCAGATCGCGGACGTCGACCCCCTCGACCGCGACGCCGACCAGACCGCCCTGGCGCTCGCCGCCGCCGCGATCGACTACCACCGCCGCGAGGCCAAGACCTTCTGGCAGGACCACTTCGACCGCCTCCGCAACCCCGTCGACGACTGGGCCGACACCCGCGACGTCCTCGTCGTCGAGCGCGCCTCCGTCGAGCGGGACTGGGACACGCTGCCGCGTGCCCGTTCGCAGTCGCGCGAGATCCGCCTGTCCGGGACCCTCGCGCCCGGTTCGCGCATCCGGCCGGGAGGCACGCCCCACCTCGTCTACGACGACCCACTCCCGCCGTCGGTCACCGTTCCGGCGCCGGGTTCGAAGGGCGCGTCGGCTCGCGCGGCCGTGCTGGAAACGGCCGACAACGGCGATGCGTTCGAGGTCCTGGTGAAGGAGAGCCTGCCGGTCGGCGGCGGGGAGCCCCACCACGACTTCCCGGTCGCCCTCGCACCGGCTGCTCCGCCGCGGGCGAAGCCGCAGCCCGAGGCGATCGCCGAGTGGGGGCAGGAGGTCCTCGACGCCCTGCCGGCGATGCTGCCGGATCCCGCGCTCGACCTGCTGCGCCGGGTCCCGCCGCGGGGTGCACTCGCCCCGGTCGCCGGTGACGACACCGTCTCCGCGGTCGTCACGACGCTGCTCGGGCTCGACCGGTCGTACCTGGCGATCCAGGGCCCTCCCGGCACGGGCAAGACCTACGTCGGGTCGAACGTCGTCGCTCGGCTCGTCCGGGAGCACGGCTGGCGCGTCGGGGTCGTCGGCCAGTCTCACGCGACGTCCGAGAACTTCCTGTCGTCGGTCGTTCGCGCCGGAGTGGCCGCCGACCGCGTGGTGAAGGTGCCGAAGTCCGGCGCGACCGAGGACGAGCTCGAGGCCGCCGCGTGGACCCCGGTGAAGAACAACGCCGCCGTCGCGGCCTTCTTGTCGTCATGCGCCGAGACCGGCACCGGTGGAGTCGTCGGCGGCACCGCGTGGACCTTCGCGAACGAGGGCACGATCCCGCGCCGCTCCCTCGACCTGCTCGTGGTCGACGAGGCCGGGCAGTTCTCGCTCGCCCCGACCATCGCGTCGTCGATCGCCGCGCAGCGCCTGCTCCTGCTCGGTGACCCGCAGCAGCTGCCCCAGGTGTCGCAGGGGTCGCACCCGGAGCCGGTCGACCAATCGGCGCTCGGGTGGCTGGCCGATGGCGAGCACGTGCTCCCGCCGGAGTTCGGCTACTTCCTCGCACACACCCGCCGCATGGAGCCCGCGCTGACAGCATCGGTCTCGGGGCTGTCGTACGACGGGCAGCTGACGTCGATCGTGAGTGGTCGGCACCTCGACGACCTCGACCCCGGTGTCCACCCCGTGCCGGTCGTGCACAGCGGGAACACGACGTCGTCGGAGGAAGAGGCCGCACGGGTCGTCGAGCTCGCCCAGAGCCTGATCGGTCGCCGGTGGGTCGACGGCGAGGTGACTCGGCCGTTGACGGACGAGGACGTGATCGTCGTCGCGCCCTACAACGCGCAGGGAGCGCTGATCCGCGAGGCCCTCGACCGCGCCGGACTCCGCGGGACCCAGGTCGGCACGGTCGACATGTTCCAGGGGCGCGAGGCCGTGGTGTCCATCACGTCGCTCGCGGCATCGAGCGCGGCGGACATCCCGCGCGGACTCGACTTCCTGCTCATGCCGAACCGGCTCAACGTGGCGCTGTCCCGGGCGCAGTGGGCGGCGTACCTCGTCTACTCGCCGGCGCTCACCACGGGGTTGCCGCCGTCGATCAGCGGGTTGGCCCTGCTGTCCCGGTTCATCGAGCTGGTCGCACCTCGTCCGTAGCTCTATCAGACGAAGAAATCTTCGTCGAGTTCGACTGTGGTGTAGGTGTCCTTCGCCTGCACGCCAACGCCGTACTTGATCATCAGCGTTGCGAGACGTTCCGCATCTATGAGGATGATCCTCGATTGCACCGCACGCGCGTACTCCTTCGCGCCGGTCGAGAATCCGCTCGTCGTGATGAAGACGCCGCGGCTGGCGCCTACGCCATGAAGGGCGCCGACGAAAGCCTGGATGGCTTCACGCTGAACGTTGCTTGCCAGCGCATATCGCTTTGCCTGAATGTAGATCTGTTCCAGTCCGAGCGGGTCTTGGTCGATGACTCCATCGACTCCACCATCTCCAGTCCCGCCGATGCGACGACCGCGCTGCTCGGCTCCGCCGTATCCCATCGCGAGGAGCAACGCGACGACCGCTTCCTCGAAGAAATCCGGATGGCTGTTCCGGAGGCGTTCGAGTAGTGCGTCGCCGACCTCTGTATGGATACGGGCGATTCCGTGCTCGATCTGATCGACAGGGTCAAGGTCGTTGATAGGAGTGGTCGGTTCGACCAGCGCTTGAGCGGAGCCTGACGCTGAGGACCGTTTTGATGCGGCCCTCTGATTGTCTTCTTCCCAAAACGGCGCCAGTAGCTCGCGGGCGCTGGAGTAGTCGAGGCCTTGTGGGTTCGTGTTGAGCCACTCGAGGCCAGCGGGTGTGATCTGGTAGTGCGCACGCTCTGGACGCTTCACCCACCCCGCTTTACTGAGGTGGCTCAGGACCCATCCGACACGATGCTGATACCGAAGCTGCCCAGATTGCAGAGTCTCTTCGAGCGCTGACTCTGAGAGGCCGGCCCGCCGGGCAGCGGCCCGAGCAAGATCCTTCCTGTGGAAGACGTCCCCTGCTCGAAGCTCCTCGAGCACGGGAACGACCAGCGCTGGCCAGATCGGGACCTCGTCGACCCCTGCCGCCGCAATTACATCTGACAAATCTTCCCCTTCATCGAGCACGAGTGTAGCTGTGATGAGCCGAGGCGACTGATGTCGGTGCAGGGCTGGAAAGGCTCGATGTGAATTGGCCAAGATCGCGACGGGGGGGCTCAGCCGACCTGGACGGTTCCGACTGCGGAGCTGTATGTCACGACCGAGCCATGCTGTACCCCCACGAGCGTGACTGACCACGCGGTGCGGTCCGCTGCGACCGAGTAGAGCACCCGAGTGCCCTCGGGCAGCGAGGCGAGCCCGGTCCCGTCGATGAGCGTGAGCCTGCTCGGCTGCTCGGCGATGACGAGCTCTGTCGGGTAGGCGCCCGAGGGGAAGCGCTGGCGCATGACGTACGACAGCGTGCCAGCGCTCTGCATCAGGGCGTTGCGTTCGCCATCGACGGTCAGAGCTCCCGACGGCTGCTCGCTGGATGCCTCGGGAACTGCAGTTGGATCAGTTGCGGGAGGAGGCGCGGCCGTGCCGGTGTCGGACTCGGCGACCGCTGGAAGGTCCTGGCCGTCACCGGCTGCGGCTTGGTCTGCTGAGTCGCCGGCGACACCGCTGACAGAGGGTCCGAGGTTCGTCGTCGATGTCAACGCCGGGAGCGAGAGCGCGGGCAGCTGAACCCCCACACTGACCAGCCCGAACGCCAGCAGGGCGTAGAGCATCAGTGCAGAGCCGACCGCGCCGAGGACGATCCCGACCCGGCCGAACGCCCTCGAGACGACCGAGCCCCATCGGGCGCGACGGACTGCTTGGACACCGCAGGCGATCGCTGTCACGCCGATCGTGCTGATGATGAAGCCCGACGGCACGCCCTGGTGCTGCGGCTCCACGAGCGCGAGGACGACACTCCCCAGGCCGAGCAGCATCGACAGGGTCGCGAAGGCCCACGGGCGGGTGCGCCGCGTTGTGCAGTCCGTTGCGGAGGCAGCGGCGAGGAGCGGAGACGGCGCGTACAGCGGCGGCATCCCTCGCCGTGTTCGCGTCGGTGGGGTCGACGGCTCGCTCGGCGACCAGTCTCGCGGTCCGGGTCCACCAAACGGCACGTGCGCCCCCTCGGTCCGGCACCCCTCCCATGGTGCCGATCGGGCCGATCCTGAAGAATCCCCAGAACTGGGTCCGTCCAGTGGTCAGGAGCGGACAGCCACGCCACTACGATCACGATTCGGCGCGTGACGGTTTCGGTGCGCAAAGGGCGGGGATCGCGAACCGCGATCGTCAGCCGCGGATCGCGGTGAGCAGGTCCGCCGAGCCTGCCCCGGACGCGCAGGCCGGGCCAGCCGTGGCCTAGCCCTGGGTGGAGTCCTCGGCCTCAGTGTCGTCGTCGCCGGGGATCTCGCCGCGCATCTGCGCCCGGATTCCCGCGAGCACGTCGGCGTGCAGGAAGTTGGCGTCCTCGGCGCTGGTCGGGTCGACGACGATGCCGAACTCCTCGGGCACCGCGGTCACGAGTTCGGCCATGCGGACCGGGCGGGCCTCGGTGCCGGGGACGCCCTCGGTGAGTTCGGCGGGGTCGGTGAACACCGGGACGAAGGGCAGGTCGCGGATCATCACGTGCGCGATGCTCCCGCCCTCGGGGTCGCCCGCGGGCTTCCACGGCACCCACGCGGCACTGCCGAGGAACCCTTGCGCCGACGACGCCATGCGGCGCCGCAGGGCTCCGGCGGGTGACTCGGTCCTGCCGGCACCGGGGCCGAACGCCGACCCGCTCGTGTCGTTGCTGCTCATGGGGTTCCCTCCGCCGTGGTGTGCCCGGCCATGCTCCCACGTGGTGCGGGCGGAACCGAATGCGGCACCGTCACAGCCAGCTCCCCACCGGACGCGAGCGGCGTTGCGGGGGTGAGGCGTGCCTCCAGACCGACGACGGCGCCCGACCCACGAGGTGGGCCGGGCGCCGGACGGACCACGCTCAGTACTTGGCCGACTGCCCGCCGTCGATCGGGACGACCGTCGCGTTGACGTACGAGGCGTCGTCGGACAGCAGGAAGGCGACGACGGCGGCGATCTCGGGGGCCTCACCGTAGCGCTTCGTGGGGTTGACCTGGATGAACTCCTCGGCGGCCTTCCGCGGGTTCTCCGCGTCGATCTGCTTCATCGAGTTCTCGACCATCGGCGTCCAGATCGCACCGGGGGCGATGGCGTTGATGCGGATGCCGTACTGGCCGTACTCCACGGCGGAGTTGCGGGTGAGGCCGACGACACCGTGCTTGGCGGCCGCGTAGCCGGACTGGTTGCCGATGCCGCGGATGCCACCGACGCTCGCGGTGTTCACGACCATGCCCGAGCCCTGCTCGCGCATGATGCGCAGCACCTTCTCGAGCCCGAGGAACACGCCACGCAGGTTGATCGACACGACCTTGTCGAACTCGGCGGCGGTGAAGGACTCGGTGGGGTTCTGCTTGCCCTCGATGCCGGCGTTGTTGAAGAAGCCGTCGATGCGGCCGAAACGCTCGGTGGTGGCGGTGACGTAGGCGTCGACCTGGGCCTCGTCGGCGACGTCTGCGACGGTGGTGAGCACCTGGGCGTCGGGGGTCGCTTCGAGGATGGCGGCCTTCGTGGCCTCGAGTCCCTCGCTGGAGACGTCGACGAGCGACAGCTGCGCGCCCTCGGCGGCCAGGCGGACGGCGGTCGCGCGGCCGAGGCCGGAGCCGCCGCCGGTGATGAGGACGACGCGGTCGGTGAAGCGGGTGGTGGATGTCATGGATGGCCTCCTGCGGTCTTCGACGATGAAGGGCTCGGGTCCAGCGGTGGGTCGACGAGTCCGTTCGATGCATCTGCATCGATAGCTCTAGGCTACACCTGTCGTTTTGCTCGGTCGGTCAGTCGCTCAGCAGCGCGCGAGAACCCGCTCCATCGCGTCGCGCTCCGCGGGCGCCACCCAGAGCCGGTAGGTCGTCTTCACCGTGATCTGGTGCTCGACGTAGGTGCAGCGGAACGCCGTGTCCGCGGGCAGCCACGTCGCCGCGTCGCCCGAGCGCTTCTGCGCGTTCGAGTGGCCGTCGACGGCGAACAGGTTTGCGGGGTCGTTCGCCAGGGCTTCGCGCTGCTCCTGCGTCAGCTGCTGTGCGCCGGTGCGCCAGGCGTTCTCGAGCGCGACGACGTGGTCGATCTGCACGAGGGCCGAGGTCCGGTTCCCGCGGACGAAGTCCACCCGCTCGCCGGTGTACGGGGAGACCAGCGTGCCGCGCAGGACCTTGCAGGGCCCCTGCCGCTCGATGTCCGTCAGGTCGCGGGCGAGCACGTCGTTCCGGGTGTCGCAGCCGTTGTGGTCGACGTCGAGCCAGGCGGTGCCGAAGCGGGCCTCGCGGTCGTAGCCGGTCGCGGCGGCCTTGCCCTTCACGGGCAGGGCAGCGAGCTCGCGGCGGGCGGTCGCGGCTGCGGTCGCGTCGGTCGGGCTGGTCGGCTCGGTCGGGCTGGGCGCCTCGGTCGCCTCGGTCGGGCTGGTCGGCTCGGTCGCGTCGACGGTCGGCCGGGAGGCGCCGCCCGCCTCGGCCCCACCGCCCGCGTCGGCCGTCGGTGCGGTGGTGATCGTCGGTGCGGCCGTCGACGAGGACGTCCCGTCCGCGGCGGCGTCGGCGTCCGCGTCGGTCACGCCGGTGGTGTGCAGCAGCCAGCCGGCGAGGGCGACCACCGCGACGAGGCCGAGCGACGTCAGCGATGCCCGAGCCCTGCGGCGCGAGGAGGTGGAACGGGCGGAACGCGGACGGCGTCGACGGGACGTCATGGGGAGGCCTTCGGTGGTGCGGTGGAGCGGGCCCGGGTGGACCGTCCACGATCATCCCGTGCGGCACCGACGAACCAGGGCGTAGACACGGGGCATGACCGATCACGCGAACCCCTCCGTGCCCGTCACCGGTGGATCGATGCCGCTCATCGGCTTCGGCACCTGGCAGATCCCCGACGCCGACGCTCCCGCCGCCGTGGGCGCTGCGCTCGAGGCCGGCTACCGCCACATCGACACCGCCACGGGCTACTCGAACCAGCGCGGCGTGGGGAAGGCGCTCGCCGACGCCGGCCTGGCCCGCGACGACGTCTTCGTCACCACGAAGCTCCCGCCGGACAACGCCGACCGGGTGCGCCAGACCATCGAGGAGAGCCTCGAGCAGCTCGGGCTCGACCACCTCGACCTGTGGCTCGTGCACTGGCCGCCGAACGGCGAGGCCCGACCCGACGTGTGGGAGCAGGTCGTCCAGGCGCAGGCCGACGGGCTGACCCGGGCGGTGGGCGTGAGCAACTACTCGCTCGCGCAGATCGACGAGCTGACCGACGCGACCGGGACGACCCCGGCCGTGAACCAGATCCGGTGGAGCCCCGCCGAGTACGACGCCGAGGTCGCCGCGGGGCTGCACGAACGTGGCGTGGTGCTCGAGGGCTACAGCCCGTTCAAGGCGAGCAACCTGCAGGACCCGACGCTCGTCGAGATCGCGGAGGCGCACGACGCCGACAGCGCGCAGGTCATCGTCGCGTGGCACGTGGCGCACGGGTTCGTCGTGATCCCGAAGTCGTCCAACCCGGAGCGCATCCGGTCGAACGCGCTCGGGGCGCACCTCGAGTTGACCGCCGACGAGGTGTCGCGGATCGACGGTCTCGCCGGCTGACCCGGTCGCGACGGCGGGCTCAGGTCGGGAACGGCCAGGGCCCGCCGTCGTCGTCGGGCTCGGCGAGGTCGAGTCCCTCGGCCTGGGCGATGCGGCGGAGCTTCCGGTCGAAGGTGGCGAGCTGGCCGTGCACGGCCTGCGCCGTGACGAGGACGACCGCGTCCGGCATGCCGAGCCGGCGGCTGGCGCGAATGTCCGCCGCCCGGCGTGCGGTACAGCCCGTGACCGGGACGACCGACACGCCGAGTCGTTCGATGGTGCCGCGCTCACGGTCGGCGTGCCCACGGGACGCCGGTCGCACGAGCATCTCGGCGAGGGTCAGGGCCGAGGTGCAGAACTCGTCCCACGCGTGGTCCTCGACCAGGTCGTACGCCCGCTCGTGCAGGCCGTCGCCCTCGTCGAGCAGCGCGATCACGACGTTCGCGTCGAGGACCATCACCGTGCCGGTCGCCTCCGCCGATGCCCCTCGGACGCGCTCGACCAGACGCCTCGGCTGCCGCCGAAGGAGCCGCCGAGCGTGACCTCGGCGCCGTTGCGCAGCCGGAAGGTGGACGTCGCCGTGGTGCCGTTGCGCCGGACCACTCCTGTTCGCGGCGGCGCGGGATCGGCGTGGGACTCGAGATCGGCGTGCGGCTCGACGTCCGGTCCAGCTCCAGCTGGAGTCGGTGTCAGCAGGCTCGCGACGGGGATCTGCGGAGCGGGACGGGGCTGGGCGGAGCGGCTGGTCTCGACGAACATGCGGCGACGGTACCGACGCGGGCGTCCGGACGCGAAGGAGTTCGTATGTCGCGGCTCAGGTGAGCAGCGAGCGGATGTCCTCGGCGGTCAGGTCGTCGGCGAACAGGGCGTCGTCGTCGATCATGGTCGCGAAGAGTTCGGCCTTCTTGGCGGCGAGGGCGAGGACCTTCTCCTCGATGGTGTCCTCGGCGATGAAGCGCTGCACGTTCACGGAGCGGGTCTGCCCGATGCGGTGCGTCCGGTCGACCGCCTGGGACTCGGCGGCCGGGTTCCACCAGGGATCGAGCACGAAGACGGTGTCCGCCTCGGTCAGCGTCAGCCCGAAGCCGCCGGCCTTGAGGGAGATGAGGAACGCCGGTGCCGCGCCGGTCCGGAAGCGGTCGATGACCTGCGGGCGCTTCCGGGTCGAGCCGTCGAGGTACTCGTACCCGATGCCTCGGGCGTCGAGTGCCTCGGCGACCATGCGCAGGAACGTGGTGAACTGGCTGAAGACCAGGGCGCGGCGGCCCTCGGCGGCGAGCTGCTCGAGCTCGTCGAGCAGCAGGTCGAGCTTCGCCGAGGGGATGGGATCCGCACCGGCGGCGACGTCGTCGTCGGCGTCGTGGTCCGTCTGCTGCACGAGCGCCGGCGACAGGGCGAGCATCCGGAGGAGGGTCAGCGACCGGAAGACGATCATCCGGTTGCGCGCCAGGTCGTCGATGAGGTCGAGGACCTTCAGGCGCTCCCGGTTGAGGGTCCGCTCGTACAGCGCGCGGTGCGCGGGGTCGAGCGTCACCCGGACGACCTGCTCCTGCTTCGGCGGCAGGTCGGCGGCGACGCTCTCCTTCGTCCGGCGGAGCATGAGCGGTCGGATCCGACGCCGGAGCCGGTCGGTGAGCTCCTTGCGGGCGTCCCCGCGCAGGTCGGGGGAGCCGAGCGGCTTGACGTAGTCGTCGCCGAACCGGGACCACGACGACAGCAGCCCGGGCGCGACGACGTGGAACAGCGCCCAGAGGTCGGTCAGCCCGTTCTCGAGCGGGGTCCCCGTGACGGCGAACTTCACCGGCGCGGGCAGCTCGGCGGCGACCCGGTGCGTCTGCGACTGCGGGTTCTTCACGAACTGCGCCTCGTCGAGCACGAGCGCCGACCAGGACACCCCGGTGTACTCGGCGGCGTCGAGTCGGAGCAGTGCGTACGAGGTCACGACGACGTCGGACTCCGCCGCCGCTCGGGCGACCCGGGCGTGGTCCTTGAGCGAGGTCGCGGTGACGGCGGTCACCCGCAGGGAGGGGGTGAAGCGGGCTGCCTCGTCCGCCCAGTTGCCGACGACCGAGGTCGGCGCGACGACGAGGAACGGCGGAGCGTCGGGCTCGGACCGGCGGGCGGCGGCGATCATGGACAGCACCTGCAGGGTCTTGCCGAGGCCCATGTCGTCGGCGAGCACCCCGCCGATGCCGTGCTCCCGCAGGAACCGGAGCCAGGCGTAGCCGGCGTGCTGGTAGGGGCGGAGCTCGGCGTGCACGGTGTCCGGCACGGGGACCTCGTCCTGTGGTGCGGCGTCGAGCAGACCCGCTGCGATCCGCTGCCAGCGCTCGTCGTGCTCGGTCTCGTCGGCCAGCTGGTCGAACTCCGACCACAGTCCGGCCTGCAACGGGGTCACCGTCAGGGCCTGGTCGGGTTCCCACTCGTCGAGCTCGCGCGCTTCCTCGATGAGTTCCTTGAGCCGGTCGAACGTCGGGTCGGCCAGCGACAGGTACGACCCGTCGATGAGCTTCATGCGGCGGTCACGCTTCGCCAGCGCCCGGAGCAGCGGGGTGAACGGGATCTGCCGCCCGTTCACGGTGACGAAGATGCCGAGGTCGAACCAGTCGTGCTTCTCGGACGGCATCGTCGTGACGCGGATGTGCGGTCGCCCGGTCAGCCGCTCGTGGTCGCCGGGCTCGCCCTGCACGACCGTCCGGACACCGAGTGCGGGCAGGGCCGGCAGGAGTTCGGTCGCGAAGACGGCGACGTCTGCACCGTCGACCGTGCCGTCCTCGAACCAGGCGAGACCGCCGCCGGGGCCGGTCGTCTCGGACTCGTCGGCCGCGTGCAGCCCGGTCAGGTCGGGGAGCGGACCGTGCAGGGTGACCGGGTCCTTCCGCCCGTCGACGTGCCACCGCCACTGCAGGTGCAGGCGGTCGTCGGTCCGGGGTGCCCGGGCGGGTTCGAACGTCGCCGTCAGGACGAGCTCGGGCGGTGTCCGCTCGGGGAGTTCGACCGAGCCGTCGGAGCTGACGAGACCGAGCGCGCCGCGGAGCCGCGGCGACCAGTCGGCCAGGAACTCGTCGACGGCATCGGACGGCACGGTGATGCGCGCGCCCTCGACGAGCATGCGGCGCTGGTCCTCGGGGACCGGAACCGGGGTCGGGGCGAGGGTGACGTGGAACTCGGGGCTCTCGCGGAAGGCGTAGACACCGTGGTCGCCGATCGTGCGCGCCGAGCCGTCGGGTACCGGGCGCCCGTCGACGACCGCACTCGCACCGATGACGAGCGCGCCGTCGTGCCGGGCCGCGTCGAGGAGCACGCGCCCGTCGCCGCCGAGGACCGCGCCGCCCTCGCGCTTGCCCGTCACGAAGGCGATCCCGAGTCCGGCTGCCTGCCGGAGCAGCGGCCAGAGCAGGGGGCTGCCGAAGTCGTCGAGGTGCACCCAGTCGCTCTCGCCGGGGAGCCCCGCGAGCTGCCCGGCGCGGTGCAGCGCGGAGAACTGCAGGAACCAGGCGTGCTGTTCGGGCGCGATGCCGAGCCGGTTCATCGAGTAGGGGAGCGTGCCCCAGGTGAGCTGCCCTCGGACCCAGTTGCCGGCGGCGCTGCGGGTCACCGGGCGGACGCCGAGCCGCACGCTGCGGGCACGGGACGGCAGCGCCCGGCCGGCGGCGCGCGCACGGGAGGCGAGTGCGGCGGGGACCGCGTCGCGCAACTCGAACTGCAGACCCGTGGGGGTGCCCTGCGGGGCGACCGCCCGGTCGTCGTCACCGGCGAGGCGGGCGAGGTCGAGCCTCCAGTCCGGGGCAGGCGGTGGGGCGAGGGGAGCCGCTGCTCGGGGTTCGGCGGCGAGGGCACGCGCGTTGATGGTGAGGAGCGCGGCGGCGACGTGCTTGCAGTCGCCGCCGAGGGGGCAGGAACACGTGCTGCGGACGGGGCGGACGAACTCGCCGCGGGCGACGGTGGTCTCGACGCGGAGCTCGTAGGGGTCGTCGGCGGAGCCGGAGACGGTCGCGGTGACCGTGCCGTCGTCGTCGTGCCAGGTGGCGTCCTCGACCAGGCCCGCGCGGACCACGTCGCGCGCGCGGCCGAAGGTCTGCGGCCCGACGAACCGGATGACGTCGACGGCGTCGATCATCGGGGCGGCGGGCACGGGTCCATCGTGCCAGGCGCCACCGACCTCCGCTGCTGGCCCTCCGCTGCTAGCGTGGGCGGGCGCCGGACGGCGCGCGACACGAGGGGGATCGCATGGGGAACGCAGCGCGCGGCGCAGTCGTGGTGGCAGGGGCGGTGGCGACGGTGGTCGCTCTGTCGGGGTGCAGTGTGCTCGGGGCGGGGACACGGATGGCCGAGGCGCCGGCTCCGAGCGCGAGCGCGACGACGGCGGCGACGCCCGGCACGGCGTCGTGTGACCTGGCCTCCGGGACCGGTTCGGTGTCGATCGAGGAGACCGCGGACGCCTACCGCGTCGAGTGGTCCGGCGTGCCGACGGACGACGACGGGGCGCGGCAGGAGTACCAGGTGCAGCTCGGCACCGCCTCGCAGGACGACCACATCACGATGTACATCGAGTTCGACAGCATCACCGGGGCGACCACCTACGGATGGTTCGACCCGGACACCCTCGACGTCGATCCGGTGCCCGGTGACCCGGACACGTCGGCCGGCACCGTGGTCGGTGTCTTCCCGAAGCAGCGGGACATCGACGCTTCGTACTGGTCGCCGTCGTGGTCGAAGACCACCACCGAGGACTCGGACACGACGTACTGCACCGAGGACGGCCAGGTCCTCGACTGGACGCCGCTCGACTGACGTGACTTGTCCGCGTCCCGTTCTGGGGGCGTCGCTGACAGCGGCTCAGGTGCAGGATCGATGCGTGCTGCAGTCACTGGTGTACATGAGTTCCGCCACCGAGCCCTTCGACGAGGGTGACCTCGAGGCGGTGCTCGACCACGCCCGGACACGGAACACCGCCGACGGGCTGACCGGCATGCTCGTGCACCGCGGCGGGCGCTTCATGCAGCTGCTCGAGGGGCCGTACGACGCGGTGATGGCGACGTACGCGCGCATCGTCGCGGACGAGCGGCACGACGACGTCCGGCTGCTCGTCGAGGAGTCCATCCACACGCGACGGTTCCCGGAGTGGTCGATGGCGTACGACCGCGAGACCGACGGCGTCGAGGTGCCCGATGGCTTCAGCACCTTCCTCGACCACGGAGACGACAGCGCCGACCAGAGCCGCCCCCGCGAGCTGCTGCGGTGGTTCCGCAACCACCCGATGGCGGACCCGACGGCGGCGAAGGGCAAGCACCGGCGCGACGCCTGACGCCCTGCCGCCGTCGCGCTCGGAGACCCGGATCGATCGGGTCATACTGGTTCGGTGACGACACTGCGAGGCATGATCCGCTCGACCGAGACGCGCGAGGCCGAGGGCTACGCGGACTCCGTCGTGGCGGCCAAGGAGGCAGCCGTCGCCGCGCTCGACCTCGACGGGTTCGCGCTGCTGCAGACGAACGCGGTCGAGAGCAAGGCGACGGGGGAGACCACGATCAAGGCGACCGCGCGGTCGACTGCGACGCGGGAGCACGAGGCGTCGGGGCCGAACTACGTGGCGGCGCTGGCGGCGTACCGGAACACCGTGCCGGAGGGGTGGCAGGTACAGCACGTGTGGGTGGTGGCGGAGTAGCCGCAGGACGAGGCCGTCGTGAGCACATCCGAGACGATCGACGAGCCGTTCGCGAACGAGTTCGTGGCGGCTGTCCGTGCCCGCTTCCACGACAGCGGACTCCTGCGTGACGGCATGGAGTGGGTCGCCGGTGGCGTGCAGCCGCCGGACGCGGCGGTCATCCTCTACCGGGACCGGCCCGGCGGACCTTCACTCGGTCGGCGCTAGCTCCTGCGGGAGTACTCGGCGCTCTTCGGCGGTGCGACGGCGCAGTGGCTCGCGACGGAGGCGTGGGTGTCCGACATCACGGCCCCGTCGGGGGACGGCGAGCGGAAGGACGTCGACTGGGCGGATGGACTCGTTCCCGATCAGGCCGAGGTCCGCTGGCTCGACCAGGACCGGCGATGCGCGTGCCCTCCTGACGGGAGGACGCGCACCGTCGCCCTCGGGGCGAGGAGCCTCAGCGCTGCTCTGTGGCCAGCTTGCTGTGCTTCCGCGAGTACCCGAAGTACACCCCGAGCCCGATCGCGAACCAGATCGCGAACCGCACCCAGGTCTCCCACTGCAGGAACGTCACGAGCCACAGTGAGGCGACGACCCCGATGATCGGCACGACGGGCATGAACGGGAGACGGAACTGCCGGTCGAGGTCGGGCTGCCGGTAGCGCAGCACGATCACTGCCGAGCAGACGACGACGAACGCGAGCAGGATCCCGATGTTCGTCAGCTCCGCGACGACGCCGATCGGCAGCAGCCCCGCGAGCACCGCCGACGCGATGCCGAGGATCCACGTCACCCGCGTGGGCACGTGCCGCTTCGGGTCGGTCTTCGCGAACCACTTCGGCATGAGCCCGTCCCGGCTCATCGAGAACCAGACGCGCGAGGCCCCGAGCATGAAGGTGACCAGCACGGTCACGATGCCGACGATCGCCCCGATCGCGATGACGTTCGCGACCCCGCCGAGCCCGACCGACGCGAACGCCGACGAGAACCCCGAGGCGGGGTCGATGTCGGTGTACTTCTGCATGCCGGTGAGCACGAGCGTCGCCAGGACGTAGAGCACCATCGCGATGCCGAGCGACAGCAGGATCGCCTTCGGCATGTGCTTCCGCGCGTCGGTGGACTCCTCGGCGGCGGTGGACATCGCGTCGTAGCCGAACACCGCGAAGAACACCGTGGCGGCGCCGGTCATCACGCCGCCGAAGCCGAACGGGAAGTACGGCGAGTAGTTCGCGCTGTTGATGTGGAACACCCCGAGCACGACGATGAGCACGACCAGGGCGACCTTGATCGCCACGGCCACGAGCTCGAACCGCGCGGCACTGCGGATGCCCCGGGTGAGGACGAAGGCCGTGAGCAGGCAGAGCAGGATCGCGAAGACGTCGACCACGTGGCCGTCGCCGGTGCCGGGTGCACCGAGCATCCACGCGGGCAGGTCGATGCCGAACTGGCCGACGAGGAACCCGACGTAGCCGGAGATGCCGATCGCGACGACGGCGACGATGGCGGTGTACTCGAGCAGCAGGTCCCAGCCGATGAACCACCCGACGACCTCGCCGAGCACGGCGTAGCCGTACGTGTAGGCGCTGCCGGCCTTCGGGATCATCCCCGCGAACTCGGCGTACGACAGCGCGGCGGCGGCACTGGCGACACCGGCGATCAGGAAGCTGATGAGGACGGCGGGGCCGGCGACGCCGTTCGCGACGGTGCCGGCGAGGGTGAAGATGCCCGCGCCGATGATGCCGCCGATGCCGATGGCCGTGAGCTGCCAGGGGCCGAGGTGCCGTTTCAGGCCGCCCTCGCCCTCGGGGTCGTCGTCGATCGTGTCGATGGGCTTCCGCCGGAAGATCCCCTGTGTCGTCGTCGTCACGCGCCCACTCTGCTCCTTCTGCGGCGGCGGTGGTAGACCCGGTTGCATGCAACGTGCTGCTCGTGTCGAACCCGGTCCCGGCCAGGAGTCCGTCTGGGACTACCCGCGTCCTCCCGCCGTCGAGGCGGTCCCCGACCGCGTCGTCGTGCGGCTCGGCGGGACGATCGTGGTCGACACGACCGACGCCGTCCGGGTGCTCGAGACCTCGCACCCGCCGGTGTACTACGTCCCGATGGCGGGGCTCGAGCTGCGTCCGGCGCAGGGGTCGAGCATGTGCGAGTTCAAGGGGCGTGCGCGCTACTTCGACGTGGTCGGCGGGGACGGCGTCGTCGCGCCCCGGGCGGCGTGGAACTACCCGACGCCGGAGCCCGGGTACGAGGACCTCCGCGACCGGGTGGCGATCTACCCGTCGGCGATGGACTCCTGCGAGGTCGGCGGCGAGGTCGTGCAGGCGCAGGAGGGCGACTTCTACGGCGGGTGGATCACCTCGCGGGTGGTCGGACCCTTCAAGGGCGGGCCGGGCACGCTCGGCTGGTGACCGCCCGCCCGGTGGCGGCGACGGGGCGGAGGTCCGCCGCGCCTCCAGGCCGTCGACCGGTGATGGATGACCGCGGTCAGCGGCGCGCGTAGGGCGACCAGAACGGCGGCGGGAAGCCTCCGTCGGTCGCGAAGGTGAGCAGCTGCCAGGCCGTCATCACCAGGCCGAGGCCACCGAGCACCATCCCGATCCACGCCCAGACGCGCACGGCGCGACGTCGACCGGCGATCCGGACCGCGCGGACGCCGCAGAGCACGCAGACGATGCCGAACACGGCCTCGAGGAGCACGTGCCGCGCCATGTCGGCGGCGGGCACGATGATGCCCATCCAGAGCGAGAGGGGAGCGAGCAGCACGGCGACGGTCGCGAGGACGGCGGGCGGTTCGTGGTCGCGAGCGACGGCTGCCATGGGTCCGAACGTACCGACCCGTGGCCCGGTGCGCTCGCCTCCGGGGACGGCCGGTCCGCGCATCACCGCGCGACGCGCCGGACGGACACTGCGCGAGCGAGCACGATGAGGGCATGCGTTCCTTCGTCCGTGTCCTCCTCGGTGCTGCGCTCGTCTTCGCGGGCACCAGCCACCTCACCTTCGCCCGTCGTGACTTCCGCGCCCAGGTGCCGGACTTCGTGCCGCTCGACACGGACACGACCGTGCTGGCCTCCGGTGTGGCGGAGATCGGGCTCGGCAGCGCGCTGCTCTTCACGCCGCGCAGCCGCCGGAAGACCGTCGGCACGGTCGCGGCCCTGTTCTTCACGGTGATCTTCCCGGGCAACCTGTCGCAGTGGGTGAACCGCCGCGACGCGTTCGGCCTCGACTCCGACGAGAAGCGCGTCGCTCGTCTGTTCGGGCAGCCGCTGCTCATCTGGGCGGCGCTCTGGTCGACCCGCGGGTCCGGTACGGGGCGCTGATGGCTGTCCCGGCGGCGTCGCAGGACCCGGACGTGTCGTCCGGGTCCGTCGGCGTGGCCGGGTCGGACGGGGCGGCTGCTGGGGTCGGGTCGGACGGGGCGGTCGCGTCGGCTTCGGCGGTCGGGTCGGACGGGGCGGTTGCGTCGGCTGTCGCGGTCGGCCGGGAGGCACGGCTCGCTGCACGCACGCACCGTCGCGTCGCGGACGTGGTCGCCACGGTGCTGCTGCTCGTCCTGCTGGCCGTCGAGTCGGTGGCCGTCGGTGGCGGCATCGTCTTCCTGTCGATGGCCTTCCACTCGTGTGCGGCGCCGGGGAACACCTGCGACGCCGGGCTCGGCGGCGGGGTGGTGACCGTCGGTCCGGTGCTCGTCGTGCTGGTGCTCGTCGGGACGGTCGTCGGTTGCGTCGTGCGGCTCGTCCGGCGACGGCTCGCGTGGCCCCTGGTGCTGGTCGGCATCGCCGCGCAGGTCGTCGTGTTCTTCGCTGCCCTGCTGCTCGTCGACTCCGCCGTGCAGCACGGGTTCTGACGCTCGTCCTGCCGGGCTCCTGCCGGGGATCTGCCGGGCTGCTGCCGGTCTTCCTGCACAGGGTTTGGTCTCGGCATCGTCGTCCACAGATCGTCGGTCGACGCTGCTGCCCGCCGGGCTCGGGCCGCAGGCTCGGAGCATGTCAGGAACCGAAGTGCTCGACCAGCTGTTCACCACGTCCGCCCGGACCGACGCCGACGTCGTCGCCCTCGTCTCCGGGGTCGTCGGGCCCCCGATCCGGCGGCAGTGCTGGGTGCTCTTCCTCGACGAACGGGCGCTGCCGATCCCGTTCCTGCTGCCCGTGTCGGACCTGCCGCTGCAGCCGGACGAGCACGTCGAGGACTTCGCCACGCTGGTCGCGGAGGTCTGCGTCGACAACGCTGCGTCCGAGGTCGTGCTCGCGTGGGAACGGCCGGGTGAGACGCAGCTGTTCCCGGTCGACTGGGAGTGGATCGACGCCTGCGCGTGCGCCTTCGCCGAGCGTGCGGTGCGACTGCGGGGTCAGGTCGTCGTGAACGCCACGGGGGCGTCGATGGTCGAGCTCCACGACGCCGAGGAGCTCGGGCCGGTGCTGCGGTGACCTCAGCCCTGGGGAGCGGTGTCCGGCACCGACTGCCCCGTGAGGCCCTCGACGACGGCCTTCGCCTCCGGCCAGAACTTCGCGTAGTGGTCCGGGTCCGCGTTGATCTGCACCGCGTGCGCCATCTGGGTCGGGGTCATCGTCTTCCACCCCGGCGTCTTCACGAGCTTCGCGTAGAACATCGTCGCCGCCGTGTACGGGTCCATCCGCTGCTCGTACGTGCCCCACGCGCCGTTGTCGCGCTGCTGGAAGAGCCCGCGGCTGTCCGGTCCTGCGGCGTCCCCGTGGTCGAGGTTCACCAGGCTCGACTCGCCGATCGCGGTCATCACGCCGACGGCCTGGGTGTGCGGGCCGATGCCGAGCGCCTGGGCGGCCTCGATCACGTACGCGGCGTTCACCAGGCGGTCCTGGCAGAAGCCGGCGACCGGGCCTGCGGGCACCACGATGCCGCCGATCGTGCGCGAGGCGACGTCGGGACAGGCGGGCGCCGCGGTCACGGACTTCGCTGCGCCGGTCAGCGAGTGCACCGCGATGACGACGACGACCACCACGCCGATGACGGCCGCGACCACGCCTGCCCCGAACACCGAGGCGATGGTGATGCCGGCGCGGCGCATGTCGGGGTCCTTCCGGGCGGGCGGTCCGTCGCGAGTACCGGACGGTCGGGTGCAGGGCACGACGAGCGTACGGGCGTCGGCTGGGAACCGCAGCCGCCCGATCGGGGGTGTCGGCGGCCCCGTGCTCCCGGTCGGTCTTGTCGGCGGCGCCCGTCTCCGGTCAGTCGCGTCGGCGGCCGGATCGGAACGCAGCCGACAGCGAGACCAGGACGATCGTCCCGATGGAGATCGCGAAGATGACCTCGGACGCCTCCATCAGCCGTCCCGGCGGTGGCCGTCCGCGTCGCCGTGTCCGCCGTCGCCGTCCTCGTGGTGCCGGTGGCCGGTGCCCGGACGGACCACCGCGGTCGGCTCGGTGACGAGTCCGGTGGGCGCCTTCTCGGTCTGCTTCCGGCCGTGCGTGAACCACGTGAGGAGCCAGAGCAGGACGCCGAGCCCCAGCAGTGCGCCGGCGATCTGGTACTGCTGCGGGTCGCGACCGGACGAGAAGGGGAGGACGAGCCACAGGCAGGTGACCACGCCGATGACGGGGATCACGACACCGGCCCGGAAGTGCTTGTGCCCGACGCGGTCGCGACGGAGCACCAGCACCGAGAGGTTCACGACCGTGAAGACCGAGAGCAGGAGCAACGAGGTCGTGCCGCCGAGGACCACGACGATGGGGGAGTCCGGGTCGAGCGAGACCCAGCCGATGAGCAGCAGCGAGATGACGGTGGTGAAGACGATCGCGGTCGACGGCGTGCGACGCGCCGGCGACACTCGCGAGAGGAAGCCTGGCAGCACGCCCTGCTTGCTCATGCCGTACAGCAGCCGGGACGCCATCATCATGTTGATCAGCGCGGTGTTGGCGACCGCGAACATCGAGATGAACGGCAGCAGGTCGGCGATGGGGAAGTCCGGCGCCGCGGTCTGCACGACCGTGACGAGCGGGGTCTCGTTGCCGGCGAGCTCGCCGATCGGCACGACCGCGACGGCGCAGATCGACACGAGCACGTAGATGACCGCCGTGATGCCGAGGCCGGTGAGCATCACCTTCGGGAAGATCCGCGACGGGTCCTTGGTCTCCTCGGCCATGTTCACCGAGTCCTCGAAACCGACCATCGCGAAGAAGGCCAGCGAGGTCGCGGTCGACACCGACAGCAGCAGCGTCTTGTCCTCGGGGGTGTCGAACATAACCACGCGCGAGAAGTCCGCGTTGCCACCGGCGATCGCCCAGAAGCCGATGAGGATCACCATCACCAGACCGGACAGCTCGACCAGGGTGAGCACCACGTTCGTCTTGACGCTCTCACTGACCCCGCGGAAGTTGACCGCCATCACCGCGAGCATGAACCCCATCGCGATGAGCATGACGACGCCGTTCGGCAGCTCGAGGCCGAAGCCGGCGCCGAGGTTCGCCGCGAACGCCCGCGAGGCCGTGCTCGCCGACGTGATGCCCGAGCACATCACGATGAACGTGACGATGAAGGTGACGAAGTGGATGCCGAACGCCTTGTGCACGTAGAGCGCGGCGCCCGCCGTCTGGGGGTACTTCGTCACGAGCTCGAGGTACGAGAACGCCGTGAGCAGGGCGACCGCGAAGGCGATGAGGAAGGGGAGCCATGCGGCACCGCCGACCTCGGCGGCGACCTGGCCGGTGAGCGCGTAGACGCCCGTCCCCAGGATGTCGCCGACGATGAAGAGCAGCAGCAGCTTGGGACCGATGACGCGCTTGAGCGTGGGCTGCTCCTGCTGCGTCGTGTCCGACTTGGTGGTGGTCATACGTCAGCCTTTCCCGAGGGATGGCACTCTGTCTACTCTCACAGGAAGATCGACGCCGGCTGCAACACGCCCGTGATGCGATCGCGCGGTCGCTCACGGGCTCCGGTGGCTACGCTCCGGGGCATGCACGACGATTCCGACACCACCGAAGAGCCCGTCGAGTTCGCCGACTTCAACGCCAAGCTGCTCGTGCTCGACGTCCTCTGCTACGACCTCGACGTGCTGGAGCCCTACGACGGCGACGAGGACGAGGACGCCGGTGAGGACCTCGACGTCGAGGGACAGGACGACCGCGCTCGCGAGTACTACGACGACCTCGACCTGCTGCCGTCGCACTTGGCGCTGGTGACCGAGCTCACCGTCGACTCCGACCTCGAAGTCCTGCAGGACGTCCACCCCGGGTGGGACGGGTCCGACGACCGCTACGACCCGCAGAACTGGGACGACGTGCTCGACCTCCCCGCGCTGACGACCGTGTACGCCGCCGCGCCGCTGCCCGCGCACGTGACCGAGCGCCTGGCAGCCAAGGGCGTCGAGGTCCGCTCCGCCTGAGCCCGCGACGCTCGGGCGCCGAGGCATCGCAGCCGCGCAGTGCGTGCGGGCCCACGCGACATTGCAGTTATCGTACGACAGCGACATCGTCGTTCCGCCCGCACACTGAGCGTTCGCGGGCTCGTGCGACATCGCGGTTGTCGTGCGACAGCGTCATCGTCGTTCCGCCCGCACACTGAGCGTTCGCGGGCTCGTGCGACATCGCGGTTGTCGTGCGACAGCGTCATCGTCGTTCCGCCCGCGAGCCCGCCCGCACACTGAGCGTTCGCGGGCTCGTGCGACATCGCGGTTGTCGTACGACAGCGGGTCCGTCGTTTCGCTCCCACGGTGCTCGGCTGTGTGGGCTGGTGCGACATCGCGGGTGTCGTCCGACAGCGGATTCGTCGTTCCGCCCGCCCGGGCCGCGCTACCCCTGCAGCGCCCGCACCTGCTCCGTGAACTGCGCCGCGCCGCCCTGCGCCGGGTGCCGCACCGCCACGGCGTCGATGCCCGCCAGCGCGAGCGCCCCCTGCGCCTTCCGCCCGACCGCGACGACCCGCACGTCCCGGCGGCGACCGGCACGATCGGCGGTACGCGCGTGCCGCAGCGCCTCGAGCAGCGCGAGTGCGACGGGAGCCCCGGCGCGGACCTCGGCCGGACGCGGGGTCCGGTTCGTCTGCCGGTCGGGCGCGACGAAGGGGTGGTGCGGGAAGATCGCCCAGGCCAGGGGGAGCGGACCCGACCAGTCCTGCAACGCCGCGTGCACGACCCGGGACGACGCCTCCCACGGCGCGGTCGGCTCCGGCGGCACGAGGACGTCGAAGCCGAGCGTGCCGAGCTCCCGCATGCTCGTGAAGGGGATGCCCGTGTTGGTCATGCCGCGCCAGCCGGGGGCCTCGGCGACGAGCACGGTGTCGGCCGCTGCCCCGACGTGGGACAGGTAGGCCGACAGGTTCGTACGTCGGAGTCGCCCCTCGGCCGAGTCGGTGGAGTAGAGCGCTTCGGCGTCCTCGGCCACCGGCACGGCGTCGAGCGCAGCCCAGAACCCCGACAGGTCGAGCCCGCCAGCCGGCCCTGTCAGGTCGAGCCCGTCAGCCGACGCCGCCGGGGCGAGCGCGCCAGCCGACCCCGACGGGTCGAGCCCGCCAGCCGACTCCGGCCGCTCGATCCCCGCGCCTCCGGCCGTCACGAGCGTCCGAGCACCCGCCGGTACACGTCCTCGAGTCCGGCCGCCGAGCGCTCCCAGCTCAGGCGCTCGGCGTGCTCCCGACCCGCGGCGGCGAGCCCGGCCGCGTACGTCCGATCGGTCAGGATCCGTTCGATCTCCGCAGCCCAGTCGCCCGGGTCCCGGGACTCGAGCACGACCCCGGTCTCCCCGTCGACCACGGCCTCCCGCAGCCCACCGGCAGCCGCCGCGACGACGGGCACCCCGGAGGCGGAGCCCTCGAGCGCCACGAGTCCGTAGGTCTCCGAGTGCGACGGCACGAGCACGGCCGCTGCGCCACGGAACAGGAACGCCAGGTCGGCACGCGATTGCGGACCGACGAAGGTCACGCGGTCGGCGATGCCGTGCGCGGCGGCGAGCCGACGCAGTTCGTCCACGTAGTCGCCTGCCTCGCTCGAGGCGTCGCCCGCGATGACGAGGGTGGGGCGGACCTCCTGGCCGATGCCCGCGACCGCCTCGATCGCCAGGTCGAGCCCCTTCAGCGGCTGCACGCGTGCCGCCGCGACGACGTACGGTGTCTCCGCGCGGCGCGCGCCGGCGCCGGCGGGGCGGAAGACGGACCCGTCGACGCCCGGCGGGACGATCCACGTCCGCGACTCGTCGCCGCCGAGACGCGTGCGGACGGTCGACGCCTCGGCGGACGACACGACGACGACGGCGTCGGAGTCGCGCGCCAGCATCCGCTCACCCGCGGGACGGCCAGCGGACTCGGGACGCTCGCCCTCGGACAGGGGAGTGTCCGACTCGGCCGCGATGGAGTGGAAGGACTGCACGTGCGGGATGCCCCGCTCGCGGGCGACGGGCAGGGCGGCGACGCCGGAGAACCAGTGGTGCGAGTGCAGCACGTCGTAGGGGCCGAGTTCCTCGAGGCCCGCCCGGAACGGCTCGATGAACGCGTCGTGCTCGCCCTTCGGCACCGGCTCCGCTGGCCCGGCGGACAGGAACCGCAGGCACACGCCCGGCACGAGCGAGACGCTGTCCGGCTGCGTGGGCGCCGACCGCCGCGTGATGATCTCCACCTGGTGGCCGCGGTCGGCCAGGGCCTCGGCCTGGTGTCGGACCACGACGTTCATGCCGCCGACCTCGCCGGAGCCGGGCTCGTCGCCGGGGGAGGTGTGCAGCGACACCAGCCCGATGCGCAGGGGTTCGCTCGTGGTGCTCACGGCGTCGAGCCTAGCCGCGCGGCCGCCGCTGCGACCCACGCGCGGGTGCCACCACGACGGGCTTGCGGCCCGCCTCGTCCGGTGGGTCGGACGGGAGGCCCGGGTCACCTCCCAGCACCTGCACCCGTTCGTCGCCGTGCCGCTCCCAGAACGCGGCGGTCCAGGCGCACAGGGCTCCGTCGAGCAGGTCCTCCCGGTGCTTGTGTGTCGGCCCGTGCAGCACCGACGGGTCGGCGAGCCCGGCCGTCAGGGGATGGGAGTCAAGCAGCAGCGGCGGGTCGAGCGGGGTCGTGCGCAGCCGGTGCACCAGGTCGTCGAACGCCTCCGCGCGCCGCTGTCGGGCGACGGCGGCCGGGAGCTTCAGGTCGAGGCGCTTGTAGCGCGGACGCTCGTCGTCGTAGCCGAGCTCCTCGACCCCCACGAGGGTCGTGTACGGGTAGCACTCGAACGCCGCCTGCCCGGTGCGCTCCCGCATCGCCGCGGTGTCGCTGACGTAGCCGATCCCGAGGTCCGTCAGCCGGTCGAGCAGCCGTGCCCCGGCGCTCGCCGCCGAGGCGAGGTTCGTCGGGTTCGCCGCGACCTTCCACCGGCCGTAGCGTTGCCCGACCTGCCGCTCGGCCTCGCGGATGCCGCTCGGGTTCGTCACCACGAGCGAGGCGTCGACAGCTACCAGGGTCCGTCGCCCGAGGTGCGCCGCGATCCAGTCCGTCACGGCGTCGACCCCGCGGGCCCACCCGGCGTCCGTGATCGTGCCGTCGTCGGCCATCGCGACGAGACCGGTCTCGTTCGCGGGCTTCCGGTCGCTGCCGAGGCCCCACGCCAGGTCCACCCCGAGGTACGCCGTCACCGGTCCATCGTGCCCGGCGTCGCTCGGTCGACGCTCCACGCCCGTCCCCGTGCCGCTCGCCGGCCCTCCGCAGCCGCGCCTGAGCGGACAGGACACGCCGCGCGTGGCGCGCCGAGCGGGCGGAACTCGTCGGCCGACGGCGGTGCGCGTGACAGATCTGGCCCGCTCGGCGGAGAGAGCTCAGCGGGGAGAGCTCGGCGGGGAGGGCGGGGCCGAGGGCAGGCGGGGGCGGGGCCGGGGACGCCCGGAGCGCCGGCCGTGTACGGTCCGCTGCATGGCGAGCGAGGCGACGACGCTGACGGTCCCGGGTCCGGACGGCGACCGGGAGGTGCGGATCAGCAGCCCGTCCCGCGTGCTCTTCCCCGAGGTCGGCATCACGAAGCTCGACCTCGCCGAGTACCTGGTCGCCGTCGGGGAGCCCTTCGTCCGGGCCAACGGGGACCGACCGATCTCGCTGCAGCGGTTCGGGTCGGGCATCGACGGGGACTCGTTCTTCTCGAAGAACCCGCCGAAGGGTGCTCCCGAGTACGTGCGCGACGTCGTCGTCACCTACCCGAGCGGCCGGTCACACCCGCAGCTCGTTGTCGACGAGCCGGCGGTCGCGGTGTGGGCAGCGCAGATGAACACCGTCGTGTTCCACCCGTGGGCGAGCCGCGCCGAGGACTCCGACCACCCCGACCAGCTGCGCATCGACCTCGACCCGCAGCCGGGCACCGACTTCCACGACACCGTGCCGGTCGCGCACGAGCTCCGGAAGGTGCTCGACGAGGTCGGGCTCACGGCGTGGATCAAGACCAGCGGCAACCGCGGCCTGCACGTGTTCGCACCGATCCGGCCCGAGCACGAGTTCCTCGACGTCCGTCACGCGGTGATCGCGGCGGCGCGGGAGCTCGAGCGGCGGATGCCCGACCGTGTGACGACGGCGTGGTGGAAGGAGGAGCGCGGGCAGCGCGTCTTCGTCGACTTCAACCAGGCGAACCGCGACCGCACGATGGCCGGCGCCTACAGCCCGCGAGCCCTGGCACATGCGAGCGTCTCGACGCCGATCACCTGGGACGAGCTCGACAGCGTGGACCCGACGACCCTGACGGTGATCGCCGTCCCGGAACGGCTGCGGACCCTCGGCGATCCGTGGGAGTCGATGCACGCGGAGCCGGGGGACATCGCTCCGTTGCTCGGGTGGTGGGAACGGGACCTGGCGTCCGGGCTCGGCGAGCTGCCGTTCCCGCCCGACTTCCCGAAGATGCCGGGGGAGCCGCCGCGCGTGCAGCCGTCCCGGGCCAAGAAGGCCTGAAGCGCGGAACGGACCGTGCGAGACGGACCGGCCCTGACCGGGCCGGCTCAGGCCGCGGCGACGTCCTCGGCGCGGTGCTCGGGCTTCGCGACCCGGCTGGTGTGCATCGGCAGCGTGACGCTCGCCGTGTGCAGTCGCGTCAGGCGGGACCAGGTGCCTCGGTTGGCGTCGCTGATGCCGTCGATGATCATGTCCCGCTCCCGTCTCCACCGCGCCCCCGGATCCCCGTCCGGAAGTCACTAGTTAGCCTAACTACTGCGAGCATATTGACGCGCGGCGGCCGGTGCAAGCGCTAGGACAACACGTCGCGCAGGTCGTACGCAGATGGGACATCGAGCTGATCGAACCCGCACGACCGGGCGTCGCGGTCGGGCCGCCACCGCTCGAACTGCACCGTGTGCCGGAACCGGTCGCCCTCCATCTGGTCGTACCGCACCTCGAGCACGCGTTCCGGCGCGAGCCGGACGAACGAGGTGTCGCGACCCGACGAGAACCGCGACCGTTCCCCGTCACCGGTGACGGGCCTCCCGTCCGCATCGCGGAGCACGACGGGCTCGAGCTCCTCCACCAACTGCTGCCGCCGGCGGTCGGTGAAGGCGGAGACGCCGCCGACCTGGCGGAGGTCACCGTCCGCGTCGTACAGCCCGACGAGCAGCGAGCCGACGCCGCTGCCGCTCTTGTGCACGCGGTACCCGATCGCGACGACGTCGGCGGTCCGGTGGTGCTTCACCTTGAGCATGGTGCGCTTGTTCGGCTCGTACGCCTTCGCCCGGGGCTTGGCCACGACGCCGTCCAGGCCGGCGCCCTCGAACGTGGTCAGCCACTCGCGGGCGAGGTCGACGTCGAGCGTGGTGCGGGTGACGAACAGCGGGTCGGTCATGCCGTCGGCGAGTGCCTCCAGCCGCTCGCGCCGCTCGTCGAACGGCAGGTCCAGCAGCTCCGTCCCGTCGACGGCGAGGAGGTCGAACGCGACGAACTGTGCGGGGGTCTCGACGCTCAGCGTGCGGATGCGCGACTCCGCGGGGTGGATCCGCTGGGAGAGGGCCTCCCAGTCCAGGTGCTCGGCGCCCCGCTCACCGCTCCGCAGGACCACCTCGCCGTCGAGCACGACGGGGTGGCCGCGTCCGCCGAACTGCGCGCGGAAGGCCTCCACGAGCTCCGGGAAGTACCGGGTGAGCGGCTTCGCCCCGCGGCTGCCGATGGTGACGTCGTCGCCGTCGACCGTCACGATCCCCCGGAAGCCGTCCCACTTCGGCTCGTACCGCAGTCCGCCGCGGACGCTGTCGGGGTCGGGCACGGTGGCGACGGCCTTGGCGAGCATCGGTGCGATCTCCATGTGGCCTGTCTACTCGCGGTCGCTCCGGCGGACGGGAGGCTCGGCTCGGCGCCGTCCGTCCGTCGCGACGCGCACGGGTCCCGACCGGGAGGCACGGCCCACCCCGGCGCGCGGGCGTCGTCACTATGGTGGTCGCGTGACGACCGTGCCCCCGCCGGCAGCGCCGGCACCGGAACCGATCAGCCCCGTGCAGGCCGCCGCGCTCCGCGACGGCGTCCTGCCGCCCGTCGAGCAGGTGCGCCCCGGCGTCTGGACCCTCGCGGTGCCGTTCCGCGGGGGCGTGCCGGACGCGACCCTCTCCTACGTGGTGGAGGGGACCGACGGGACCCTCGCCGTGATCGACCCCGGCTGGGCGGAGGACGACGAGCTCGCGGTGCTCCGCGCCGGTCTCGCGGCGATCGGGCGCTCGGTCGACCAGGTCGGACTCGTCGTCGTGACGCACCTGCACGCCGACCACCTCGGTGCTGCCGCCGCGCTCCGGCGTGCGAGCGGGGCTCGGATCGCGATGCACCGGCTCGAGGTCGAGGCCCTGCGGCGGGAGCGCGAGGACGCGGCCGCGAACGACGCCGACATCGCCGGGTGGGGGCTGCCCGCGGAGCTGGTCGCCGGCGTGGTCGCCGCGTGGGGGAGCGGACGACGGATCGGCCTCGGTCGCGCCGTCGAGCCCTTCGCGGACCTGCTCGTGGCGGACGGCGACGTGCTGCCGATCCCCGGTCGCGAGGTCCGGGCGCTGTGGACACCGGGGCACACCGCCGGGCACCTGTGCCTCGTCGACGAGGGCGACGGGCTGCTCTTCACCGGCGACCACGTGCTGCCGCGCATCAACTCCGGGATCGGACTCGGCGGCCGGACGACCACGAACCCGCTCGGCGACCTCCTGTCCTCCCTCGCACGGCTCGACGGGTACGGCGACCTCGAGGTCTGTCCGGGGCACGAGTACCGCTTCCGCGACGTCGTCACGCGTGCCCGGACGCTCGCCCGGCACCGAGCGGAGCGTTCGCACCACGTCGCCGCGGCGCTCGACACCCTGACGTCCCCGACCCTGTTCGAGGTCGCCTCGCGCGTGCCGTTCAGCGGGGGGATCGACTCGATGACGGGGTTCCTGCTCGCGAGCGCGCTGACGCAGACGGCCTTCCACGCGGACCTGCTCGGCCGGGCGGACGAGATCCGGCGAGACTGAGATCGGTCCGGCTGACGCCGGTCCAGCTGCCTCCGGTCCGGCTGCCTCCGGTCCGGCTCAGACGACCGTCGCGGCGAGTCGTTCGAGCGTGGTCCGGGCGTCGGCGAAATCGGCCGACGCGTGCTCGGCGAGCGGTGCGAGGTCCGGGATCCGGTCCGCGAGGGTGGCGCTGACGGTCACCGGGTACAGCTTCATGCCGAGCGCCGTCCCGAGGATCAGGTGCAGCACGGGCGAGCCGTGGTCCCAGGTCTCGGTCGGGGAGCCGGCGTCGTAGGTGGCGCCGCGGCTGACGACCGTCACGACCGGCCGACCGGCGAGCGGCTGGACGTCGCCGGCGAGGACCCCGGGCACGTGGACCCGGTCGATCCAGGCCTTGAGGGTCGACGGCACCGTGTAGTTGTACAGCGGCGCCCCGACGACGACGGCGTCCGCGGCGAGGAGCTCGTCGATGACCTCCTGGCGGAGTGCCTCGGCCTCGGGCGCGACGGACTCCTCGGCGGTGCGGTCGGACGCTGCCCAGTGCAGTGCCGAGGTCTCGAGGTGCGGGAGCTGGTCGACGTGCAGGTCCCGGCGCACCACCGTGTACTCCGGGCCGCGGGCGCGCCAGGCGTCCGCGAACGCGGCGGTCAGGGCGCGCGAACGCGAGTGGGCGAGGTCGGCGGAGGAGTCGATGTGCAGCAGCGTGGGCATGCGGCCCACGCTACCGACGCGTGCCCCGGTGGGACGGGCAGCCGACGGCCCGTGTCCCCGTGGACGTGGAGCGGCCCCGTCGTGTCCGCGAGGGACACGGCGGGGCCGCGGGAGGAGCCTCCCGGCCGGCCACGGCGTGACGGGGCGGACGGGAGGCTGCGGGTCAGCGGTGCACGGACGCCGCCGCGCGTTCGAGGGCGTCGCGGAGCGCACGGACCGCCGGGGAGGACGACCCTGCGGCGCGGACCACGGTGAAGATCGTCCGTCGCGGACGATCGGGCAGGTCGACGAGCCGGCACGTGGTGGTCCGACCCGTCCACATCAGGTCGGGCATGAGGCTGACGGCGTTCCCGGACTCGACCAGGCGGATCTGGGTCTGCAGGTCGGCGGTCTCGTACCGCACGTCGGGCTCGAAGCCCCACCGGCGGCAGACCTGCTCGGCGAAGTGCCGCGACGCCGTGCCGCGGGGCTCCATCACCCACGGCATCGCCTCGGCGTCCTCGATGGACGACACCGGTGCCAGGGCCGTGTCGACCGGCGGCAGCGCGAGGCGCACCTCGTCCGTCGTCAGGTCCGACCGGTGCAGCCCGGACAGATGCGGCGCGGTGTGTGCCGGGTACTGCTCGGCGATCACCATGTCGAACTCGCGGGCCCACGTCTCGTGCAGTGCCGTCTCGGGCTCGCGCTGGACCATCTCGATGCGCACGTCCGGGTGCGCGACGGCCATCTCGTGCAGCGCGTTCGGCATGAGGGCGAGGGCGGCCGACTGGAACACCGCCACGCGGACCCGTCCCTGCACCGTGGGGAGCGACGACTCCACCTGCGCCTGCGCCTGGTCGAGCACGTCGAGCACGTGCCCGGCGGCCTGCACGAGCACCTCGGCCTGCGGGGTGAGCTGCAGGCGACGGCCGACCTTGCGGAGCAGGGGCACGCCGGCCTCGCGCTCGAGCACGGCGAGCTGTTGCGACACCGCGGACGGCGTGAAGTTGAGGGCCTCCGCGACGGCTGCAACGGTGCCCCGGATCGAGAGCTCCCGGAGGAGGACGAGACGACGGACATCGAGCATGCAGAAACAGTAGCTGTCCTGCACGGTACGCATCAGCAGGAGTTGCTTCCGCTTACGCTTCTCGAACTCCACACTGAACCCATGACCGACCTCCAGGCACGCGACGCCGAAGCCGCACCGACCCCGCACGACGACCTGGCGGACCAGTCCGTCGCCCTCGTCCGCCAGTGGTTGGCCGAGGCCGAGACCTACCCGGTCGACGGCTCGGCGAAGCAGCTCGCAGGCGTCCTCGCCGACCCGGCCGGGCTCGACTTCGCGGTCGGGTTCGTCGACGGCGTCGTCCGGCCCGAGGACCTCGGGGTGGCCGCCCGGAAGCTCCGGCAGATCGCGCCGGGTGCACCGGGGTTCCTGCCCGCCGCGCTCCGCGGGCTCGTCCGGCTCGGCGGTGGCATGGCCCCGGTGCTGCCCGGTGTCGTCGTCCCGATCGCGCGGCGGGTGCTCCGCGAGATGGTCGGACACCTCATCGTCGACGCGACCGACGCCAAGCTGGGGCCGGCGATCGCGAAGATCAAGCGCGACGGCGTCCGGCTGAACGTGAACCTGCTCGGCGAGGCGGTGCTCGGTGAGAAGGAGGCCTCGCGCCGGCTCGAGGGCACGCAGCGGCTCCTCGCCCGTGACGACGTCGACTACGTCTCGATCAAGGTCTCGTCGACCGTGCACCCGCACTCGCCGTGGGCGTTCGACCACGCGGTCGAGGACATCATCGCGAAGCTCCGCCCGCTCTTCCGTCGCGCCGTGCAAAGCTCGCCGCGCAAGTTCATCAACCTCGACATGGAGGAGTACAAGGACCTCGACCTGACGATCGCGGTCTTCACGAAGCTCCTCGACGAGCCGGAGTTCACCGACCTCGAAGCCGGCATCGTGCTCCAGGCGTACCTGCCGGACGCGCTCGCCGCGATGCAGCACCTGCAGGAGTGGTCGGCCGCTCGTCGTGCCCGCGGCGGTGCCGACATCAAGGTCCGCCTCGTCAAGGGCGCGAACCTGCCGATGGAGCAGGTCGAGGCCTCGGTGCACGGGTGGCCGCTCGCCACCTGGCACACGAAGCAGGACTCGGACACCAACTACAAGCGCGTGCTCGACTGGGCCCTCACGCCCGAGCGCATCGCGAACGTGCGCGTCGGCGTCGCCGGGCACAACCTGTTCGACGTCGCGCACGCCTGGCTGCTCGCCGGGGAGCGCGGCGTCCGTGCCGGCATCGAGTTCGAGATGCTGCTCGGCATGGCGCAGGGGCAGGCCGAGGCGGTCCGTCGCACGGTCGGCTCGCTGCTGCTCTACACGCCGGTCGTCCACCCGGGCGAGTTCGACGTGGCGATCGCCTACCTGATCCGACGGCTCGAGGAAGGCGCGTCGCAGGAGAACTTCATGTCGGCGGTCTTCTCGCTGGCGTCATCGCCCGCGCTCTTCGCCCGCGAGGAAGCCCGGTTCCGCGACTCCCTGGCCCCGCTCTCGCAGCCCGGTGGCCTGGACGCCCCGGCGCCGCACCGCGTCGGCGACCGGTACGCGGCGGTCGAGCGCCCCCGCCCCGGTCACTTCGAGAACACGCCGGACAGCGACCCGTCGGTCGCGACGGTCCGCGAGTGGGGTGCCGCCATCACGTCGCGCGTCGCCACGTCGACGCTCGGGGAACGTGCCGTCCAGGAGGCCCGGCTCACCTCCGCCGAGCAGCTCGAGACCGTCCTGGGTCGCGTCCGCGCCGCCGGGACCGAGTGGGGCTCGTGGTCCGGTGCTGCGCGCGGCGCGGTGCTCCACGCCGTCGGCGACGCGCTGGAGGCGAACCGCGCCGCCCTCGTCGAGGTCATGGCGGCCGAGGCCGGCAAGACGATCGACCAGGCCGACGTCGAGGTGTCCGAGGCGATCGACTTCGCGCACTTCTACGGCGAGCTCGCCGCGCAGCTCGACGACGTCGACGGCGCGTCCTTCTCGCCGGCCGCGCTGACGCTGGTCACGCCGCCGTGGAACTTCCCCGTCGCGATCCCGGCCGGCTCGACCCTGGCGGCCCTCGCTGCCGGGTCGGCCGTCGTGCTGAAGCCCGCGCCCCCGGCCGAGCGCTGCGGTGCCGTGCTGGCGACGGTCATCGAGACCGCGCTCGACGCCCACGGCGTCCCGGCCGACGTGCTCGCCTTCGTCCAGGTGGCCGAGGACGACCTCGGCAAGCAGCTCGTCGCTGCTCCCCAGGTCGACCGGGTGATCCTCACCGGCGCGTACGAGACGGCCGAGTTGTTCCGGTCGTTCCGTCCGGACCTGCCGCTGCTCGCGGAGACGTCGGGCAAGAACGCGATCATCGTCACCCCGTCCGCCGACCTCGACCTCGCGGTCAAGGACGTCGTCGCCTCCGCCTTCGGGCACGCCGGGCAGAAGTGCTCCGCCGCCTCGCTCGTCGTGCTCGTCGGGTCCGTCGCTTCGTCGCGCCGCTTCCGCTCGCAGCTCCTCGACGCCGTGTCCTCGCTCACCGTCGGGTACCCGACCGACCCGACGACGCAGATGGGGCCGATCATCGAGCCCGCCGCCGGCAAGCTGCTCGAGGGCCTGACGACGCTCGGCTCGGGGGAGTCGTGGGCGGTCGCACCGAAGCGCCTCGACGACACCGGCAAGCTGTGGAGCCCCGGTGTCCGCGACGGTGTCCGGCGTGGTTCGGCGTTCCACCGCACCGAGTACTTCGGCCCGATCCTCGGCATCATGACCGCGAAGACCCTCGACGAGGCGATCGACATCGTGAACGAGGTCGACTACGGCCTGACCTCAGGACTGCACTCGCTCGACGCGTCCGAGATCGGCACGTGGCTCGACCGGATCGAGGCGGGCAACCTCTACGTGAACCGCGGGATCACCGGTGCCATCGTGCGGCGGCAGCCCTTCGGCGGGTGGAAGAAGTCCGCCGTCGGAGCCGGCACCAAGGCGGGCGGGCTGAACTACCTGCTCGGGCTCGGTTCGTGGTCGCCGGCACCGGCGTCGGCCGGTGGGGCGACGTCCGCCCCCGTGCGCTCGTTCCTCAGCGCAGCCGGGGTCACGTCGGAGTCGCTCGAACGTGCCGCCGCGTCCGACGAGCAGGCCTGGTCGTCGCTCTTCGGTGCAGCGGTCGACGTCTCGGCACTCTCGGCCGAGCGGAACATCGCACGGTACCTGCCGTACCCCGGCGTCCACATCCGCCTGGCGTCGGCGGAGGAGCCCGCGGTCGCCGACCTCGTGCGTGTCGTGGCCGCGGCGGTCCGCGCCGGGACGACGATCGACGTCTCGTCGGTGGCCGCGCTGCCGTCGGTCGTCGCATCGGCCGTCCGCGCCCTCCCGAACGTCCGGTCCGTCGCCGAGGGGCAGTCCGACGAGGCCTTCGCGAAGCGCATCGAGCGTGGTGAGTCCACCCGCGTGCGGCTCGTCGGCGGCGACACCGCGGCGCTGACGACCGCGATCGGTGGCCGTCCGGACGTCGCCGTGTACGGGGAGCCCGTGACCGAGGCCGGGCGGATCGAACTGCTCCCGTTCCTCCGCGAGCAGGCGGTGTCGATCACGGCGCACCGCTTCGGCACGCCGAACCACCTCACCGACGCGCTGATCTGACCGGCGTCGGGCGGCTCGACCGGGCCGCCCGACGCGCGGGCGGCCGGAGTCGGACCACGGAAGCGACATCGAACCAGCACCGGGCGCTGGTTCGATGTCGCGTTCGTGGTTCGATGCGCGAGGCAATCCGTGCGCCTTCCGGACCGTCGGACGTGCGGGGGACGGTGCGCCGTACCGTCCGGCAGCCGCGCTGCGTACCGTCGATCGCATGTGCGAGTCCGTCCAGTGCCCGGTGTGCGGCAAGACCTCGTGGACCGGCTGCGGCGACCACGTGCGCGATGTCTTCCGAGGCGTCCGACGTCGAGATCGCTGCACGGGCCACGGGCTCCCTCGGCACGTCCTCGACACCGCGGGCTTCCGGTGAGGACGGCCGACGGCGGCATCGTCGATCCGCAGGGGTTCGCGCACGTCCGGTTGACCGTGACGGACATCCGACGGAGCAAGGCGTTCTACGCACAGCTGTTCGGCACGGCCCCCGGGAGCGACTTCAGCGACGAGATCGACGACCCCACGATCCACGACGACCCCTGGCGGACGTACGGCGGGTGCTCGTTCACGTTCCACGGGCAGACGCTCGGGCTCCGACCGGTCGCTCCCGCGGGGGACCGCTTCGACCCCGACCGGGTGGGCCTCGACCACCTCAGCCTCCGGGTCCGGTCCGTGGACGACCTCCACCGCGCCGTCGAACGACTCGACTCGGCGGGCATCGTGCACGGGGCGGTGACGGACCTCGAACCGTTCGGACTCGTCGTCCTGTCGCTGCAGGACCCGGACGACATCAACCTCGAGCTCGCGGCGCCGCGACCGTCGGACGCCTGACCGACCGGGTGCGCCGGGCTGGCCGGTAGCCGCACGCTGCCCGGTGTCGCTCAGCCCTCCGGCGTTGGCTCGGGTGCATGAGCGAACAGATCGTCAAGCCCCTCGGCCTCGCCCACGTGCGGGTCACCGTCACCGACATCCACCGCAGCAAGGCCTTCTACGAGCAGCTGCTCGGTACGGCACCGGCGATGGACTTCAGCGAGCACGCCGACGAGCCCGGCATCACCGAGGACCGTGAGCGGCTCTACGGCGGCGCGATCTTCCCGGTCGGCGACCAGCTCTTCGGGCTGCGTCCGGTCGCGCCGAGCGGACAGCGCTTCGACCCGGACACCGTCGGCCTCGACCACGTGAGCTTCGTCGTGGGTTCCGTCGACGAACTGCACGCTGCTGCCGAACGCCTCGACGCCGCCGGCATCGAGCACGGAGAGGTCACCGACCTCGGGGACGCCGGCATGGTCATCCTCTCGGTGCAGGACCCGGACGACATCAACCTGGAGCTCGCCGCGCAGAAGTGACCGGACGGCGACGGGCCCCGGCCGTCACGGGCGGAGGATGTACGCGAACGTCGTCCTCGCCCGGACGGGATCGGGGTCGTCGCCGGAGATCAGGTCCGCGTAGGTGAACGACTCCGACACGCGGACCAGCAGCCGTGCGAGCTCCTCAGCGGACAGCGGTGCCGGGTCGAACGCCCCGGCCTCCTGTTCCGTCGCGATGACGGAGGTCACGACGGCGACGAACCGGCGCTGCACGTCGCTGTCGGTCGTCGTGAGCAGGCGCAGGGCGCGGCTCGGTTCGCGGGTCAGGAAGGCGCGGAAGTACGGCGCGCGGATGAGGTCCGCCGTGAAGTGGTCGAGCACGTCGACGATCCGCGCCGCGCCGGACGGGGCCGCCGCCCGCCCCGCGGCGTCCAACGTCGGTACGGCGAGCGACCACAGGATCTCCGAGAGCAACTGGTCGCGGTTGCCGACCCACCGGAACAGCGAGGTGCGGTCGACACCGAGCGACGACGCGAGCGAGCCCATGTCGATGCGCGCTCCGTCGATGAACGCACGTCGCGCCGACCGGAACGCGCGCTGGGAGTCGCCGTGGGCCTCCAGTCTGGCCGCGAGCGCGCTCGGGACGAGCGTCGACCCGAGCGTGCCGAGTGGTTCGTTCCTCACCGTTCCCCCTGAGTGCCGATGCCGGTCTTGCAACGTTTTCGAGAATGATGCATCGTTGGTGTCATGTCAACGTCGATCACCGACACGCCTCTGCTCGAGTCCGACTTCTACCGGTTCCAGGAGGGGCTCACGGCCCGTGAGCGGGAGTCGCTCGGGCAGCTGCGTGCGTACCTCGAGGCCGAGGTCCGTCCGATCGCCGACCAGTACTGGGCCCGTGCGGAGTTCCCGGTGCAGACCATCGCGCCGCTCGCCGAGCTCGGCATGTACGGCCCGGGCATCCCGCTCGTGCGGCACTTCGAGAACTCGGCCGTGTACCGCGGTTGGGCGGCGCTCGAACTCGGTCGCATCGACGCCGGCGTCTCCACGTTCATCGGGGTGCAGTCCGGCCTCGCGATGAACTCGATCGCCGTCGGCGGCAGCGACGAGCAGCAGCAGGAGTGGCTGCCGCGGATGGCTCGCGGCGAGGTCGTCGGCGCGTTCGGGTTGACCGAGCCGCTGTCGGGCAGTGACTCGGCGCGCGGGCTCCGCACCACGGCGCGGCGCGAGGGCGACACCTGGGTGCTGGACGGCGAGAAGCGGTGGATCGGCAACGCGACCTTCGCGGACGTCGTCGTGATCTGGGCGAAGGACGTCGCCGACCAGCAGGTCAAGGGCTTCCTCGTCACCACGGACACGCCGGGCTTCACCGCCACCAAGATCGAGGACAAGATCGCGCTGCGCACCGTGCAGAACGCCGACATCGTGCTCGACGGCGTCCGGGTGCCCGAGTCGCGCCGACTCCAGCGCGCGGACTCGTTCCGCACCACGGCGGCGGTGCTCCGGCTCACCCGTACGGAGGTCGCCTGGCAGGCCGTCGGCATCGCGATCGGTGCCTACGAGGCAGCGCTCGCCTACGCCCGCGAGCGCGTGCAGTTCGGCAAGCCGATCGCCGCGCACCAGATGGTGCAGGACCTGCTCGTGCGGTCCCTGATGAACATCACCGCGTCGATCGCGCTGTGCACGCAGGCCTCGGCGATGCAGGACCAGGGAATCGGCGGCGACGAGCACTCCGCGATGGCGAAGGCGTTCGCGACGGCGAAGATGCGCGAGACCGTCGGCTGGTGCCGCGAGGTCCAGGGCGGCAACGGCATCGTCCTCGACAAGGGTGTCGCGCGGTTCTTCTCCGACGCCGAGGCGATCTACTCGTACGAGGGGACGCGCGAGGTGAACACGCTCATCGTGGGCCGGGCGATCACGGGCGAGGCCGCCTTCGTCTGACGGCTGCCGCCCGTCCTCGCGACGTTGCACGCGTCGATCGACGCGTGCAACGTCGGAGCATGCGACCGCACCCGGTGCGCGTGCATCGTGCGACACCGCACCCGTCGATCGACGGGTGTGATGTCGCGGACGGCGCGCTCGAGACCTGACGGGCGACCGCGTCGGCCGACCGTCGACGGCTACGCCCAGAACGCCGCGATCGCCTCCGCCCCCGCCTCGCCCTGCCGACGACCCTCGGTCGCCGAGGGCGCCTGCGTCGACAGTGACAACGAGTTCTCGCCGAACGCGTGCTGCGCCCCGCTGTCCGCCACGATCGTCTCGACCGAGCTGCCGCCGGCCCGCAGGGACTCCACCGCCAGGTCGAGCCACGGCCCGAGCGGCGACGGTCCCTCCGGCCCGCACGCGACGACGAGCACGCGCTCGTACCCGGCGGCGACGTCCGCGTTGGTGGCCGAGCGGAGCCCCCCGTCGTAGTGCGGGACGCCGTCGATGTGCACGGGGGACCACACGAACGGCACGGAGCAGCTCGCGGCCACGGCGCGGGGGAGCGGCACGCCCGACTCCGCGGTCAGCACCCGGAACGCCCCGTCGAGGGCGTCGATCGTCGTCAGCGCGAGCCGCTTCGCCGGCCAGTCGGTCGACGGCAGGGTCTCGGCGAAGGTCGCGGTGCGCTCCTCGTCGGACTGCCCGGTGACGACCTGCTGCGCCACGGCACCGAGCCGCGCACGGGCGTCCTGCTCCGAGGTCGCGCCCGCGAGCACCTGCAGCAGGCGGTCCTGGAAGTCCTCGCCGGCGATCCGCTCCGGCTCGACGTAGGTGCTCGGCAGCGGCGCGTGCTGCTGCTCGTACGCCTGGGCCACGGCGCCGGCGCGGACGAACGACCCGACGACGCTGCCGGCGCTCGTCCCGACGACGAGGTCCGCTGCATCGAGGTCGACCCCGGCGTCCTGCAGGGCGGAGAGGACCCCGACCTCCCACGCGATGCCGGCGACGCCGCCACCCCCGAGGACGAGTGCTCTGGTTCCGGGCGCGGGCGTCGAGACGTCGGTCATGGGTCCTGCTTACCAGGTCACGTCGACGAACCGGGGGCGTGACGGACGGGAGGCGCGTGGCGATCCAGCCACGCGCCTCCCGTCCGGTGTTGCACGCGTTCCGTCAGGCTGCCCCGTGGCTGGCGCGGCTGCGCCGCGACAGCGAGTCGATGATGACGGCGAGCAGCAGCACGGCGCCGGTGATCATGTAGCGGATCGACGAGTCGAGGCTGAGCAGGGTCAGGCCGTTCGAGATCGACTGGATGACGACGATGCCGAGGAGCGCCGACCACGCACTCCCTCGACCTCCGAACAGGCTCGTCCCGCCGATGACCGCGGCCGCGATCGCGTTGAGGTTCGTGTCGCCGGCGCCCGAGGACAGGCTCGCGGAGTTGAGCCGCGCCGCGGCCAGGATGCCGCCGATCGTGGCGAAGAGCGAGGTGAGGACGAACACCGAGATGTAGATGCGGTTCACCCGGATGCCGGAGCGTCGGGCTGCCTCGACGTTGCCACCGACCGCGTAGACCGACCGACCCCACCGTGTGCGCTTGAGGAGGAAGTTCATGAGCACGACGAGGACGACGAAGAACACGAACGAGGTGCCGGTGCCGAAGTCGCGCGACAGGTACCAGACCATGACCGAGAGGCCGACGAACAGCAGCACCGACTTCGTGATCGTCAGCGAGATCGCACCCGTCGAGAGCCCGGCCTTCCGGCGGCGGGCGGCTCGGCGGACCTCGGTGACGAAGAGCCCGCCTGCAGCCACGGCCGCGAGCAGGTACGCGAGCCACGGCGGCAGGTAGGACGCCGAGGCGAACTGCACGATCGGGTCGGTGTAGGGCAGGTTGATCGACCCGTTCGGCCCGAGGATGAGCAGCTGCAGGCCGAGGAAGCCGAGCAGGCCGGCGAGGGTGATCACGAAGCTCGGGACGCCGAACCGGGTGAAGAGCAGCCCGTACAGCAGGCCCGCCGCCGCGCCGACCGCGAGCGCGACCAGGAGCACGAGCCAGAGCGGCCACCCGAGTGACGTGAGTCCCTGCCCGAGGATCGCGGCGGCCAGACCACTGACACTTCCGACCGAGAGGTCGATCTCACCGAGGAGCAGCACGAGGACGATGCCGATGGCGATGGTGCCGACCGCGGCGCACTGCAGCGCGAGGTTGACGAGGTTGCCCGGGGACAGGAAGTCGGGGGAGAGCGCTTGGAACACCGCCCAGATGACCACGAGTCCGACGACCACCGGCAGCGAGCCGATGTCGCCGCCACGGACCCGGCGCACGAACGCCCTGGCGGCGCCGCCGAGTCCCTGGTCGCGGAGGAGTCGTTCGTCCTGCAGGTCCGCCGCTGACGCCGTCGGCGTCGCCGCGGTGAGGGTCTCGTCGGTCTTGCTCATGCTGTCGTCTCCTGCTCGGTCCGGGCAGCCGCGCGACGCGTGACGGCGTTGTCGGTGGCCCCGGTGATGGCGGCGATGATCTCCTCGTAGGAGACGTCGTCGATGCGGAAGGTCCCGTTGTTCCGACCGAGGCGCAGGACCGCGACACGGTCGGCCACGGCCTGCACGTCCGCGAGGTTGTGGCTGATGAGGACCACCCCGAGGCCCCGCTCGCGCAGCCGCTCGACGAGGTTGAGGACCTCGGCAGTCTGTGCGACGCCGAGAGCGGCGGTGGGCTCGTCGAGGATCACGACCTGTGGGTCACCGATCAGGGAGCGGGCGATCGCGACGGTCTGGCGCTGACCACCGGAGAGCGACGCGATCGGGATCCGGACCGAGGGGATCCGAGCGGCGAGCTGCTGCAGGAGCTCCCACGAGCGACGCTCCATCTCCTCCTCGTCGAGGAACGGGTGCACGATCTCGCGCCCGAGGTACAGGTTCGACACGACGTCGAGGTTGTCGGCGAGGGCGAGGTCCTGGAAGACGGTCGCGATGCCGAGGTCCTGTGCGGCTGCCGGGTTCGGCACGGTGACCTCGTCACCGCCGAACGTGATGGTGCCGCCGTCGGGTGTGTACACCCCGGCGAGGATCTTCACGAACGTGGACTTGCCGGCGCCGTTGTCGCCGACGATCGCGACCACCTCGCCCGGGTACACGTCGAAGTCGATGTCGCTCAGGGCCTGGACGGCGCCGAACCGCTTCGTGATGCCGCGGAGGGACATCACCGGCTCGGCGGAGGGGTGTGGTGCGGGTGCCTCGTTGCTCACGGGAGCGTCCTCTCCGAGGTGGGGCCCGCCCGGTCCTGCGGGACCGGGCGGGCGGGTGGGTCGGTGCGGGTCCGGGCTGCCCCGGCTTCGGGGACGTCCCGGACCCGCGTCGGGACTACTGGATGCCGGCGCTGGAGCAGGCCGAGGCGTACTGCGCGGTGCAGATCTGGTCGACCTTGTACAGGCCGTCCTTCACGACGGTGTCCTGCACGTTCTCCGTCGTCACCGCGACGGGCTCGAGCAGGGTCGACTGCACGCTCGCGCCGCCGGCGGTCTGCACCGTCGTCTCGCCCTTCGGGTCCTCGCCCTTGGCGAACTGGATCGCCAGGTCGGCGGCCTTCGAGGCCTCGGGCTTGAACGCCTTGTAGACCGTCATGTACTGCTCACCAGCGAGGATGCGCTGGATGCCCGCGAGGCTGGCGTCCTGTCCGGTCACCGGCGGGAGCGTCTTCGCGCCGGCCGCCTTGAGGGCTGCGATGACACCGCCGCCGGTGTCGTCGTTCGCCGCGTAGACCCCGGCGATCTCGTCGGTGCCCAGCTTGCTGATCTGTCCGGCGGCCCAGTCCTGTGCCTTGGCCGGGTCCCATCCGGGGGTGTCGTACTCGGCGAGGACCTTGTACCCGCTCTTGTCGATGACCGAGTGCGCGCCCTTCTTGAACTGCGAGGCGTTGTTGTCGGTCGGGGAGCCGTTGACCATGATGATCCCCGATCCGGCCGGCACGTCCTTCGCCTTGAGCGCGTCGACGAGCGCCTGACCCTGCAGCTCGCCGACCTTCTCGTTGTCGAACGAGATGTAGTAGCTCAGGTCGGGGCTGTTGATCAGTCGGTCGTACGAGATGACCGGCACCTTCTTGGCCTTGGCCTGCTGCACGATCGAGGCGGCGGCCTCGCCGTCGAAGGGGTCGAGGACGAGGACCTTGACGCCCTGGGTGAGCATCGACTGCGCCTGCTGGAGCTGCTTCGACGCGTCACCGTCGGCGTTCGCGTAGACGACCGAGCAGTCGGGGCACTGCTGCTTCACCTCGGCGGTGAAGAGCGGGCGGTCGGCGCTGGCGTAGCGGGCGGTGACGGAGTCGGGCAGGAGCAGGCCGATCTTCGCGTTCGACGCGTCCCCACCGCCTCCTCCGGAGCCGTTGTTCGCGTCCGCTCCGTTCGAGCAACCGGCGAGTGTGGTGATCGCGAGCAGCAGGGCGCCGACGCCCAGCACGGCGCGTGTGGTGGCTTTCTTCATTGAAACGTCCTCCAACAGGTGGACCGCCCACGGTGGCGGTGTGCTGAGTGTGGCAGCGGACGTCCTTGGCTGCAAGACTTGAACACAAGGGATGCACGGGTGATACCGAGATCGTTATCTGAGCCGGGTGGTCCGGTCACGGATCGGTGCCCGGGTCAGCGTGCCTGCGTGACGTCCACCGACTCGATCGCCAGCGCGAGCGCCCCGGTGACGGCCGCGCGTTCGCCGAGCTGCCCCTGCACGACGTCCGGGGTGCCGTCGACGTCGACGATGAGCGACGACTCGAGGGCGTGCCGCATCGGCCCGAGCAGCAGCTCGCCGGCGCGGGCGAACTCCCCGGTGACGACGACGCGCTCCGGGTCGAGCAGGTTGCACAGGCCGACCGCGGCGGTGCCGATCGTCCGCCCGGCGTCGGCGATCGCCCGGATGCAGGTGTCGTCGCCCGCCATCGCGCGCAGGACGAGGTCCGCGAGCTTCAGCGTGCCGACCTCGTCGCGGATGCCCGCCAGGACCGCGGGGCCGCCCGCGACCGCCTCGAGGCAGCCACGGTTCCCGCACCGGCACACGGGCCCGTGCGGCGCGACGGGCGTGTGTCCGAACTCGCCCGCGACGCCGTGGTGTCCGCGGAAGAGCCGCCCGTCGAGCAGCAGTCCGGCCCCGATGCCGTTCCCCACGTCGAGTGTCACGACGGTGCTGCGCCCGCGGGCGGCTCCGCTGCGGTGCTCGGCGAGGGCTGCGAGGTTCGCTGAGTTGTCGACCTGGACGGGCTTGTCGAGTCGCCGCGCGAGCGACGCCCCGAGCGGAACGCCGTCCCACCCGCGCAGGATCCCGCCCCGCGCGGTCATCCCGGTCCGGCGGTCGATCGGTGCGGCGACGGCGAGTCCGACCGCGAGCACCTCGTCCATCGACGACTCGATCGACTCGACCATGTCCATCACGAGGAGGGCGGTCTTGTCGAGCTCCGCGTCGGCTCGGTGGTCGCGGGCGAGGGGCATGTGCCGCTCGGCCAGCACCGTCGCGTTCAGGTCCGACAGGGCGACCCGGAGGTGCCGCGGTGACACGTGCACGCCGGCGACCAGGCCGAGGCCGTGCGGGAGCGTCACCCGGAGCGCCCGACGGCCGCTCGACGTGCTCGGCGTGGCGTGCAGGGCCCCGGTGGCGACGAGTTCCTTGACGATGTTCGAGACGGTCGCGGGCGAGAGACCGGTCACCCCGGCCAGCTCGACCTGGGTCAGGCCGCCGTGGCGCTTCACCGCAGCGATGACCCGGCCCCTATTGGCTTCACGCAGTGAAGTCTGGTTCCCGGGACTGCGGCGTTGCTCTGGCACGGGGACAGCGTAACGGGCTGCCGGTACGCGACCCGGCGGGGTGCCCCGCACCGAGACGGACGGGAGGCGCGTGGCGACACCGCCACGCGCCTCCCGTCCGTCGGTCGGTCAGCGCCGACCGCGCGACGGTCCTACTCGGACGCGACGTCGATCAGGACCTTGCCGACCGCGTCGCCCTCGACGGCGTCGTGCGCGGCCGCGGTGTTCTCGAGCGCGAAGCGCGTCAGGGGGAGGCCGGCGTCCTCGCCGACGGGCAGGACGTCGGCGCGCAGCGCGGCGGTGACGTCCTCGGCGGCGGCAGCCAGGGCTCGGTCGCCGATCGTGTACAGCAGCAGGAACTGGTAGCGCGCGTTGACCGACATGTTCGGACGGATCGGCAGCGTCGCGTCGTCGCCACCGTTGTTCGCGTAGATCGACACGACGCCGTGGTTCGCCAGGACGTCGGCGACGAGCTGGGCGTTCTGCGGGATCGAGACCTCCACGACGATGTCGACGCCGTCCGGGGCGATCTCGTGGATGCGCGCGGCGGCGTCCTCGTCGCGGTAGTTCACGGTGTGGTGCGCGCCGGCGGCGGTCGCCAGGGCAGCCTTCTCGTCGGAACTGATCGTGCTGATCACGGTCGCGCCGGCCCACCGGGCGAGCTGGATCGCGGCGTGCCCCACCGCCCCGGCGCCACCGGCGACCAGGACCGTGCGGCCCTCGAGCGCACCGGGGGTCAGGCGGTCCGGACCGTCCTCGTGGGTGGTGAGTGCGCGGTGGGCGGTCATCGCCGGGACACCGAGCGAGGCACCCACGTCGAAGCTCGTGCCCTCGGGCAGCACGACCGCGCGCGCTGCCGGGACGACGGTGTACTCCTGCGCGGTGCCGGTGGGACGGCTGGCGGCTGCCATGTACAGCCACACGCGGTCTCCCTCGTGCAGGGTCTCGACGCCCTCGCCGACGGCGTCGACCACGCCGGCACCGTCCTGGTTCGGGGTGATCTCGGGGAAGGGCAGGCCGTCGCCGTAGGTACCGCCGGCGCGGGCCTTCCAGTCGGTGGGGTTCACACCGGAGACGACCACGCGGACGCGGACCTCGCCGGGGCCGGGCTGGGGGACCTCCCGCTCGACCAGGTCGAGGACGCTGCTGTCACCGGGCTTCGTGTAGACGATCGATCGCATGTGTCCAGGCAACCACCGCCGGTTCCCGGGTCTTCCTGCGGACGGTCAGCGGCGGTCGGCCGCGCGTGTCCGCGGCGCCGCGTGACGCCGCACCGGTGCCGTGCGGGTCCCGGTGCTGCGCGGTACGGCGCCACACGGCGACGCGCTCAGCGCCCGTCGTACACGTCGCGCGAGTCCTGCACGTCCGCCATGTGCGACGTCGCCCAGTCCTCGAGCGGCGCCAGCACCGCGCGCAGCGAGCGACCCCGCTCGGTGAGCTCGTACTCCACCCGCGGCGGGATCTCGGGGAAGACCGTGCGTGTCACCAGTCCGTCCCGCTCGAGCGCGCGCAGCGTCTGCGTGAGCATCTTCTGCGACACCCCCTGCACCCGGTTCGCGACGGCGGAGTAGCGCTGCGGTCCGTCGACGAGCGACCCGATCACCAGCACGCTCCACCGGTCGCCGATGCGGTCGAGCAGCTGCCGCGAGGGGCAGTCCGCCGCGTAGGGGCTGTACTCGAGTGCTGACATCCCGACCTCCGTTACGCACTGTGAGGTGCCTACTTCCCAGAAGAGAGTAACGCGAGTACCGTCGGTCGCACCAGTCACGGAAGGACTCTCATGACCAACATCGTCGTCTTCGGCGGCACCGGGTACGCCGGCTCCGCCATCGTCCGCGAGGCCCTGTCCCGCGGTCTCGCCGTCACCGCCGTCGCTCGCGACACCTCCAAGCTCGACGCCGCCGAGGGGCTCACCCTCGCGCAGGGCGATGCCTTCGACCCGTCGTTCGTGGCGGACGTCACGAAGGACGCCGACGTCGTCGTGGTCTCGCTGCACGCGGTCCAGGCGGACGGCAGTGAGTTGAAGGACAAGTTCCAGCACTTCGTCGACGCAGCGGCTGCTGCCGGCGCCCGGCTCGGCATCGTCGGTGGTGCGGGTTCGCTGCTCGTCGCCGAGGGCGGTCCGGCGCTCTACGAGACCGCCGAGTTCCCCGACGCCTTCAAGGGCGAGGCGAAGAGCCACGGTGAGATCCTCGACCGCCTGCGCTCTGGTGGGTACACCGGCGACGTCGACTGGTTCTACGTGAGCCCGGCCGCGGCCTTCGGCGGGTACAACCCCGGCGAGCGTCGGGGCACCTACCGCACCACGGACGACCTGCTCCTCACCGACGCCGAGGGCAACTCGGACATCTCCGGTGCGGACTACGCGATCGCGATCGTCGACGAGATCGAGCACCCGGCGCACCACCGCGCGCGGTTCGGCGTCGCGTACTGACGCGAGCGGCCGGCGCGACCCGCTGACGGGCGGGAGGCACGGTGCGGGGTCGCACCGTGCCTCCCGTCCGTCGCGTGGTGCGGCGTGCTGCTGCACAACGGAACGCACGTCGCGCCGTGTGTTCCCGTGGCGCGACGTGCCTTCGGTTGTGCCGCGCCCCTGCGCGTGTTCCGTTGCCGGACGGGAGGCGCGGTGCGGGGTCGGCCCGTGCCTCCCGTCCGCTACGTGGTGCGGCGTGCTCCTGCACAACGGAACGCACGTCGTGCCACGTGTTCCCGTGGCGCGACGTGCCTTCGGTTGTGCCGCGCCCCTGCGCGTGTTCCGTTGCCGGACGGGAGGCGCGGTGCGGGGTCTGCCCGTGCCTCCCGTCCGTCGCGTGGTGCGGCGTGCTCCTGCACAACGGAACGCACGTCGCGCCGTGTGTTCCCGTGGCGCGACGTGCTTTCGGTTGTGCTCCAGCGCCGCGCGCCGCGCACCGCGCACCGCGCGCCGCGCGCCGCGACCCCGCAGCCGCGCGCCGCGCGCCGCGCGCCGCGACCCCGCAGCCGCGCCGCGCGCCGCGCGCTACCGCGCCTCGATCGCGGGCAGCGGCACGTGGTGCCGCATCCGCACCGCCAGGTGCAGCCCGCCCCGCCGTGCGAGCACGACGCCGGCGACGACCGCCGCCACCGCGGGGACGCCCCCGGCGACCACCATGCCGACGTGCGCGCCGAAGTGGTCGACGACCTGCCCCATGACCGGCCCGCCCACGGCCTGGCCGCCGAGCAGCACGAGCACGTAGAGCGACATCACCCGGCCTCGGATCGCGACGTTCGACGACAGCTGCACGAGCGAGTTCGACGCCGTCATGAACAGCAGTTGTGACATCCCGACCGCGACGAGCGCCACGGTGAACGGCGCAATCACCGGGATCGAGCCGCTCACGACGAGCAGCACGCCCGTCCAGAACACCCCGCCGACGATCGTCCGCAGCCGCACGGTCGCGCGCCTGGTCGAGAGCAGCGCCCCGGCCAGGGCTCCGACCGCGACCGCGGAGTTGAACACCCCGTAGCCGCCCGCGCCCACGTCGTAGACCTCGGACGCGAAGGCCGAGAGCAGCACCGGCATCGTCAGGGCGAACACCGAGAAGAACGCCATGAGCACGACCGGCACCAGGATCGTCGGCTTCCGGACGGCGTAGCGCAGGCCCTCGACGAGCTGTCCCTTGGCGCGCGGCATCGGCGGGGTCCGGTGGAGCTCCGAGGTCCGGAGGAACCCGAGCGTCACGACCACGGCGACGCAGGCGATCGCGTTCACCCCGAACGACCACCCCGCCCCGACGGCGACGAGCAGCGCTCCGGACAGCGCGGGCCCGATCATCCCGCCGAGCTGGAACACGCTCGAGTTGACGCTGATCGCGTTCCGCAGGTGCTGGTGCCCGACGATCTCGGTGACGAAGACCTGCCGCGCGGGGTTGTCGATGACGGTGACCATCCCGACCAGGAACGCGATGACCCAGATGTGCCACGCCTCGACCACGCCGGTGAGGGTCAGGACGGCGAGCAGTGCGGAGAGCACCGCGAAGGCGCCCTGGGTGAGCATCATGAGCGCGCGCTTCGAGAACCGGTCGACGAGCACCCCGCCCCAGAGCCCGAAGAACAGCATCGGCGCGAACTGGCACGCGACGGTGATGCCGACCTGCGCGACGGAGCCGGTGAGCTGCAGGACGAGCCAGTCCTGCGCGATCCGCTGCATCCAGCCCGCGGTCATCGCCACGAGGTTGGTCGCGGTGAACAGCCGGAAGTTGGGGACCGACAGGGCGATGAGGGTGTGCCGCCACGGTGGACGCTCGGCCTGGATCGGGAGTGGTTCGGTGGGTGGAGGGAGGGTCGTCGATGACGCACTCACGGTGGTGGGGCTCCGGATCGTCGGGGGTGGAGTCGGTACCCGTTCGAAACTACGTGGCGCGGGCCCATTCGACACCTCTATGGTGGCTATCACTCCATTGCGATGTCGAATGGCGGCGGCCCGTCCGCCGGAGGAGGTCACGTGCTCGACCCGGTGCTGCTCCGCACGTTCCTCGCCGTCGCCGAGACCGGCAGCTTCACGCTCGCCGGGCAGCGCCTCGGCATCAGCCAGCCGACCGTCTCGCAGCACGTACGACGGCTCGAGACCGCGGTGGCGCGGACCCTCGTGGCCCGGGACACCCGCGGGGTGGCGCTCACCGACAACGGCGACGCGATGGCCGGGTTCGCCCGCTCGATCCTCGCCGCGCACGCGACCGCCGACGCCTACTTCTCCGGGGCCGCGACCCGCGGCCGGCTCCGCTTCGGTGCGGCGGACGACCTCGCGATCACGCAGCTGCCGCGCATCCTGCGGGACTTCCGCCGGCTGCACCCGCAGGTGAACCTCGAGCTGACGGTGAACCAGTCCGCGCCGCTCCTCCGCCGGGTGCACGCGGGTCAGCTCGACCTCGTGTTCATCAAGCAGACCGCGGGGGAGTCCGCCGAGGGCACCCGCGTCGCGACCGACCAGATGGTGTGGATGGCGCAGGACGGCATCGCGCTCGAAGCCGACGAGCCCGTCCCGCTGATCGCGTACCAGGCGCCGAGCATCAGCCGGCAGATGGCGATCGACGCCCTCGAGTCCGCCGGGCGCACCTGGCGGATCACCTGCAACACCCGTGACGTGAACGGCGTGCTCGCGGCGGTCCGGGCGGGCATCGGGGTCGCGGTGTTCCCGCACTCGCTGATCCCGGCCGACCTCGTGAAGGTGTCGCAGCGGCTCTCGCTGCCCGACCTGCCCGCCGTCGACTACGTGCTCATCGCGAACCCGACCGTGCAGCGCGAGCCGATCGACGCCCTGACGAGCGCGATCCTGTCCCGCGGGGTCGTCCGCGCCGTCTGAGCGCTACGGCGCGAGGGTCGGCGTCGTCCCCGTGCCGGTGAGGTCGGGCAGCGTCACGCCGGCGGGTGCCAGCAGCGCCGCGGCGACCGCCCAGAGGAGCACGAGCGTGCCGACACCGCCGAGCACCGCCCCGAGGAGCGCCACCGGTCGCTGCCACGTCGCCGCGGGGGTCCGCAGGGCCGTCACCGACAGCGCGAGGGCGAGCACCCCGAGGACCAGTCCGGTCGCGTGCACCGTCGCCGGCGCCGTGAACCACCAGGCGGCGAGGGCGAGGGCGGCGACACCGGTCACCGCGCCGAGCACGGCTGCCGGGGTCGCCCCGATCGCGGTGCGGCTGCGGTCGCGGGACGCCCGACGGTCGGTCTGGAGGCCCTGCTCACCGTCATCGTGTCCGCCCACCTCGGCGTCGGTGCCGGTGCGAGCCGCGGCCGGTCCCGACCGGCGACCCCGCCGGTAGGGCGCGGACACACCGCCGGCGACCGGGACACCGGCTGCCGACGGCCCGGCCACTGCCGTGGGTGCGGCAGCCGCTGCCGTGGGCACGGCGGCCTCCGGCGTGGACACGGCTGCGGGTCCGCCCGGGAAGACCGACGGTGCCTGGACGGTGGGCGCGGCGGGCGCTGCGATGACGGCGTCGAAGCCGGACGGCGCAGGGTCGACGACGGTCGGCCGCGGTGCCTGCTGCCGGGCGAAGCGCGCCGGCGTGCGGTACCCGATCGGTCCGGAGGGCTCGGGTTCCGCGCCCTCGACCAGGACGTGCTCGAGTCCGGGGACCGAGAAGCGGGGCTGTCCGACGACGGGGGCGGCGGGAGCGGGGGGCCCCACCGGTGCCGGGGCGTGGGCGCTGTGCGTCGGGTCGACCGGCGGAGTGAGGGGGCCGCCCGACTCGGCGGCGTCGACGGGGGACACCGGCAGGGGTGCGGTGTCGAACGGCGGCACCTGCACCGCGGGCGAGGTCGGGGCCGGCGGGAGCAGGTGCTCCTGCGGCGGGTAGTCGGGCACGACGACGTCGACGGCGGGCAGCACGTCGGTCGGGTCCTGTGGCAGCGTCGGACCCGCCGCACCGGGCGTCCCGGGGGCGACCACGGGGACGGCCGCGACCGCGTCGAGGACGGGTGCCTGCGGAGCGGGGGCGCGTGGTGCCTCCCGGCCGACGGCGGTGTCCTCGGGGGGTGCGACGACCCACGCAGGGACCGCTCGACGCGGCCGGTCTCGGTCCGGCATGCGGTGCGACGCCACTCGTGCTCCCTCGCTCTTCTGATCCATCGTCATTTCTATCCGCGTGCATGGACCGCTGCGCAGCCCCAGTTCCGGGGTCGCGCAGTCCACTTCGCGCAGGATGCCTCGCGGCCGGGGCTCGCGAGACGCAACGAAGGCGGCTCCGCGCCGAGCTGTACCGCTGCGGGGAACCGCCTTCGTGGCGTGTTGCGGAGGTGGGGGCTACATGTCGCGGTAGCGCTCCGCCTCGGCGAGCTTCGCCCGGAGTTCCTCGGCGGTGTACCGCGTGACGTACCCGGGGGTGTCGCGCTGGATGCGCCAGCCCTCGGCGAGGGGGCCCGCGTCGACCACGTCGAACCCGAACTCGTCGATCAGGTCGGAGACGACCCGCTTGGCGTCGGCATCGTCGCCCGCGACCACCAGGGCGCGGCGGTCGGGCGTGCCGGCGGGGGTGGCCTCGTCGGTCAGCGCCGTGGCTGCGATGTGGTTGAACGCCTTGACGACCCGGGCACCGCGCAGGTGGTCCTGCAGGAGCTCGGCGGTGGTCGTCGTCTCCTCGTCGAGGGACGTGATGTGGCCGTCGCGCTGCGGGTAGTAGTTGTTGGTGTCGATGACGACCTTGCCGACCAGGGGCTCGACCGGGATCGTCTCGATCGCCGCGAGCGGGGTGGTCACGACGACGATGTCGCCCGCTGCTGCCGCCTCGTCGCGGGTGGCCGCGCGGGCGTGCTCGCCGAGCTCCGAGACCAGGTCCTGCAGGGTCTCGGGGCCGCGCGAGTTGGCGATCACGACCTCGTGGCCGTGCTGCACGGCGAGGCGCGCGAGCTGGGATCCGATGTTGCCTGCTCCGATGATGCCGATCGTTGTCATGCGGTCGTGCAACGCGGCGCCGAGCAGTGCATTCCCACCGGCGGTCGCCCCGGGCCGTCGTCGCCGTGCGGCCGCTGCCCGTCGGGTGCATGATGGCGCCATGGCCCACGAGTTCCGCGACGAAGCCGACCGCGACCGCTACGCGATGTACGTCGACGGCGAGCTCGTGAGCGTGCTCGACTACCGGGCCGCGGAGGACGCCGTGTCGTTCCCGCACACGTACACGGTCCCGAGCCACCGCGGGCACGGCTACGCGGCGGAGCTCGTCGCGCACGCCGTCGCCGACGTCGAGGCGAGGACCACGAAGCGCATCGTGCCGATGTGCTGGTTCGTCGGCAAGTGGTTCGACGAACACCCCGAGAAGGCCGACCTGCTCAGCCGCGGCACCGCGGACTGACCCACCCCACGCTCCGGCCGCAGCGTCGCGGCCGCACCCGAGCACCCGGAGGCACCGTGCCCACGATCACCCCGTTCCTCTGGTTCGACGACCAGGCCGAACAGGCCGCCACGACCTACACGTCGCTCTTCCCGGACAGTCGGGTCGACAGCGTCGCCCGGACGCCGGACGGCACCGCCCTCGTCGTCGAGTTCACGCTCCTCGGACAGCCCTACCGGGCGATGAACGGTGGCCCGGGGCACCCGCACACCGACGCCGTGTCCTTCCAGGTCGACGTCGACACGCAGGACGAGCTCGACCGGGTGTGGGACGCGCTCCTCGCCGACGGCGGCCGACCGCTCGCGTGCGGGTGGCTGCACGACCGCTGGGGCCTGACGTGGCAGGTGACCCCGTCGATGATGGGCGACCTGATGACCGGCGGCGGTGACCCCGAGGCCAACGCCCGGGTGTTCAAGGCGATGCAGGACATGGTCAAGCTCGACATCCCCGCGCTGCAGGCCGCAGCCGCCGGTCACTGAGGGGGAGCAGCCCGTGACCGCCGGTAGGGTGGCGGCACCCACCAGCGCCGAGCACCCGGCGCACGCAGTGACAGGCTGGAGAACGCGATGAGCAGCCCGAGCTCGGCGGTCCGTGACGGCGGACGCCCCGACGACGAGGTCCGCAACGGCGACATCGGACGCGCCTACACCGAACTCGCCCGCATCACGCGACGTGCGAGCATCCGGGCGCGCGGCGACGACCTCGTGCTCAGCGTCGTCGACCAGTCCCTCGTCGACTTCGTCGTGCAGCACCCCGGGTGCATGGCGATCGACATCGCCCGGTACCTGCGGCTCAACCGCTCGACGATCTCGCGGCAGCTGTCCGGCCTGCTCGCGGCGGGGCTCGTGCGGACCACCGACGGCGGCTCCGGCAACGCGAAGCCCCTCGAGGCGACCGACGCCGGTCGTGCCGCCCTCGACCGCTCGGTGCGCCTGCACCGCGACGCGCTCGAGGAACGGCTCGCCGACTGGTCGGACGACGACATCGCGCTCCTCGCCGGGCTGCTCGAACGACTCGGCGCCGCCGACGAGGCCGGTCTGCCGATGCCCGCCCGCGCGACGCCGGACGGCCACGCCGGTACGGACGGTCCCGACGCCCCGTGACCACCTCGTTCGTCCTGCTCTCCGACACCCACCTGCCGAAGCGCGCGAAGGACCTGCCGGCTGGGCTCTGGGCGGACGTCGACGCGGCGGACCTCGTCGTGCACGCGGGGGACTGGGTCGACCTCGCCACCCTCGACGCCGTGCAGGGTCGGTCCCGTCGGTTCGAGGGCGTCCGCGGCAACAACGACGGCCCCGAGTTCGACGACCGGCTGCCGCTGGTGGCCCGCTTCACGGTGGAGGACCTCCGCTTCGCCCTGGTGCACGAGACCGGTGCGGCGACGGGTCGCGAGCGCCGGGCGGACGCCGCGTACCCGGACACCGACGTGCTCGTGTTCGGGCACTCGCACATCCCGTGGGACTCGGTCGCGCCGTCGGGGATGCGCCTGCTCAACCCCGGGTCGCCGACGGACCGCCGCAGGCAGCCCGACTTCACGTGGATGCGGGGCACGGTGGACGGGCGTGCGCTGACGGTCGAGACGGTCCGGCTGCAGCCGGCGGCGCGCTGACGCGACCGCACGACCGCCGGACGGGCGAGTCGGCAGACGGGGGACCCACCGGACGGGAGGCACGGCTCGGGTCCGCCCCGTGCCTCCCGACCGTCCCGTGCCGCGTGCGACAACCGTGGTCCGGTCAGTCGCGCTGCGCCGGCGGGTCAGCCGGAGCCGACGGGTCCTCCAGGATCGCCGGGTCCGCCGGGTCCGCGGGGTCAACCCGAGCCGACGGGTCCACCTGTTCCGTCGGCATCCGGAAGAACGCGAGCTCCCACTCGGTCGACCGTCGGTGCACCCGCGCCATCCGCCCCCGCTCGGACGGGTCCGCGGCGGCCGCGAGCGCCTCGACGCGCGCGGTCGCCTCGGCGCTCGCCGCAGCGAACGCCGGGTCGCCGTACGCGCCGAGCCAGTCCGCGAAGGGGTGTCCCTCCGGGGCGCGGCCGAGCTGCGTGCCGACCCAGGCGTAGACCCGGAAGCACGGCAGCACGGCGGCGGCGAGCACCCCGACCGACCCGCTGTCGGCCGCGGCCTGCAGGTGGGCGAGGTACCCGGCGCACGTCGGGTGGACCGGGTCGTCGGCGTGCGTGCCCGCCAGGCGGCGGTGGTGCAGGTCGCGTGCCTCGTCGGCGCAGCCCGCGGCGGCCGAGGCCCAGAACGCCGCGGGCTCGCCGTCCGTGGTGGCGACCAGCCGTCGCAGGTGCTGCTCGTAGGCCCGCAGGTAGTGGACGTCCTGCGCGAGGTACCGGGCGAACACGTCCCCGTCGAGCGTGCCGTCACGCAGGCCCTCGAGGAAGGAACACGAGAGCGTCCGGTCGAGGGTCTCGGCGACGTCCGCCCACCACCGGTCCGTCCAGGTCGTCGGGGGGAGCGCGGCACGGGTGAGCGCACCGTGGTCGAGCGGTCCGTTGCCCGTCCCGACCCGGAGCGCGTCGGCGCCACGGAGTGCGGCGGTGAGCCACGTCTTCGCCCCGCCGACCGCGAGCTCCCAGTCGCCGTCCCGTGCGGCGAGCGTCGCGATCGCGCTCGACAGGGAGCACCCCGTTCCGTGCGTGTTGGTCGTCGCGATGCGCGGGCCCCGGAAGGTGCGGGCGGAGCCGTCGGGCCGGACGAGCACGTCGTCGGCGGTCGGCCCCGTGTCGTGCCCGCCCTTCGCGAGCACCAGGACGTCCCACCGACGGGCCACGAGCCGTGCGGCTTCGAGGGGCGTCGGTGCGGTGCCCCCGGCGAGCGCGACGAGGTCGGTCAGCTCCGCGCGGTTCGGGGTCACGAGGTCGGCGAGCGCGAGCAGGTCGCCCATCGCGGCGGTCGCCTGCCGGTCGAGCAGCCGGTCGCCGCTCGTGGCCACCATCACCGGGTCCACGACGACCACGGGCGGGCGGTGGTCGCGGAGCCAGTCCGTGACCGTACGGACGACGTCGACGGTGCCGAGCATCCCGACCTTGACGGCGTCGACCACCACGTCGTCCGACACGGCGTCGAGCTGCTCGCGGAGGAACCCGACGTCGGGGACGTGCACCGACCGCACGCCGTGGGTGTTCTGCGCGACCAGGGCCGTGACGACGCCCATGCCGTAGCCGTCGTGCGCCGTGATCGCCTTGAGGTCCGCGTGGAGTCCGGCGCCGCCCGTCGGGTCGGTGCCCGCGATGCTGAGGACCCGCGGCACGTGCGGCCGCCCCGGCACCGGCACCGGCGGCACCGGCGGCGACGTCGAGCCCACGGCGGGCTCGGCGGCGGTCACGACCCGCTCCAGGCGCGGAGGTACGCCGCCGCTGCCGCGTGCGGGTCGGCGGCGGCGCAGATCCCGGACACCACCGCGACACCGGCGACACCGGCCGCACGCAGCGGCGCGACGTCGTCCAGGGTCACGCCGCCGATCGCGACGCACGGGACCCCGAGCGGGCGCGCCGCACCGGTGATCCGGGCGACGCCGTCCACGCCGAGCGCCGGCGGGTGGTCCGGCTTCGTCGAGGTCGGGTGGACGACACCGACGCCGAGCAGGTCGACGGTGCCGCGGGGCAGCTCCGCGAGGGCCGCCAGGTGGGCCGGGGCGTTCGCGGTGAGCCCCACGTGGGCGTCCGGCCCGAGGAGCGCGCGGGCGGCCGCGACGGGCAGGTCCGACTGGCCGAGGTGCACGCCCGCGACCCGGTGTCCGGCACGTCGGGCGGCGAGCGCGACGTCCGTCCGGTCGTCCACCACGACGGTCGCGCGGTCCCCGACGGCGTCGGCCACCGCGGCGGTGAGGGCGAGGAGGTCGCGGACCGGTGCCTGCTTGTCGCGCACCTGCACGAGCCGCACCCCGGCGTCGACCGCGGCACGGACGACGCCGAGCACGCCCCTGCCGTGCCGGTCGACGAGCACCGGGTCGGTGACCAGGTAGACGCCCAGGTCCGTCGGGGCGCTCACGGTCGGACCACCGTCGGCGCTGCAGCGGACCCCGGGATCGTCGGTGGTGCGGACTCCGTGGTGATGCGCGCCACCCGGAGGACGTCCTCGGGGGTCAGCGTCGCCAGCCGGTCGAGGAACAGCGGCTGGAAGGTCCCCGGGCCGCCGGCGTCACGTGCGGCGAGCTCGGCGGCGACCGTGTGCACCACCGTCCCGGCGACGGCGGCTGCACCCGGGTCGTCCGGGACCACCGCCGCGAAGGCGGCGACCACCGCGCCGAGCGCGCACCCGCCGCCGGTGATGCGGGTCAGCAGCGGCGACCCGTTCGCGACCCGCACCACACCGGTGCCCGGCGCGACCAGCAGGTCGACGGGACCGGACACGGCCACGGCACCCACGAGCCTCCCGTCCGACGCCCGGAGCGCTGCCGCCCGCGCCTCGTCCGTGCCGACGGTGCTGTCGACCCCGCGGCCGCCGTCGGCGTCGCCGAGCAGGGCGAGGACCTCCGACGCGTTCCCGCGCAGCACGGTCGGCCGGAGCGCGAGGAGCTCGCGGGCGAGGGCGGTGCGGACCGGCAGCGCGCCGACCGCGACGGGGTCCAGGACCCACGGTGTGCCGACGTCGACGGCTGCGGATGCCGCCTCGACCGACGCCGCACGCGGCTCCGGGTGCGGGGTGCCGGTGTTGACGAGCAGGGCGTCGGCGACGCGGGCGAAGGGACCGGCCTCGGTGGTGACGTCGACCATCGCCGCGGAGGCGCCGAGGGCGAGCAGGACGTTCGCCGTGACGTTCTGCACCACGGTGTTCGTGATGCACTGCACCAGGGGGCTGCGGGCGCGCACCTCCTCGAGCAGCGTGGCGGTGCGGTCGGCCCAGTCCGGGGACGGGGAGCCGGCGGGTCCGGGTACGGGCGCAGCAGTGTGCATGGACGATCCCTTCGCGAGTACGAGCTCGAGCAGGTTCGACGGGTGTGATCTCAGCCGCTCGGTGCGGCACCCCGTGTCTCGGACGACACCGTACACGACGTCCGACGACCTCCTCCGGGCACTCCGGGGGTGCGGTGTGCCAGTGTTGACGGGTGCCTGACGTGACCCCTCCCGGACCGCCGCCCGGACCCCGCGACCCCGGCGACGCGTGGGCCGTCGGACCGGACGGCACCAAGGCCTGGGGACGCTTCGGCGCGGCCGGCCTGCTCGTCGACGACGGTGCCGGACGGGTGCTCCTGCAGCACCGCGTGGAGTGGAGCCACCACGGCGGCACGTGGGGGATCCCCGGTGGTGCACGCCACCAGGACGAGGACGCCGTCACCGCCGCGCTCCGGGAGTCCGCGGAGGAGGCCGGGGTGCCCGAGGACGGCATCGACCTGCGGCACGCCGCCGTGCTCGACCTGGGCTTCTGGACCTACACGACCGTCGTCGGTCGCGCCCGCCGCCCGTTCGAGCCGGTGATCGCGGACCGCGAGAGCCTCGCGCTGTCGTGGGTCCCCGTCGCCGAGGTCGACGCGCTGCCCCTGCACCCGGGCTTCGGTGCCTCGTGGCCGGCCCTGCGCGGCGCGATCGAGACGGTGCCGCACGTGGTGGTGGACGCGGCGAACGTCGTCGGCAGCGTCCCGGACGGCTGGTGGAAGGACCGTGCGGGCGCGGCGGAGCGGCTGCTGTCGTCCGTGGCGGCGCTCGCCGGACGGGGCGTGGGCGCGGGGGAGCTCGGGTTGCCCTTCGCCCGCTGGTGGCCGCGGTGGACGGTGGTGCTCGAGGGCGAGGCACGGGCGGCCGGCGCGGGTGCCGGTGCTGCGGGCACGGCGGCGGGTGCCGTCGGTGCCGGCGACCTCGGCGGTGCGGCCGACTCGGTCGGGGTCGTCCGCGCCGAGGGCTCCGGCGACGACGCGATCGTCGAGGCCTCCCGGTCGGCGCTCGGCGACGGACACGCACCGGTCGTCGTCGTCACGGCGGACCGGGAGCTCCGTACCCGGGTCGAGGCCCTGGGCGCCGAGGTCCGCGGCCCCGGCTGGTTCCGCGAGCAGTAGTCCGCCACCGCTGCATCGGTCCGCTGCTGCGTCGGCCCACCGCAGCGCCGGTCCGCTGCTGCGTCGGTCCACTGCAGCGCCGGCCCGCTGCGGCGTCAGCCCTCCGGCACGTACCGCTTCGACGACACCAGCAGCGCCACCCACGACACCACCCCGAGCCCGACCACCACGGCCAGGATCGCCGACACCGGGACCCCGGCACCGCCCGCGATCGCCGCGATGACCGCCGGCGCCAGGAACCCGCTGTACGCCACCGCGTAGAACGCTCCCGTCAGGCCGGCGAGGTCGCGCGACCCGGCGATGCGCTGGACCTCGAGCAACGAGGACACGAGCGCGGTCCCCATCCCCACGCCGATCACCACGTTCGCCGCGAGCCCGACCCACACCGACTGCAGCTCCACCGCCAGGAGCACGACCCCGATCCCGACGGTCATCACGGCGACGGCGGTGACGAGCCCGCGCGCCGAGGACACCGAGTGCACGCGCTTGGCGAGCGGCTGCACCGCGCTCGAGACCCCGAGGGCGACGACGGTCGCGGCGGTCGCGAACACCAGGCCCCACGGACCGGTCGCTCCCGCGAGCCGGGTCGGCAGGTACCCGTAGCCGATCGCAGCGGACCCGAAGATCCACGGTGCCGCGACGACGACCACCCGCGTGAAGCGTCGGTGCCCGGCACTCGGGATCGCCAGCTGCCGCCACCACGGACCGGCGAGACCACCGTTCACCGCGGTCTCCGGCGCTCGCCACACGACGAGGGCGAACGGTGCCGCGACGCAGATGTGCACGAGGAACGGCAGGACCTCGGGCACCGGCCCCCACTGCGCGATCCCACCGGCGACGAGGGCACCGATCCCGGACCCCAGCGTGAAGGCCAGCGACGCGCGCCGTGCCCCGGAGCCGGCATCGGCCGAGGGGTCGTGGCGGCCCTGCGAGAGCTCCTTCACCCAGCTGTTGCCGACCGCCATCGCGATGCCGACCGTGATGCCGGAGAACAGCCGGCCGGCCGCGAGGAAGCCGGGTCCGAACGGCCCGAGTGCCAGGAGTCCGCTGCCGACGACGGCCGCGGCGATGCCGACGAGCATGAGCGGCTTCCGCCCGTGCCGGTCCGAGAGCGACCCGGCGACGAGCAGCGCGGGTGCGAGCCCGAGGACGTAGACCCCGAGGAAGACGTTGACGAGCACGGACGAGTAGTGCGCCCGCTCCTCGTACATGAGCAGCAGCGGCGAGAACTGGTTGCCGCCCCACGAGCACACGAAGACCGCGCCCCAGACCATCGCCCACGGGGCCACCCGGCTGGCCGGCACCGGCACGGAGCCGGTGGTCGGGATGCTCCCGGTCGCGCCGCTCACAGCGCGCCCCGGTGGGACGCGACGTGCGCTCGGAGGACCGCCGCGTACCGCTCGGCGTCCCCGTCGTCGAGGGCCGCGGCGAGCGCCCGGTGCTCGTCGAGCGACGCCTGCAACTGCTCCGGTCGCACGCGCATCAGCTGGTGCCGCAGCCGCTGCTGCCGGTCGCCGAGCGTCCGCGCGAAGCGGACGGCGATCGCGTTCCGCGACGCCGCGACGACGGCGCCGTGGAACGCCGCGTCCCGCTCGACGAAGCGGTCGACGTCCCCGGCGGCCACCGCCGCCTCCTGCTCCGCCAGCTCGGCCTGGAGGAGCGGTGCCAGTTCCGGCACGCGGCCGTCGGTGACGACGCGGGTCGCCGCGGTCGACTCGATCGCCTCACGCACCTCGAGCACGTCCGCCGCCTCGTTCGGGGACATCGGGCGCACGACGGCGCCCCGGCGGGCGCCGAGCAGGATGAGGTCCTCGGCCGCCAGGCGCAGGAACGCCTCGTGCACGGGTGTCCGCGAGACGCCGATCTCCCGGCAGAGCACGTTCTCGCTGATCGCCGTGCCGCCCGGCAGGTCGCCGCGGATGATCGCCCGCTTGACGTGCTCGTACGCCCGTCCTGCGGCGGAGACCTCGGTGCTGGTGTCGCTCACGGCAGCCGATCCTACGCCTTGCATGCAAGCTTGCACACGTTGTGGAGCGAGATCGTCACGCGGTCGTCGTGACCGGATCGAGACATCGCCCACCCGGCGTCGCTACGCTGACCCTCACGTCAACGGAGACGTACCGATCAGGAGGTCACGATGGAGCGTGTCACCAGAGCCGACGACCGTGTGCACCGCCCTGCGGGGCCCTGGACACCGACGGTGCACCGGCTGCTCGCGCACCTGCACGAGCAGGGCTTCGTCGCGGCACCAGAACCGATCGCCGTCGGGGACGCCCTCGAGACGGTGAGCTTCGTGCCGGGCACGGCGGGCAACTACCCCTGGAGCGCCGAGATCGCGAGCGAGGCGGCCCTCGTCACGTCCGCGCGACTGCTGCGCCAGTACCACGACGTCGCGGCGACCTACCCGCGGGACGACGCGGTCGACGTCTGGTCGCAGGCCGAACGGCTGCCGGTCGAGACGATCGTGCACGGTGACTTCGCGCCGTACAACTGCGTGTACGACGGCATCGCCGCGGTCGGGCTCATCGACTTCGACACCGCGCACCCCGGGCCGCGCGTCTGGGACGTCGCGAGCGCGGTCTACCGCTTCGCGCCGTTCACCACCGGTCTCGTCGAGGGCAGTTCGGCGCCGGGACTCGACGAGCGCCTCGACCGCGCGGCGGAGTTCTGCCGCGCCTACGGGCTCGACGACCGTTCCCGCGGGGTGCTCGTCGAGACGATCACGGCCTCGCTCGTCGCCCTCGTCACGACCATGGAGACCGAGGCCGCCGCGGGGAACCCGAAGTTCCTCAGCGACCTCGAGCACGGGCACGCCGACCTGTACCGGGCCGACGTGGCGTGGATCGAGTCCCACGCGGACCTCATCCGCGCGGCCGTCACCGCCGACTGACGTCCGCGCGGACGAGCTGCGCGGGGCACCGGCGTCGGTGCGGGACACCGCCGTGCACGTGAGACGCCGGCGTCGGTGCCGGACGCCGCAGAGCCGTCGAGACGCCGGCGTCGGTGCCGGACGCCGCGGAGCCGTCGAGACGCCGCCGGATCCCGCGGCGTCTCGACCGGCGGACGGCGTCTCGCACCGACGCCGTCGTCTCGCCGGTGTGGGACGCGCGTCGGACCGCGGCGTCCCGCGCAGACGCCGGCGTCTCGGGGCGCGACGCGCGCGTCGGACGTGCACCGGGCCTCCCGGCAGCTCCCAGCCCGCACGCGGCGGACTCCGATGCTCCAGCGGGTAGTGTCGCAGGGCCATGACCGACAGCCCGGCCGACGCCACCCCGTACGAGGTCCTCGGCGTCCCCGCGACCGCCGACGACGACGCGCTCCGCCGTGCGTACCGTCGTGCCGCCCGCGAGACCCACCCCGACCTCGGTGGAGACGCCCGGCGCTTCCGCCAGGTGCAGATCGCGTGGGAGCGCATCGGGACCCCGGCTGCCCGCCGGGCGTACGACGCTGGCTCCCGCACGTCGACCCCCAGCGCAGCGTCCGGTCCGTCCGGGTCCTCGGTCTGGTCGCACGACGGCGAGGGGTTCGCGCCCCCGACGGCTCGGCGCGACTCCCGGCCGCGGGCGCGCTCGTACGGGCACCCGGGTGGTCGTTCCCGCGAGGTCTTCCTGCAGGCCGAACGCGAGTGGGTCGGCCTCGGCGACCCCGTCGAGGACCCGTACGACCCGGCGCTGGTCCGCTCCGCGCCGCGGCACATCCGCCGACTGCTCGCCGAGGCCCTCGCGGAGGAGGCGACGGCGTCGATCATCGCGGAGATGGGCATCGGCGTGACCGTGTGGCACGACCTCGACGCCGGTGCCGAGGGCAAGCTCGACCACGCCGTGCTGACCCCGAGCGGACTCTGGGCCGTCGAGTCGATCGACTGGGGCGCTCCCGTGCGCATCGAGCACGGTGACATCGCCGGCGAGACCCTGGCGCCGGGCGAGCGTCCGGTCAAGGAGCTCGTGCGGGCGGCCCGAGCGGTACAGAAGCAGACCCGCGTGAAGTTCACCGGACGGCTGATGGTCGTGCCGGACTCCGCCGTCGACGAGGACGTCCAGGTCGTCGGGTCGGCGCGCAAGCCCACCGCGCTCGTGGTCCGTCGCAGTGCGCTCGGTCAGGTCCTGAACGGGGTGTTCTCCCCGGAGGGCTCGGTCGACGTGTTCGACGTCCGCGACCGCCTGCAGCAGACCGTCCGCTTCGTCTGACGGCGGCGCGACGCCCGGTCGCGTCAGTGGCCGCGGAGCTTCTCGAGGTCGCGGCGCTCCCGCTTGCTCGGACGACCGGCGCCTCGGTCCCGGGTCGGGACGAACCCGGCCTCCTCGCGGGGGAGCCGGGGCGGGGTCCGGTCCTCGAAGTGCTTCGCCGCCTCGGTCGCGCTCGTCCGCTTGAGGATGATGCCCGTCACGACGACGATGCGGTCGAACCCGTGCTGACGGACCCGCACCTCGTCCCCGGGGGCGATCGGCTGCGCCGGCTTCGCACGTTCCCCGTTCACCCGGACGTGGCCGGCCTTGCACGCACTGGTCGCGGCGGACCGGGTCTTCGTGATCCGCACCGCCCAGATCCAGCTGTCGACGCGCGCCTTCTCCATCCCACCACCCTAGGCGGCGCAGCCCTGCGAGCAGCCCGCGCCGGGGAGCCGAGCGGGCCGACACCCGAGCCGTGCGACCGGGCCGTACGCTCGACGGGTGCAGGAACCGCGGCAGCAGGACCCGGACGGCCGGGCTCCGAGCGAGCAGGATGCCCTCGCCCGGGCGCTGGCGCTCGGCGTCCTGCGTGCGGCGTCCCCCGGCGACCGGCTCGTCGTGCGGGCACGGGTCGGGGACGGCGCTCGCGACGCCCTCGGCACCCTGTCCGCACGGACCGTCGACACGGTCACGATCGAGACGCGACGGGGGCACGTCGACGTCCCGCTCGCCGACGTGGTCGCGGCGAAGCACGTGCCCCCGCCGCCGACACCGCGGACGCGCCGCCCCTGAAGGGCCAGGGGACGCAGCCGCGCGACGCAGCCCGGCAACGCAGCCCGCGACGCGGCCGGCAACGCAGCCTCGCGACGCAGCCCGCGACGCAGCTCCACCCACCTCGCCCGACGGCGAGCAGGCTCCGCCCGCGCGGCGCACCGGCGAGCCGTCGCCGTCCCCGCAGCCGTCGCCACGTAGCCTCGACCCATGGCCGTCCCCGTCCCGCTCGGTACCGAGGACCGAACCTCCCGCCTGACGCTCCGCCGCCCCGACCGCTGGCGCCGCGAGGACTCCCCGCAGGCCGACCTCCGGCTGACCGGTGACGACGTCGTCCTGACCGTCCGGTCCCGCCCCTCGGAGCGCACCGTCGCCGAGGAGCACACCAGCCTGCTCGAACGCCTGCCCGGGTCGGTCGAGGGCCTGCGGCTCATCGGCTGCGACCCGTGGACGACCGCGGGCGCCCCGGCACGCCTGGTCGAGTACGTCCGCCCCGACGAGGACGGCGACGTCGCGGGCGCCCACCTGCTCTTCGTGACCGGTCGGCACCGGGTCGACCTGACCGTCGAGCGGCCGCTCACCCGGATGCTCGCGACCGACGACCTGGTCTCGACCGTGCTCGAGTCGGTCCGTGCCACCGAGCCCGCACCCGCCCGCCCGCAGCGCGAGCTCGAGGCCCTGCCGGTCGCGGCGCCGGTCCCGCAGCTCGACGGGACGCACCTCGGGCCCGACGCGCTCACGACCCTGCGCAGCCTGGCAGGACGCCGGTGGGACCCGATGCTCCTGCGCTCGCCCGCCGGTCGCGAGCTCGTGCAGACGGGGCTCGTCGGCCGCCTCGGGACGCTCCCCGAGACCACCCAGGAGCTCCTCGCGCCGTGGGCCGACGACACCCGGCCGGTCACCCTCGAACAGCGCCTGCCCGACGGGCTGACCACGCGCCTCCAGGCCTGGTCGGAGACCGTCGTGGACGGGACGGACGAGACGGGCGGCACCGTGGCCCGGCTGCCGGTCGAGCGCGTGGTCGCGCTGGCGGCCGGGAGGCTCGGCATCCGCCCGTCGTGGACCTTCCCCTTCCGCACGGGGTCGCTCCACGCGGACCTGCTGGCCCGCAGGACGGGTGCGGCCGACACCGCGCCGGACCTGCCGGTGGCCGTCGCCGAGGCCGACCCGCGGCTCGCGCGCTTCTGGGCCGCGCCGTGGACGGTCTCGTCGATCCGTCGCCCGGGTCGACCGGCCCCCGTCGTCGTCGTGCACGCCGAGGGCGTCGGGTTCGCCCGGGTCGGACGCACGGAGGCCGGGGAGACGGCCTTCCGGTCCGACTCCCCGGCGAACGTGTACCGGTCCGTGGTGCGCGCGCTGCTCGGCTGAGGCCGCTGCTGCCGCTGCTGCTGCTGCTGCCGCTCGGGCGGCGCTCTCGCTAGGCGGCGGGGCCTGCGGTCAGGGTCACCGTCACGGTGTGCGCCGTGCCCGAGGCATCGGTGTAGCCGACCTGCACACGGTCACCGACGGCGTGCGAGCGGATCGCGGACGTCAGTGCGTCGTTGCTCGTGACCGCCGTGCCGTCGAGGCTCGTGATGGTGTCGCCGGCGACCAGTCCCGCTGCTGCGGCGCCCGAACCGTCGACGGTCCCGGCGACCGGCACACCCGCGGTGGTCTGCGTCGCCGCGGTCGAGCCGACCTCGACGCCGAGGAACGCCGGCAGGCCGATGGTGACGGTGTCCGAGGACTCCCCGGCGAGGATCTTGTCCGCGATGGCCTTCGCGGTCGTGATCGGGATCGCGTACCCGGTGACCTCGGCGGAGCCCGACGACGCCGCGGTGGCCATGCCGACCACCTCGCCCTCGCTGTCCAGGACCGGACCGCCGGAGTCGCCCGGGACGATCTGCGCGGCGACCTCGATCAGGCCCTGCAACGACTCCGTGCCCGTGCCGGACTCGCTCTGCACCTGGATGTCCTGGTCGAGGGCGGTGACCGTGCCCGCGGCGGCGACGAGGTTGCCCGTGCCCTCCGCGTTGCCGACGTCGGTCACCGCGTCCCCCGTCGACGGTTCGCCGTCGTCGTCGAGCGTCACCGTGGACAGGCCGGACGCGTCCTGCAGCTTGAGCACGGCCACGTCGTGCGTGGCATCGGTGCCGACGACCTCGGCCCGGTACTGCTTGCCGGTCGTCTCGTCGGTGACCGCGATGCTCGTGGCGCCCTGCACCACGTGGTTGTTCGTCAGGACGAAGCCGTCCGCGGTGAGGACCATACCGGTGCCCGCGGCCTGCGACGAGGTGTCGTAGTTCATCACGGTGTCGATCGTCACGACGCCCTTCGTCTGGGCCGCGGTCGCCGGGGTCGCGGCGGTCTGCGTGCCCGTGCCGGTACCGCTGCCGCTGCCGCTGCCGCTGCCGCTGCTGCCGTCGCTGCCCGAGCCGTTCCCGTACCCGGGCACGGTGAAGCCGTTCGTCCCGCCGCTCGTGCCGGAGCCACCGCCCGGCAGCGTCGTGGTGCCCTGCGACTGGCTCGACGTGGTCGTGGCGCCCTGCGAGGACAGGCCGAGCGCCGTCCCGCCGGCCGCGCCGATGATCGCCAGCGCCGCGACGCCCGAGCCGATGACGAGTCCGAGCCGCCGGGGGCGCTTCGCGCCGGGGTGGTTCGCTGCCGCCGCACCCGAGGTCCAGCCCCAGGGGGTGCTGCCGGCCGTCGCGCCTGCTGCCGCCGTGCTCGTGCTCGCGGTACCGGGACGCGGGTCCGTGGGACCGCCGAGGGCCGCGCTGCCGAGCAGGTACGGGCCGCGACCGTCCGGGGTGTAGGCGTACGGCCCCGAGCCGTCGGTGCCGTACAGCCACGGGCCGCTGCCGTCGAAGGCGTACGCCGGGCGGAGGGTGTCGCGGTCGGCGTGCGGGGCCTCCCAGCCGGGACGGTCGGTCGCGCGCTGGTCGTCGGCGGGGTTCTCGTTCATGGGTGCTCTCCGGTCGTCCCTCGACCACCCGAGGGGTGGCGGTTCGTTCCTCGACGACCCGATCGGACGTCGACGGAGACCAGTACAGGAGCCGAACCCATGACGACCCTATGAACGGACCCTGTGCCGGCTCCGGGCTTCCTCGGGGGCCGCCGAACGAGGGGCGGGATTAGGCTTGCCGCACTTCCCATGCGCGCGTCCTCACCCGTCACCCCTGCAGTCCGGCCCCGCCCGGCACCCGCCTCGCGGTCCCGTCTCGTCGGGGCAGCGCTGCTCGCCGTCGCCGTCCTCGTGGTGGCCGTCGCGCTCTCCGTGGCGTTCGGCTCGCGCCCGATCCCGCTCGGCACCGTCCTCGACGTCGTCCTGCACCCGCACCGGGACGACGAGGTGGGACTCATCGTGCTCGGCAACCGCGTCCCGCGCACCGTCGTGGGGCTGCTCGCCGGCGCCGCGCTCGGGGTGGCCGGTGCCGTGATGCAGGGCGTGACCCGGAACCCGCTGGCCGACCCGAGCATCCTCGGCATCAACGCCGGAGCAGCCCTCGCCGTGGTCGTCGGGATCGCGGTGTTCGGCATCAGCGGGACCGCCGCGTACCTGCCCTTCGCCTTCGTCGGGGCCGGGCTCGCGGCGCTGCTCGTCTACGGCATCGCGGCCGTAGCCCGGCGGGGCCTGTCGCCGGTGGGCCTCGCGCTCGCCGGAGCGGTCGTCGCCGCCGCCCTGTCGTCGGTCACCACGGCGGTCCTCGTGTCGAGCCAGAGCCTGCTCGACCAGCTGCGCTTCTGGCAGGTCGGAGCGCTCGCCGGCAAGGACCTCGGCACCGCCGGCGTCGTGGCCGTCCCCGTCCTCGTCGGACTCGTCGTGGCCGCCGGGCTGGGACGCTCCCTGAACACCCTCGCGCTCGGGGACGAGCTCGCCGCGTCGCTCGGCCAGCGGGTCGTGCTCGTCCGCATCGTCGGCGGTCTCGTGACGGTCCTGCTCGCGGGTTCCGCGGTGGCAGCCGCCGGACCGATCGCGTTCGTCGGCCTCGCCGTCCCGCACGCCGTCCGCCGGCTGAGCGGGCCCGACCAGCGCTGGACGATCCTCCTGTCCGCCCTCGTCGCACCCGCGCTCCTGCTCGTCGCCGACGTGATCGGGCGGGTCGTCGCGTACCCGGGGGAGCTGCAGGTCGGCATCGTGACCGCGCTCATCGGTGCCCCGGTGTTCATCTGGCTCGTCCGGTCGCGGGTGGTGACCGGCCTGTGACCGCGGTCCGTCGCGAGCTCGCCGTCCTCGGCGCGGTGGTCGTGCTCTTGGGCGCCCTCGTGCTCGTCGGGCTCGGGGTGGGGGAGATCCCGCTCTCGCCGCTGCAGGTCGCCGGTGCCCTGGTCGGACACGGTGACACCGTCTCGGACTTCGTCGTCGGGCAGCTCCGCGGCCCCCGGGTCGCCGGTGCCGTGCTGGTCGGTGCCGCGCTGGGCGCCGCCGGCGGCATCGTGCAGAGCGTCGTCCGCAACCCGATCGCGAGCCCCGACGTCATCGGCATCACCTCGGGCGCGAGTGCCTCGGGGCTGACCGCGATCGTGCTCTTCGGGGCGAGCGGCGGTGTGCTCTTCGGGTCCGTCGTCGTCGGCGCCCTGCTCGTGTCGGTCGTCATCGCCGCGCTCTCCTGGCGTCGGGGGATCACCGGCAACCGCGTCGTCCTGGTCGGCATCGGGGTGGCGGCGATCTGCCTCAGCATCACCGGCTGGATGCTGACCGCGGGCACCGTCCAGCAGGCGGGCACCGCGCTCCTCTGGCTCTCGGGCAGCCTGAACGCGGTGGACCGCACCCTCGTCGGCATCCTCGCGGTCGCCGTCGTCCTGCTCTTGGCCGCTGCGCTCGCGCAGTCCCGCCGGCTGACGGTCCTCGCGCTCGGGGACGAGGTGGCCGCCGCCCTCGGACTCCGGCCCGACCGCGCGAAGTCGCTCCTGCTCCTCACCGCCGTCGGCCTCACCGCGGGAGCGGTCGCGACGGCGGGCCCGGTCGCCTTCGTCGCGCTGATGGCGGCACCGATCGGACGCCGTCTCGTCGGCAACGGGCGGGTCGCGCTCGGCGTCGTCGCGGCCGTCGGCGCGGTCGTCACGCTCGCGAGCGACCTGCTGGCGCAGTTCGCGATCCCCGGCAACGCCCTGCCGGTCGGTGTGGTCACGGGCGTGGTCGGGGCGCCGTACCTGCTCTGGCTCCTCGCACGCGGGCGGTAGGCGCGGTACCCGGCCCTGCCGGGCGTACCTGGCCCTGCCGGGCGTGCCTGGTCGTTCCGGGCGTACCCGGCCCTGCGAGGCGTACCTGATCGTTCCGGGCATGCCTGGTCGGTTCGGGCGTACTTGGTCGATCCGGGCGTACCTGATCGTCCTGGTCCACCAGGTACGCCCGTTCCCGCAAGGCATCCCACCCGTTCTGGGAAGGAACGGGCGCACGGAACGGGTGTCGGCGATCGACGCACGCATGCACGGACGGACGGGAGGCGCGGTGCGGGCCGGCACCGCGCCTCCCGTCCGTCACATGGTCGCGCTGGCGGCCCTGGCGGCCCTGGCGGCCCTGGTGGCGCTGGTTGCGCTGGTGACCCGGGGCGCTGGTGGCGCTGGTGACGCGGGGCGGTGCCGGCCGAAGCAGCTGGGCGTGCCCCCCCTCGTGCGGGAAACCGCGCGCGGTCCCGCGATGCCGCACTGCGCTGCGTGATGCCGCACACAACCGCCCGGACCCCCCGTTCGGGTGTCGGCGGCCTGCGGGATCTCTCGTACCGTCGTCCCGACCGACCGGACCCCCGACAGCGCCCGACCCGACGGAGTGCTGGTCCGGAAGGAACGAAGGACTGCCATGCCCGATCCGTCTGCCGGCGCACCGACGCGCCGTCGTCAGTGGGGTGCCGAGCGCCGGACCCGTCCGCTCGACACCCTGCACGCACGCCCCTCCGACCGGAAGCTCGTCTCCGGTCGCGTGGCGATCATCCTGACCGTCGCCTTCTGGCTGGCGTACGTCGTCTACACCGTGATCCGCCAGTTCCTCGACTACGGCACCGAGAGCTTCCGCTTCACCACCGAGGCGATCTCGTACCTCGTCGTCGTCACCTTCCTGACCTTCTCCGCGCTCATGCACCTGGTGGCCCGCCAGGGTGCGATGGAGCGGTTCGCGAGCCACGTGCGGGTCCCGCGCGCCGAGCTCGACCGACACTTCGCCTCCGGCCACGAGGCACCGATGACCGTCCTCGTCCCGAGCTACGCCGAGGAGCCGGACGTCGTCGCGACCACGCTCTGGTCGGCAGCGCTCCAGGAGTACCCGTCCCTGCGGGTCGTCCTGCTCGTCGACGACGCGCCGTTCCCGACCGACCCGGCGACGCTCGACAAGCTGGAGCGCACGCGCGCGGTCGCGGACCGTATCCAGGCACAGCTCGAGGTCCCCTCGCGCCGGTTCCAGGAAGCGCTCTTCTCGGCCGAGGTCGAGGCGGACGCCGCACCGTTCGCCAGCACGCACGCGCTCCGGACCCTCGTCGAGCACCACCGCTGGGCCGACGCGTGGCTCCGCCGGAACGCCCGGGAGCACGAGGTCGCCGACCACGTCGACCGGTTCTTCCACGACCAGGTGCTCGTCGGGCTCGCCGACGAGTTCCGGCTGACCGCCGAGGCCCTCGAAGCGGCCATCGCCGACGCCGTCGCCCTCGGTCAGGACTTCAGCGAGGTGACCTCGGCGCGGGCGCTCGAGCTGCAGCGCCGTCTCGCCTGGACCTTCACGGCGGAACTGACCACGTTCGAGCGGAAGCGGTACGTGAACCTCTCCGACGAGGCCAACAAGGCGATGAACCTCAACGCCTACATCGGCCTGATGGGCGGGGCGTACGCGTTCGACGAGACCGCGTCCGGGACCGTCCTGCGCACCGTGGACGACGCCGACGCGGCCGACCTCGTGGTCCCGGCGTCGGACTACCTCCTGACGCTCGACGCCGACTCCGTCCTGCTCCGCGACTACTGCCTGCGCCTGGTCTACTTCCTCGAGCAGCCGGAGAACGCCCGGGTCGCCGTGACGCAGACCCCGTACTCGTCCTTCCGCGGCGCTGCCACGCGCATCGAGCGGCTCGCGGGGGCCACCACCGACATCCAGCACATCCTCCACCAGGGGATGTCCCGGTACGACGCGACGTTCTGGGTCGGGGCGAACGCCGTCATCCGCACCCAGGCGCTCCGTGACATCGAGGAGGTCGAGACCGTCGGCGGCTTCGAGGTGAAGCGCTACGTCCAGGACCGCACCGTGATCGAGGACACCGAGTCGAGCGTCGACCTCGGCATGCACGGCTGGACGCTCGTCAACTACCCGGAGCGGCTTTCGTACAGCGCCACGCCGCCGGACTTCGGGTCGCTCGTCGTCCAGCGCCGCCGCTGGGCGAACGGCGGCCTCCTCATCCTGCCGAAGTACGTCCGCCAGGTCCGTGAGCGCCGGGCACGAGGCGAGCGGGTCGGTCTCGTCGAGATGGCGCTGCGCGTCAACTACATGGCGTCGATCACCTGGGCGTCGTTCGGGCTCGTCTTCCTGCTCGCGTACCCGTACGACTCGCGGCTGCTCAGCCCGATGGTGCTGCTCGCGGCGCTGCCCTACTTCTGGCTGCTGTCGAGCGACCTGCGGTACTGCGGCTACAAGCGCACGGACGTCTTCCGCATCTACGGCTTCAACCTCATCCTCACGCCGGTGAACGTCGCGGGCGTGCTCAAGAGCATCCAGCAGGCCCTCACGGCGAAGAAGATCCCGTTCGCGCGGACGCCCAAGGTGCGGGACCGCACGGCCTCGCCGGCGCTCTACGTCCTCGCGCCCTACGCGATCGTCGCCTTCTCGGTCTTCACCTTCGTCCGCGACTACGGCGCGCAGAACTGGGGGAACGCGGTCTTCGCCGCCTTCAACGCGCTCCTCGCCACCTACGCGATCGTCGCCTACATCGGCGTGTGGAACTCCGTGGTCGACGTCTGGCTGTGGGCCACGCGCTGGATGTACTACGACCCGTCGGCGCGCGCAGCCCGTCGTGCCGCTCGTCGTACCGCTCGTGCGGCCGCCCGTGCCGACCGTCGGCGCGGACGTCGTCGCGGCGGTGTCCGCCCGGTCCCGGAGCCCGTCCTCGAGGACTGGCACGCGGTCCTGTACTTCGGACACGGCGGCGGCAACCTGCCCGTCCGGCACGACGCCGACGTCGTCGGAGCGGCGGGCGCACGTGCCACCGCGTCCGCCCAGGCCGACGCGACCGGCCCGCGCCAGGAACGGAGCGCAGCCTGATGTCGACGACGAGACGACTCTCCCCGGTCCGGGTCACCATCGCGGTCGTGGTCGCCGCCGCCGTCGCCGTCGCCGGGTACGCCGGCTTCGACCGCTGGCACTCGGCGCAGGCGACCGAACGGCAACCAGCGTGGTTCGCCGCCTACACCGACGTCACCGCGACCCCGGTCTTCGCGTTCGAGGACGTCAAGTCGGCCAAGGGACGCAACGTCATGCTGTCCTTCGTCGTCGCCGACCACGACGACGCCTGCTCGCCGACCTGGGGCTCGTACTACTCGCTGCAGGGTGCGGCGGACCAGCTCGACCTCGACCGCCGTGTCGCCCGTCTGCAGCAGCAGCACGGCGAGGTCGGGGTGTCGTTCGGCGGCCTGGCGAACGACGAGCTCGCCACCACCTGCACGAAGGCGTCCGCCCTGCTGGGTGCCTACCGGCAGGTCGTGCAGCGCTACGACCTGTCGACCGTCGACTTCGACGTCGAGGGCGACGACCTCACGAACCGCGCTGCGGGGGAGCGGCGTGCAAAGGCGGTGGCGGCGCTCCAGGACGAGCGCCGGGCCGCCGGTCACCCGCTCGCGGTGTGGCTCACCCTGCCGGCCGCGCCCTCGGGGCTGACGTCCGACGGGACCACCGCGGTCGCGCAGTTCCTCGCCGCCGGCGTGGACCTCGCCGGGGTGAACGCGATGACGATGGACTACGGCGAGGCCAAGGGGTCGAGCCAGAGCATGTACTCGGCATCGGTGCAGGCGCTGCAGGAGGTCCAGCGACAGCTCGGTGTCCTGTACCAGCGCGCGGGCACGCCCCTCGGTGACGGCACCCTCTGGCACAAGGTCGGGGCGACGCCCATGATCGGTCAGAACGACCTCCGTGACGAGGTGTTCTCGCTCAGCGATGCCCGGAAGCTCAACGCCTGGGCGCGCGACCGCGGGCTGGGGCGCATGTCGATGTGGTCGCTCAACCGTGACACCACGTGTGGGTCGAACTACGTGAACCTGTCGACCGTCTCGAACTCGTGCTCCGGCGTCGACCAGGACGGACTGCTCTTCGCCGACGTGCTCGGCAAGGGGTTCGGCGGCGGGATCGTCGCGGCGGCCTCCGACGTCACGGAGGCCGAGCCCTCCGCCACCGAGCAGCCCACCGACGACCCGAAGACCAGTCCCTACCCGGTCTGGGACCAGGACGCGTCCTACCTCGAGGGCACGAAGGTGGTGTGGCACCGCAACGTCTACGAGGCGAAGTGGTGGACGTCGGGCGACCTGCCGGACGATCCGGTGCTCAGCGCGTACGAGACGCCGTGGCAGATCATCGGCCCGGTCCTGCCGGGGGAGAAGCCCGTGGAACCGCTGACGCTGCCCGACGGGACCTACGCCGCGTGGTCGGGGACGAAGCAGTACGACACGGGCGCCCGCGTCCTGTTCCACGGCATCCCGTACCAGTCGAAGTGGTGGAACACCGGCGACAGCCCCGAGGCGTCCACGAGCGACCCGGACGGGTCGCCCTGGGTCCGTCTGAAGGACGCCGAGGTGCGTCGGATCCTCGACGGGCTCGCCTCGGGCGAGCCGGCGCCGACCGCCACCGCGACGGCGACGCCGGCACCGTGACGACGCACCCCGCGATCCGGTCCGGCCTGGAGGCACGGTGCGGGTCCGCCCCGTGCCTCCCGTCCGTCGGCTGGGTCACGGCGGTGTGTTCGCTGTGCGCGTGCTCCTGAGTTCTCCCCAGCCCCGTTCGGGGCTCCCGCGAGGTCACCCGTTTCCGATACGCTGGTGCGCCAAGAGGAGGAGGTCCACGATGCCAGAGCCAGTGGTCCCGCAGCCGGGTGGTCAGAAGACTCCGGAACAGCGGCTGGTCGACACGACCCTGACCTTCAGCATGGACATGGGAGCGGCCCTGACGGCCGAGTCCGGTGTCTCGACCGAGGAGCGCGAGGCGATCAACGCCCTGCCCTCGGGTTCGGCGTTGCTGGTGGTCCGGCGTGGTCCGAACGTCGGCGCGCGGTTCCTCCTCGACTCCGACGTCACGACGGCCGGTCGGCACCCCGCTGCCGACATCTTCCTCGACGACGTGACGGTGTCGCGGAAGCACGCGCAGTTCCTGCGCCACGGCACGGCCTTCAGCGTCAAGGACAACGGGTCGCTGAACGGCACCTACTTCGACGGCGTGCGCATCGACGAGGCACTCCTGACCGACGGCGCCGAGGTGCAGGTCGGCAAGTTCCGCCTCACGTTCTACGCATCCCGGGTCGACCTGGCGCGCCTGGCGACCGCGTAGTGGCTGCGCGGTCCGCCGCAGCCCGGGCCGGTGCTGCGGTACCGGACCTGCTCACCATCGGGCAGGTCATCGCCCGGTTGAAGCCCGACTTCCCCGACCTGTCGAGCTCGAAGCTCCGCTTCCTCGAGGAACGCGAGCTCGTCACGCCGATCCGCACCGCCAGTGGGTACCGGAAGTTCTCGGCGGCCGACGTCGAGCGGCTCCGGATCGTGCTCGGTCTGCAGCGTGACCACTACCTGCCGCTCAAGGTCATCAAGGACTACCTCGCCGATCTCGACGCGGGGCGCGAGCCCGTCCTGCCCGGCGGCGGTGACGCCCCGAGACCGTCGATCCTCGGCCGCGAGCGTCGGTACACGCGGGACGAGACCGTCCGCGCTGCAGGTGCCTCGCCGATGCTGCTGACCGACGCGGTCTCGGCGTCGCTGCTGCCCGCGGCCGACACCTACGGCGACGACGCCGTGGCGGTGCTCAAGGCCCTCGTCGAACTGCAGCGCACCGGCATCGAGCCGCGGCACCTGCGTACCATGCGCGGTGTCGTCGAGCGCGAGGTCGGCCTGATCGAGTCGGCCCTCATGCCGGTGTCCCGCCGGGGCGACGCCACCTCGCGGGCCAAGGCGACGGAGCTCGCGCGCGAGATCGCCGGGCAGCTCGAGGTCGTCCGGTCGAACCTGATCCGCACGGCGATCGGCCGACTCGACGCATGACCGGCGACCGGTCGGCGTCCGGACCGGGGCTGCGCCCTGTCGACCGTCGGTGGTCGGGGCGTATCCTCGACACGCCGGACGCGCCGGTGCGGATGTGCCGGGCAGACCGTGTCCGAGTCGCTACCGTGGACCTCGGAACAACTCTCAACCCGTCGTTGAACCTTCTGGTGGGAGCTCGAACGTCGTGGAAGGCATGCACATGAGTGGGACTGACACCCCCGGTACCGAGTCCGAGATGACTCGGTACGACCTCGGCCTGCTCTTCACCGACGGCCTCCCCGAGCACGACGAGCAGAACGGCTACCGCGGCACCGTCGCCGCACGCGCGGCCGGCATCTCGTACCGACAGCTCGACTACTGGGCCCGCACCGAGCTCGTGCAGCCGACCATCCGCGGCGCTGCCGGGTCGGGGTCGCAGCGGCTCTACGGCTTCCGGGACATCCTCGTGCTCAAGCTCGTCAAGCGACTCCTCGACACCGGGATCTCGCTGCAGCAGATCCGCACCGCCGTGAACCAGCTCCGCGAGTCCGGCGTGTCCGACCTCGCCCAGACGACGCTGATGTCCGACGGGGCGTCGGTCTACCTGTGCACCTCGGACGACGAGGTCATCGACCTGGTGTCCCGCGGCCAGGGCGTGTTCGGCATCGCGGTCGGCAAGGTCCTGCGCGAGGTCGAGAGCTCCCTGGTCGAGCTCGACGCCACCCCTGCTGCGGACCCCGCCGACGAGCTCGCCGCCCGCCGGGCGAACCGCGCGTCCTAGCCGTTCCTCGCCCTCCCGCTCGTCCGGCTCCGCCGGACAGTCGTCGGTGCGTCGTCCGGTGCCCTCGACCGGGCCAGATCTGTCACGCTCGCGCCGTCCGACGACGTCCCCGACCCACTCGGCGTCCCACCGGCGGCGTGTCGTGCCCACTCGGCACCCGGCAGAGCCCGCCCGGCGGCCGACGACCCGCGTGTCCTGCTCACTCGGCGTTCGAGCACCGACCTTCGGCTGCTGAGACCCGAGCCCCGACCCCCGGGACGCGAGCCCCGACCCCGAGCCCCGGCCCCCGGGACGCGAGCCCCGAGCCCGGGCCCCGGCCCCCGGGCGGGTGGTTCCGGTCGCGCGAACTGCCGCGAGTGTCCGTCTCGGTCGGACGACTTGCCGCTCAGCTCCCGTGCGGACGGCATGTCGTGCGACCAGGACCGTCGACGACTGCATCGAGTCGAGCGTGCGACATCTCGGCCGTTCAGCGGATGACGGGCCCGAACGGTCGAGGGCTCGCCTCGGTGCGCATCGGCTTCAGTGCGCGCCGATCCGAGCGAGCAGGACATGCCGCCGGGTCGTCACGGCGCGGGCGGGATCCGTCGTCCGGGGACCTCGACCGTGACAGATGTTGCGCGCTCGACGGTCAGCCCAGCGCGAAGCCGGTCCGGGGACCTCGACCGTGACAGATGTTGCGCGCTCGACGGCCGGCCCAGCGCGAAGCCGGTCCGGGGACCTCGACCGTGACAGATGTTGCGCGCTCGACGGCCGGCCCAGCGAGGAGCCGGCCGGGGAGCAGCCGGTCCGGGGGAGGAAGCCGGCCCGGAGAGGCGGCAGCGCCTAGGCGGCGCCGCCCTCGGCGTACGGACCGATCTTGCCCGTGCGCATGATGCGCTCGAGCAGCTGGTCGAAGTTCTTCGCCATCTCCTGCGCCGACTCGCCGGGCCACACGTGCAGGGGCTTCGCCGCGCCCTGCGCCTGCTGCAGCGACGTGCGCTCCGGCAGCTGCGGCGAGAGCACGAGCGGGCCGAACATGTCCCGGAGTTCCTTGATGCGGAACTGGTGCTCGAGCGACTGCACGCGCGCCCGGTTCACGATGATGCCGAGCGGCTGCAGGCGGGGGGAGAGCCCGCGGCGGATCTCCTCGATCGCACGGAGCGCGCGGTCCGCGGCGGCGACGGAGAACAGGCCCGGCTCGGTGACCACGGTCACGCGGTCCGAGGCAGCCCAGGCGGTGCGGGTCAGGGCGTTGAGCGACGGGGCGCAGTCGATGAGGACCAGCTCGTAGTCCTGCTCGACGTTCGCCAGCGCCTCCTCCAGCTTCCAGATGTCCCGGATGGAGGGGTGGGGGCCGTCGAAGTTGATGGCGGACGGCGACCCGACGAGCACGTCGACCTTGCCCTGCGAGCCCTTCGTCCACCCGGACGGGGCGATCGCCTGGCGGACGATCTTCTCCTTCGGGTTCTCGAGGACGTCGGCGACGTTGAGGTGGCCGGAGATGTCGATGTCGAGGCCGGTCGAGACGTCGGACTGCGGGTCGAGGTCCACCACCAGCGTGCGCAGTCCCTTGGCGAACGCGGCCGATGTCAGGCCGAGCGTCACCGTCGTCTTGCCGACACCACCCTTGAGGGAGCTCACGCTGAGTACATGCACGGTGAGCCACGTTACCGCCAGTAAGGTTGTGACACCTCAACCCGGGCTGAAAGGGACGTCGTGTTCAGCAAGATCCTCGTGGCGAACCGTGGCGAGATCGCCATCCGCGCGTTCCGTGCCGCGTACGAGCTGGGGGCCCGGACGGTGGCCGTCTACCCGTACGAGGACCGAGGATCCCTGCACCGGCTGAAGGCCGACGAGGCCTACGTGATCGGCGAGCCGGGTCACCCGGTCCGTGCCTACCTGGACGTCTCCGAGATCATCCGTGTCGCCCGCGAGTCGGGTGCCGACGCGATCTACCCGGGGTACGGCTTCCTCTCCGAGAACCCGGAGCTGGCCGCCGCTGCCTCCGCTGCGGGGATCACGTTCATCGGGCCGGGCGAGCACGTCCTCGAGATGGCCGGCAACAAGGTCACCGCGAAGGAGCACGCGATCGCCGCCGGTGTCCCGGTCCTCGCGAGCACCCCACCGAGCCGCGACGTCGACGAGTTGCTCGCGGGCGCCGACGCCGTCGGGTTCCCGGTCTTCGCGAAGGCGGTCGCCGGCGGCGGTGGGCGCGGGATGCGCCGCGTGGAGACGAAGGCCGAGCTCCGCGAGGCGCTCGAGGCCGCGATGCGCGAGGCCGACAGCGCGTTCGGCGACCCGACGATGTTCCTCGAGCAGGCCGTCCTGCGTCCGCGGCACATCGAGGTGCAGATCCTCGCGGACGCCACGGGCACGGACGCCGGCACGATCCACCTCTTCGAGCGCGACTGCTCCGTACAGCGCCGCCACCAGAAGGTGGTGGAGATCGCACCGGCGCCCGACCTCGATCCGGCGATCGCCGCCGCGCTCCACCGTGACGCCGTCGCCTTCGCCCGGTCGATCGGCTACGTCAACGCCGGCACCGTCGAGTTCCTCCTCGACACCGAGGGCGAGCGTGCCGGCCAGCACGTCTTCATCGAGATGAACCCGCGCATCCAGGTCGAGCACACCGTGACGGAGGAGGTGACGGACGTCGACCTCGTGCAGTCGCAGATGCGCATCGCCGCGGGGGAGACCCTCGCCGACCTCGGGCTCGCGCAGGACACCGTCGCCGTGCACGGTGCGGCGCTGCAGACCCGCATCACGACCGAGGACCCGACGCAGGGCTTCCGTCCGGACACCGGACGCATCACGACCTACCGCAGCCCGGGTGGCGCGGGGGTCCGGCTCGACGGCGGCACGGTCGCGACGGGTGCGCAGATCAGCCCGCACTTCGACTCGATGCTCGCGAAGATGACCTGTCGTGGGCGGGACTTCCCGGCGGCCGTCGCCCGGGCGAAGCGTGCCCTGGCCGAGTTCCGCATCCGCGGCGTGAGCACGAACATCCCGTTCCTGCAGGCCGTGCTCGACGACCCGGACTTCGCCCGTGGTGACGTCTCGACGCAGTTCATCGAGGAGCGCCCGCAGCTCTTCGGCGGCCACGTGTCGAAGGACCGCGGCACGAAGGTGCTCGGGTGGCTCGCCGACGTGACGGTGAACAAGCCGAACGGCGAGCGTCGCCCGCAGACCGTCGAACCGGTCGAGAAGCTCCCGGCCGTCGACCTGTCCGCCGCGCCGCCGTCCGGGCAGCGCGACCTGCTGCTGCAGGTCGGCCCCGCCGAGTGGGCGCGACGGCTCCGCGCCCAGACCGCGCTCGCGGTCACCGAGACGACGATGCGTGACGCCCACCAGTCGCTGCTCGCCACGCGCGTCCGGACGAAGGACCTGGTCGCCGTGGCGCCGCACGTGGCCCGGCTCACCCCGCAGCTGCTGAGCGTCGAGGCCTGGGGCGGAGCGACCTACGACGTCGCCCTGCGCTTCCTCGGCGAGGACCCGTGGGAGCGCCTGGCGGCACTCCGCGGGGCGATCCCGAACATCCCGGTGCAGATGCTGCTGCGCGGGCGCAACACGGTCGGCTACACCCCGTACCCGACCGAGGTCACCGACGCCTTCGTCGCCGAGGCCGCCGCGAGCGGCGTCGACGTCTTCCGTGTGTTCGACGCGCTGAACGACGTCAGCCAGCTGCGTCCCGCCCTGGAGGCCGTGCTCGCGACCGGCACGGCCGTCGCCGAGGCGGCGCTCTGCTACTCCGGCGACCTCCTCGACCCGGCAGAGGACCTCTACACGCTCGACTACTACCTGCGGCTCGCCGAGCAGATGGTGGAGGCCGGCGCGCACGTCATCGGCATCAAGGACATGGCCGGTCTGCTCCGTGCGGGAGCGGCCGAGCGGCTCGTGGGCGCGCTGCGCGAGCGGTTCGACCAGCCCGTGCACGTGCACACGCACGACACCGCCGGCGGGCAGCTCGCGACGCTCCTGGCGGCCAGCCGGGCCGGCGCCGACGCGGTCGACGTCGCGGCGGCGCCGATGGCCGGGACGACGAGCCAGCCGAGCATGTCCGCGCTCGTGGCGGCGCTGGCGCACACCGAGCGCGACACCGGCCTCGACCTGACCGCGGTCGGCGCGCTCGAGCCCTACTGGGAGGCGGTCCGTCGCGCGTACGCCCCGTTCGAGTCCGGCCTGCCCGGTCCGACCGGCCGCGTGTACCAGCACGAGATCCCCGGCGGGCAGTTGTCGAACCTCCGGCAGCAGGCCATCGCCCTGGGACTCGGCGACCGCTTCGAGCAGGTCGAGGACTGGTACGCCGCGGCGAACCGCATCCTCGGCCGCCCGACCAAGGTCACGCCGTCCTCGAAGGTCGTCGGCGACCTGGCGCTGCAGCTGGCCGCGGTCGGCGCCGACCCCGACGACTTCGAGCAGAACCCGCAGCAGTACGACATCCCCGACTCGGTGATCGGCTTCATGGCCGGCGAGCTCGGCGACCTGCCCGGCGGGTGGCCGGAGCCGTTCCGGTCGAAGGTGCTCGAGGGCCGCGAGGTGCACGTCGGGACGACCCCCGTGCCGGAGTCGGAGCGCGCCGCGCTCGCGACCGCCGGACCCGAGCGGCAGCAGGCCCTCAACCGACTGCTCTTCCCGCAGCCGACCCGGCAGTTCGCCGCGGTGCGGGAGCAGTACGGCGACCTCTCGGTGCTGCCGACCCTCGACTACCTCTACGGTCTGCGTCCCGGGCAGGAGCACGTCGTACCGCTCGGGCGCGGCGTGGAGCTGCTCGTCGGGCTCGAGGCGATCGGCGAGGTCGACGAGCGGGGCATGCGCACGGTCATGACGACGCTGAACGGGCAGCTCCGCCCGGTCGCCGTCCGTGACCGCTCGGTCGAGGTCGCGACGAAGGTCGCCGAGCAGGCGGACCCGTCCGACCCGAAGCACGTCGCCGCACCGTTCTCCGGTGTGGTGACGCTCAAGGTCGCCGTCGGTGACGTCGTCCGGGCTGGTCAGCCCGTGGCGAGCATCGAGGCGATGAAGATGGAAGCGGCCATCACGGCGCCCGTGTCGGGCACCGTCGGCCGTCTCGCGATCCCGGTGACCCAGCAGGTGGACGCCGGCGACCTCCTGGTGGTGCTGCAGTAACGTGACCGTCCGTCCCATCCGCCTGTTCGGCGACCCCGTCCTCCGTTCCCCCGCGGACCCGATCGCACCGGACTCCCTCGGTTCGCCGGGCGTGCGCGACCTCGTGCATGACCTCCTGGACACCGTGCGCGAGCCCGGTCGTGCCGGCGTGGCCGCTCCGCAGATCGGTGTCGGCCTGCGCGCGTTCTCGTACAACGTCGACGGCGAGGTCGGGTACGTGCTCAACCCCGAGGTCGTCGAGGTGCGCGGCGAGGTCGAGCTCATGGACGAGGGCTGCCTGTCCGTCCCCGGGCTCTCCTACCCGACCCCGCGCCACCCGTGGGCCAGGGTCCGCGGCGTCGACGTCGACGGCGCCGAGGTCGTCCTCGAGGGCACCGGGCTGATGGCGGAGGCGCTGCAGCACGAGGTCGACCACCTCGACGGCACCGTCTACGTGATGACCCTCGCCCCGGAGGTCCGTCGCGCCGCACTGCGTGACGTCCGCGCCCAGTCCTGGTTCCACTGACCGCGTCCCGAGCACGCGGGCGACGGCGCCCCGGCCGCTCCCGCGACCGGCGGCGCACGCGGACGGGCCGCTTCCGGCGACCAGGGCGTGACACCCCTTCGCGGGATTGTCCGAACGTCCCGGTCGCGAGGTACCGTGTCCGCGTCGGCTTCCCACCGACACGGCTCCCACACCCTCAGGACACCCAGCATGACCGTTCAGAACGACGAGCTCAGCTCGCACCGCACCCGCACCAACCGCCGCCCCGACCCCGCGCCGACGACGTCGTCGGTCGCCGTCCTCGACGCGCCGGAGGTGCAGGCCCCGGAGGCCTGATCCGGAAGCGCGTCCGCGGACCCGGCGACGGGTCGCGCCCCGCGCGCAGACGACACACGGGAGGCCCGGTGTCGGTCCGTCGGACCGGCACCGGGCCTCCCGTCCGTCGTCCCTACGCGCGGCCCCGTCGTCGGGACGCGACCACGGGGGTGGCCGTGGTCTGGACCTTCGACCCCGAGTAGATGTGCTCGACGTCCGCGGCGAAGTCCCGCAGCACGACGGCGCGCTTGATCGTCAGCTTCGGGGTGAGGTGGCCGGAGGCCTCCGTCAGCTCGGTGTCGACGATGGTGAAGGACCGCACGGACTCGGCCCGGGACACCCGCTGGTTCGCGGTGTCCACGGCCTCCTGTACGGCGACGTGCACGCGCTCGTCGTAGGCGGCCTCGCGCGGCGTGAGCGCGGGGGTGATGCCGCGGGCCTCGCACCAGCCGGGGAGCATCTCCCGGTCGAGCGTGACGAGCGCGGCGACGAAGGGCTTGCCCTCGCCGACGACCACCACCTGCCCGACCAGCGGGTGCTCGCGGATGCCGTCCTCGAGCGGCGCCGGCGCGACGTTCTTGCCGCTCGCGGTGACGATCAGCTCCTTCGCCCGACCGGTCACCGTGAGCACCCCGTCGGCGTCGAGCCGCCCGAGGTCGCCCGTGCGGAACCAGCCGTCGCTGAAGGCCTTCGCGGTCGCCTCGTCGTTGTGCCAGTAGCGGTCGAACACGTCGACGCCGCGGATCAGGATCTCGCCGTCGTCGGCGATCCGCACCTCGACGCCCGGGAGTGCTCGACCGACCGTGCCGATGCGGAGCTCGCGCGCCCGGTTCACGGTCGCGGGCGCGGTCGTCTCGGTCAGGCCGTAGCCCTCGAGGATGTGCACGCCGATCGAGCGGAAGAAGTGCGACAAGCGGGGGGAGAGCGGAGCGGAGCCGCTGATCGCGTACTGCACGCGTCCACCGATCGCGTCGCGCAGCTTGGCGTAGACCAGCTTGTCGAACAGCGCGAACCGCAGCTTCAGGCCGAGGGGCACCCGTCCCGCGGCCACCGCCTCGGAGTGCGCGACCGCGACGTCGGCCGCGGCACGGAAGATCCGACCCTTGCCGCCGAGGTCGGCCTTCTGCTCGGCCGAGTTGTAGATCTTCTCGAAGACGCGGGGCACCGCCAGCAGGAAGGTCGGCTTGAACGTCGACACGGCCCGCATGAGGTCGCGGGTGTCCGGCTCGTGGCCGACGAGCACCCCGGTCGAGATCGACATCACCGCGATGAAGCGGGCGAAGACGTGGGCCATCGGGATGAACAGCAGCGTGGAGGACCCGTCGGCGACGACCTCGGGCATCGCCTCGGTGGCGCCCTCGACCGTCCCGGTGAAGTTGTCGTGCCGCAGGACGCACCCCTTCGGGCGTCCGGTGGTGCCCGACGTGTAGATGATCGTCGCGTCGTCGTGCCCGTGCACGTCCGCCGTGCGGGCGTCGAGCTCGGCGTCGGTGACCGTCTCGCCGAGGCGGACCAGGTCGTCGAGACCGCCGCCGTCGATCGTCCAGTGCTGTCCGAGGTGCGGCAGGTCCGGGGCGATCGACGCCACCCGGCGTGCGTGCTCCTCCTGCTCGACCACGATCGCCACGGTCTCCGAGTCGGAGAGGATCCAGCGCACCTGGTCGGGGGAGCTCGTCTCGTAGACCGGCACGGACACGAGCCCCGCGGTCCAGACGGCGAAGTCGACGAGCGTCCACTCCATGCGGGTGCGGGACAGGATCGCGACGTGCGCACCCGGTTCGAGCCCGGCGGCGACGAAGCCCTTCGCGATCCCGCGGACGCGCGCGAGGGTGTCCGCGGCGCTGACGGTCGTCCAGGTGTCGCCGTGCCGCTGGGCGAGGATCGGCCGGTCGGGCGTCCGACGCGCCCGGTCGGAGAGCAGTCGGGCGGCGGAGCCGTGGTCGGGTGCGGAGTTGGGTGCGGGCTGCCGCTGATCGTTCACGGTTGACTCCCTTGTCGGCCGGTGCGATACGAGGACGCCTCGACGATGAGACGTCACCGCCAGCATACGGGCGGAGCGGCACCGGACGGACGGGCTCCGGTGCGGTTCGCAGCACCTCGTCAGCCGTCGGGCGTCGTCGGTCGGCGCCGTGCGGGCAAGCGGTGCCCGGCGCCCACCTCGGTCGCGTTGCCGGCGTTCGGCGTCACCACGCGGAGACGGTAGGCTCGACCCTCGTGCATGCCATCGGAATCGACATCGGGGGCACCAAGATCGCGGGAGCGGTCGTCTCGGAGCTCGGCGAGATCCTCGCCGAGGACCGCGTCGCCACCAACGCGGCGGACCCGGACGCCATGCTCGACGACGTCGTGACGATGGTCACCCGTCTGCGAGCCGCCCACGACGTGGGAGCGGTCGGTGTCGCGGCACCGGGCTTCATCGACGCGTCGCAGTCGATCGTCTACTACACGCCGAACATCCGCTGGCGGAACGAGCCCCTCCGGCAGAAGCTCCAGGAGCGCCTCGGCGACCTGCACATCACCGTCGACAACGACGCGAACGCCGCCGGCTGGGCGGAGTTCCGCTTCGGTGCCGGTCGCCTCGTGTCCGACATGACGATGCTCACGATCGGGACCGGTGTCGGTGGCGCGATCGTGACCGAGGACCGGCTCTTCCGCGGCGGCTTCGGCACCGGCGGCGAGATCGGTCACCTGCGGATCGTCCCGAACGGCCTGCCCTGCGGCTGCGGCGCCCGCGGCTGCATCGAGCAGTACGGCTCCGGCCGTGCCCTGCAGCGCATGGCGAACGACGTCGCCGACGCCGGCGGCATCGGTTCGGCACTCGCCGACGCGCGCGAGCAGAACGGCGGGCAGCTCGACGGCGCGATCGTCGGCGACCTGATCCTGGCCGACGACCCGGGCGCCCTCGCCGCGCTCCGTCGCCTCGGTCGCCACCTCGGCGAGGCCTGTGCGTCGCTGTCCGCGGTGCTCGACCCGCAGCTGTTCGTCTTCGGCGGCGGTGTCGCGAGCGCCGGCGACCGTCTGCTCGAGCCGATCAAGCAGGCCTACCTCAACAACCTGCCGGCGCGCGGGTACCACCCGGAGCCCGACTTCGTGATCGCCGAGCTCGTGAACGACGCCGGCGTCGTCGGCGCGGCCGACCTCGCCCGCATCCACGCCCGCACGGCGTAGGGTCACCCCGACGGTACGCGCGTCCCGAACTGGAGTCGACGATGACCTACTGGCTGCTCAAGAACTTCCTGCTCGGCCCGCTCATCCTGACGCTCTTCCGACCCTGGGTCGTCGGCCGTGAGCACGTGCCCGCGAAGGGCCCGGTGATCTTCGCGTCGAACCACATCTCGTTCATCGACTCGGTGATCCTGCCGGCGGTGCTCGACCGGCGGATCTCCTTCCTGGCGAAGAGCGACTACTTCACCGGTCGGGGCCTCAAGGGCTGGGCGACGAAGACCTTCTTCAACGCCATCGGGCAGCTGCCCATCGACCGCTCCGGCGGCAAGGCGTCCGAGGCGTCGCTCCACACCGGGCTCCAGGTCCTGGCACGCGGCGAGCAGCTCGGCATCTACCCCGAGGGCACCCGCAGCCCGGACGGCAAGCTCTACCGCGGCCGCACCGGCATCGCCCGGATGATCCTCGAGGGCCGGGTGACCGTCGTTCCGGTCGCGATGGTCGGCACGCGCGAGGTGCAGCAGATCGGCCAGAAGTTCCCCAAGTTCAAGCGCGTCGGCGTCGTCTTCGGCAGGCCGCTCGACTTCTCGCGCTTCGAGGGCTTCGAGACCGACCGGTTCATCCTGCGCAGCGTCACCGACGAGGTCATGCACGAACTCGCCGGACTGAGCCGCCAGGAGTACGTCGACGTGTACGCGACGAGCGTCAAGGAGCGTGCCAGCAGCGCTCGTGAGCAGGTCATGAAGGACCGCCGCACGCCGACCGCCTGACGGGCGACCGCCGTCGTCGCCCCCGCGTCACGCGGGAGCGGCGGGTCGGGCGCGGACGGTAGGATCTGAGGACTCCGGCCCCGGCCGGACCGGCCTGCGCGCAGGCCTCCCGCTCCCGCCCGACCCAGAACACCGAGGTACCGCCTTGATCGAGTCGACCGACGTCGTCGCCCTGCAGGATCCGGACGTGATCGAGGGTCTCGACCACTGGCGCACCCTGCCGATCAAGCAGCAGCCGACCTGGCCCGACCGCGCCGCGGCCGAGGCGGCGTCGGCCGAGATCGCGACGCTGCCGCCGCTCGTCTTCGCGGGCGAGGTCGACAAGCTCCGTGACCGGCTCGCCGCAGCGGCGCAGGGCAGGGCGTTCCTGCTGCAGGGCGGCGACTGCGCCGAGACCTTCGCCGGAGCCACGGCGGACTCGATCCGTGACCGTGTGAAGACCATCCTCCAGATGGCCGTCGTGCTCACCTACGGTGCCTCGACACCGGTGATCAAGATGGGACGCATGGCGGGGCAGTTCGCCAAGCCGCGGTCGAGCGACTTCGAGACGCGCGGCGACGTGACGCTGCCGGCGTACCGCGGCGACATCGTGAACGGCTACGACTTCACCCCGGAGAGCCGGCAGGCCGACCCCCGCCGTCTGGTGCAGGGCTACCACACGGCCGCGTCGACGCTGAACCTGGTCCGTGCCTTCACGCAGGGCGGGTTCGCCGACCTGCGGCAGGTGCACTCGTGGAACAAGGGCTTCGCGTCGAACCCGGCGAACGCCCGCTACGAGCACCTCGCGAAGGAGATCGACCGCGCGATCCGTTTCATGGACGCCTGCGGAGCCGACTTCGAGGCGCTGAAGCACACCGAGTTCTACGCCTCGCACGAGGGGCTCCTCATGGACTACGAGCGGCCGATGACCCGCATCGACTCGCGCTCCGGTCTCGCCTACGACACCTCCGGCCACTTCATCTGGATCGGCGAGCGGACCCGCGACCTCGACGGCGCCCACGTCGACTTCCTGTCCCGCGTGCGGAACCCGATCGGTGTGAAGCTCGGCCCGACGACGACCGTGGACGACATGAAGGCCCTGGTCGACACGCTCGACCCGGAGCGCGAGCCCGGTCGTCTGACGTTCATCACCCGGATGGGTGCGGGCAGGATCCGCGACGAGCTGCCGAAGCTGCTCGAGGCGATCAAGGGCATGGACGCGAACCCGCTCTGGGTGACCGACCCGATGCACGGCAACGGCCTGACGACCCCGACGGGCTACAAGACCCGTCGCTTCGACGACGTCGTGGACGAGGTCCTCGGCTTCTTCGAGGCGCACCGTCAGGTCGGCACCTACCCGGGCGGCATGCACGTCGAGCTCACCGGTGACGACGTCACCGAGTGCCTGGGCGGCTCCGAGCAGATCGACGAGGCGACCCTGGCGACGCGCTACGAGTCGCTGTGCGACCCGCGGCTCAACCACATGCAGTCGCTCGAGCTCGCCTTCCTGGTGGCGGAGGAGCTGAGCGCCCACCCCTACCAGCGGCCGTAGTCGCGACCGCACGCCGGACGGGAGGCGCGGTGCCAGCCCGGCACCGCGCCTCCCGTCCGTCCGCTCGTCTCCCGCCCGTCCTGCCCGGCCTGTCCTGCCCGGCTCCGGTCGCCCGTCCTGCCCGGTTCCGGTCGCACGACCTGCCGCTCACGTTCCGCGCGGACGGCACGTCGTGCGACCGCAGCGTTCGCCGACGGCACGTCGTGCGACCGGAACCGGCGAGCGGTCGAGCAGCCGAGCGGCCGCCTGGCGGCTACTGCTCGTAGGAGAGCGTGATCGTGTCGCCGCGGTACACCGTGGAACCCTGGACCGGGTCCGTCGCGGTGACCGGGAGCGCCGACTTCCAGTCGTAGAAGCGGCAGAGCACGTTCGTGCAGTCGGGCACCTTCACGTCGAGGCCGAGGTTCTCGAGCGTGGAGGTCGCCTCGTCGATGGTCTTGCCGGCGACGTCGGGCAGCGTGATCGGCGTCGGGCCCTTCGAGAGCACGAGGTCGACGGCAGAGCCCTGCACGGCGGGGGAGTCCTCGACGCTGGACGAGATGACCTGCCCCTTCGGCACGTCGTCGCTGTAGCGCTCCTGCTGGGCCCCGACGACCAGACCGACGGCGTCGAGCGCGGCGGTCGCGCCGTCGAGGGTCTTCCCCGTGACGTCCGGGACGGCGCCGAGCGAGACCGTGAGCGTGACCGGCCCGCGTTCGGCGTACTCGCCGACGGAGGACAGGTCGACCGTCTGCCCGTCGGTGCCCAGGCCCTTCGCCGCGATCACGGTGTCCTCCGGAGCGTCGGCCGAGAACTCGTACTGGTCGTCCTGCAGCTGGAAGTCGTCGTCCAGTGCGGCCGTCACGGTCGACAGCGGTTGCCCGACGATCGCGGGCAGGGCGATCATCCGCGGGCCGTCCGACACGACGATCCGCACCGGGGTGCCCTTGCGGACCTCGCGTTCGGCCGCCGGCTTGGTCGTCGACACCTGCCCCTTCGCCACGACGGCGTCGTACCGGCTGTCGGTCTCGGCGGTGGGCTGGAGCCCCTGTGCCTGGAGCAGCTGCCGGGCCTGTGCCACGGACTTCCCGGCGACCTCGGGGATGCGGACGTTGCCCCAGGGCCCCGGACCGAGGGCCCAGCCGACGACGCCGGCGATGATCGCGAGGACCACGACGACCGCGAGCAGGATCCACCCGCGCTTCCGACGCTTGACGGACTTGTCGGCGAGGCGTTGCGCCGCCGGGGAGAGCGTCCCGGGCTGGGCTCCCGTGCGTCGGGGGCCGGGCGCACCGCGGCGGGCCGGAGCAGCGGGCGCACCGCCCGTCGAGTCGGCGATCACCCGGGTGGCGTCGTCCTGCTCGGGGCCGTCCCACCGTCCGGACGCATCGGCCGAGGAGGGCGACGCGCTGCCGGCCGGCAGGATCGCGGTGGCGTTCTCCGGACGCAGCACCGCGGTGCGGTACTGGCCGGTCGCGCGCTGCTGGTTGCCCGACATGTGGTCGAGCATCTCGCGGGCGTCGCGCGGACGGTCTGCGGGGTCGCGGGCGGTGGCCCAGGCGACCAGGTCGTCGAGCTCCGGCGGGACGCCCGGCTCCGCGGCGCTCGGCACCGGGACCGTGTCGTTGGCGTGCTGGTAGGCGATCTGCATCGGCTGGTCGCCCTTGTAGGGCTGCTCGCCGGTGAGCATCTCGTAGAGCATGATGCCGAGTGCGTAGATGTCGCTGCGCGAGTCGGCGGCGCCGCGCGTCACGAGCTCGGGGGACAGGTACGCGATCGTGCCGAGCAGGGCTGCTCCGGTGGCCGTGTTCGCCGTGGTCGCCCGCGCCAGGCCGAAGTCGCCGAGCTTGATGCGCCCGTCGTCGGCGAGCAGGACGTTCTCGGGCTTGAGGTCGCGGTGCACGATGCCGGCACGGTGCGCCGACGCGAGGCCGGCGAGCACGGCGCGCAGGATGTCGGTGGCCTGCTCCGGGGTGAGTGCCCGGTGCTCCTGCAGCAGGTCGCGCAGGGTGATGCCCGGGATGTACTCCATGACGATGTACGCCGTGTCGTCCTCGGCACCCTGGTCGTACACGCCGACGAGGTTCGGGTGGGAGAGCCGGGCGGCCGAGCGGGCCTCCTGGATGAAGCGCTCACGGAAGGCCTGGTCGTCGGCCAGGTGCCCGTGCATGATCTTGATCGCGACGCGACGCTCGAGCCGGACGTCGGTGGCGAGGTACACCGTCGCCATGCCCCCGCGCGCGATGCGCGAGCGCACGCGGTACCGCTGGTCGATCATGCGACCGATCATCGGGTCCGTTGCGGCGTTCGTGGTCATCGGCGGCATTCTACGAAGGGCTGCCGGTACGGTCCGACCTGACGCACCGACCGTGACCCAATCTCGATCTCGAGGATGAGTCGGCTGTCCGGCCGACCAGACGGGCGGGACCTCAGAGCGAGGCCAGCAGGGCGCGCGCGGTCTGCTCCCACTTCGCGTACTCGTTCGGGTACGCGGAGACCTGGACCGCCTGGGCGGCGTCGGTCAGGGCCATCGACGACCACCCACGCACGCCGAGCAGGCCGCGGGTCTTGCCGGGGTTTCCCACGAAGAACAGTTCGGCGGCGGTGGCCGGGTCCTGCAGTGCTGCCGACGTGCCCCAGCCCTGGCTCGGACGCTGCTGGAACAGGCCGACGGAGTCGCGGTCGCCGTGCGACAGGTTGCGCAGGCTCGACTCCTGCAGAGCCGCTGCGAGGGCGATCACGATGCCGCGGTCGGGGACGCCGAGGGTCCGGCCGACGCTGACGATGGTGGCCGCGTTGCGCCGCTGCTCACCGGTCAGCTCGACGCCGTTGACGCTGCCGACGGCCGTGGTCACGGCACCCCCGGTCGGCGTGGTCGTCGGCTTCGAGGTCGCAGCGGGCAGCACGAGGGTCTTCCCCGCGTAGATCGTGCTCGTGTAGCTGAGGCCGTTCGCCGCGAGGAGTGCCTTCACCGACACCCCGTGCTTCGCCGCGATCGCCCCGATGGTGTCGCCGGCGACGATCTTCACGCTCGACGCCCGGGCAGGTGCGGCCGGCGCGGTGCTCACGGTAGGCGCCGGCTTCGCGGCGGGTGCCGTCCCGGCGCGGGGGATGGTCAGGGTCTGGCCCGGGTAGATCAGCGAGCGCTGCGAGAGGTTGTTCGCGGCGAGGATCGCCGAGGTCGACACGCCGACGCGGGCGGCGATGCCGGACACGGTGTCGCCCGACTTCACGTGGTAGCTGCCGCTCGTGCTCGACGTCGCGGGTGCTGCTGCGGGGGCGGCGGGTGTCGAGGACAGGTGCAGCGTCTGCCCGGGGTGGATGATCGTGTTCCAGCCGAGGCCGTTGCGGACCAGGACCTCCTGCGCCGAGAGCCCGAAGCGCGCGGCGATGCCCGAGACGGTGTCGCCCTGACGCACCGTGTAGGTGGTGGGGGCCTTCGACACCGCGGCGACCGTGGTGACGGTGGTGGTCGACGGGCGGGCGACGGCGGTGCCGAACACCGGGCGCTGGCCCACGTTCCGGTCCTCGTCCACGTGCCGCTTCTTCGCGGCGTCGTCGTGCCGGGGCTCGGCGTGCGCCACCGGGCCGGTGAGGCCGGCGGTCACGGCGATCGTGCCCGCGAGGACGATGGGCATGGTGGCGAACCGGGCGGATCGAGCGCGCCGGGCGGCGTCGTCTGCAGCGTTGTCCACGGGTTGTCTCCTGTCCTGGGTGAGCCGTGCGCGGGAGCGGGTACTCACAGGTGGCTCCACGCTGACATGGCGTGATTCCCAAGTCAACCAGAGAGCCGCGTGTTGCGCGTGTGACTCGTGTGATCAGCGTGACGGCACGACGCAGGCCGGTGCTCTGGCAACATGGGGCGGGTGAGTGATGGACCCACCGACGACACGACCCTCTCCGAGCGCTGGCTGACGGTGCCCGACCTCGTGGACCTGCTCGGGGTGAGCCCCGGGCGCATCCACCGCCTGTTCGAGCAGAAGACGCTGCTGGCTGCCCGCGTGGGCGGCGTGCTGCGGGTGCCGAGCGAGTTCCTCGACGGCTCCGAGCCGATGCCGGAGCTGCGCGGCACGCTGATCGTCCTCGGTGACAACGGGTTCTCCGACGACGAGGCGGTCCGCTGGATGCTCTCCGAGGAGCCCGCACTCCGCACCTCGCCGATCGCCGCGCTGCGCGCCGGCCGCAAGGCCGAGGTGCGCCGCGTCGCACAGTCCCTGCTCTGAGCCCGGGAGCCGACCCGGCGCCCTGGACCGGAGACCCGTCCCGGCGGGCTGGCTCGCGCAGCAGGAGCCGCCCCGGTGAGGACGATCTGGTGACGGACGGGAGGCCCGTGGCGGTGTCGCCACGGGCCTCCCGTCCGTCGTCGTGGTCGGCGTCTAGGCGACGCGGGTGCTGACCGTGTCGGCCAGCGACAGCAGCTGGTCGCGCGCCGACGGCGTCAACGGCGCGGCCTCGAGCGCTGCCTTCGCGCGCTGCACGTGCCGGTCGATCGAGCGCTCGACGGCGGCGACCGCCCCGGACTCGGTGAGCGTGGCGCGCAGCATCTGCACCTGCTCCTCGTCGAGGTCGGGGTCGCCGAGCAGCTCGTCGAGCAGTTGCCTCGGGCCGGGCGGGAGCGCCTTGCGGGCCGAGGCGATGAGGACGGTGCGCTTGCCCTCGCGGAGGTCGTCGCCGGCGGGCTTGCCGGTGACCTCGGGGTCGCCGAACACACCGAGCACGTCGTCGCGGAGCTGGTACGCGACGCCGAGCGGCAGGCCGAAGGACCGCAGGCCCTCGAGCTGCGCCTCCGAGGCGCCGGCGACCAGGGCTCCGATGACGAGCGGCGCCTCGATCGAGTACTTCGCCGACTTGAAGACGATGACCCGCTGTGCCCGCACCAGGTGCTCGGTCTCGTCGATCGTCGGCCAGGCCGTCTCCTCGTGCACGTCGAGGTACTGCCCCGCGGTCACGTCGAGCCGCATCGTGTGGAACTCCTGGCGGACGATGCGTGCGCGCGCCGGGTCGAGGAGCGCGAGCCCCTCGTCGAAGACGGAGTCGCTCAACGAGAGCAGGACGTCCCCGAGCAGCAGCGCCGAGTTCGTGCCGTACAGCGAGCGGTCGCCGACCCAGCCGGACTCCTCGTGCAGGGACTCGAAGCGCCGGTGCGCGGCGGGACGACCACGACGGGTGTCCGAGCGGTCCATGATGTCGTCGTGCACCAGGGCGGCGGCGTGGAAGATCTCGAGCGCGGCGGCCACCGTGACGACGGCCTCGGCCGTGGTCTGGCGGGAGCCCTCGGCGAGGGGGTCGAAGGACCCCGAGCGGCCCGCCACGGACTGCCATCCCCAGTAGCAGAACAGCGCTCGGAAGCGCTTGCCGCCGGACAGTAGGTCACGGGCGTACCGGTCGAACGGCGCGAGGTCCGGGCTGATCGCGAGGAGCCGATCACGCTGCTCGTCGAGTGCCCGTCCGACCCGTGCCGAAACGAGGTCCACTAATCGCGTACTCTCAGCCACGACTCCTACCCTAGTGGAGCGGTCGAGTCATAGAATCGGTCCACTTCAGCGATGCCACAACCCGGCGGCAGCGCGGCACACCAGCTGTCGTCAGACAGCATCCCCAGGAACAAGAGGGAAACGAGATGCCACTCTCGGAGCAAGAGCAGCGACTCCTCGAAGAGATGGAGCGGAGCCTCTACCAGAACGACTCCGACTTCGTGGCGCGTGTCACGCGCCGCCAGGGACGCGCGAGTTACACGTCCATCACGATCGGTGTGCTCGGTGCCCTCGTGGGGATCGCCATCGTCATCGTGGCGCTCGTCGTGAAGCAGCCGTGGCTCGGGCTGCCGGGCTTCGTGGTGATGCTCGCCGGCGTGCTCTACGCACTGCGCCCGGGGATGCGGATGTCGAAGTCCGGGGCGAAGGCGCCGCGGGCGAAGGGGCAGTCCGCGGGTCGGCCGTCGCGCCCGTCCTCCTCCGGTGGCTCCTTCATGGACCGCATGAACGAGCGCTGGGACAAGCGCAACGACCCGGGGCAGCAGTAGCCGCACCGCACGCCCGCCACACGCCTCCACGGGGCCGGTCCTTCGGGACCGGCCCCGTCGTCGTGTCCGGGGTCGCGGTCGTGCTCGTGGCCGCTGCTCCGCGCCGTCCGCCCGCCAGTGACACCCGCCCGTGGCACCCGTGCCCGCCCTCGCACCCCGTGCTCCTGCCGCTGTCCCTGGCGAATCCGGGCGTGCCTGGTCGAACCGGGCGTAGTGGGTGGAACCGGGCGTAGTGGGTGGAATCGGGCGTAGCGGGTGGAACCGGGGGTAGCGGGTGGAACCGGGCGTACCGGGTCGAACGGAACCATCAGGTACGCCCGGTTCCGCCTGCCATCGCGGGTGTGATGGGAAGGAACGGGCGCGACGGCGCGACGGGCGCGACGGCGCGACGGCGCGACGCGCGCGACGGCGCGACGGCGCGACGGCGCGAGGGGCGCGAGGGGCGCGACGTGCGCCACGGGCGCGATGGGGCGATGGGCGTGAGCACGCATCGGACGGGAGGCGCGGGGCGGTCGTGCGCCGAGCCTCCCGTCCGGCGCGCCCTCGGCTGCTCCCGAGCCTGCGAATGTCCTCCACTTCCCTCCACCCCCTCCACTCCGCTCCACGTCCGCGTGCTTCCGGGGAAGTGACTCGCAGAGAGGCGAGCTACGAGCTCCGGTTACCACTCCAGATCGGGGGATCGGGGCAGATTCGGGAGCGCCGACCGTTCCGCGGGGAGCGAAGTGGAGTAAAGTGGGGATCACGACGGTCCGGTGGAGCGGAGGGGAGGCCCCGACGTGCTGCTCGGTACCCATGCCCCGAAGCTGGACGAGAAGGGTCGCGTGATCCTCCCCGCCAAGTTCCGGGACGAACTGTCCGGCGGACTCGTGATGACCCGTGGGCAGGAGCGCTGCGTCGTCGTCTTCAGTGCGGACACGTTCGAGCAACTGCACGAACGGATCCGGACGGCTCCGATGACGTCGAAGCGCACCCGGGACTACATGCGCCTGTTCCTCTCCGGAGCGAGCGCGGAGACCCCGGACAAGCAGAACCGCGTGACGATCCCGCAGAACCTCCGTGAGTACGCGGGGCTCGAACGGGACCTCACGGTCATCGGCAGCGGTGACCGTGCCGAGATCTGGTCGACCCCCGCGTGGGAGGCCTACTACGCCGAGGTCGAAGAGGGCTTCGCCGACAACGACGAGGAGGTGATCCCGGGGATCTTCTGATCCGCGGATCGGGACTCCCAGCCGTGGTGCCCTGACACACCTTCCCCGGTGTCAGGTCGCATGGATGGGGATCCGGGTGCGTGGCCCAGACGGTCACAGGGGCTGCACATGGCCGAAGACCAGCCGAAGTTCCCGCACACGCCGGTGATGCTCCAGCGCATCGTCGACCTGTTCGTCCCGGCCCTCGACGGCCCGGGCAAGGTCGTCGTCGACGCGACCCTCGGCATGGGCGGCCACTCCGAGGCGCTGCTCGAACGGTTCCCGGAGCTCACGCTCATCGGGCTCGACCGGGACACCGACGCCCTCGGCATCGCGGGGGAGCGGCTCGCTCGCTTCGGCGACCGCGTGCGCCTCGTCCACACCGTGTACGACGGGATCGTCGACGCGGTCGAGGGCGAGGGCTTCCGTCAGGTCGACGGCGTGCTGTTCGACCTCGGCGTCAGCTCGCTGCAGCTCGACCGTGCCGAGCGCGGGTTCGCCTACAGCCAGGACGCCCCGCTCGACATGCGGATGGACCGGACCGAGGGGCAGACCGCCGCCGACGTCCTCGCGACCTACGACGAGGGCGAGCTGCGCCGGATCTTCCAGCGGTACGGCGAGGAGAAGCTCGCCGGCCGGTACGCCCGCGCGATCGTCGAGCGTCGCACCGAGCGCCCGTTCGAGATGTCGGGTGACCTCGTCCAGGTGCTGCACGACGCGACACCCGTGGCCGTGCAGCGGCAGGGGCACCCGGCCAAGCGCGTGTTCCAGGCGCTCCGCATCGAGGTCAACGCCGAGCTCGCCGTGCTCGAGCGGGCGATCCCCGCCGCGCTCGACGTGATCGCGGTCGGTGGTCGGATCGTCGTCGAGTCGTACCAGTCGCTCGAGGACCGCCTCGTGAAGCGGGCACTGGTCGAGCGCACGACCTCGAGCGCCCCGGCAGGACTACCCGTCGAGCTGCCGGAGCACGCTCCCACCTACTCCCTCGTCGTCAAGGGCGCGGAACTGGCCGACGAGGCCGAACGCGCCGCCAACCCCCGAGCCATCCCCGTGCGCCTGCGCGCGGCCGAGCGGATCCGGAAGTGACATGAGCACGAACCTCGCACTCGTCGACCCCGTCGGCGCACCGACCCGTGCCCCGCACCCACCGCGCCGGGAGCGACCCGAGCTCGTCGAGGTCGCGCCGTCCAGGGCGCAGCGCCGAGCACGGCCGAAGATCGCCTACGCGGTGGTCGGCGTCGTGTCGCTCGGTGTGCTGCTCCTCGCGCAGCTCGGCATCAGCATGGTGCTGAGCCAGGGGGCGTACACGCTGGACTCGCTCGGCGCCGAGCAGACGGGGCTCTCCCGGACGCAGCAGTCGCTCTCCGAGGAGCTCCGGGTGCTCGACTCGCCGCAGAACCTGGCGCGCAACGCGAAGGCGCTGGGGATGATCGCGAACTCCACCCCGGTGTACCTCGACCCGAAGACCGGCCACGTGTACGGCACGCCGACCCCGGCGGCCCCCGACGAGGCGACCGCGAGCGGCGACAACCAGGTGCCGAACGCGCTCCTCGACCCGGTCCCGCTCGCCGCCGGCCCGGACGCGTCCGCCGGCGGGGCGAGCACGACCGACGGTGCCGCCGGCACCGGTGCGACCCCGGCCGACGGCACCACGAGCACGACCGGCGGCAGCACGGACACCAGCGCGGGCGGGACGTCGGCGACCGGTGCCCAGCAGGCTGCTGCGACGGCCGACACTGAGAAGAGCGCAGGCACCAGCGAGTCGGGACGGACCGGCTCGACCACCGACGTAGAGTCCGACGCGAACCCGCTCCAGGCACCCACCACCCGGTGACCTGCGGGCGGGATCAGACTGCCGCACCACCCGGGAAGGACCGCACCGCGTGACGAAGACGATCCGCAACCCTCGACTGCGCTACAGCGTGGTCATCATCGCCGTGATCGCCCTCGTGGCGGTCTTCGTGATCCGACTGGTCGACATCCAGGTGGTGCAGGCAGCGGCGCTGAACGAGGCGTCGAAGGCGAAGCGGAGCATCCCGGTCACCATCTACGGCAACCGCGGTGCGATCGTCGACCGCAACGGCACCGAACTCGCGGAGAGCGTCAACCGCTACAACATCGTCACCTCGCCACGACTCGTCGCGGGCTTCGACGGCAAGCTCGGCGGCGAGCGCACGAAGAAGGTCTCGGTGGACGACGCCCTGCAGGCGTTGGCGAAGGCGTCCGGCGGTGACGTGCAGGCGATGCAGAAGGCGATCGCGGCCGACCCGAAGTCGGACTTCGCCTACCTGGTCAAGGGGCTCGACGTGAAGCACTACGAGGCGGTCGTCGCCCTCGGCATCCCGTGGGTCTACAAGGAGCAGCAGTCCGCCCGCGTCTACCCGATGGGTGCCACCGGCGGTGCGCTGACCGGGTTCATGGGCACCGACGGCGCCCAGGCCGGCCTCGAGTACTCGTACGACCAGTGCCTCGCGGGCAAGAACGGCTCGGAGACGTACGAGCGCGGCGAGGACGGCGTGCAGCTCCCCGGGAGCACCCGGACGACGGAGCAGGCCAAGGACGGCGGCACGCTCGAGACCACCATCGACAGTGACCTGCAGTACATGGCGCAGCAGACGATCGCGTCGGCGGCGCAGTCGCTGCAGGCGGAGTCCGCGACCGCGACCGTCGTCGACGTCAAGACCGGTGAGCTCCTCGCCGTCGCCGACTGGCCCACCGTGGACCCGAACGACGTCGACGCGACCACGGACAAGGGTGCGTACGGCTCGCGTGCGCTGACCTCGACCTACGAGCCCGGTTCGACCATCAAGGCGGCGATCGCGGCCGCGCTCATCGACCAGGGCAAGTCGAGCCCGACCGACCGAGCGGTGGTGCCGTACTCGCGGTCCTTCCCGTGGGGCGGCAAGATCCAGGACTCCGAGCTCCACCCGACCGAGAACCTGACGCTGACCGGCATCCTGCAGAACTCCTCGAACGTCGGCATCACCGAGCTCGGCGAGCGGCTGTCGACCCAGCAGCGGTACGACTACATGAAGAAGTTCGGCCTGTTCGAGCCCGAGTCGGCGATCCAGTACCCCGGCCAGCCGGGCATGCAGTACGGCGCGAGCCCGGACTGGGACCAGCAGACGAACATCAACTCGATGTTCGGGCAGGGCATCTCGACGACCGCCGTCCAGGTCGCGAGCGTGTTCCAGACCCTCGCCAACCAGGGTGTCCGGATCCCGCTCCACATGGTGAAGGGCTGCAAGACCTCGGACGGAAAGATGATCGACGCGCCCGACGTGGAGGGCACGCGCGTCGTGTCCGCTGCGGCAGCCGACCAGACCGTCAAGATGCTGCAGAGCGTGGTCACGGGCGGCACGCTCGTCGGGATGAAGCCGATCTCCGGCTACAACATCGCGGCGAAGACCGGTACCGCCGAGGTCGCCGAGGGCGGGAAGGGCTACGGCGGCCAGCGCATCACCTCGGTGGCCGGAATGGCACCCGCCGAGGACCCCCAGTATGTTGTCACGGTGACGTTCACGAAGCCGCAGACCAACAAGTGGTCCAGCGGAGCGGCTCCGGCGTTCCGCACTCTCATGTCCCAGGTGCTCGAGAAGTACCGAGTAGCCCCCTCCACGGCCGAGGCGCAGCTGTACCCGTCCACGTGGTGAGGAAGAAGGAGCACTTGTCCGCACGGATCCCCCCGGTCCTCCGACCGGAACACCCGACCCCGAGGAGCGTCGCCGAACTCGCGAACGCGTTCGGCATGCGCGTGGTCGGCTCCGTCGACGCCGTCGAGACGACGGGCGTCACGCTGAGCGCTGCCGAGGTGCAGCCGGGTGACCTGTTCGTCGGCGTGCACGGCGCGAACCGACACGGCGCCCAGTTCGCGACCGAGGCCGCCGAGCGCGGTGCCGTCGCGGTGCTGACCGACGCCGACGGCGTCGCACTCGCCGAGCCCTCCGGCCTGCCGGTGCTGGTGGTCGAGGACCCGCGCGCCGCGCTCGGCGACGTCTCGGCGTGGGTCTACCGCACCCACCCGGACGAGGCCACCGACCTGCCGCAGCTCTTCGCGACGACGGGCACGAACGGCAAGACCAGCACGTCGTACATCCTCGAGGGCATCCTCAAGCAGCTCGGCCTGGTCACCGGCCTCAGCTCGACCGCGGAGCGCCACATCGGCTCGCTCAGCGTGACGAGCCGCCTGACCACCCCCGAGGCGAGCGAGATGCACGCGCTCCTGGCCCGCATGCGCGAGTCCGAGGTCCGCGCCGTCGCCGTCGAGGTCAGCGCCCAGGCCCTGAGCCGCCATCGCGTCGACGGCATCGTGTTCGACGTCGCCGGGTTCACGAACCTGTCCCACGACCACCTCGACGACTACGCCGACATGGAGGAGTACTACCAGGCGAAGCTCCCGCTGTTCCAGCCCGAGCACGCCCGTCGCGGCGTCGTCTCGCTGGACACCGACTGGGGCCACCGCGTGGTGCAGGACTCCCGCATCCCCGTCACGACGATCACGGTGCACCCCGAGGTCGAGGCCGAGTGGCACGTCGACATCGTCGAGGCGCACGCCGCCTACACCGAGTTCCGCCTCACCGGGCCCGAGGGGCGTGAGCTCACGACCCGTGTGCCGCTCATCGGCTGGCACATGGCGGCCAACGCGGCGCTCGCGATCGTGATGCTCGTCGAGGGCGGGTTCGAGCTCGGCGCCATCGCGCACGCCCTCGGCTCGAACCACCGGCACTACGCGGACGAGACCGACGAGCAGCCGGTCAGCGCCATCGAGTGCTACCTGCCCGGTCGGACCGAGCGGGTGTCGGGGGACGCCGGCCCGAGCGTCTACGTCGACTTCGGTCACAGCGCCGACGCCTTCGAGAACACGCTGGCGGCCGTCCGGCAGTTCACGCCGGGCAGGGTCCTCATGCTCTTCGGCGCCGACGGCGACCGCGACACGACGAAGCGCGGCGACATGGCGCGCGTCGCCGCCGCGGGGAGCGACATCCTCGTCGTCACGGACCACCACCCTCGCTTCGAGGACGCCGCGTCCATCCGGAAGACCCTGGTCGACGCCGCGCGCGAGGCCTACCCGGACCACGAGACGTACGAGGTCAGCCCGCCGGAGGCGGCGATCCGCACGGCCGTGAGCCTGGTCGGCGACGGGGACTCGATCCTCTGGGCCGGCCCCGGCCACCAGGACTACCGCGACATCGCGGGCGTCCGGACGCCCTACTCGGCGCGTGACGAGGCCCGGCAGGCACTGCGCGAGGCCGGCTGGGAGCCGAACTCCGGCCCGGCGGAGGAGACCCGATGATCGCCCTGACCCTCGCCGAGATCGCCGCCGCGATCGGCGGCGAGCTCGTCAGCGGTGCCCCGGAGCAGGTCGTCGACGGCAGCGTCGAGACCGACTCGCGCCTCGTCGACACCGGCAGCGTGTTCTTCGCGCTGCTCGGGGAGGAGACCGACGGCCACCGCTTCGTGCCGAACGCGGTCGAGGCCGGTGCGGCCCTGGTCGTGACCGAGCGCGCCGTCGACCTGCCCGACGGCGCCGGCACCGCGCAGGTCGTCGTGTCCGACGGCTACGCCGCCCTCGCCGCCCTCGCGCACGAGGTCGTGGCGCGGGTCCGCGCCTCGAGCGCCCACCGCGTCGACGAGCAGGGACTGCCGGCGCCGCTGCGCGTCGTCGGGATCACCGGCTCGAACGGCAAGACGAGCACCAAGAACATGCTCCGCACGATCCTCGAGCAGCACGGTGCGACCGTGGCGCCGCAGGGATCGTTCAACAACCACGTCGGCGCCCCCGTCTCGATGCTCCGCATCACCCACGACACGCGGTTCCTCGTCGTGGAGATGGGTGCCAGCGGCCAGGGGCACATCGCCAAGCTCGTCGCGATCGCCGAGCCGGACGTCGGCGTCGTCCTGAAGGTCGGGCTCGCACACGCCGGCGAGTTCGGCGGGATCGAGGCGACCCAGCGCGCGAAGTCGGAGATGGTCACCGACCTGCCCGCCACCGCGACCGCACTGCTCAACGTGGACGACGACCGCGTCGCGTCCATGCGTGCCCTCACCGACGCGACCGTCGTCGGCTTCGGCACGTCCGCCGGCGCGGACTACCGCGTCTCCGGCATCGAGACGGACCGCAGCGGTACGCGCTTCACGCTCACCGCGCCTCCCGTCCCGGCCGAGGCCGCCGCGGACCGTCCTGGAGGCACGTCCCCGGTCCCGCAGACCGTCGACGTCCGCCTCGCCATCCTCGGCGAGCACCACGCGATGAACGCGTCGGCCGCCCTCACCGTCGCCCACCTGTGGGGCGTCCCGCTCGCCGCCGGCGCCGAGGCGCTCGCGTCGATGACGCGGGCCGAGCGCTGGCGCATGGAGCTGCTCCAGGGCGGACCGGAGGGCGTGACCGTCATCAACGACGCCTACAACGCGTCGCCGGACTCGACGGCCGCGGCGCTCCGCACCCTGGCGCAGGTCGTGCGTCCGGGGGAGCGCTCCGTCGCCGTGCTCGGCGAGATGGCGGAGCTCGGGGAGTTCTCGACGGAGGAGCACGACCGCATCGGTCGGCTCGTCGTCCGTCTCGGCATCGGACAGCTCGTGGTCGTCGGACCCGGCGCCGCGCCGATCCACCAGGCCGCCACCCTCGAGGGATCGTGGGACGGCGAGTCCGTGTACATCGAGGACGTCGACGCAGCCGTCCACGCCCTGCAGGAGATGGTCCGCCCCGGCGACGTCGTCCTCGTCAAGTCCTCGAAGTCCGCCGAACTGCGATTCCTCGGCGACCGCCTCGGAGGTGTCACCGAATGATCGCGCTCCTCGTCGCCGGCGCCGTGGCGCTGGTGTTCACACTGCTGCTCACACCGCTCTTCATCAAGCTGTTCCACCGCCTCGGCTGGGGACAGTTCATCCGTGACGACGGCCCGCAGTCACACCACACGAAGCGCGGTACCGCCACCATGGGCGGCATCGTCCTGATCATCGGCGCGGTGCTCGGCTACTTCGTCGGACACCTGGTGGGCCGCGACTCGGTCACGCTGTCCGGACTGCTCGTGCTCTTCCTCATGGTCGGGCTCGGGTTCGTCGGGTTCATCGACGACTTCCTCAAGGTCCGTCGGCAGCGGAGCCTCGGGCTCGGCGGCTGGGCGAAGGTCCTGGGGCAGGTCATCGTCGGCGTCGTGTTCGCGACGATCGCCCTCGTCGTGCCGACCGGCAACGGCAAGCCCCCGGCATCGACGATGATCTCCGCGATCCGCGACGTCCCGTGGTTGGACTTCATGGTCCTCGGAACCGTCATCGGGACGATCCTGTACCTCGCGTGGATCGTGCTGCTGACGGTGTCCACGTCGAACGGCGTGAACGTCGCCGACGGGCTGGACGGCCTCGCCACCGGCTCGAGCATCCTGGCGATCGGGTCGTACGTCATCATCGGCTTCTGGCAGTCGAACCAGATCTGCGGCGGCGTCCGACTCGACGAGAGCACCGCGCACGCCTGCTACAGCACGTCCGACCCGCTCGACCTCGCGGTCGTCGCGGCCGCGGTCTGCGGTGGCCTGATCGGGTTCCTCTGGTACAACACCTCGCCGGCGCAGATCTTCCTCGGCGACACCGGTTCGCTCGGCCTCGGCGGAGCGCTGGCCGGCCTGGCGATCCTCAGCCGCACCGAGCTGCTGCTGATCCTCATCGGTGGCCTGTTCTTCATCGTGACCGGCTCGGTCATCCTGCAGCGCGCCTACTTCAAGATCACCCACGGCAAGCGCATCTTCCGGATGAGCCCGCTGCACCACCACTTCGAGCTGAAGGGGTGGGCCGAGGTGACCGTCGTCGTCCGGTTCTGGATCATCGCGGGGCTCTGCGTCGCGGCCGGTGTCGGGCTCTTCTACCTGGAGTGGATCGCCCGTGTCGGCTGACGCCCGCCTCGAAGGACTCGACAGCTGGTACGCCGAGGGCTGGAAGGGGCTGCGGGTCGCCGTGCTCGGCCTCGGCTCGACCGGCTTCTCCGTCGCCGACACGCTCGTGGAGCTCGGCAGCGACGTGGTCGTCCTCGCGCCGGACGGACCCGCCGACACCGTGGAGCTGCTCGACGTGATCGGCGCCCGGTTCGAGCGCACGTCGCTCGACACCGTGCCGGCCGCCCTCGTGGCCCAGGCCCCGGACGTCGTCGTCGTGTCGCCCGGTCTGCCGCCACACAACGCCACGGTCCGCTGGGCGGTCGAGCACAGCACCGTGTGGGGGGACATCGAGCTCGCCTGGCGCGTGCGCGACAAGGTCGTCCGTGGCCCGATCGCCGCACCGTGGGTGACCATCACGGGGACGAACGGCAAGACCACGACGACGCAGCTGACGACCGCGATGTTCGCGGCCGCCGGGCTCCGCGCGGTCGCCTGCGGGAACATCGGCGTACCGGTGCTCGACGTCGTCCGTGACCCGGAGGGCTTCGACGTGCTGGTCGTCGAGCTCTCGAGCCACCAGCTGCACTACATGCCCACCTCGGGCGACGGTGCCGTCGTGCCGCTCGCGAGCACCTGCCTCAACATCGCGGACGACCACCTCGAGTGGCACGGGTCGGCGGAGGCGTACCGCGCGGCGAAGGCCAAGGTCTACGAGCGCACCGTGTCGGCCTGCGTCTACAACACCTCGGACGAGGCGACCCGTCGCATGGTCGAGGGCGCCGACGTGGTCGAGGGGTGCCGTGCCGTGGGCTTCACGCCCGGGGTCCCCGCGCCGGGCGACGTCGGGATCGTGGACGACGTGCTCTGCGACCGCGCCTTCACCGAAGACCGGCGCAACAGCGCGCTCGAGTTCGCCACCGTGGCGGACCTCGAGCAGGCCGGGCTCGCCAGTCCGCACATGACCATGAACGTCCTCGCCGCGGCCGCCCTCGCGCGTGCTGCCGCCGTCGAGCCCGCGCACATCCGCGCTGCCGTGCAGGGCTTCCGCGCCGACCACCACCGGACCGAGCACGTCGCGACGGCGGACGGCGTCGCCTGGGTCGACGACTCGAAGGCGACCAACCCGCACGCCGCCACGGCATCGCTGGCATCGTTCGAGACCGTCGTCTGGATCGTCGGCGGGCAGTTCAAGGGCGTCGACATCGACGGCCTCGTCGAGCGCTTCGGCCCCACGGCCCGAGCGGTCGTCGTCATCGGGACGGACCGCACACCGGTGCTCGAGGCATTCGCGCGACACGCGCCGACGGTCCCGGTCCTGCAGGTCGAGGCGACGGACACTGATCACGTCATGCCCGAGGCGGTCCGGCATGCCGCATCGGTCGCACGACCGGGCGACACGGTCCTCCTCGCCCCCGCGGCGGCGTCGTTCGACCAGTTCGGTTCGTACGCGGACCGGGGGCGCCGGTTCGCGGCGGCGGTCCACGAACACCTGGGAGGCACAGCCGATGGCGACCACGGATCTCCCGAGCGGCCGTAGCGGCGGCCGCACGACGGGCAGCACCGGACACACGGGAACCGCGTCCGCGGGCGGCGAGCACGCCGGTCCGCAGCGCCGTGCGCGGGGCGCCGTCGTCGCGGTCAAGAACGTCTTCGTCGCCGAGTCGAGCACCTTCTACACGATCCTGGGCGTCACGCTCTTCCTCGTCGTGTTCGGCGTCGTGATGGTGCTGTCGTCGTCGAGCGTCGAGCAGTACGCCGCCACCCACGACTTCTTCGGCGCAGCGTCCAAGCAGGGGCTGTACGCCGTGCTCGGCGTCCCGCTCATGCTCGTCGCGAGCCGCGTCCCCGCGCGTCTCTGGCGGAAGTGGGCGATGCGGATCCTCGCCGCGGCGCTGGTCCTGCAGCTGCTCGTCTACACGCCGCTCGGCATCGAGATCCAGGGCAACCGGAACTGGATCAAGCTCGGCTCGTTCAGCGCCCAGCCGTCCGAGGCCGTCAAGCTCGGCATCGCCCTGGCCGTCGGCGCGATCATCTACGTGAAGCGTGACCGGCTGCGGGAGTGGAAGGAACTGTTCGTGCCGGTCGGCATCGCGACGGTGCTGCCGCTCGGGATGGTGCTGCTCGGCGGTGACCAGGGAACCGCGATGATCATGCTGGTCCTGCTGCTCGGTGCGCTCTTCATCGGGGGCGCGCGGGCGAAGCACCTGCTCGTCATCCTCGGGGCGGTCGCCGTCGTGCTGCCGTTCGTCACGATGGCGTCGGCCTCGCGGCAGTACCGCATCAACGCGTGGCTCTCCGGCTGCACCGACTCGAACCAGTACCAGGACCTCTGCTGGCAGCCCGTGCACGGCATGTGGGCCCTGGCGTCCGGTGGCGTGTTCGGCGTCGGCCTGGGCAACTCGAAGGCGAAGTGGTCGTGGCTGCCCGAGGCGGACAACGACTACATCTTCGCGATCATCGGCGAGGAACTCGGGCTCATCGGCGCCGTGGTCGTGCTGGCGCTGTTCATCGTCCTCGCGGTCAGCATGATCAAGGTCATCCGCCAGTCGGACGACCCGTTCGTCCGGACGGTCACGGGCGCGATCCTCGCCTGGATCATCGGGCAGGCGCTCGTCAACATCGCGGTGGTGCTCGGCCTGCTGCCGGTCCTCGGCGTGCCGCTGCCGCTCATCTCGGCCGGTGGATCGGCCCTCATCATGACCCTCGTGGCGATCGGCGTCGTGCTGTCCTTCGCCCGCGAACTGCCCGGCAAGGGCCGGACCGCGGCACCGCGCGCCGGCTCCGCACCACAGAACGGAGTGCTCCGGTGAGCACCTACCTCTTCGCCGGCGGTGGCACCGCCGGACACGTCAACCCGCTGCTCGCGGTCGCCGACCGGCTGACCGAACAGGACCCGGACGCCCGCGTGCTCGTCCTCGGCACCGCCGAGGGGCTCGAGTCGCGACTCGTGCCGATGCGCGGTTACGAGCTGTTGACGATCCCGCGCCTGCCCTTCCCGCGCCGGCTCGACGCCCGGGCGCTCCGGTTCCCCGGCGGCTTCCTCGGTGCGGTCCGACGCACCGAGCGCTTCATCCGCGAGCACGACGTCGAGGTCGTCCTGGGCGTCGGCGGCTACGCGGCGGCGCCGGCGTACATCGCTGCGAAGCGGACCGGGACGCCGATCGTCGTGCACGAGCAGAACGCCAAGCCCGGGCTCGCGAACCGGCTCGCCGCCCTGCTGACCCGGCACGTGGGCCTGACGTTCTCGAACACCCACCTGCGCCACGGACGCGTGGTCGGGATGCCGCTCCGCAGGGAGGTCGAGACGCTCGACCGCCGTGCCGCGCGGGCCGAGGGCCTGGCCGAGTTCGGCCTCGACGCGGAGCGCCCGGTGCTGCTCGTCACGGGCGGCTCGTCCGGTGCGCGGAGCATCAACACGACGGTGAACCGCTCGGCGACGGCGATCGTCGACGCCGGGTGGCAGGTCCTGCACGTCGTCGGCGGCAAGTCCGACATCGGACCGAGCGACCTCGACGGCTACCACGTCCTGCCGTACTGCGACCGCATGGACCTGGCCTACGCCGCGTCCGACTTCGTCGTGTCCCGCTCGGGCGCCGGCATGGTGTGCGAGCTGACGGCCGTCGGGTTGCCGAGCGTGCTCGTGCCGTACCCGGTCGGCAACGGCGAGCAGCGGCACAACGCGGCGGACGTCGTCGGCGCCGGGGGAGCGGTGCTCGTCGACGACGCGGCGTTCACGGACGAGTGGGTGACGTTCCAGCTGCTGCCGATCCTGCGTGACCGTGCGCGGATCGCCGACATGGCCGTCCGAGCCGGCAGCGTCGGACACCGCGACGGGGCGGACCGGATGACGGCCCTCGTGCGCGAGGCCGCGCAGCGCACCAGCACCAGCACCACGGAGGAACGATGACCATCAAGCCGGACCTGACCCAGCCGATCCCGGACGACCTCGGCACGGTCCACTTCGTCGGCATCGGCGGCTCTGGGATGAGCGGCATCGCGCGGATGTTCCTGGCCGCCGGGCACCGGGTCACGGGCAGCGACTCCCGCGAGACCGCGACGACCGGCACGATGCGCGACCTCGGTGCCGAGGTGCACATCGGCCACGACGCCGCGAACCTCGCCGACGCCGACACCGTGGTGGTCACGAGCGCGCTGTGGCCGGACAACCCCGAGCTCCTCGAGGCGCAGCGTCGCGGGCTCCCGGTGCTGCACCGGTCCCAGGCCCTCGCCGCGCTGATCGCCGAGCACCGCCTCGTCGCGGTCGCGGGCGCGCACGGCAAGACCACCTCGACGGGCATGATCGTGACCGCCATGGTCGAGCTCGGTCTCGACCCGAGCTTCGTCAACGGCGGCGTCATCCAGTCGCTCGGCACGAGTTCGGCCCCCGGCGCCGGCGACCTCTTCGTCGTCGAGGCGGACGAGTCCGACGGGTCGTTCCTGCTCTACGACGTCGCGGTCGCGCTCATCACGAACGTGGACGCCGACCACCTCGACCACTACGGCAGCGAGCAGGCCTTCATCGACGCCTTCGTCGAGTTCGCCGCGAAGGCGAGCGAGCGCATCGTCGTGTCGAGCGACGACGCGGGCGCGAAGCGCGTCACCGAGGGCGTGCGGGCACGCGAGCACGCACCCGAGGTCGTCACCTTCGGCGAGGCCGCCGACGCCGACGTCCGCATCGAGCGCATCGTCGAGGCGGCGAGCGTCGAGGTCGACCTGCGCGCCGGCGGGGAACACCACCACATGACGCTCCGGGTGCCCGGCCGCCACAACGCCGTCAACGCGGTGGGCGCCTTCGCGGTGCTCACCGGGCTGGGTGTCGCGCCCGCCGACGCGATCCGGGGGATCGAGGCGTTCGGCGGCACCGAGCGTCGCTTCGAGCTGCACGGTGTCGAGCGCGGGGTCTCGGTGTACGACGACTACGCGCACCACCCCACGGAGGTCGCGGCCGCGCTCCGCGCTGCACGCAACGTCGTCGGCGACGGTCGGATCATCGCGATCCACCAGCCGCACCTGTACTCGCGCACGCGGCTCATGGCCGGCGACTTCGCCCGCGTCTACGAGGAGCTGGCTGACCACACGGTCGTGCTCGACGTCTACGGCGCCCGCGAGGACCCGGAGCCCGGCGTCACGGGTGCCCTCGTGCAGGAGCGCTTCGTGGACCAGTCCAGGGTCGAGTTCCTGCCGGACTGGGACGACGCCGCTGCCCGCGCGGCCGAGGTCGCCCGCGACGGTGACATCGTCATGACGCTCAGCTGCGGCGACGTCTACCGGATCATCCCGCAGGTGCTCGGCGCGCTGCGGCACGACGGCGACGGGGACCGCGCGCAGTGAAGCGTCCCGAGGGCTTCGACGGGCGTCCGGAGGAACCGGAGGCCCCGGCCGACGGTGCCCGCGCCCCGCGGCAGCGCCGTGGTCCCCTGACGTCGCGTCGACCGGCACGCGGCGCGGCGGCGGACGGCCGGGAGGCGCGACCCACCACCGCCCCGCCGGCCCCCGTCGACGAGCCGGTCGTCCCCACCGCCGCGCCAGGTCCCGACGAGCACCGCGCGACGCCGAGATCCTCGTCGAAGCCGCCGTCTGCGCAGGGTCAGCGCGAGCGTGCGGGCGCCCTCGCCGGCGCCGCCGGCCGCCGCCTCGGTGCCGGCTGGTCGACCGTGGCCGAGCGCCTGCGCGAGTACACCCCGGACGAGGACCACGCGGGCAGGACGTCCGCCGCTGCCCGTGACGGCGGCGCCGCGTCGCGCCCCGGTGCGGACACCGCGCCCCGCGGTGCGGGCGCGACCACGGCCGACCCGACGACGGAGGAGCCCACCCCGGACGACGCGACCGGTGCGGCCACCGTCACCGACGTGATCGACGCGCCCGGTGCTGCCCGCCCGGCGGCCGACGACGAGCACGGGTCCCCGATCGGTGCCGGCGTCCGCGCTGCCGAGACCGCGCGCGAGGCACGGGTGGCGAGACGTCGCCGTCGGCTGCTCGAGCGGGCCGAGGTCCGGCGTTTCACCCGGCGTGCACGACACCGCCGTGCTGCCTGGATCACCGCGGGCACCGTCGTGGTGGTCTTCGGCGCGTCGATCCTGGTCGCCGTCTACTCGCCGCTGATGGCCCTGCGCACGATCGAGGTCCGCGGCACCGAGCGCGTCGACGCGACCGCGCTCCGCCGGGCGCTCTCCGACCAGGTGGGCACCCCGCTGGCCCGCATCGACTTCGGCGAGGTCAAGCGCGACATCGCCGGCTTCCCGCTGATCGAGAGCTACGTCACCGAGGAGGTCCCGCCGCACACCCTCGTCGTGACCGTCACGGAGCGGACACCCGTCGTCGCCGTCCGCTCGGGGGACTCGTTCGACCTGGTCGACCCGGCGGGCATCGTGGTGCAGTCGTCGCCGGACCGTCCGGAGGGCGTGCCGGTCGCCGACGTGCAGCGCGCCGAGCTCGGCTCGCCGGTGTTCCGGACGATGACCGAGGTCGTGCTGTCGCTGCCGTCGACGGTCCGTCGGCAGGTCACGGACGTCCGGGCGACCACCGCCGACGACGTCACGCTCACGCTCGACGACGGGTCGACCGTGGTCTGGGGCAGCCCGGACGCCTCCGACGCGAAGGCGTCGCTGCTCGCGGCCCTCGTCGCGGACCACGCGTCGCGCGATCCCGACACCGAGGTCGAGTTCGACGTCTCGGCACCGGACAACGGCATCGTCCGACCGGCGCAGTGACGAGCGGCGGGTCCGACGACCACCGCCGAGCCGCTCGCGGCGGGAATCTCGGCGACGCGATCCGCGACACGCGGCGTGGCGGGGCGACAGCCCGCGGAGCGCACCCGTAGCGTCGTGGAAGCACCGCAACTACCAGCATTGCCCCTGAACTTCAAGTAGAGGTTGAGGGTTCGACCGGAGGCCCGACTGACGTGACCACGAACCACAACTACCTCGCCGTCATCAAGGTCGTCGGTGTCGGCGGCGGCGGCGTGAACGCCGTGAACCGCATGATCGAGCTGGGCCTCCGTGGGGTCGAGTTCATCGCGATCAACACCGACGCGCAGGCGCTGCTGCTCAGCGACGCCGACGTCAAGCTCGACGTCGGTCGTGAGATCACCCGGGGCCTCGGCGCCGGCGCGGACCCCGAGGTCGGCCGTCGTGCCGCCGAGGACCACGCCGAGGAGATCGAGGAGGCCCTCGCGGGCGCCGACATGGTCTTCGTCACCGCGGGTGAGGGCGGCGGTACCGGCACCGGCGGTGCGCCCGTCGTCGCACGGATCGCGAAGTCGATCGGTGCGCTCACCATCGGCGTCGTCACGAAGCCGTTCAGCTTCGAGGGCAAGCGTCGGCAGTCCCAGGCCGAGAACGGCGTCGCCGGACTCAAGGACGAGGTCGACACGCTCATCGTCGTGCCGAACGACCGCCTGCTCGAGATCAGCGACCGTGGCATCTCGATGGTCGAGGCCTTCGCGACCGCCGACCAGGTGCTGCTCGCGGGTGTCCAGGGCATCACCGACCTCATCACCACCCCTGGTCTCATCAACCTCGACTTCGCGGACGTCAAGAGCGTCATGCAGGGTGCCGGTTCGGCCCTCATGGGCATCGGCTCGTCCCGCGGGGCGGACCGTGCGATCAAGGCGGCCGAGCTCGCCGTCGCGTCGCCGCTGCTCGAGGCCTCGATCGACGGCGCGCACGGTGTGCTCCTGTCGATCCAGGGTGGGTCGAACCTCGGCATCTTCGAGATCAACGACGCCGCCCGCCTGGTGCAGGAGGCCGTCCACCCCGAGGCCAACATCATCTTCGGTGCCGTCATCGACGACACCCTCGGCGACGAGGTCCGCGTGACCGTCATCGCCGCGGGCTTCGACGGCGGCGAGCCGGGCGCGCAGCAGAAGGAGCGTCGCTCCAGCTGGGTCGAGGCGGACTCCGGCACGTCGTCCGCGGCGTCGTCGGCCGGCACCGGCGCGATCGAGGACACCGCGACCAGCGCGCCGTCCTGGTCGACGCAGGAGCACGAGGCGCCCGTGCGTCGTGCCGCCGACCCGGCGTTCGACGACGACGACGAGCTCGACGTCCCCGACTTCCTGAAGTAAGCCGACCCATGGCAGGTGATGCGCGCCTCCAGACCGTCGACCGTGACGGACTGGAGGCGCGTCTCGCGTCCGTCCGCGCGTCCGTCGCCGACGCCGCCCGGTCCGCCGGGCGCTCGGCCGACGACCTCACGCTCGTCGTCGTGACGAAGTACCACCCGGCGTCGCTGGTCCGCGAGCTCGCCGCACTCGGGGTCACCGACGTGGGGGAGAACCGGCACCAGGAGGCGCAGGCCAAGGCCGCCGAGCTGGCCGACCTCGACCTGACGTGGCACTTCGTCGGGCAGCTGCAGTCGAAGAAGGCGCGGCAGGTGCGCCGCTACGCCGACGTCGTGCAGTCGCTCGACCGCGACTCCGTCGTCGATGCCTTCGCGCCGACCGAGACCGAGCCGGATCCCCGGGTGGTCGACGGTTTCGTGCAGGTCAACCTGACCGACGACCCCGATCGTGGTGGCGTCCAGCGGGACGCGGTCGAGGCGATGGTCGAACGGGTCCTGCGCACCGGCACGATCCGACTCCGCGGCGTGATGGCGGTCGCGCCCCTCGACGAGGAGCCCCGACGGGCCTTCGCGCGGCTCCGCGACGTCTCCGACCGGGTCGCGGCGATCGCCCCCGACGCGACCGACATCTCGGCCGGCATGAGCGGGGACCACGCCGAGGCGATCGCGGAGGGCGCGACACACCTGCGGATCGGGACCGCAATCACGGGAAACCGGCCGGCCGCGCCCTAGCCTCGTTGCAGGGCACCCACGAGCACCGACCTCCGGAGGAACCATGGCGAACCCGCTCAAGAAGACGATGGTCTACCTCGGCCTCGCCGACGAGGAACTGTACGAGGACGAGCAGCAGCAGCAGCAGGCCGCGCCGACGCGCCAGGCCGCCGCCCCTGCCGCGGCTCCCGCTGCAGCTCCGGCCGCGCAGGCTCCGGCCGCCGCTGCGCCCGCAGCCGCTGCCCCGGCGGCAGCAGCTCCCGCAGCGGTCCCCGCCGAGCCCAAGACGCACACCCACCAGCGCGGCGCCCAGGTCACCCCGCTCCGCCGCTCGCACACGACCGCACAGAAGGCGACCCCGGTCCAGGAAATGAACGAGATCCTCACCGTCCACCCGCGCGAGTACAAGGACGCCCAGTCCATCGCCGAGAGCTTCCGCGACGGTATCCCCGTCATCATCAACCTCTCGCAGATGACCGAGTCGGACGCCCGCCGCATGATCGACTTCGCGTCGGGCCTGTCGCTCGGCCTGTACGGCAAGATCGAGCGCGTGACGAACAAGGTCTTCCTGCTGTCGCCGGCCCACGTCGCGGTGAGCGGTGAGCCCGCTGAGGTAGAGTCCGACATCGAGGCGTCCTTCTTCGCCCAGTCCTGAGCCGTACCCCGGTTCACCCCGCCCCGTGCGGTCGCCCTGACGGCGGACGCACCCGAGCCGAGCGAGCCCCATCGTGTCCGTGGTCTTCGGGATCCTCTCCTTCGCCCTCCTGCTCTACTTCTTCGTGATGTGGGGTCGGTTCGCGTTCGACATCGTTCAGGCGTACAACCGGTCCTGGCGTCCTCGTGGCGCCCTGCTCGTGGTCGCCGACGTGGTGTACACGCTGACCGATCCGCCCATCAGGTTCGTCCGACGCCTGCTCCCGCCGCTCCGGCTGGGGCCGGTGGCGCTCGACTTCGGGTGGACGATCGTCATGCTCGTCGTGATCATCCTCCGGGTGATCGTCGGCGGTCTCGCACGCGGGTTCTGAGCCCGCGCCCACCGCGACACGCGCCACGCCGCGGCGAACGTCGCGGTTCCCCTCCGGCCGCGGTGTACGGTGGTCGGGATCGATGTCCGCTCCGGCGGGCATCCGCACCGCTCGTGGTGGCTGGTAGATTCGGTCGCGACGCAAGTGGTTCCACACGTTCAGCAGTTCTATTGAGGTGACGGCAATGGCTTTGACGCCGGAAGACGTAGTCAACAAGCGGTTCCAGCCGACGAAGTTCCGCGAGGGCTACGACCAGGACGAGGTCGACGACTTCCTGGACGAGGTCGTCGTCGAGCTCCGCCGCCTGACGGCCGAGAACGACGAGCTCCGCCAGCGCCTGCAGGCCGCCGAGTCGGCGCCGAAGCCGGCCGCCGCCGAGCAGTCCGTCGAGCAGCAGCCCGAGTCGACCCCCGAGCCCGAGCCGGCCCCCGTCGCCGCTGCTCCGGAGCCCGCGCCGGTCGCCGCCGCTGCTCCGGCGCCGTCGACCGTCCCGGCCGACGAGGACACCGAGGGCACCACGAACCTCCTCACGCTCGCTCGTCGTCTGCACGAGGAGCACGTCCGCGAGGGCATCGAGAAGCGCGACGCGCTCATCGCCGAGGGCACCGCGCAGGCAGCTCGCCTGGTCTCCGAGGCCGAGGCCAAGCAGCGCCAGATCATCGCCGACACCGAGAACACCAACCGCCAGCGCGTCGCCGTGCTCGAGGGCGAGCAGCGTCAGCTCGAGGGCAAGATCGACGAGCTCCGCACGTTCGAGCGCGACTACCGTGCGCAGCTCAAGAGCTACATCCAGGGTCAGCTCGCCGAGCTCGACGGGTCCGGCTCGCAGGAGTCCGGCCTCACCCCCGCGCCGGCGTCGGCGCAGGGCTTCGGCAACTGACGTTGGTCCGACCAGCACCAACGGCGAAGGTCAGTGTCCGCGCGATCGCGGCACTGGCCTTCGCCGCTGTGGTCGTGGTGGCGCTCGACCAGGGCGTGAAGGCACTCGTCGTCGCGCACCTGCCGTACGGACAGGTGGTCCCCGTCCTCGGTGACGCGCTCCAGCTGCTCTACGTCCGGAACCCCGGTGCCGCGTTCTCCTTCGCGGTGAACATGACCTGGGTGTTCTCGATCGTGTCGACCGCGGTCGTCGTCGGCATCATCGTGTTCGCCCGTCGCATCCGGTCCATGTGGTGGGCGATCGTGCTCGGCATGCTCCTCGGCGGGGCGCTCGGCAACCTGCTCGACCGGCTCTTCCGCGAACCGGGCTTCGGCCGCGGTCACGTGGTGGACTTCATCTCGACGCCGTGGATGATGCCGGCGATCTACAACATCGCCGACTCGTTCATCTGCGTGAGCATGGTCGTCTTCGTCCTGCTCGTCATCGTCGGCGTGAACCTCGACGGCACCCGTGCCCTCTCAGCGAAGCAGCAGCGCGCTGCGGAGGCGGCGGCCCGCTCCTCGGTCGCCGACGGGACGGAGCCGTCCCGCGCCTCCCGTCCGGTGGTGGCGGAGCCCGACCCGCGCGCGCCGCGCGACGGTCGTGACGTCCTCGGGCACGACGCGACGTGAGCGAGCAGCGTTCCCTGCCCGTGCCCGACGGCCTCGCCGGTGAGCGGGTCGACGCGGCCATCGCGAAGCTCCTCGGGTTCTCGCGCTCCTTCGCGGCCGAGGTCGTCGCGGCCGGCGGCGTCCGCGTGGACGGCGTCGAGGTCGGCAAGTCCGACCGGCTGCACGCCGACTCCTGGCTCGAGGTCGAGTGGTCCCCGAAGGAGCCCCCGCGCATCGTGCCGGTCGAGGTCCCGGGCATGCGGGTCGTGCACGACGACGAGGACATCGTCGTCGTCGACAAGCCGATCGGCGTCGCCGCGCACCCGTCGCCCGGGTGGGACGGGCCGACGGTGCCCGGTGGGCTCGCCGCGGCCGGCTTCACCATCGCGACCTCCGGCGCCGCCGAGCGGGCGGGGATCGTGCACCGGCTCGACGTCGGGACCTCGGGCCTGATGGTCGTCGCGAAGACGGAGCTCGCGTACACGCACCTCAAGCGGGCGTTCAAGGAGCGCACCGTCGAGAAGGTCTACCACGCGCTGGCGCAGGGGCACCCGGATCCGACGTCGGGGACCATCGACGCACCCATCGGACGGCACCCGTCGAGCGACTGGAAGTTCGCGGTCACGGCCGACGGCAAGCCGAGCGTGACGCACTACGAGACGCTCGAGGCGTTCCGGTCGGCGAGCCTGCTCGAGGTGCACCTGGAGACCGGGCGGACGCACCAGATCCGCGTGCACATGGCGGCGACGAAGCACCCGCTCGTCGGCGACACGATGTACGGCGCCGACCCGGTGCTGGCGTCCGAGCTCGGACTGACGCGGCAGTGGCTCGACGCGGTTCGACTCGGGTTCGAGCACCCGCGGACGGGCGCGTGGGTGGAGTTCCGGGCCGAGTACCCGGACGACCTGCAGCAGGCGCTCGACCGCATCCGCGCCGCCTCGGCGTAGGCCGGCGGCGGCGCGGGCGGCGCGCCGAGCGGGCCAGATCTGTCGCGCTCGGTGCCCTCGCCCGACGTGTTCCGCCCGCTCGGCGGAACACGCGCGGCGTGTCCTGCCCGCTCGGGCGGGGCCAGCGCGGCGCGCGTCGGGACGGGAGGCGCGTGGCGGGCCCGCCGCGTGCCTCCCGTCCGCCTTCGGGTGGCGTGCCGCGTCAGGTTCCGAGCGGGCCAGATCTGTCGCGCTCGGTGCCCTCGCCCGACGTGTTCGGCCCGCTCGGCGGAACACGCGCGGCGTGTCCCGCCCGCTCGTCCGGGGCCAGCGCGGAGCACGTCGGGACGGGAGGCGCGTGGCGGGGCCCGCCACGTTCCTCCCGTCCGCCGTCGGGTGGCATCCCGCGTCGGGTTCCGAGCGGGCCAGATCTGTCGCGCTCGGTGCCCTCGCCCGACGTGTTCCGCCCGCTCGGCGGAACACGCGCGGCGTGTCCCGCCCGCTCGCGGTGCGGCACCGCCGGAGGCCGGCCGGAGGGCACGCCGGACACGCGGGGGACGTCGGTGCCGGCGGTTAGAGTTGTCCCGCCCCGCAGCAGTCCCCGTCGTAACCGGAGGTCCCGTGTCGGATTCCGACTCCTTCGTCCACCTGCACGTGCACAGCGAGTACTCGATGCTCGACGGTGCCGCCCGGCTGAGCGACCTGGTCGCCGAGACCGCCGCGCAGGGCATGCCGGCCGTCGCGGTCACCGACCACGGCAACATGTTCGGCGCGTTCGAGTTCTGGAAGGCCGCGAAGGCCGGTGGCGTCAAGCCGATCATCGGCACCGAGGCGTACATCACGCCGCGGACCCACCGGTCGGACAAGACCCGCATCCGCTGGGGTGACGGCGGCGGTGACGACGTGTCCGGCTCGGGTGCGTACACCCACATGACGATGTTCGCCGAGAACACGACGGGCATGCACAACCTGTTCCGCCTGTCGAGCCGGGCATCGATCGAGGGGTACTACTTCAAGCCCCGCATGGACATCGAGCTCCTCGACCAGTACCACGAGGGGATCATCGCGACGACGGGCTGCCCCTCGGGCGAGATCCAGACGCGCCTGCGCCTCGGGCAGTACGACGAGGCGCTCAAGGCGGCGGCGGACTACCGCGACATCTTCGGCAAGGACAACTACTTCGCCGAGATCATGGACCACGGCCTCGAGATCGAACGCCGGGTCATCGAGGACGTCGTCCGCATCTCGAAGGACCTCGGCATCCCGCTGGTAGGCACGAACGACCTGCACTACACGCACTCCCACGACGCGAAGTCGCACGCGGCGTTGCTCTGCGTGCAGTCCGGGTCGACGCTCAACGACCCGAACCGCTTCAAGTTCGACGCCGACGAGTTCTACCTCAAGACGCCGCAGCAGATGCGTCACGTCTTCCGCGACCACCCCGAGGCCTGCGACAACACCCTCCTCATCGCCGAGCGGTGCAACGTCGAGTTCGACACCGCCGCGAACTACATGCCGAAGTTCCCGGTGCCCGAGGGCGAGACCGAGCACTCCTGGTTCGAGAAGGAGGTCGCGAAGGGGCTGCAGTACCGGTACCCGGGCGGCATCTCGAAGGAGGTCCAGGACCGTGCCGACTACGAGGTCGGGATCATCAACCAGATGGGCTTCCCGGGCTACTTCCTGGTGGTCGCGGACTTCATCAACTGGTCGAAGAACAACGGCATCCGCGTCGGTCCGGGCCGAGGGTCCGGTGCCGGCTCGATGGTGGCGTACGCGATGCGCATCACCGACCTCGACCCGATCCGGCACGGCCTGATCTTCGAGCGCTTCCTCAACCCGGACCGCGTCTCCATGCCCGACTTCGACGTCGACTTCGACGACCGGCGCCGCGGTGAGGCGATCAAGTACGTCACCGAGAAGTACGGGTCCGAGCGCGTCGCGCAGATCGTCACCTACGGCACGATCAAGGCGAAGCAGGCGCTCAAGGACTCCTCGCGGGTCCTCGGCTTCCCGTTCGGCATGGGCGAGAAGCTCACCAAGGCGATGCCGCCGCCCGTGATGGGCAAGGACATCCCGCTCACCGGGATCTTCGACAAGGACCACCCGCGGTACAAGGAAGCGGTCGACGTCCGGACGGTCGTCGAGACCGACCCCGAGGCGAAGACCGTCTTCGACACGGCGCTCGGGCTCGAGGGCCTGAAGCGGCAGTGGGGCGTGCACGCCGCCGGTGTGATCATGTCGAGCGAACCGCTCATCGACATCATCCCGGTGATGAAGCGCGAGCAGGACGGCCAGATCGTCACGCAGTTCGACTACCCGGCAGCGGAGTCGCTCGGCCTGATCAAGATGGACTTCCTGGGTCTCCGGAACCTGACGATCATCAGCGACGCCCTCGACAACATCAAGACGAACCGAGGGATCGAGCTCGACCTCGAGACCATGGGCCTCGAGGACGACGCCGCCTACCAGCTCCTGCAGCGCGGCGACACCCTCGGCGTCTTCCAACTCGACGGCGGCCCGATGCGCGGTCTGCTCCGGCTCATGAAGCCGGACAACTTCGAGGACATCTCCGCGCTCATCGCCCTGTACCGCCCGGGCCCCATGGGTGCGAACTCGCACACGAACTACGCGCTCCGCAAGAACGGCGAGCAACCGATCACGCCGATCCACCCGGAGCTCGAGGAGCCCCTGCAGGACATCATCGGCACGACCTACGGCTTGATCATCTACCAGGAGCAGGTCATGGCCATCGCGCAGAAGGTCGCAGGCTTCTCGCTCGGACAGGCGGACATCCTCCGCCGCGCGATGGGCAAGAAGAAGAAGTCCGAGCTGGACAAGCAGTACGCCGGCTTCGAGAAGGGCATGCAGGACAACGGCTACTCGGCCGCGGCGATCAAGACGCTGTGGGACATCCTGCTGCCGTTCTCCGACTACGCCTTCAACAAGGCGCACTCGGCGGCGTACGGCGTGGTGTCGTTCTGGACCGCCTACCTCAAGGCCCACTACCCGGCGGAGTACATGGCGGCGCTGCTGACCAGTGTCGGCGACGCCCGCGACAAGCTCGCGCTGTACCTGAACGAGTGCCGCCGCATGGGCATCCGGGTGATGCCGCCGGACGTCAACGAGTCGATCGGCTTCTTCGCCGCCGTCGGTGACGACATCCGCTTCGGCATGGGCGCCATCCGCAACGTCGGCTTCAACGTGGTCGACGACATCGTGAAGGCGCGCACCGAGAAGGGCGCGTTCGAGTCGTTCCACGACTTCCTCCGGAAGATCCCGATCTCGTCGGCCAACAAGCGGACGGTCGAGTCGCTCATCAAGGCGGGTGCCTTCGACGAGTTCGGTGACACCCGGCGTGCGCTCGTCGAGATCCACGAGGGCGCGGTCGAGGGCGCGGTGAAGGTCAAGCGCGACGAGGCCAACGGCAACATCGGCTTCGACTTCGACTCGCTCTTCGCCGAGGTGGCCGAGGAGACCCCCGCCGCGGCGCCGGTGTCCCAGGTGCCGGACCGCCCGGAGTGGGCGAAGCGCGACAAGCTCGCCTTCGAGCGGGACATGCTCGGGCTGTACGTGTCGGACCACCCGCTCGCCGGTCTCGAGATCGAGCTCGCGAAGCACCAGTCGATCACCATCGCCGACCTCATCGCCGCCGACGACGGCATCGAGGGCGAGACGGTCACGGTCGCCGGGCTCCTGACGAGCGTGCAGCACCGGGTCGCGAAGTCGAGCGGCAACCCGTACGGCATCGTCCAGATCGAGGACTTCGGCGGCGAGATCGGCGTCATGTTCCTCGGCAAGACGTACCAGGAGTTCGGTCCGTCCCTGGTGGCGGACTCGATCGTCGTCCTGCGCGGCCGGGTCAACGTGCGTGACGACGGCAAGGCGCTGCACGCCGTGAGCATGTTCCAGCCGAACGTCGGCGACGCGATGGGGTCCGGCCCGTTGACCCTGTCCCTGCCGGAACGCCGGGCGACGACCTCGACGGTGACCGAGCTGGCCGCGGTGCTCGGCCGGCACCAGGGGGAGACCGAGGTCCGCCTCAAGCTGCTCAAGGACGACGTCGCGCGGACCTTCGAGCTGCCGTTCCCGGTCAGCCTGACGCCCGACCTGTTCGGCGAGCTGAAGAGCCTGCTCGGACCGCGCTGCCTGGTCTGAGGCGGTCGACGTGATCGTTCCCGGAGCACCGCGGCCGTCGGCCGTGGTGCTCCGGGCGTTCGGAGCGGGGGAGCGGCGCCCGCTGCTGCTGCCCGGCGGGCAGGGCACGACGTGGCGCGCGGGCGGGATCGTCCTGCGGCCGCACGGGGACGCCCGGGAGGCCCGGTGGCGGTCCGCCACGCTGGCCCGCCTCGCGCACTCCGACCGCTTCCGCGCGCCGCGTCCCGTGGCGTCGGCCGACGGGTCCTGGCTCGTCGACGGGTGGGAGGCATGGGAGTGGCTGCCGGGCGCGACCGACCCGAGCCGCGTCGACGAGGTCCTCGCCGCCGGCGATGCCTTCCACCGAGCGGTCGCCCACCTGCCCCGCCCGGCGTTCCTCGACCTCGTCGACGACCCGTGGAGTCGGGCGGACCGGATGGTCTGGGCCGGGACGCTGCGGCCGTCGGGGCCGCTGCTCGACCGGCTCGCTGCGGCGTTCCGGCCGGTGCGAGCGCCGTCGCAGGTCGTGCACCGTGACCTGCTCGGCAACGTGCTCTTCGCCGCGGGGGAGCCACCGACCGTCTTCGACTGGGCACCCTCGTGGCGCCCGGTCGGGTACGCCTCTGCGATCGCCGTCGTCGACGCGGTCTGCTGGCACGGGGTCCCCGTCGAGCGGCTGCCGGCGCTCGGGCAGCTCGCCGCGGTGTCCGACTGGCCACAGCTGCTCGTCCGGGCGCTGGCGTTCCGCGTCCTCGTCCTGCACGTGCTCGGGGTGTGGGACGACGACCACGCCGAGCGGCACCGCCCCCTCGCGACGGCGCTCCTGTCGGGTGCCGCCGGTACGCTTGACGCCTGATGATGCAGCGAATCGACCTCCGCGGCGGACTGCCCGCCCGTGCCGACCTCCTCCGCCTGATGCCCCGCGCCGTCGGTGACGTCTCGCACGCCGTCGACGCCGCCCGCGACCTCGTGGACGCGGTCCGGCAGGACGGGGCAGCCGCGCTCCGCGAGCAGGCGGAGCGGTTCGACGGAGGAGCCCCCGAGCACGTCCGGGTCCCCGCCGCCGAGATCGCCGCGGCCGTCGCCGGCCTGACGCCGGAGCTGCGCGAGGCCCTGGACGAGGCCATCCGCCGCGTCCGTGCTGCGAGCGCTGCCCAGGTCCCGGCTGCGTCGGTCACGTGCCTGGCCGACGGCGCCGAGGTCCACCAGCGATGGCAGCCGATGCGTCGCGTCGGGCTCTACGTGCCGGGCGGCAAGGCCGTCTACCCCTCGAGCGTCGTGATGAACGTGGTCCCCGCGCAGGTCGCGGGCGTCGGGTCGATCGCCCTCGTCTCGCCGCCGCAGCGCGACCACGGCGGGCGCGTGCACCCGACGATCCTCGCCGCGGCCGGACTGCTCGGCATCGACGAGGTCTACGCGATGGGCGGGGCCGGTGCGGTCGGTGCGCTGGCGTACGGCGTCGCCGAGATCGGCCTCGAGCCGGTCGACCTGGTCACCGGTCCGGGCAACAACTTCGTCGCAGCGGCCAAGCGCCTGGTGCGCGGGGTCGTGGGCATCGACTCCGAGGCCGGCGCGACCGAGATCCTCGTCATCGCCGACGACACCGCGGACCCCGGCTACGTCGCCGCCGACCTGGTGAGCCAGGCCGAGCACGACGAGCAGGCCGGCAGCGTCCTGGTGACCACCTCGGCCGCGTTCGCCGACGCGGTCGAGGCCGCGATCCCGGAACGGGTGGCGGCGCTGGGGACGGCTGCGCGCCTCCAGACCGCACTCGACGGCCCGCAGTCCGCGATCGTGCTCGTCGACTCCCTGGCCGACGCGGCGACCGTCAGCAATGCGTACGGGCCCGAGCACCTGGAGATCCAGACGGCGGACGACGACGCCGTGCTGGCGGACATCGACGCTGCCGGAGCCGTCTTCGTCGGGCCGAGCACCCCGGTGAGCCTCGGCGACTACCTCGCCGGGTCGAACCACGTGCTGCCGACCGGCGGACAGGCACGGTTCGGGTCCGGACTGTCGGCCTCGACGTTCCTCCGACCGCAGCAGGTCATCCGCTACACGCCCGCCGCGCTGGCCGAGGTCGCGCCGCACATCGTGGCGCTCGCGACCGAGGAACAGCTGCCCGGTCACGGTGCCGCGGTGACGGAACGCACCGGGCGGTCCTGAGCGCCGCCGATCGTCCACAGGGTCGTCACCGCGCCCTGTGGGCGTCGTCGAGCCGATAGCCTGGGACACGACATGTTCTGCCCCTTCTGCCGCCACCCGGACTCCCGCGTCGTCGACTCCCGCACGAGCGACGACGGCACCTCGATCCGCCGCCGACGCCAGTGCCCGAACTGCGGGCGCCGGTTCTCGACGACGGAGACCGCGTCGTTGAACGTCGTGAAGCGCAACGGCGTGACCGAGCCGTTCAGCCGCGACAAGATCGTCTCCGGTGTGCGCAAGGCGTGCCAGGGACGCCCGGTGACCGACGGTGACCTGGCCGTGCTCGCACAGCGCGTCGAGGAGACCGTGCGCTCGTCGGGGTCCAGCCAGATCGACGCGAACGACATCGGTCTCGCCATCCTGCCGCCGCTGCGCGAGCTCGACGAGGTGGCGTTCCTGCGGTTCGCGAGCGTCTACCAGGCCTTCGACACGCTCGAGGACTTCGAGGACGCGATCGCACAGCTGCGCCGCGACCACCACGCAGCCGGGGTCGCAGCGTCCGGCGGTGCCGGCTCGGGCAGCAGCGCGTGAGCGGGGTCGCGGAACGCCTCGTCCGGAACGGGTACGCGGTCGTCTTCCGGACGGTGTTCGCCAACATGGACCCGGAGCGCGCACACCACGTCGCGTTCGCCGTGATCCGCGCGCTGCCGAGGGTGCCGTTCCTGAACGGCACGGTGGAGCGCTACGCCAGGCCAGCAGCTGCCGACGGGATCACGACGATGGGGATCCACTTCCCCTCGCGCTTCGGTCTCGCGGCCGGGTTCGACAAGGACGCCAAGGGCATCGCCGGACTCGGGCTGCTCGGGTTCGGGCACGTCGAGGTCGGCACGATCACCGCGAAGGCGCAGCCCGGCAACGACAAGCCCCGGCTCTTCCGGCTCATCCGCGACAGGGCGCTCGTCAACCGGATGGGGTTCAACAACCACGGTGCCGCCAGGGCTGCACGGCGGCTCGAACGGGCACGACGGCACCCGGGTCGCCCGGTCATCGGAGTCAACATCGGCAAGAGCCGGGTCGTCGCGGTCGAGGACGCGGTCGACGACTACCTCGAGTCGACGCGCCTGCTCGCCCCGTTCGCGGACTACCTCGCGGTCAACGTCAGCTCGCCGAACACGCCCGGTCTCCGCGGGCTGCAGGAGGCCGACCAGCTCCGACCCCTGCTGACGGCCGTCCGCGACGCTGCGGGGCGGACCCCGGTGCTCGTGAAGATCGCCCCGGACCTGACCGACGAGCAGATCGATGCGATCGCCGGGCTCGCGGTGGACCTCGGACTCGCCGGCATCATCGCCAACAACACGACGATCGCCCGCACCGGGCTGACCACGCCGGACGCCGAGGTCGAGGCCATGGGTGCCGGCGGCCTGTCGGGTGCCCCGATCGCCGCCCGGTCGCTCGAGGTGCTGCGTCGGGTCCGCGCCGCGGTGCCGCAGGACTTCTGCGTCGTCGCCGTCGGGGGAGTCACGAGCGAGCAGGACGTGCAGGACCGCATCGACGCGGGCGCCACGCTCGTGCAGGGGTACACGGCGTTCCTCTACGAGGGGCCGACCTGGGCGATGCGCATCAACCGGCTGCGGCGTCGGCGGCTGCGGCGCGCAGCGCGGTAGCGGCAGGCGGCACTCGCTCTGCGCCGACCGTGGTGTCGTGCTCCGCACACGGCCCACTGCCGTCGGGCTGTTCGCCGGTTCGCCGGTTCGCCGGTTCGCCCACTTCCGTCGCAGGATCCGCCGCTCGCTGCCGCTCTCGTTGCGCGACCTGCCGCTCGTGTTCGCTCGGCGCGGCATGTCCTGCGACTGGAAGACCGCAGGACCGGGACCAGGACCGGGACCGCCGAGCGTCGGAGCGACCGGAGCACCGCGGGACCACGACCCCGGGACCGGGACCCCGGAGCACCGGAAGGCCAGCCGTCCGGAGGGCACCGAGCCGATCGAGCAGGACACGCCGCTCGCGTTCGGCGTTCGGGCGTGATCCGTCGGCGCGCGACGCCGACCGAGACGGATCTGGCCCGGTTGACGAACACCGTCAGGCACCGCGCGACCCCGGAACACCCCGGAACGCCTCGGAACGACGAAGCGCCGCCCGGCTCGGCCGGACGGCGCTCGTGGCACTGCGCCTACAGCGAGGGGTACTCCCCGCGGCGCACCTGCGGCTTCGGCAGGCGCAGGAAGCGGAGCTGCCACGCCCGCGTCAGGATGTAGAAGAACGTCCCGCGCTGCATGTCGCCGAACTTCGCGGTGATCTTCTTGCGCAGCGAGAGCCACAGCACGATGCAGTCGAGGACGAACAGCGCGACGAACGCCCACACCAGCAGGAGCGAGTACGACGCCAGGACGGTCTGCGCTGCGGCGAACCCGACGATGAGGAACAGCACGAGCACGGGCATCATGACCTCGCCCACGTTCCAGCGAGCGTCGATCCAGTCGCGGACGAACTTGCGCTGCTCGCCCTTGTCCTTCACCGGGAGGTAGCGTTCCTCGCCGTTCGCCATGCCGACACGGGCCTTCTCGCGCTCCGTGTTGAGCCGCGCGCGAGCGGCCTTCTTGTCCTGCGGGCTGTTGCCGACGAGCGGGCGTCGGTTGGCTGCCTCGCGCTCACGACGCGACGGCGTCGGACGACCCTTGCCGGACTCGAGGAGTTCTTCCTCCGACGGGTTGACGGTCGTGTTGGTCTTGGGGGCTGCCTTCGCCACGGTGCGTTCCTGACTGCGGTTGCGTGCTGGATCTCCTCTAGATTACGGGACATGACCGACACCGACCAGCACAGCCCCGCGACCGACCCCGCGCTCCTCGACGCCCTCCGCGACCACGTGCAGGGAGGCCTGCCGACGACGATCGCCGACCTGTCCGCGCTGGTCCGGTTGCCGTCGGTGTCCTGGTCGGCGTTCGACCCGGCGCACGTGCAGGCGAGTGCCGAGGCGGTCGCGGATCTGGCCCGGTCGACGGGGGTCTTCGCCGACGACGCCGTCCGCATCGTCCGTTCCGCGGTCGAGGGGGAGACCGCGGGCGCGGAGGAGGCCGGCCGCGAGCTCGGGCAGCCCGCCGTCCTGGCGGTGCGTCCTGCGCGGAACGGGAAGCCGACCGTCATGCTCTACGCGCACCACGACGTCCAGCCACAGGGCGACGACGCCCTGTGGGAGACCCCGCCCTTCGAGCCGACCCTCCGCGGCGACCGCCTGTACGGTCGCGGCGCCTCGGACGACAAGGCCGGCGTGATGACCCACGTCGCCTCGCTCCGCGCGCTGCACGCGCAGTTCGGCGACGACCTCGAGCTCGGTGTCGTGCTCTTCGTCGAGGGCGAGGAGGAGTTCGGCTCCCGCTCGTTCCGCACCTTCCTCCGCGAGCAGAAGGAGCACCTGGCGGCCGACGTCATCGTCGTGGCCGACAGCGACAACTGGTCGGTCGACGTCCCGTCGATCACCGTCTCGCTCCGCGGCAACGTGACGTTCCGCGCGACGCTGACGACCCTCGAGCACGCGAGCCACAGCGGCATGTTCGGCGGTGCGGCCCCGGACGCGATGATCCCCATGGTCCGGCTGCTCGCCTCGCTGCACGACGACGACGGCTCGGTCGCCGTCGAGGGGCTCACGGCGTACGACGCCGACGTGCCCGAGCGCTCCGAGGCCGAGCTCGCCACCGACGCGGCCCTGCTCGAGGGCGTCCGACCGGTGGGGACGGGTCCGGTGCTGTCCCGGATGTGGTTCCAGCCGTCGATCACCGTGACGGGCATGGACGTGCCGAGCGTGGCGAACGCGTCGAACACCCTGCTGCCGACCGTTGCCGCCCGCGTCTCGGTCCGCGTGGCCCCCGGACAGTCGGCGACCGACGCGTACGCGGCCGTCGAACGCCACCTCCGCGCCCACGTGCCGTTCGGCGCGAAGCTCGACGTCACCGAGGTGGACACCGGCGACGGCTTCCTCGTGGACACCGCCGGCTGGGCGGTGCAGGAGGCCCGCACTGCCATGCACGAGGGCTGGGGCGCGCCCGCCGTCGAGCAGGGCATCGGCGGATCCATCCCGTTCGTCTCGGACCTGGCCGCCGAGTTCCCGGAGGCGCAGATCCTGGTGACGGGTGTCGAGGACCCCGACACCCGGGCGCACAGCCCGAACGAGTCGCAGCACCTCGGGGTCCTGCACCGCGCGATCGCGTCGGAGACGATCCTGCTGGCGCGCCTGGCGACGCGCGCCTGACGCGTCCCCACCGCTGGTGGGGACCGGGGGAGCGCCGGACGGGAGGCCCGTGGCGACGCCGCCACGGGCCTCCCGTCCGTCGTCCGGTCCCGCCCTGTGCACGGACGGCCCGTCCTGTCGGCTCGCGTGCTTACAATCGACCTCAGGCGCGGTGACCGACACCGCCCGGAGGGAGACGCGCGGATGAGCGACACCATCACCGACAACGCACCGGCGACGGACGCACGTGCCCACGGGGTCGCGCTCAGCGACGCTGCGGCGGCGAAGGTGGCGAGCCTGCTGGAGCAGGAGGGGCGCGACGACCTCCGCCTGCGCCTCGCGGTCCAGCCCGGTGGCTGCTCGGGCCTGATCTACCAGCTGTACTTCGACGAGCGCCTGCTCGACGGGGACGCCACGACCGAGTTCGGCAGCGGTGTCGAGGTCGTCGTCGACAAGATGAGCGTCCCGTACCTCGACGGCGCCACCATCGACTTCGAGGACACCATCCAGAAGCAGGGCTTCACCATCGACAACCCCAACGCGCAGGGCAGCTGCGCGTGCGGCGACAGCTTCCACTGACGCCACGGCGGGCGGTTGTCCGCCGACCGAACCGACACGCGAGCGGGGAGTGACCGATCTGGTCGCTCCCCGTTCGTCGTCCCCGGCGCTGCCCGAGCCCGCACGACCGGGGGAAAGCGGTGCGCCGGGGTCGACGATGCCGCGCCGGACCGCGCCCGGTGTGCGCGAGACGTCACCGGCTGCGAGTAAGCTAGGAGTGTTCCAACCAAGCTGGGAACCAGCAATGAGCGGCCTCCGTGCTCGGCACGGCCGCACCGCCGGTCCCTCAGCAACGTCTTCCGAGAGGTAACAGTGCGTTCGAATCGCCGTATACGTTGGGCGGCCGTCCCGGTGGCCGTCGGTCTGGTCATCGCACTGGCTGGCTGCACGCAGCAGCAGATGAACGGATGGCTCCCCGGCACGGAGGAGACGAAGGACGTCACGAATCACACGAGCCGCATCGTCGGCCTGTGGACCACCAGCTGGATCGTCCTGCTCGCGGTGGGTCTCATCGTGTGGGGCCTGATCATCTGGGCGGCGATCGTCTACCGTCGTCGCAAGGGCCAGACCGGCCTGCCGGTGCAGATGCGGTACAACATGCCGCTCGAGATCTTCTACACGATCGTGCCGCTCATCCTCGTGCTCGGCTTCTTCGCGTTCACCGCGAAGGACCAGTCCGCGATCGAGAAGCCCTTCGACGACCCGGACGCCACGATCCACGTGTACGGCAAGCGCTGGGCCTGGGACTTCAACTACATCGACAAGGACAACCCGAAGGACAGCGTCTACTACCAGGGCATCCAGGCCCAGGAAGAGGAGAACGGCGACGGCGCGATCGACGAGTCGCAGCTCCCGACGCTGTACCTGCCGGTCGGCAAGAAGGTCGAGATCGAGCTCTCCTCGCGCGACGTCGACCACTCCTTCTGGGTCATCGACTTCCTGTACAAGAAGGACATGCTCCCGGGCAAGACCAACTACGAGTACTTCATCCCGCAGAAGGAAGGCACGTACCAGGGCAAGTGCGCCGAGCTCTGCGGTGAGTACCACTCCCTGATGCTCTTCCAGGTGAAGGTCGTCTCCGACTCCGAGTACCAGCAGTACCTCGACACGCTGCGCGAGCAGGGCAAGGTCGGTCTGCTCGGCAACGAGTACGACACCAACACGAACGAACCGAACAACCAGGCGCCGGTCGAGGCGTCGAGCGAGAACAAGTAGGGGTCCGTCAGATGACAACGTCACTCGTCGGCCAGCCGACAGCGCCGACGACGCCGGACTTCCAGGCGTCCAAGGTCGGTCGGAAGGGCAACATCATCGTCCGGTGGATCACCTCCACCGACCACAAGACCATCGGGTACATGTACCTGATCGCCTCGTTCGTCTTCTTCCTGCTCGCGGGCGTCATGGCGCTCGTGATCCGTGCGCAGCTCTTCGAGCCCGGCCTGCACGTGGTCGAGACGAAGGAGCAGTACAACCAGCTCTTCACGATGCACGGCACGATCATGCTGCTGATGTTCGCGACGCCGCTCTTCTCGGGCTTCGCGAACGCGATCATGCCGCTGCAGATCGGTGCGCCGGACGTCGCGTTCCCGCGTCTGAACGGGTTCGCCTTCTGGCTCTACCTCTTCGGCTCGCTCATCGCGGTCGGCGGCTTCCTCACCCCGCAGGGCGCCGCGTCCTTCGGCTGGTTCGCCTACGCGCCACTGAGTGACACGACGTTCACACCGGGTCTCGGTGGGACGCTCTGGGTCTTCGGCCTCGGCATGACCGGCTTCTCGACGATCCTCGGCGCGGTGAACTTCATCACGACGATCATCACGATGCGCGCCCCGGGCATGACGATGTTCCGCATGTCGATCTTCACGTGGAACACCCTCGTGACCTCGCTGCTCGTGCTGATGGCCTTCCCGGTGCTCGCCGCCGCGCTGTTCGGCCTCGGGCTCGACCGCGTGTTCGACGCGCAGATCTACAACCCGGCCAACGGCGGTGCCCTGCTCTGGCAGCACCTCTTCTGGTTCTTCGGCCACCCCGAGGTGTACATCATCGCGCTGCCGTTCTTCGGCATCGTCTCCGAGGTCTTCCCGGTCTTCAGCCGCAAGCCGATCTTCGGCTACAAGACCCTCGTGTACGCGACCATCTCCATCGCGGCCCTCTCGGTCACGGTGTGGGCGCACCACATGTACGTCACCGGTGGCGTCCTGCTCCCGTGGTTCTCGCTCATGACGATGCTCATCGCGGTCCCGACCGGCGTGAAGATCTTCAACTGGGTCGGCACGATGTGGCGCGGTTCGGTCACGTTCGAGACCCCCCTGCTGTGGGCCGTCGGCTTCCTCATCACCTTCACGTTCGGTGGTCTCACCGGTGTGATCCTGGCGTCGCCGCCGCTCGACTTCCACGTGTCCGACTCGTACTTCGTCGTCGCGCACTTCCACTACGTGGTCTTCGGCACCGTCGTGTTCGCGATGTTCTCCGGCTTCTACTTCTGGTGGCCGAAGTGGACGGGTCGCATGCTCAACGAGCGCCTCGGCAAGATCCACTTCTGGCTGCTGTTCATCGGCTTCCACACGACGTTCCTCATCCAGCACTGGCTGGGCGTCATCGGCATGCCGCGTCGTTACGCGACCTACCTGCCGAACGACGGGTTCACCTGGATGAACCAGCTGTCGACGATCGGCTCGATGATCCTCGCGATCTCGTTCCTGCCGTTCATCTTCAACGTCTACGTGACCGCACGGAACGCCCCGAAGGTGGCCGTGAACGACCCGTGGGGCTACGGCCGCTCGCTCGAGTGGGCGACCAGCTGCCCGCCGCCGCGCCACAACTTCACGTCGATCCCGCGGATCCGTTCCGAGTCCCCGGCGTTCGACCTGAACCACCCGGAGGCCGGTGTGCCGATCGGTGTGGGTCCGGCGAAGGACGCTCCGGACGCCCCGACCTACGACGCCGCGAAGGGCGAGGTGAAGTAACGCCATGCGCGCCAACACCAACCTGTTCTGGATCCTGTTCGTCTTCTTCGTCCTCGCGGACGCGGCGTACACCATCTGGGCGCTCATCTACTACGGGCGGCCCGAGTGGGTCGGCACCGTGGCGATCGGCCTCACCGGGATCATGTCCGCGTTCATCGCGTTCTACCTCGGCAAGGTCATGTCCTCGCAGGGCGGTGTCCTCCCCGAGGACCGCCCCGACGCGAACATCGAGGACGGCGACGCCGAACTCGGGCACTTCAGCCCGTGGTCGTGGTGGCCGATCCTGCTCGCCGGTTCGACCGCGATCTGCTTCCTCGGTCTCGCGGCCGGCCTCTGGATCGTGCCGATCGGGCTCGCGCTCGTGACGGTCACGCTCGTCGGCTGGGTCTACGAGTACTACCGCGGCAACTTCGGACACTGATCCGATCCACCTGACACCTCGGGCGGCACCACATCCGGTGCCGCCCGTGGTGCGTCCGGGGCCCGTACCCCACCCGGCCCGAGCTCTCGGCCCGGAGCGGGTATCCCGGAAGTCACAGGGAATCAACCGGCCCGCGCGCGGCTTGACCCGTGCGGACCCCGCAACCACAGCGAAAGGACTCACCTCCGGTGACCGACAAGCGCACCCTCATCATCTTCGGCGCGACGGGCGACCTCGCCTCCCGCCTGCTGCTCCCGGGACTCGGCACGTTCCTGCAGAGCGGTCGAGCGGTCCCCGTCCAGCTGATCGGCACGGGCCGCAGCGCCCGCAGCGCGGAGCAGTGGAAGGACGTCGTCACGAAGTCCTTCGCGTCGCAGGACGTCAAGGGTCCCGAGGTCGACGCGACCCTCGAGTCCACGACCTTCATCCAGGGCGACCCGACCGACCCCGAGCACCTCAAGGCGCTGCTCGACGCGGCCGAGGCCGAGCCCATCCTCTACTTCGCGCTCCCGCCGCAGATCGCCTCGGACATCTGCGAGGCGCTGCAGGGCGTCGAGCTCCCCGAGGGCACGACCCTCGCGTTCGAGAAGCCCTTCGGCACCGACGTCGCCAGCGCCGAGGCCCTCAACAAGACCGTGCTCGAGCTCGTCCCCGAGGAGCGCGTGCACCGCACGGACCACTTCCTCGGTCGCACCACGGTCCTCAACATCATCGGTCTGCGCTTCGCGAACCGCCTGTTCGAGCCGATCTGGAACGCGGACAACATCGAGAAGGTCGACGTCTTCTACGACGAGACCCTCGGGCTCGAGAACCGGGCGCAGTACTACGACGAGGCCGGCGCCCTGGTCGACATGATCCAGTCGCACCTGCTGCAGATCCTCGGCCTGGTGACGATGGACGCTCCGTCCGCGATCGACGCGGTCGAGTTCCGGTCATCGCTCGCGCGTGTCCTCCGGTCGACCCGCCTCAAGGGCGACGACGCGAAGATCGCCTCGCGCCGCGCCGTCTACACGGCCGGCACCATCGACGGCAAGGAGCTGCCGTCGTACCAGGACGAGGACGGCGTGGACAAGTCGCGCGGTACCGAGACCCTCGCCGAGATCCAGGTCGAGGTCGACACCGCGCGCTGGAAGGGCGTCCCCTTCACCCTCCGCTCCGGCAAGGCGCTCGGCGCCAGCCGCAAGGAGGTCCTCATCACCTTCAAGCCCGTGACGCGCCTGCCCTCCGGCCTGTCCGGTCGGCCGAAGGCGGACACGCTGCGCATCGTCCTCAACCCGGACGAGATCGAGCTGAGCGTGTCGGCGAACGGCGGCGGCAACCCGTTCGAGATGGGGCAGGTCACCCTGTCCTCGTCGTTCGACGACGGCGAGCTCACCCCCTACGGCGAGGTGCTCAACGGCATCTTCCACGACGACCCGCTGCTCTCGATCCGCGGCGACGTCGCGGAGCGGTGCTGGGAGATCGTCGAGCCGGTCGTGGACGCCTGGAAGTCGGGCGACGTGCCGCTCGAGGAGTACCGTGCGGGCTCGCGCGGTCCCGCGGACTGGGAGTCGTCGTCCTGACCGACGCCGTCTCCTGACGGAGCCACCTGACGGACGGGAGGCGCGGTGCCGGCTGGCACCGTGCCTCCCGTCCGTTCGTCTGCCCGTTCCTTCCCGGAACGCGTGACGTGCCGTGCGGAACCGGGCGTACCTGCCGGATCAGGAGGACCAGGTACGCCTGGATGGACCAGGTACGCCCGGATGGACCAGGTGCGCCCGGAACGACCAGGTGCGCCCAGCACGACGCGGCGCGACGCGCCGCCGGCCGGTCAGGACGGGGCGCCGGCCCGCCGCCCACCGCCGGTCGACGACCGCGTCCCGCCGTCGTGCACGGCGAGCCGCGTCCGGTGGCCCGACGTGGTTCCGCGTGCACGGGCGATCGCGTCGGCCGCGGACACGAGCGTCAGGTGCGACAGCACCTGCGGCGTGTTGCCGATGTGGTGACCGGTCGCCACGTCGATCTCCTCGGAGAGCATGCCGACGTCGTTCGCGTAACCGACCAGGACGTCCATCAGCCGCTCGGCGTCGGCGATGCGCCCGGAGGCGGCGTACTGCTCGACGAGCCAGAACGAGCACGCCAGGAACGGGTGCTCGGAGCCGGACAGCCCGTCGAAGCCCGCGGTGGTCCGGTACCGCAGGACCAGGCCGTGCTCGCCGACGCGGAGGTCCTGCTCGATCGCCGCGACCGTCCCCGTCATGCGCGGGTCGTCGGCGTGCAGGTACCCGATCTGCGGCAGGACGAGCAGACTCGCGTCGACCTCGTCGGTGTCGTAGTGCTGCCGGTAGCTGCCGCGTTCGGCGTTCCAGCCGTGCTCCTCGATCTCCGCGCGGACCTCGTCGCGCAGGCTGCGCCACCGGTCGACGGGGCCCTCGAGGCCGAACTCCTCGACGGCCGCCACCCCGCGGTCGAAGGCGGCCCAGATCATCGCCCGGGAGTGCGTGAAGTGCCGCCGCGGTCCGCGCATCTCCCAGATGCCGTTGTCCGGGTGCTGCCAGTGCTCCTCGACGTAGCCGAGCAGGGCACGCTGCAGGGCCCACGAGTCCGCGTTCTCCTCGACACCGAGCTCGCGCGCGTCGTGCAGGGCGGCCAGCACCTCGCCGAAGACGTCCCCCTGGTACTGGGTCGACGCGCCGTTGCCGAGCCGGACCGGCGTCGAGTCGAGGTAGCCGGGGAGCTCGTCGAGCGTGCGCTCGGGCAGTTCGCGTTCGCCGGCGATGCCGTACATGATCTGCACGTCGGCAGGGTCACCTGCGATCGCACGGAGCAGCCACCCGCGCCAGTGCATCGCCTCGTCCCGGTAACCGTGGGCGATGAGCGACGCGAGCGCCAGGGACGCGTCGCGGAGCCAGACGTACCGGTAGTCCCAGTTGCGTTCGCCACCCGGGTCCTCCGGGAGGCTCGTGGTCGCGGCCGCCACGACGCCGCCGGTCTGGCCGTGGGTCATCGCACGGAGCAGCAGCAGGGACCGTCGGCTCGCCTCGGCGTAGGGGCCCTCGGTGTGCGCGGTCGCCATCCAGTCGCGCCACCAGCGCTCCGTCGCCTGCAGTGCGGCGTCGACGTCGAGCGGCTCCGGTGGCTCGCGGTGCGACGGGTACCAGGTGAGCACGGTGTCGACGACGTCGCCGTCGTGCACCGTGACGGTGTGCGTGTGCCGGTGGTCGTCGGCCCGGAAGCGCACGCCACGGACCACCACCGAGCCCGGGCCGGCGGTCGCGAGGAGCGCCGGGTCCTCGTCACCGCCGATCTGCCGGACCCAGGGGAGCGCTCGGGCGTAGTCGAACCGGATGCGGAGCGTCTGCTCGACCTCGACCGAGCCCTGCAGGCCGCGGACCCGTCGGATGATCGCCGCGCGGTGGGCGCCGATCGGCATGAGGTCGGTGACCTCGACGACGCCGGTCGACGTCGTCCACACGGTGGAGAGCACGAGCGTGTCCGGGTGGTGGTGCCGGGTGCTCGTGGCGTCCGGGTCCGTCGGGCGGAGCGACCAGTGCCCGTGGTCCTCGGTCCCGAGCAGTGAGGCGAAGGTCGACGGGCTGTCGAAGCGCGGCAGGCACGCCCAGTCGATCGTCCCGTCGCGGCCGACGAGTGCGGCCGTGTGGGTGTCCCCGATGAGGGCGTGGTCCTCGATGCGGTTCGGCGGGGTGACGGTGCTCATGGCTCGATCCTGGCACCGGCCGCCGCCGTGCGGCCCGGCAGCGCTGAAGGTGTGCACAGCGGAGCCGTCGGAGCTGCCGGTGCAGGGATCAGAGCGGGGCTGACGGGTCGGCGTCGACGAGGCCCACGCGAGCGAGCTCCGACCACATGCCGGCACCGTCCGGGGCGTACACCCACGGTGCGGACCCGGCGCGCGTCCGTTCCTGCGCGCGCGACCGACCACCGGCCAGGACCGCCTCGCTCGTGGACAGCTGCCGGACGGCGACACCGGCGACGTTCTCGGGGTGCTCCCGGGCGAACTCGCCGTAGAGCGTCTCGTCGTGCTGCCCGTCGTCGCCGACCAGGAGCCACTGCACGTCCGGGAAGTCGCTCGCGAGTCGCCGGAGGTTCTGCTGCTTGTGCAGCTGGCCGCTCCGGAAGAAGCGGTCGTGGGTCGGCCCCCAGTCCGTCAGCAGGAGCGTGCCGGTCGGGTACATGTTCCGGGTCAGGAAGCGTTGCAGCGTCGGCGCCACGTTCCACGCCCCGGTCGAGAGGTACACGGTCGGAGCGCCGGGGTGCTGCGCGAGCACGCGTTCGTACAGCACGGACATGCCCGGGACCGGGCGACGGGCGTGCTCGGTCAGGACGAAGGAGTTCCACGCCGCGAGCATCGGGCGGGGGAGCGACGTCACCATCACCGTGTCGTCGATGTCGGACAGCAGACCGAAGCGCGTGTCCGGGTCCACGATGAAGACGTCGGCCTCGACGTCGCGCATCCCACCGGCCGAAAGGCGCACCGTCTGCCATCCGGGTTCGAGGTCGATCGGGACCTTCACGTCGACCACGCCGCCACGGTCGGACTGCACCACGTGGGTCGTGCCGCCGGCCGTCACGGTGACCTCGGCGTCGTCGACGGCGACACTCGTGAAGCTCCGCCAGCCACGCACGCCGTAGTAGGAGGCGTCGGACGCCAGGCCGCGTCGCGTCAGCAGGACACGGCAGAGCACGCGGATCCAGCCCGGTGCGCCGTAGCCCGTGTAGGGGATCACGGTCGGCACGAGCCCGCGACGCCGGGCCCGGTGCTCGCGGAACTCCTGGACGGCGTCCTCGATCCGAGCGGCCCGGTGGAGGATCGGTTCGGCCAACGACGGCTCGTGGGGCGTCGGGTCGGGCATGGCCCCATCCTCCCACGCGCGGGACCCCGGCGGCGGGCGGTGGACGACCACGACGGGGTGAGTCGCAGCGATGATCCAGCCGGTCTGTGCGAGAGTCCTTCCCGTCACATCCCACATGACCGCGCTCCGCCGGGAGCGCAAGAGGAGAACACGTGCTCGTCACCGAGGTATCGAACGCACTGCCGGGGGGATCATCACTGCTCAGGAACGAGCCGGTCCAAGCCCGCAGTTCGGCGCGCCTCGCGGGACTCCTCGACGCCGCGGCTGCCGTGATCGACGAGATCGGGTTCGAGCGACTGACCACCGCGATGGTGGCCGAGCGCGCGGGGGCGTCGATCGGCACGGTCTACCGGTACTTCCCGGACCGCATCGCCGTGGTCGAGGCGCTGGCGATCCGGAGCACCCAGCGGCTCGCCGAGCGCTTCCTCACCGCCCTCGACGAGAGCGACGCCACGACCTGGCAGGACGCGCACGACGCGCTCATCGACGCGACCGTCGAGATGTACCGCGCGGAGCCGGGCTTCCGCGCGATCCGCTTCGGTGACCCCGCGGACACCGGCACCGGTGACGCGGAGGACCGCATGGCTGCGCTGGGGGCAGCCGTCGCGCAGGTCCTGCACGACCGCTTCGGCTACCCGCTGGGCGAGCGTGCGGAGCGCGCCTGGGTCGTCCTGGCCGAGTCCGCGCACGCCGTGATCGCCCGGGCGCTCCGCGACCGGACCGCTCCCGACACCGCGCTCATCGAGGAGTACCGCACGATGAGCCGGGCGCACCTCGAGGCGGTCGCCGCAGCCGCCTGAACCGCGATCGGCCGGACGCGCGACGCGCCCGACCGACGCAGCGGACCATCCACCGACGCCCGTGCTCCCGAACAGGGAGTGCGGGCGTCGTTGTCCGCGAGCCGTCATGACCGGTCACGGTGGAACGCTGTCCTCGATGCGCGGGTACGCTCGTGCGGAGTCGGGCTACCTCCGAACAGAAGGGCACCCACATGATCGAGTTCCGCTCGGTGCGCAAGACGTACCCGGACGGCACCAACGCGGTCGACGACTTCAGCCTCGTCATCCCGTCGCGGACCACCACGGTCTTCGTCGGCTCCAGCGGCTGCGGCAAGACCACCCTGCTCCGCATGATCAACCGGATGGTCGACCCGACGTCGGGGACCGTCGAGATCGACGGTGAGGACGTGGCCGGGGTCGACCCCGTGCAGCTCCGTCGCCGCATCGGCTACGTCATGCAGAACGCCGGCCTGCTGCCGCACCGCAAGGTCGCCGACAACATCGCGACCGTGCCGCTCCTGACGGGTGTCCCGAAGGGCGAGGCCCGTGCCCGGGCGCTCGAACTGATGGACACCGTCGGTCTCGACCGGGCGTTCGCGGACCGGTACCCCTCGCAGCTCTCCGGCGGACAGCAGCAGCGCGTCGGCGTGGCCCGCGGCCTCGCCGTCGACCCGAACGTCCTGCTCATGGACGAGCCGTTCGGCGCCGTCGACCCGCTCGTCCGCAACGACCTGCAGGACGAGCTCATCCGGTTGCAGCGCGAGCTCGGCAAGACCGTCGTCTTCGTGACCCACGACATCGACGAGGCGTTCAAGCTCGGCGACCAGGTCGTCATCCTCAAGAAGGGCGGCGAGATCGCGCAGCTCGGGACCCCCGCCGAGATCCTCGCCGAACCGGCGGACGACTTCGTCGCGAACTTCATCGGTGCCGGCCGCGGTCGGCGTGCCCTGCGCGTCGAGCAGACGCCGACCGGCCCGATCGTCGTCGACGGCGACGGCCGGGCAGCCGGAGTGCTCACCGGTCCGGTCCAGGTGGTCGACGCCGCAGCCGCGGTGCCACAGGCAGCAGAGGCCGGGGCGCGTGACACCGCCCCGGGTGCTCCGGCGCAGGGTGGGGGACCGCGGTGAACTGGATCCTGTCGAACCTCGACACGATCAGTGACGCCACGATCGCGCACCTCGCGATCGCGATCCCACCGATCATCATCAGCTTCCTGCTCTCCATCCCGATCGGCTGGGTGGTGGTCCGACTGCAGCGCACGGGCGGATCCCGCTTCGCCGCCGGTCTGGGCAGCGGCATCGTGACCTTCGCGGGTCTCCTCTACGCGATCCCGTCGCTGGCGCTGTTCGTCGCCCTGCCCGGCATCATCGGGACGAGCCTGCAGAGCCCGGTCAACGTGATCATCAGCCTGACGATCTACGGTCTCGCGCTCATGGTCCGGTCGACGGTGGACGGCCTCTCCTCGGTCGACGCCGGCACGAAGGCAGCCTCGACCGCCATGGGGTACTCGGGCGTACAGCGCTTCTTCCGCGTCGAGCTCCCGCTCGCCGGTCCCGTGCTGCTCGCCGGCCTGCGGGTGATCGCGGTGTCGACGATCTCGCTGACGACCGTCGGTGCGGTGCTCGGCATCCAGAGCCTCGGTTCGCTGTTCACCGACGGACTCGCGCGCGGCATCTACGAGGAGATCCTCTCGGGCATCGTCATGGTGCTCGTGCTCGCCTTCGCCCTCGACGGCCTGCTCGTGCTGCTCGGACGGCTCGTCATGCCGTGGACACGGCGGGCGCCGCGGAGCCGTCGCGCCGCGCGTCGGGTCCTGCAGCGAGCGGAGGTCGCCTCGTGATCATCGGACAGGCGTTCGGCTGGGTGTTCGACCCGGCCAACTACACCGGCGTCAACGCGATCCCCGAGCGGCTGTGGGAGCACGTCTGGATCACCCTGCTCGCCGTGGTGATCGCGGCCGTGATCGCGGTCCCGATCGGGTACGCGATCGGGCACACGGGCCGGGCACGCGGGTTCTCCATCGCGCTGTCCGGCGGCATCAGGGCCCTGCCGACGCTCGGCGTGCTGTCGCTCTTCGGCCTGCTGCTCGGCATCGGGCTCGAGGCACCGCTGCTGGCGCTCGTGGTCCTGGCCGTCCCGTCGGTGCTCGCCGGTGCCTACGCGGGGATCGAGTCCGTCGACCCGGTCACGATCGACGCGGCGAAGGCCCAGGGCATGACCGGGTGGCAGGTGCTCTGGAAGGTCGAGATCCCGCTCGGGCTGCCGCTGCTGATCGGCGGCGTCCGTTCGGCCGTGCTCCAGGTCGTCGCCACCGCCACCCTGGCCGCCTACGTCGGCGCCGGGGGACTGGGCGGCTACTTCTTCCTCGGCCTCAAGACCCAGGACTACGCCGAGATGCTCGGCGCGTCCGTCCTCGTGATCGCGCTCGCGATCGCGTTCGAGATCGTGTTCGCCGCGCTGCAGCGGGCGTCGGTGCCGAAGGGCACCCTCGACCCGTCCGCGCGGCAGCGCCAGGGATCGCGCGAGCGAGCCCGCAATCCCATCCCGGAAGGAAACCCATCGTGATCACAGCACGGATCCGCGTCGCCCTCGCCGCCGCAACGGCACTCGGCGTCGCCGCAGCCCTGACCGGCTGCTCCTCTGGTGACCCGCTCAGCAGCGGCTCCAGCGCCTCGTCCGACTCGAAGACGATCGTCATCGGCTCGCAGCAGTACTACTCGAACGAGATCATCGCCGAGCTCTACGCGCAGGTGCTCGAGAAGGACGGCTTCACCGTCGAGCGCAACTTCAACATCGGGCAGCGCGAGGTCTACATCCCGCAGCTCGAGAAGGGCGCGATCGACGTCATGCCCGAGTACAGCGGCAACCTGCTGCAGTACTTCGACAAGGAGTCGACGGCCAAGAGCGCGGACCAGATCGACGAGGCGCTCGAGAAGGCCCTGCCGAAGGGCCTGCGGGTCCTCGACGAGGCCGACGCCACCGACCAGGACAGCTACACCGTGACGAAGCAGTTCTCCGAGGAGAACGACGTCACGAGCCTGGCCGACCTGAAGGACGTCAAGGAGAAGCTGACCGTCGGCGCGAACTCCGAGTTCCAGACCCGCCCGTACGGCCCCGAGGGCCTGAAGTCGGTCTACGGCGTGGACGTCGACTTCAAGGCGGTCGAGGACTCCGGCGGCGCCCTGACGGTGAAGGCGCTCAAGGACGGCACCGTCCAGCTCGCCGACATCTACAGCGCGGACCCGAGCATCAAGGCGAACGACTTCGTCTCGCTCAAGGACCCGGAGAACCTGATCCTGCCGCAGAACGTCATCCCGGTGGTCTCCGACAAGGTCGACGAGAAGGCTGCGGACGCCATCGACGAGGTGAACGAGAAGCTCACCACCGACAAGCTCATCGAGCTCAACGAGAAGAGCGTCACGGACAAGGAGAAGGCCTCGCAGATCGCGAAGCAGTTCCTCCAGGACGAGGGTCTGCTCTAGTCGGTCGGCGCTCGGCGCCGATCAGCACTGAACGACAGGTGTCGGGCTTCGGCCCGGCACCTGTCGTCGTTCACGCGGAGGGCACTCGGGCACCGTCGTTCCGCACGGTTGTGCCGACCACTGCTCGTGCACGTTCGTGCAGACTGCCCCTCTACAACTTGTCGAAGCAGGTGTCCCGGCGGTAGCGTGGAGGTGTCCCGACGGGGTGACAAGTACCAGTTCCTCCTCCCGGAAGAGGCATCTCTCGTGCACGAACAGCGCGCGGCGGACCGGCTCGGACACGCCGCATGAACGACATCCTCGATCCCCTGATCCTGTCGCGGTGGCAGTTCGGTCTGACGACGATCTACCACTTCCTCTTCGTCCCGCTGACGATCGGCATGGCGCTCGTCGTCGCCGTCTTCCAGTCGGCGTGGGTGCGGACCGGGCGCGCTCACTACCTCCAGCTGACCCGTTTCTTCGGGCGCATCTTCCTCATCAACTTCGCGATGGGCGTCGTCACCGGAATCGTCCAGGAGTTCCAGTTCGGCATGAACTGGTCGAACTACTCGCGGTTCGTGGGCGACGTCTTCGGTGCCCCGCTCGCGCTCGAGGGCATCCTCGCGTTCTTCTTCGAGGCGGCGTTCATCGGCATCTGGATCTTCGGGTGGGACCGCCTGCCGCGGGCGCTGCACCTGGCGAGCATCTGGTGCGTCAGCGTCGGCACGATGATGTCGGCGTACTTCATCCTGGCGGCGAACGCCTTCATGCAGCACCCCGTCGGCTTCGCGATCAACGAGGCGAAGGGCCGCGCCGAGCTCACCGACATCTGGGCCGTCCTGACCAACAAGGTCGCGCTGGCCGCCTTCCCGCACACGCTCTTCGGGGCCTTCATGGTCGCCGCCTCGGTGATCATCGCGGTCGCGGCGTGGCACCTCGCACGCAACCAGAACCTCGAGACGATGATGCCGGCGCTCAAGTTCGGCATGTGGACGATGCTGGCGTCCGGCGCGCTGACCGTGCTGTCCGGCGACCAACTCGGGCTCACGATGGTCGACACCCAGCCCATGAAGATGGCCGCGGCCGAGGCGCTCTACAACACCTCGACGGGCAAGGACGCCTCGTTCTCGATCTTCACGCTCGGTACTCCGGACGGTGTGCACGAACTGTTCTCGATCCGCATCCCGTACCTGCTCTCGTTCCTGTCGACGCACACCTTCACCGGCACGGTCGAGGGCATCAACGACCTGCAGGCGCAGTACACTCAGGTGTACGGCCCCGGCGACTACAAGCCGATCATCTGGGTGACCTACTGGTCGTTCCGCTGGATGATCGCCCTCGGTGTCGGGGCGGTGCTCGTGTCGGTCGTCGGCCTGTGGCTGACCCGCAAGGGCCGGTTCCCGACGCAGCGCTGGGTGTGGCGCATCGCCACCTGGTCGGTCCCGCTGCCGATGGCCGCGATGATCATGGGCTGGGTCTTCACCGAGATGGGCCGCCAGCCGTGGCTCGTGTTCGGGCTGCTCCGCACGGCGGACGGCGTCTCGCCGAACGTCACCGGGGTCGAGGTCCTCATCTCCCTGGTCGTGTTCACGCTGATCTACGGCGCGCTCGCGGTCGTCGAGTTCCGGCTCATCAAGAAGGTCGCGCAGGAGGGCCCCGCCGCCCCTGCGAAGGTCGACGAGGTCACCGGCGAGGTCGAGCACGAAGTGACGGTGTACTGAGATGGATCTGCCAGTCCTGTGGTTCGCGATCGTCGGACTGTTCTTCGTCGGGTACTTCGTCCTCGACGGGTTCGACTTCGGTGTCGGGATGTCCCTGCCGTTCCTCGGCAAGGACGACACCGACCGCCGTGTGCTCATCAACACGATCGGCCCGGTGTGGGACCTCAACGAGACCTGGGTCATCGTCGCCGGGGCCTGCCTGTTCGCGGCGTTCCCGGAGTGGTACGCGACGATGTTCTCCGGCTTCTACCTCGCCCTGCTGCTCATCCTCGTGGCGCTCATCGCCCGCGGGGTCTCGTTCGAGTACCGGCACCAGCGGAAGCACCCGGAGTGGAAGCGCCGGTTCGACCTGATGATCATCGTCGGCAGCGCCGTGCCGTCGTTCCTGTGGGGCGTCGCGTTCGGCAACGTCGTCCGCGGGATCCCGATGGACGCCGGGCACAACTTCACGGGCACGTTCCTCGACCTGCTCAACCCGTTCGCGCTGCTGACCGGCCTCGCGACCCTGATGGTGTTCTTCACGCACGGCGTCGTGTTCGTCGCACTGAAGACCGAGGGTGAGATCCGCGTGCGGGCGAAGCGCCTGGCGACCCGGGCGGGCGTGCTGACGATCGTCGTCGGTGCCGCGTTCCTGGTGGCGATGGCGTTCGTGCGGGCGACGCCGGCGAGCCTGGTGCTCTCGGTCGTCGCGGCACTCGCGCTCGTCCTCGCCGTGCTCTGCACCGCGTGGGGCAAGGAGGGGCGGGCGTTCACGCTGATGGCGGTCACGATCGCCGCCGTGGTCCTGGCGATGTTCACCGCAATCTTCCCCGACGTCATGCCGGCGTCGAACGACCCGGCCAACAGCCTGACCGTGGTCAACGCGTCGAGCGGGCAGTACACGCTGACGGTGATGAGCTGGGTCGCGCTGATCTTCGTCCCGCTCGTGCTGGCCTACCAGGCCTGGACCTACTGGGTGTTCCGCAAGCGCGTCTCGCGGGCCCACATCGACCAGGCCGCGCACTAGGGGCTCCCGGTGAAGCCGCTCGATCCTCGTCTGCTGCGCCTGTCGCGTGCCGCGCGCTGGTCCGTCGTCGCGTCCGCGGGGACGGGCCTGGTCCGCACACTCGCGACGATCGGTGTCGCGTGGGGGATCGCGGCGGCCGTCACGCTCGGCGTCGACGCGGTGCGCGACGGCCGGCTCCCGGAGACGTTCGTCCCGACGCTGGCGCTGCTGGCCGGTGCGTTCGTCGTCCGTGCCGTCGCCGCGTGGGCGACGGACGACCTGGCGGCGCGGGCCGGGGCGACGGTGAAGAGCGAGCTCCGTGCGACCGTCCTCTCCCGGGCGGCCGAGCGCGGACCGTCCTGGCTCGCCGCCCGGTCGAGCGCCGGCTTCGCCACGGCGCTCGGCCCCGGGCTCGACGCCCTCGACGCGTACTTCGGGCGGTACGTCCCACAGCTCGCGCTCACCGCCGTCGCGACCCCGGTGCTCCTCGTCGCGATCGGGCTCGGTGACCTGACGAGCGCGGTCGTCATCGTGCTCGCGATGCCGGTGATCCCCGTGTTCATGGTGCTCATCGGTCTGGCGACCCAGGCGCTGCAGCGGCGGCAGGCCGACGCGCTCACCCGCCTCGGCGGCGCCTTCACCGAGGCGGTGGAGGGCCTCGCCACCCTCAAGGTCTTCGGACGTGCCCGCCGCCAGGTCGACCGCATCGGCACCGTCACCGACGAGTACCGGCGCGGCACCATCGGCGTCCTGCGTCTGTCCTTCGTCAGCGGCTTCGCCCTCGAACTCGCCGCGAGCCTGTCCGTCGCCCTCGTCGCGGTGTCGATCGGCGTCCGACTCGTCGACGGCTCGCTCGGCCTCGGCGCCGCGATGTTCGTCCTGGTGCTCGCCCCGGAGGCGTTCGCACCCCTCCGCCAGGTCGGCGCCGACTTCCACGCCGCCCAGGACGGCGTCGAGGCGTCCGGCGCCGTGCTCGACGTCCTCGACGACCGGGGACGCGACACGTCGACCAGCGCACCCGCGCCCGGCGCCCCGGCCGCCGCGGCCACCGACCTGGTGCTCGAGGGCGTGGTGGTCCGTCGCCCCGACGTCGTCGTCGGACCGCTCGACCTGCGCGTCGCGCCCGGCACCGTCGTCGCCCTCGCCGGGCCCAGCGGGTCCGGCAAGTCCAGTCTCATCGCGGCGATCCGGGGTGTCCTCGCCCACGACGGCACGGTGACGGTGCCCGGTCCGGCCGACGCCACCCGCGCCGACCGCACGACCTGGGGTGACCAGCGTCCGCGCCTGGTGCGCGGCACGGTCGCCGAGAACGTCGCCCTGCACACGCGACCCGACGACCACGACGTGCGCCGCGCCCTGGGCGAGGCGGGGCTGGGTGTCGAGCCGAGCCTCCCGGTCGGACCCGGGGGAGCCGGTCTCTCGGGCGGTCAGGCGCAGCGCGTCGCGGTCGCCCGGGCCCTGTACCGGGCGCGTCGCGCCCGCACCCCGCTCGTCCTGCTCGACGAGCCGACGTCGGCCCTCGACGCCGACGCGGAGCAGATCGTCGTCGACGCCGTCCGGTCGCTCGCCGCCGACGGCGCGGTCGTCGTCGTGGCGAGCCACCGCCCCGCCGTGCTGGCCGCCGCCGACGTCCGCGTCGACCTCCGCCCCGGCGGAGCGGTGACCCTGACGCACCGACAGGAGGCACGCTCGTGAGCCGGGAGGCCCGTCCCACCCCCGTCCTGCGGCTGGCGCTCCCGCACGGGGCCGGCTGGGCGAAGGCGGTCGCCGCCGGCACGCTCAGTGCGGTCTGTGCGGTGGCGCTCCTGGCGGCGAGCGGCTACCTCATCACCCGCGCGGCCGAGCAGCCGCCGATCCTCTACCTGACGCTCGTCATGGTCGGGGTGCGTGCGTTCGCCCTCGGCCGGGCCGCACTGCGCTACGTCGACCGGCTCGCCGGGCACGACGCGTCGTTCCGGCAGCTCGCCGTCGTCCGGACCGAGATGTACCGACGGCTCGCCTCGGTCGCGCCGGCCGGGCTCGGGGCGACCGGGCGCGGCGACCTGCTCACCCGGCTCGTCACGGACACCGACCGGCTGCAGGACCTGCCGATCCGCGTCGTCGGCCCGCTCGTGTCGGCCGGGGTCGTCGCCCTGCTCTCCGTCGTCGCGGTCGCGGTGGTCTGGTGGCCCGCGGCGGTGGTGCTCGTCGTCGCCCTCGCCGTCGCCGCGCTGCTCGGGACGGTCACGACCCTGTCCGTCGCGCGGAGATCGGACCGCGAGACGGCGGCCGAGCGCGGACGGGTCGCGGACCTGGTGCTCGACACCGTCCGGACCCTCGACGTGTTCGCCGCGTACGGCACGCTGCCCGACCGCCTGGCCGGCATCGCCGCGCTCGACGCCCGTGTGACCCGCGCCGTCCGGCGTCGTGCGACCGTCGAGTCGCTCGTCGGGGCCCTCGTCGGCCTGGTCGGTGGCGGCGCCGTCGTCGGGGTGCTCGCGGTCGGTGCTCCCGCGGTCGTCTCGGGCGCGCTGGACGGACCGCTCTGGGCGCTCGCCGTCTTCGTGCCGCTCGCACTCTTCGAGGTCGTCGGCGGGGTCCCGCTCGCCGTCCTGACGCTGCGTCGGGTCCGCGCCGCCGCGGAACGGGTCGAGGAGGTCGTCCCCGCGGAGCTCCCGGCCGGCATCGTGCGGGAGCCCGACGTGCCGGCCGACCCGTCGGACCTCGTCGTCGGCGGGCCGGTGCGGGTGGCGCTGCGGGACCTGACCGTGCGGTGGCCCGGCGCGTCAGCGCCCGCGGTGGACCGGGTGTCGTTCGACCTCCACCCGGGTGAGGTCGTCGTGCTCGAGGGGCCGAGCGGTGCCGGGAAGTCCACCCTCGTGGACGCCCTGGTGCGGTTCGTCGACCACGAGGGGTCGTACACGCTCGACGGGGTCGAGACGCGGTCGATGCACCCGGACGCGGTGCGCGCACGGGTCGGGCTCGTGGAGCAGGACCCGTTCGTGTTCGACCAGTCGGTGCGGCAGAACCTGCTCTTCGCGCGGGACACCGCGACGGACGCCGAGCTCAGCGACGTGCTCGACCGGGTCGGGCTCGGCCCGTGGGTCGCGGGGCGCGGTGGGCTCGGCGCCCCGGTGGGGGAGCGCGGCGGACTGCTCTCCGGCGGGCAGGCGCACCGCCTCGCGCTCGCCCGGGCGCTGCTGCACGCGTTCCCGGTGCTGGTGCTCGACGAGCCGACCGCGGACGTCGACCCCGACCTCGGCGACGCGGTGCTCCGCGACCTCGTCGGTGCGGCGCGGCGGGCCGGACGCACCGTGCTGGTCGTGTCCCACGTGCCGGTCCCGGCCGACCTGGTGGACCGGACCCTGCGGATGCGTGACGGGCGCCTCGTCGAGGGGTGACCACCTGCCGGACGGAGGATGCGTCGGCGGGACCGGGGCGGGCCTCCAGGCCTTGTACCCTTGGTGATCGTGACCACCGAGCACTCCACTGCGAACGCAACCGAGCACCCCGCCGGACCCGCAGCCGTCGATCCCGACGCCTACGACTTCCGCCGCATCCAGGAGAAGTGGCAGCCCCGCTGGGAGGAGCTCGGCCTCTTCACGACCGACCTCGACGACTCGCGCCCGCGCAAGTACATCCTCGAGATGTTCCCGTACCCGTCCGGCGACCTGCACATGGGGCACGCCGAGAACTGGGCACTCGGCGACTTCGTGGCCCGCTACTGGCGGCAGCAGGGCTTCAACGTCCTGCACCCCATCGGCTGGGACTCCTTCGGCCTGCCCGCCGAGAACGCGGCGATCAAGCGCGGGGTCGACCCGGCGCAGTGGACCTACGCGAACATCGAGCAGCAGAAGGCCTCGTTCAAGCGCTACGCGCCGTCGTTCGACTGGACGACGGAGATCCACACGTCGGACCCCGAGTACTACAAGTGGAACCAGTGGCTGTTCCTCAAGATGTACGAGAAGGGCCTGGCCTACCGGAAGGACAGCTGGGTCAACTGGGACCCGGTGGACCAGACCGTGCTCGCGAACGAGCAGGTGCTGCCCGACGGCACCTCGGACCGTTCCGGCGCCGTCGTCGTCAAGAAGAAGCTGACGCAGTGGTACTTCGCGATCACGAAGTACGCGGACCGGCTGCTCGACGACCTCAACCAGCTCGAGGGTCACTGGCCGGCGAAGGTGATCGCGCAGCAGCGCAACTGGATCGGCCGTTCCGTCGGCGCCGACGTCGACTTCGTCATCGAGGGGCACGACGAGCCCGTCACCGTGTTCACCACGCGCCCGGACACCATCCACGGGGTGACGTTCCTCGTGGTGGCGCCGGACTCCGACCTGGCGGCGTCGCTGGTCTCCGCCGCCCCTGACGACGTGCGTGCCGACTTCGACGCGTACCTGACCGCGACGCAGAAGACCTCGGAGATCGACCGGCAGAACGCCGACCGGCCGAAGACCGGCGTGCCGCTCGGCCGCTCCGCGATCCACCCGCTCACGGGGGAGCGCCTGCCGATCTGGGCCGCCGACTACGTGCTCGCCGACTACGGCCACGGCGCCGTGATGGCGGTCCCGGCGCACGACCAGCGCGACCTCGACTTCGCCCGGGCCTTCGACCTGCCCGTCAAGGTCGTCGTCGACACGAACCAGCCCGTCACCGGTGCCATCCCGGTCATCCCCGAGGGGGCGACGCTCGAGGACCTGCCCGCGCTCGACCCCGTCTCGACCGGCGAGGCGCTCACCGGCCAGGGCCGGATGATCAACTCCGGGCCGCTCGACGGCATGTCGAAGCAGCACGCCATCACCGCGGCGATCTCCCTGCTCGAGGAGCGTGGGACCGGCCGGGCCGCGAAGACCTACCGCCTGCGCGACTGGCTCATCTCCCGTCAGCGCTTCTGGGGCACCCCGATCCCGATCATCCACGGCGCCGACGGCACCGAGCACCCGGTCCCGATGGACCAGCTGCCGGTGCGCCTGCCGTCGACCGAGGGCCTCGACCTCAAGCCGAAGGGCACCTCGCCGCTCGGTGGAGCGACCGACTGGGTGAACGTGCCGAACCCGGTGGACGGCACCCCGGCGCTCCGCGACACGGACACGATGGACACCTTCGTCGACTCGTCGTGGTACTTCCTGCGCTTCCTGTCGGCCCAGGACGACACGCAGGCGTTCGACCCCGAGGCCGCTCGGAAGTGGGCGCCGGTCGACCAGTACATCGGTGGCATCGAGCACGCGATCCTGCACCTGCTCTACGCGCGCTTCGTCACGAAGGTCCTGTTCGACCTCGGCTACCTCGACTTCACCGAGCCGTTCTCGGCGCTGCTCAACCAGGGCATGGTGCTCTCCGGCGGCTCGAAGATGTCGAAGTCGAAGGGCGGCGTCTCGCTCGGCGACGAGCTCGACGCGAACGGCGTCGACGCGATCCGCCTCGTGATGGGCTTCGCCGGGCCGCCGGAGGACGACATCAACTGGGAGGACGTGTCGCCGTCGGCGTCGGCACGCTTCCTCGCCCGCGCCTACCGCCTGGCGCTCGACGTCACCTCGGCACCGGACGCCGTCTGGGCCGACGGCGACCGTGCCCTGCGCCAGGTGACGCACCGCTTCCTGGCCGACGCGCCGGGGATGATGGAGGCCTTCAAGTTCAACGTCGTGATCGCGCGACTGATGGACCTGGTGAACGTCACCCGCAAGGCGATCGACAGCGGCCCCGGCGCCGGTGACCCCGCCGTGCGCGAGGCCGTCGAGACGATCGCCCTCGCCCTCGCCGTCTTCGCCCCGTACACCGGTGAGGAGATGTGGGAGAAGCTGGGCTACGAGGCCACGGTCGCCACGTACGGCTGGCGGAAGGCGGACCCGACGCTGCTCGTGCAGGAGACGCTCACCGCGGTCGTGCAGGTCAACGGCAAGGTGCGCGACTCGTTCGAGGTGTCGAAGTCGATCGAGGCGGACGAGCTCGAGCAGCTCGCGCGGGCCTCGGCGAACGTGCAGCGGTACATCGGTGACCGCGAGATCGTCAAGGTCATCGTGCGGGCGCCGAAGCTCGTGAACATCGCGATCAAGGGCTGACGGCTCCCGGAGTCCTCCCCACCTGACCGGCCCGGCCGGTCCCTCCACAGGAGGGGCCGCCGGGCCGTCGTCGTCCCCGTGGTGGGACCTACCGTGCCGGGCATGACTGCTTCGTCTCCTGGAGGACCCGGTGCCGACGGGTCGTGGGCGTCCCGGTTCGCGCTCTCGCCCCGGGCGGCCGTGGTGCTGGCCGCCGTGGTGGTCGGGCTCGCGCTCGTGGTGGTCGCGATCGGGACCCTCGGGACGCGATCGACGGCCGGGGTGACGGTGACGAGCGCGCCCTCGACGGCGCCCGGCCGACCGGATCCGGGTCCGAGCACGGACGCCACGGGCGGCGCTCCCGGGTCCGGATCGCGCTCGGGATCGGCGAGTGCCGCGGCGGTCACCGTGTACGTGCTCGGCGCGGTGGTCCGGGCCGGGGTCGTCGAGGTCCCCGCCGGGACCCGCGTGGACGGCGCGCTGCAGCGAGCGGGGGGAGCCACGGCCGACGCCGACCTCGCCCGGCTCAACCTCGCCCGTCCGGTGGTGGACGGAGAACGCCTGTACGTGCCGCGGGTCGGGGAGACCGAGGTGCCCGAGGCGCTCCGGCCGGACGCGCCGGGTGCCGGGGGCGGGAGTGCCGCCGTCGGGGGTGGTGCCGGCGGCGCGGACGACACGGGCGCGGCCGTCGTCGACCTCAACACCGCCGACCAGCCGACACTCGAGACCCTGCCCGGCATCGGCCCGGCACTGGCGGCCCGCATCCTGGCGTGGCGCGAGGAGCACGGCGGGTTCACGTCGGTGGACGACCTGCTCGAGGTCAGCGGCATCGGCGACACCCGCCTCGCCGAGCTGCGGGACCGGGTCCGGGTCTGAGCCGTGGACGTGCAGCCGAGCCTCGTCGACCTGCGCTTGGCGGGACCGGTGGCCGTCGCGTGGGTCGAGGCGGCGCTGCTCGTCGGGGCGCCGGGGCTCGCGTGGTGGTGCGCGACGGCCGCGGCGACCGCCGGCACCGTGGTCGTCCTGGCGCTCGTGGTGCGGGGCCGGCGCGGGCGTGCAGCGCTGTCCGGCGGTCGCGGTGGTCTGCTGGGCGGCGTGCCGGGTGGCGTGCCGGGTGGCGTGCTCGTCGCGGCAGCGTGCTGCCTGCTCGTCGCGGTGGCGGTCGGGGTGGGCGCGGCGGCGCGGTCGCCGCAGGCGCTCGCCGACCGTGCCGGACGGACCGTGGCCGTCGAGGTCGTGCTGACCCGGGACCTCGCCGCCTCCGACCGGTCGACCACGGGCACGCTGCGGTCGATCGGTGACGTGGGCGGGCTCGAGGTCCCCGTGCGCGTGGTCCCGGCCGGGCGTCTCCGTGCGTCGGCCGGAGCGGTGCTGCACGCCCGGGCGACGGTGCAGACCGACGACGGCGGCGCACCGACCGCGGCGGTGGTGTTCCTGCGCGGACGTCCGACGAGCCTGCCGCCGACCGGTCTGCTGGCAGCGTCGGAGCGCGTGCGGCAGGCCTTCGTGGCGGTGACGCGCGACCTGCCCGAACCCGGCGGCGCGCTGCTGCGCGGGCTGGCGATCGGGGATCGCAGCGGACTCGACCCGGCGACGGAGTCCGCGATGGAGGCGACCGCGCTGACCCACCTCACGGCGGTCTCCGGCTCGAACTGCGCCGTCGTCGTCGCGCTCGTCGTGGCCGGGTGCCGGGCGCTCGGGCTCCCTCGGGTCCTCCGGGCGGCCGCGGCCGTCGGGTTCCTGGTGGCCTTCGTGGTGCTCGTGCGACCGGACCCGTCGATCGTGCGTGCCGCGGTGATGGCGGTGGTGGTCCTGGCGGTCCGGCTGTCGGGCCGCCCGCTCCGCGGGGTGCCGCTCCTGGCGCTCACCGTCCTCGGCATGCTCGTGGTGGACCCCTGGTACGCCCGGGCGCCCGCGTTCGCGCTGTCGGTCCTGGCCACCGGTGGCATCATCGTGCTGGCACCGCGCCTGACCGCCCTGCTCGCGCGGCGGTGGTGGCAGCCCGTCGCCGCGGCGGTCGCGATCCCCGTCGCCGCACAGCTCGCCTGCTGGCCCGTGACGGTCGTGCTCGCCCCGACCCTCCCGACCTACGCGGTCCCGGCGAACCTGCTGACGGAGCCCCTCGCGCCCGTCGTCACCGTCGGCGGGCTCGCCGCGTGCGTGCTCGCTCCCGTCTGGCCCTGGGGCGCCGCGGTCGTCGCGCACGTGGCCTGGGCTCCCGCGGCGGTCATCGGTGCCGTCGCGCACGGGGCGGCCGCACTGCCGGCGGCGACGCTCGACTGGCCCGCCGGACCGGTCGGAGCCGCGACGGCGGGGCTGGTCAGCCTGGCGGTCGCCGGTGCCGTCCTCGTGGATCCTCCGCGACGGACGTGGGCGCTGGTCGCGGCGGGGACCGTCGTCGCGATCGGGCTCGGACTCGTGGCCGTCCCGCGGCTCGTGGTGCGCTCGACCGTGCCGGGGGACTGGTCGGTGGTGGCGTGCGACGTCGGGCAGGGTGACGCCGTCCTGGTGCGCGACGGCGCCGGTCCGGTCGCCCTCGTCGACACCGGGGACGACGAGGAACTGCTGCTGCGGTGCCTCGACCTGGTCGGTGTCGACCGGGTCGACCTGCTCGTGCTGACCCACTTCGACCGTGACCACGTCGGCGCGGTCGGGGCGGTGGCGGACCGGGTGGCGAGGGCGCTCGTCGGTCCCGTCGGACGGCCCGAGGACGAGCGGATCGTCGGGACGCTCGAGCGGGCCGGGGCCGAGGTCCGGACCGCGGACGACGGCACGTCGGGCACCCTCGGCGCGTTGCGCTGGCGGGTGGTGTGGCCGCGCGCGGGATCGTCAGCATCGGGCAACGACGCGAGTGTCGTCCTCGAGACCACCGCCGACGGACCCTGCCCGACCTGTGCGTCCGGGGTGTTCCTCGGCGACCTCGGGGAACAGGCCCAGCGCCGGCTCCGACCGTTGGTCGAGGCGCACCCGGACGTCGTCAAGGTCGCCCACCACGGATCGGCCGACCAGGACCCGGCGTTGTACCGACAGCTCGCGGCGCCGATCGGACTCATCGGCGTCGGCGCCGACAACACCTACGGGCACCCGACGGCGTCGGCGCTCGACGCCCTCCGCGCCGCGGGGACGACCGCGTTCCGCACCGACGAGCAGGGCACCGTCGTGGTCTCGCGATCGGCCGACGGGTCGTTGCAGGTCTGGACCGAGCGGACGGCGCCGACGCCGGAGGCACCCTCGACGGCTCCACGGGCGTCGGTCCTGACGGCGCCGGCCACGACGACGGGGGTCCGTCCGGCGGGAGGTCCGTCTGTGGCGGCCCGTAGGATCGGAACAGGCCCCGACCAGCTCGCTCCGGAGCCGACGGAAGGAACGCATGCCCGCCAAGAAGCCCACGCGCGCCGCCGCGAAGATCGACCAGGTGCCGTGGTCCGGCGTCCGGCCGGCGCCCGTCGTGCTCGTCACCGGTCCCGAGCAGTTCCTGGCGGAGCGGGCGAGCAGCGTCCTCCGTGACCTGCTCGTCGGCGAGGATCCGGCGCTCGAGGTGCACGACCTCGAGGCAGACCAGTACGCCCCCGGCCTCCTGGCGACGCTCGCGAGCCCGTCGCTCTTCGGCGAACCGCGGCTCGTGCGGGTGACGAACGTCGAGAAGTGCACCGACGCCTTCATCACCGAGACGATCTCCTACCTGCAGGCGCCCGCTGACGACGTCACGCTGGTCCTGCGACACGGTGGGGGCATGCGCGGCAAGAAGCTGCTCGACACCATCCGCAGCGGGGTCGGCGGCGGCGTCGAGGTCCAGTGCGACGAGCTCAAGCGCGACACCGACAAGATCGACTTCGTCAACGCCGAGTTCCGGGCCGCCCGGCGGAAGATCGCGCCCTCGGCGGTCCGCACGCTCGTCGCGGCGTTCTCCGACGACCTCGCGGAGCTCGCGGCGGCGTGTCGGCAGCTGCTGGCCGACGAGGCCGAGGAGATCACGGACCGCACCGTCGACAAGTACTACGGCGGTCGCGTCGAGACCAACGCGTTCAAGGTCGCGGACATCGCGCTCGCGGGACGCTCGGCCCCGGCGATCGTTGAACTGCGGCACGCCCTCGCGACCGGGGAGGCCCCGGTGCCGATCGTCGCGGCGTTCGCGAGCAAGATCCGCACGATGGCCAAGGTCAGCGCCTTCCGCGGGCCGAGCGGCCAGGCGGCATCCGCACTCGGCATGGCGCCGTGGCAGGTGCAGCGCGCGCAGCGCGACGTCGCCGGGTGGAGCGAAGCCGGGTTGGCGAACGCGATCACGAGCATCGCGGCGGCGGACACGGCGGTGAAGGGCGGCTCGCGCGACGCGCACTACGCGCTCGAGGTCATGGTCCGCACCATCGCCCGTCGCGGCGAGGAGCGCTGAGGCGGGACGCGCCTGCAGGCCGCACGTGGACGCCGAGCCGCGGCCGCCAAGCCCGTGCCCGCCCGTGCCCGTGCGGTGCCCGTGCCCGCTCGTGCCGGTGCGGTGCCCGCGCACGTGCCCGCTCGTTCTCGCACGGGACGAACCACGGATCCGACATCGAACCAGCACCATCGGCTGGTTCGATGTCGGATCCGTGGTTCGATCCGCACGGGATACCGCGCGCGGCGACGAGGCTGCGGCACAACGAGAAGCACCTCGCGCCACGGATCTCTGTGGCGCGAGGTGCTTCCGGTTGTTCTCGAGCGAGTCGCGCCGCGGCCGACCACGCGCTGCCGCAGCGGCGCCGCCGCCGCCACGAGCGCGCCGTCGCAGCGGCCGACCAGGCGCTGCCGCAGCGGTGCCGCCGCCGCCACGAGCGCGGCGCCGCAGCCGCCGCGCCGCCACGAGCGCGCCGCGCCGCCACGCCCCGCCCGGACACGCCCCGCAACGACGAGAGCCCCGCACCATCGGTGCGGGGCTCTCGTGCAGGTGTCAGACGCTCAGAGCGCGGAGACCTTCTTGGCGATGGCCGACTTGCGGTTCGCCGCCTGGTTCTTGTGGATGACGCCCTTGCTCACGGCCTTGTCGAGCTTCTTCGCCGCGAGGGCCAGGGCCGCGACGGCCTTGTCCTTGTCGCCGGCGACGACGGCCTCGTTCGTGTGGCGGATGACCGTCTTGAGCTCCGAGCGGTAGGCCTTGTTGCGCTCCTGGGCCTTGAGGTTGGTCTTGATGCGCTTCATCTGCGACTTGATGTTCGCCATGCGTGTTGCTCCTTGTTCGTCTGCTACGGGTGGTCGCGACGTCGGGTAGAGGGGCCCTCTGTCGCATCGCGTTCCACCCGTGGGCGGGGAACGCGGAAGCCAGCCACCAACCCTACCAGCAGACCCGCGGACCGCCAAAGCCCCGACGCGCCGTGCTCCGTGCCAGGGCCGCACGGCGGAAACGCCCCCGCAACACGGACGGGCTACCGTGACGAGGTGCCATCCCTCGCTCCACGCATCGACTCCGTCCCCGCCTCCGGCATCCGTCGCGTCTACGAGCAGGCGGCCCTGCTGCGAGCCGACGACACCGACGTCGCGATGCTCGTGATCGGTGAGCCCGACGTCCCGGTCGCGCCGCACATCGGCGAGGCCGCGCGCCGCGCGTGGACCGAGGACCGCACGGACTACACGCCGAACGGCGGCATCGCACCGCTCCGTGCGGCGATCCGCGACAAGCTCCGTCGCGAGAACCGCATCGAGGTCGACGTCGAGCAGGTCTGGACGACGATCGGCGCGACCCAGGCGCTGTTCCAGGCGATGACCCTCGTGCTGAGCCCCGGGGACGAGGTCCTGGTGCCCGACCCCGGCTACACGACCTTCACGATGAACGCGCACATCATCGGTGCCACCCCCGTGCCGTACCGGCTCGAGCCGCAGCACGACTTCGAACCCGACCTCGCGGCACTCGAGGCGAGCGTCACCGAGCACACCCGTGCGATCGTGGTGAACTCGCCGTCGAACCCGCTCGGCTCGGTGTTCGGCGAGGACACCCTGCGCGCGCTCCTGGCCCTGGCGAAGCGGCACGACCTGTGGGTGATCAGCGACGAGGTCTACGAGTACTTCACCCACGGCACGCGTCACGTGAGCATCGCGGCCCTCGACGACGACGACCGGGTCTTCACCGCCTTCTCGCTGAGCAAGACGTACGCGATGACCGGTGTCCGGGTCGGCTACCTGGTGACGCCGAAGGGCATGGGGCCCACGATGCGCACGACGCAGGAGGCGATGATCAGCTGCGTCGCGGAGCCGGACCAGTGGGCGGCGCTGGCGGCGATCGTGGGCGACCACCAGGCGGTGCAGGACGCACGCGAGCACTACCGAGCGAACCTCGCCGTCGCGAAGGAGGTCCTCGACACAGCGGGCATCCGCTACCTCGACCCGCGCGGCGCCTTCTACCTGTGGATCGACGTCTCGCACGCGTCGCAGGGCGACGTCGCTGAGTGGGCGCTGGCGTTCCTGCACCGCGAGCACGTCGCGGTCGCCCCGGGCAGCGCCTTCGGTCGGTCCGGTGAGGGGTGGATCCGGGTCTGCCTGGCCGCGACCGTCGACGACCTCCGTCGCGGCCTGGGAGCGCTGCCGGCGCCCGCCAGCGTGACCGTCTGACGGACGGGAGGCCCGTGACGGGCACGACCACGCGCCTCCGGTCCGTCCTGCACACCGTCCAGGGCCCCGGCGCGCCTCCACAGGTCGGCCTGCGGTGCGCGCTGCCCGTGTGCAACCGTGGGACAATCGTTCGACCGCACCGACCCCCTGAGGAACCGTGAGCCCACAAGCATCCGCGCCGCTCGAGCCCGCCGCGACCCCGGCCGAGGCGATCCGCAACTTCTGCATCATCGCGCACATCGACCACGGCAAGTCCACGCTGGCCGACCGCATGCTGCAGATCACCGGCATCGTCGAGGAGCGGGCGATGCGTGCGCAGTACCTCGACCGCATGGACATCGAGCGCGAGCGCGGCATCACGATCAAGTCGCAGGCCGTCCGCATGCCGTGGGAGCTCGACGGACAGACCTTCGCCCTGAACATGATCGACACCCCCGGGCACGTCGACTTCTCGTACGAGGTCTCGCGCTCGCTCGCGGCGTGCGAGGGCGCGATCCTGCTCGTCGATGCGGCGCAGGGCATCGAGGCCCAGACGCTCGCCAACCTGTACCTGGCGCTCGAGAACGACCTCGAGATCATCCCGGTCCTCAACAAGATCGACCTGCCGGCGGCCGACCCCGACAAGTACGCCGCCGAGCTCGCGCAGCTCATCGGTGGCAAGCCGGAGGACGTCCTCCGCGTCTCGGGCAAGACCGGTGTCGGTGTCGCCGAGCTCCTCGACCGCGTGGTCCGGACCGTGCCGGCGCCGGTCGGCGACGTCGAGGCGGCCCCCCGCGCGATGATCTTCGACTCGGTCTACGACAGCTACCGCGGCGTGGTGACGTACGTCCGGATGATCGACGGCACGATCCACCCGCGCGAGAAGGTCCAGATGATGTCGACCCGGTCGACGCACGAGATCCTCGAGATCGGTGTGTCGTCGCCCGAGCCGAAGCCGACGAAGGGACTGTCGGTCGGCGAGGTCGGCTACCTGATCACCGGTGTGAAGGACGTCCGGCAGTCGAAGGTCGGTGACACGGTCACGACGGCGCAGAAGCCGGCGACCGAGGCACTGCCCGGGTACACGGACCCGAAGCCGATGGTGTTCTCGGGGCTGTACCCGATCGACGGTTCCGACTACCCGGACCTGCGCGAGGCGCTCGACAAGCTCAAGCTGTCGGACGCGGCCCTCGTGTACGAGCCCGAGACCTCGGTGGCGCTCGGCTTCGGCTTCCGCTGCGGCTTCCTCGGCCTGCTGCACCTCGAGATCATCACCGAGCGCCTGTCGCGGGAGTTCGGCCTCGACCTCATCACGACGGCCCCGAGCGTGATCTACGAGGTCACGAACGAGGACACGACCGTGACCGAGGTCACGAACCCCTCCGAGTTCCCGGGCGGTCGCATCGTCGAGGTCCGCGAGCCGATGGTCCGCGCGGCGATCCTCGCGCCGAAGGACTACGTCGGCGCGATCATGGAGCTCTGCCAGTCGCGACGCGGGTCCCTGCTCGGTATGGAGTACCTGGGCGAGGACCGCGTCGAGATCCGGTACGAGATGCCCCTCGGCGAGATCGTGTTCGACTTCTTCGACCAGCTGAAGAGCAAGACGCAGGGCTACGCCTCGCTCGACTACGAGCCGACCGGCGACCAGGCCGCTGACCTCGTCAAGGTCGACATCCTGCTGCAGGGCGAGCAGGTCGACGCGTTCAGCGCGATCGTCCACCGCGACAAGGCGTACGCGTACGGCACGCTGATGACCGAGCGTCTCCGCAAGCTCATCCCGCGGCAGCAGTTCGAAGTGCCGATCCAGGCCGCGATCGGTGCGCGGATCATCGCCCGCGAGAGCATCCGTGCGATGCGCAAGGACGTTCTGGCGAAGTGCTACGGCGGTGACATCACCCGCAAGCGCAAGCTCCTCGAGAAGCAGAAGGAGGGCAAGAAGCGCATGAAGATGGTGGGTCGCGTCGAGGTCCCGCAGGAAGCCTTCATCGCAGCGCTCTCGGGCGACGTCGAAGAGAAGAAGAAGTAGCCGCAGCGAGCACGAGCAGCACGACGGAGCCCCGCCACGAGCGGGGCTCCGTCGTTCCCGGATCCGCTCGTCCCGGTTCGCGAAGCGGACGAGATCGGGGCGCAGTCCGCCGGGGGTTCGGGGGCGGCCGGCCTGGTCCTCCGCGGATGCGGTGGGTGGACCGGGCAGTCTGCCCGCACTCTGGGGGACCGGGCAGGTCACCCGATCTGTACGGTCGCATCTGTACCGAGGGCGACTGAAGACCCCTCAGTTCAGGGTGGACCCGGCCGCCCGGACCGTGCGTGCTCCTGCGCCACGGCGCTCGAGGACCCGGGGTGCACACGGAGGTGCGAACCACGATGTCCCGTCACGCAACGACCGTCCCCCGCGCACGGCGCCGACGGTCCGAACTCGTCCTGGTCGCCGCCGGCGTCGCTGCTGCGGTGGTGCTCGCCATGAGCTTCAGCGGCACGCTGTCGGTCTTCACGCAGGCCTTCCTGCACGGCACCAACACGGTCGCGACCTCGACCATCCAGATCGTGGAGACGACGGCGGACGGTTCGCCGGGTGCGTGCACGACCGCGGCCGACGGCACGGCGAGCTGCACCGACCCGGACCTCTACGGCGGCCAGTCCCTGCGACCAGGGGGCCGGTCGGAACCCCAGACGATCTTCTTCGAGAACACCGGGACGGCGACGCCCACCGGCTTCCGGCTGACCGGCGGACCGTGCGCGACCACGCCCGAGAGCGGGTCGGACCTGTGCCGCCAGCTCGTCGTGAAGATGACCTGGCGCGGCGCCGACGTGCTGCCCGCGTCCACGACGCCCGCGTACCTCGCGGCGAACGCGATCACGCTGCCCTACCCACCCGCCGCAGGCGAGCGCTACCCGCTGGCCGTGCAGGTCTCGCTCCCGGACGGGGCGACCGCGCCGACGTCGGGTGTGACCCTCTCACAGGCCCTCACGTTCACGTTCTCGGCCTGACGGTGCCGTCGTGGGAAGGCACTCGACGATCGTCCCGCGGGCTTCGGTGCGCACGGGCTGGCTCCTCACGGCGGCGGGACTCGTCGCCTCGGTCGCCCTCGCACTGACGGCGACCGGCACGACGTCGGCGTACACGGCGTCGATCTCGAACACCACGAACACCGCCAACACCGTCTCGATCGAGATGACGCAGGGCCCTGACGCCTCGACCGTGGCGTGCAGGAGCACCGCCACGGCCACCACGACCTGCTCGACCGACCTCTACGCGGGCAAGGACCTCCGGCCGGGGGACACGACGCGCGGCACCTCCACGGTGATCAGGAACACCGGAGGGGTCGCCGCGTCCGCCTTCTCGCTCACCCCCGGCACCTGCATCGGCACCGTCTCGACGTCGAACAGCATCTGCTCCTGGTTGCGCGTCACCGTGACGTGGACGACGCCGACGGGGACCACGACCGTGGTCTCGGGGGAGAGCGCCGCGGCGGTCGGCGGGCGGACCTTCCCCGTCAGCCCGGCGCCTGCGGCCGGTCAGGGCGGTACCGCCGTCGTGTCGGTCGCCCTCGACCCGGCGGCTCCGAACGACTCGCAGGCGCAGAGCATGAGCCAGTCGCTCGTGTGGACGTTCACCGCATGACGGTGGCGGAGACCGGGGACGCGATCGGCGTCCCCGCGACTGGTCGCCGGCGTGCTCCCGGCCGCGCGGTGCGGGTGCGGCTCGTCGCCACCGCCGCCGTCGTCCTGCTCGTGCTGCTCGGTGTCGGGGCCGCGACGGCCGCGGGCGTCCGGACGTTCGACGTCCGGACGCCGTCGATGGGCCGCACGGCACCCGTCGGCTCGCTCGTCGTCACCCTGCCGCCCGGACCGGACCGGCTGGCCGTCGGCGACGTCATCACCTTCGTCCCACCGGTCGCCGAGGGCGGGGGGACGGCGCCTCGACTGCCCTACACGCACCGCATCAGCGCGGTGGAGGACGGCGCGTTCACCACCAAGGGCGACGCGAACGGTGCTGCCGACGGCTGGACCGTCAGCCGCGCTGACGTGGTCGGCAGGGTCGTCGCAGTCCTGCCCGGTGCGGGGTGGGCGCTCCGCATGCTGCCGTGGTCCGTCGGCGGGGTCGGTCTCGTCTGGCTCCTGACCGGGCTCCTCGGCGCGGGCGCTCCGCGGACCGCCGCTCGCCTGCTCGGCTCGGCCGCGGTGCTGGCCGGCGTGGTGACGGTCTTCCGACCGTTCGCCGCCCTCGTCGTGACCGGCGTCGACCCGGGGACGCGGCCGGTGGCACACGTGGTCTCGACCGGTCTGCTGCCGATCCGGGTGGTCGGACCGTCCGGTGCGTCCGACCGGCTCGTCAGCGGTGCCGTCGGTCAGGTGCCCCTGCCTCCGGGGTCGGACGGCGCGGTCGCGCTCGCCGCTCGACTCGACCTCTCCCCGCTCGGTTGGGCGGTGCTCGCCCTGCTCTGCGCCGCACCCCTCGTCGTCGGGGCCCTCCTGGCCCGGTCGCAGAGCCTCCGTGTCCCCGATCCCGGGCAGACGGAGGACCCTGCGACGGACCTCCCGGCGGTGTCGTCGTGAGTGCCAGGACGGCGGGCGTGCTCACCGGGGCGCTCGTCGTGGCGCTCACCGTGGCGACCGGTGTCACCACGACGGCCGATCCCACCCTCGCCGCGTACACGGCGGCGTCGTCGAACCGGAGCACCGCGAGCACGGTCGGTGACTACGCCCTGACGGGCCTGCCGTTCCGTGACTCCTTCGCCGGAGGGCAGGGGGCGTGGAGGACCTACGGCGGCTCCTGGACGACCCGGACGCAGTTCGGCTACGGCACGTTCACCGAGACGGCAGGCTCCTCCGACGGGCCCAAGGCCGTCACGGGTGACCCGTCGTGGACGGACTACACGATGCAGGCGGACGTCCAGGTGAACAGCGGGACGAACGCCGGGCTCCTGGTCCGCGTCACGGATCCCGCTCCGGGTGCCGATGCGTTCACGGGGTACTCGATCGGTCTGGACCGGACGGACAACACGCTGTCGATCAGCCGGACGAAGCACGGTGCGACGAACCGACTGGCGTCCGCGACGATCCCCGGCAGGCTCGCGAACGGACAGTTCTACCACGTGGTCGTGCAGGCCGCCGGGTGCGGCATCACCGCCTGGTCGACCACCGTCGGCGCGAACGACTGGACGCGGGCGAGCGTCTCGGAGTCGTCGGCCGACTGCCTGACGTCGGGCGCGATCGGGCTGCGCGGCAACGGCAGCGCAGCCGGCTACCGCTTCGTGACGGCCACAGCGGGTGCCCTCGCACCCTCGCTCGCGGCGGACCCCTACAACTCGACCCTCGCCACGGGCCGGTTCGAGGACGGAGCGCCCGCGCGGGTGTTCGGGGGCACGTGGGCGATCGACCAGCAGGAGGAACGGATCCGCAGCACGGCCTACGCGAACACCGGGGACAAGCAGGTCCTGAACCGGGTCTGGGGCGACATGACCCTGACGGGCGACGTGCGCCTGATGCGCACCCCGAGGTCGGGCAGCGACGCGGGTCTCGTCGTCCGGGTGAACGACCCGTCCACGGGGATCGACTCGATGCGCGCCTACTCCGTCGGCATCACCGCGACCGGGATGACCATCGGCGAGCACCGGTCGCCCGGGTTCGTCGGGTCGTTCGTGTCCTTCGGTCGGACGGTGCAGGCCGAGGAGTGGTGGCACCTCACCGTCGAGGCGGTCGGCTGCACGATCACGGCCACCGCGTCACCGGCCGACGGCGGGACACCCGTCCAGGGTCGCGTGTCCTTCGGTGCCTGCTCGTCGACGAGCGGCGCGGTCGGGATCCGCGAGCAGGGCACCGAGGCCGAGTGGCGGAACCTCGCCGTCACGCCACGCTGACACAGGTCGGGCCGAGCGGCCCCGGTACGATGGCTCCATGAGTTCCCGCGGCAGCTACCGGACCGCCCTGACCTACGGTGCCGTCGGTGCCACGCAGGCGGCGGACCTCATGACCTACCCGCCGGAGGGCTTCACCCCGGCGGAGTCGCGGGCGCGCATCGGCCACGGCGACGCCCGGTTCGAGACCGCGGTGACGCAGGCGTTGACCTGGCAGATCCAGGAGCGCAGCGGCATCCGGGTGCAGGTCGAGGACCATCCCGACGACGACGAGGTCCGCTACAACCCGGTGACGTTCGACGAGCACGGTGTCCCGATCGCACCGGCCTCGATCGGCACGCCCCGGGTGGAGAAGTTCGCCGCCGACGGCACCCCGCTGCTGACGGCGGGCACCACGGCGACGCTCGAGATGCACGCGTTCGGGCAGACCGTGCACGCGCCGGTCCGCGTCGTGTCGATCATCGACGAGACCGACCGCAAGGGCTTCGCCTACGGCACGCTCGAGGGGCACCCGCTGTCCGGCGAGGAGTCCTTCGTGGTCGAGCGCACGAGCGACGGTTCGGTGTGGCTGCAGGTCCGCCAGTTCTCGCAGCCGTCGAGCCGGAAGTGGGCGTTCGTGGCGCCGCTGCTCCGTCGACAGCAGCGGGTCATGGCAGCGAAGTACCTCAGCGCACTGCGCGGCGACTGACCGGTCGACACGAGGCGTCCGACCGCGTGCTCGGTACGGCGCACCGACCGACCGCCACCGCCGCCGCCGCCGCTCAGCGCAGCGGCGGCAGCGCGGCGATCGCCTCCTCGAGCAGTCGGGCGTCCTGCACGCAGTCCCGCGCGACGCACACCGCGCTCGTCCCACGCAGGGCGTCGACCTCGTAGACCCCGGTCGCGACCGCGACGAACGGGATCCCCACCGCGTCGGCCGCCTCGCCGTCCCGCGGGGTGTCGCCGACGATGACGGCTCGCTCCCCGGACAGGGCGGCGGCGGCGCGTGCGGTGACGCCGGTGCGCTCGACTTCCGCGTCCCCGAAGTACGAGTGCTCCCAGTCGAAGGCGCCGAGGTCGAAGCCCGCCCCGCCGAGCTTCACGCGGGCCCGGTGCTCGGAGTTGCCGGTCAGCAGGCCGTTCCGCCAGCCGAGTCCGGCGAACCGGCGGACGAGCGCGGCGGCTCCGGGGGCGGGGGAGCGGCGTTCGCCCCGGCCGTAGCGCTCGTCGGTCAGGTCGCGCAGGTGCCGGCTGACCGTGGGGATGAGCGCGTCGTCGAGGTCGTGTGCCCGGACGTGGTCCGCGATGAGCCCGGCGTCGGTCCGGCCGTGCTGGTGTCCGACCTTCAGCACGAGGTCGCGGCCGACCGCGCGCTCGACGGCCAGGTGGTACAGGTTGCCGGGCGACGCCGCGTTCAGCACGAGGGTGCCGTCGATGTCCCACAGCACCGTGGTGGGGACGGTGTGGTGCTCCATGGCTCCATCATGGCCGAGAATGGAGTCCATGCCGAGTGCGCTCCCGATCGCCGATCCCGCTCCCGCGGACGGCCTGCTCACCCCTGGCCCCGGCGCCGGCGACGTCCCCTTCGGCGTCTACGTCCACGTGCCGTTCTGCCGGGTGCGGTGCGGCTACTGCGACTTCAACACCTACACTGCGTCCGAGCTGCGCGGGGTGCGCCGTGACGACTACGCCGGCCACGCGGTGCAGGAGATCCGGTGGGCGGCCGAGGTCCTCGACCGCTCCGGGGTGCCGCGACGCCCGGTCTCGACGGTGTTCTTCGGCGGTGGCACGCCGACGATGCTGCCGGCGGACGACCTGGTGATGATCCTCCGGGCGATCGACGACACGTGGGGCATCCTGCCGGGTGCGGAGGTCACCACCGAGGCGAATCCGGACTCCGTGGACGCGGACGCGATCGCGACCCTGCAGCGCGGCGGGTTCACCCGGATGAGCTACGGCATGCAGTCGGCCGTCCCGCACGTCCTCGCGACGCTCGACCGGACCCACGACCCCGAGCGGGTTCCGGTCGTGGTGGACCTCGCGAAGCAGCAGGGCCTCGACGTCAGCCTCGACCTCATCTACTCGACCCCGGGGGAGTCGCTCGACGACTGGCGCACCTCGCTCGAGGCCGCGCTGGCCTGCGCGCCCGACCACGTGTCGGCGTACTCGCTCATCGTCGAGGACGGCACGGCGATGGGGCGCATGGTGGCCCGCGGCGACCTGCCGGCCCCGGACGACGACCTCGCCGCCGACATGTACGAGCTCGCCGACCGGACCCTGGCCGACGCCGGGTACTCCTGGTACGAGGTCTCGAACTGGGCGCGCACCGACGAGGCCGGTGGTCCGGAGCGCCACGCGAGCCGGCACAACCTGTCCTACTGGAAGGGCCACGACTGGTGGGGCGTCGGCCCGGGTGCGCACTCCGCGGTCGCCGGCACCCGCTGGTGGAACGTGAAGCACCCGGCCGCGTACGCGAACCGGGTGCTGGCCGGCGAGTCGCCCGCGGCGGGGCGCGAGACGCTCGACGCGGACACCCGGTACGTCGAACGGGTGCTGCTCGCCGCGCGCGTCCGCGGCGAGCTCACCACCGCGGAGCTCGGCCGGGAGGCACGTGGCCGGGTCGCCGGTCTCATCGCGCGTGGCCTCGTGGACGGCACGGCCGCGGTGCGGGGACGCATCGAGCTCACCCTGCAGGGCCGGCTGCTCGCGGACGCGGTCGTCCGCGAGCTGCTCGACTGACGCGCCGGCGGTCGCTCGCGCGCTACTGCTTGATGAACTCGATGGTGAGCGGGTAGCGGTAGAAGTCACCGCGGTTCGCCGCGAGGGCGGCCATGATCGCGAAGACGATCACGATCACGTACAGGATCGGCAGCAGCACGAGTCCGATGACGACGAACGCCAACAGGCTGCACACGAACCCGGCGATCGCCATCGTGATGTGGAAGTTCAGTGCCTGACGGGTGTGCTCCTTCACGAACTGCCCGCGGTCGCGCAGCACCAGGTAGGCGATGATCGGCACGACCAGGCTGAAGAAGATGCCGCCGACGTGCGTCAGCGTCGCCCAGAGTCGCTGGTCCTCCGGCGACATCGGCTGGGGCGGCGTGAAGCCGGCCGGGTACTGCGGTCCCTGCGGGTTCTGGGGTCCGCCCTGCTGCTGGCCGTAGCGGCCGTCCTGCGGGCCGCCCGGTTGCTGTCCGTAGCTCATGCCGTGAGCGTACCGGCGTGGGCCCCGGCGGTCCCGGTCGGTCGGCGGTCGGGCGTAGGATCAGCAGTCGACACGTCCGAGTGCCAGCATCGAACGGAAGGGGTCCGGATGGTCAGCGAACGCTCCCTCGAGGTCCTCAAGGCGATCGTGCGGGACTACGTCGCCTCGCGCGAGCCCGTCGGCTCGAAGACGATCGTCGAGCGTCACGCCTTCGGGGTCAGCGCCGCGACGATCCGCAACGACATGGCGCAGCTCGAGGACGAACAGCTGATCGTGGCGCCGCACACCTCGTCGGGGCGGGTGCCGACCGACAAGGGGTACCGACTCTTCGTCGACCACCTGGCCGCAGCCCGGCCGCTGTCGAGCGCGCAGCGCCACGCCATCGAGACCTTCCTCGGCACGCCGAACGACCTCGACGAGGTCCTCGGTCGCACGGTCCGCCTGCTCAGCCAGCTCACCAACCAGGTCGCGCTGGTGCAGTACCCGTCGATGGTGCGCGCACGCGTGCAGCACGTCGAGCTCGTCCGGCTCGGTGACACCCGCCTGATGGTCGTGCTCATCACCGACACCGCCCGGGTCGAGCAGCGCGTGGTCGAGACGGACGTCCCCCTCGACGAGGGGTCGCTCACCGAGCTCCGCACCGTCGTGAACGGGGCGAGCGTCGGGCTCCTGCTGCAGGACGTCCCGCGTGCCCTGCGCGAGGTGCCGCAGCAGCTCCGTCCGGACGCGCAGACCCTCGGCGGCGTCGTCGTCGCGACGCTCATCGAGCAGGTCGCGGCGAACCGGCAGGACCGCCTGGTCATGGCCGGCGCGGCGAACCTGGCGAAGAGCGAACGCGACTTCTCCGGCGGACTGTTCTCCGTGCTCGAGGCGATCGAGGAGCAGGTGACCCTGCTCCGCCTGTTCGGCGAGATGCAGGTGGACGACGTGGCCGTCGCCGCGAGCATCGGCGTCGAGAACGCCGAGTACGGCCTCGACGCGACGAGCATCGTCGCCGGTGGCTACCTCGCCGGCGGCGGAGCGGTCGCCCGACTCGGGGTCCTCGGCCCCACCCGCATGGACTACGGCACGAACATGGCCGCCGTCCGTGCGGTCGCACGGTACCTGTCCAAGCTGCTGGGCGAACATTGACCGGACCCTGCGCCCGACGCGCGGTGTCCAGCGGACCGGCTCCGCGCCTCCAGACCGGACCGCGGCGACCGCCGCGACCCACCGACCGAACCGAAACCGACTGAGGGAACCGTGGCAGACCACTACGACGTCCTCGGCGTCCAGCCGGACGCCTCCGATGCCGACATCAAGAAGGCCTACCGACGGCTGGCGCGCGAGCTCCACCCGGACGTCAACCCGAGCCCGGACGCGGCCGAGCGCTTCAAGGACGTGACGCACGCGTACGACGTGCTGAGCGACCCGGAGCAGCGCCGACGCTACGACGCCGGCCCGCAGGAGAGCCCCTTCGGCGGCGGTGCCGCCGGTGGCTTCAGCGACATCTTCGACGCCTTCTTCGGCGGGGGTGGCGGCGGCGGACGCGGCAACGGTCCGCGCAGCCGTGCCGAGCGCGGGCAGGACGCCCTGCTGCGCATCGAGGTCGACCTCGACGAGGTCGTCTTCGGCACCCACAAGGACGTCGAGGTCGACACGGCCGTCGTCTGCGACACGTGCCACGGCTCGTGCTGCGCGCCGGGGACCAGCCCCCGCACCTGCGACATCTGCGGTGGCTCCGGGCACATCCAGCGCCAGGTCCGCTCGCTCCTCGGCAACGTCGTGACCAGCGCGCCCTGCGGGACGTGCCGCGGCTACGGCACCGTCATCCCGAGTCCCTGCCCGACGTGCCAGGGCCAGGGGCGCGTCCGTGCCCGCCGGACCATCCCCGTCGACGTCCCCGCCGGCGTCGAGACCGGGCTGCGCCTGCAGATGCCGGGCCAGGGCGAGGTCGGACCCGCGGGCGGCCCGTCCGGCGACCTGTACCTCGAGGTCAAGGTGCGCCACCACGACGTCTACAGCCGCGACGGCGACGACCTGCTCGCGACGCTCGAGGTCCAGATGACCGATGCGATCCTCGGCGCGCACACGACGATCGACGGGCTCGACGGGCCGGTCGAGCTCGAGATCCGTCCGGGCGTGCAGAGCGCCGACGTCCTGGTCATCAAGGACCGCGGCGTGACGAAGCTGCGCGGCACCGGCCGGGGCGACCTCCGCGTCGGCGTGCAGGTCGTGACCCCGACCAAGCTCTCGCACAAGGAGCGTGGGCTCGTCGAGCAGCTCGCGAAGACGCACAAGGCACCGGGACCGCAGCTCGCACGCTTCCAGCAGGGCATGTTCGGCAAGCTCCGCGACCGCTTCTTCAACTTCTGATGGCATCGCTCTACCTCGTCGGTCCGGGGACCCTCGACGGCCTCGGCGCCGGTGACGCGGTGTCGCTCGACGGCGCGGAGGGCCGACACGCCGTCTCGGTCGCGCGGGTCCGCGTCGGCGAGACGCTGCGCCTCTCCGACGGCCGGGGCACGGTCGTCACGGGCGCGGTCGCGTCGACCGGCAAGGACACGCTGACCCTGACGGTCGCCGACGTCGACGTCGAGGCGGAACCGCGTCCGGCGCTGGTGCTCGTGCAGGCGCTCGCGAAGGGCGGGCGTGACGAGATGGCGGTGCAGGCAGCCACCGAGATCGGCGTCGACCGCATCGTCCCCTGGGCGGCAGCGCGCAGCGTGTCGCGGTGGGACGGCGCGAAGGTCGAGAAGGGACGCGCCCGGTGGGCGGCGATCGCGCAGGAGGCCGCGAAGCAGGCGGTCCGGTCGCGCGTCCCGACGGTGGACGCACCGGTGACGACGGCGCAGCTGGCCGCGGTCGGCCGGGAGGCGCGGCGTGCGCTGGTCGTGCTGGACCCGGTCGGCGCGGTGCGGCTCTCGGCGTGGGAGCCGCCGGCCGACGTCGACGAGATCGTCCTGGTCGTCGGACCCGAGGGCGGGATCGACGGTCCCGAGTTCGACCGGCTCGAGGCCGCCGGCGCCGTCCGCGTGCGGCTCGGGGACACCGTGCTCCGCACCTCGACCGCCGGACCGTCCGCCCTGGCCGTCCTGCAGACCATGCTCGGGCGCTGGTAGCGGCGTCGGAGGCGGGTCCTACGATGGTCTCCATGAGCAGCAGCGAGCCGAGCATCTTCTCGAGGATCGTCGCGCGCGAGGTCCCCGCGACCATCGTGGCCGAGGACGACCGGGTGATCGCGTTCGAGGACATCGCCCCGAAGGCACCCGTCCACGTGCTCGTGGTGCCCAAGACCGAGGAGTACCGCGACGTCACCGAGCTCGCCGCCGGTGACCCCGAGCTGCTGGCGCACGTCGTCGCGACCGCCCGCCGCATCGCGGACGAGCGGGACGGCGGCCAGTTCCGTCTCGTCTTCAACACCGGCGAAGCCGCCGGTCAGACCGTGTTCCACGTGCACGCGCACGTCCTCGCAGGTGATCTGCACGAAGGGAATCTCCTTGCCGGTTGACGACTCCGTCCACCCCGCGTCCGACGCGCCCGCACCGGACCGACCCACGACCCGACCCGTGTCCGACCCGTCCGACGTCGTCGTCGACATCCGGGTCGACGGCATCGCGATGGTCCAGCTCCTCGGCCCGCAGGACCGCCTGCTCAAGACGGTCGAGCGGCAGTACCCGGGCGTCCGGGTGCTCGTCCGCGGCAACGAGGTCTCGCTCACCGGACCCGAGCGCGACGTCGCCCGTGCCCACGCGCTCGTCGACGAGCTCGTCGGCATGGTGAAGCGCGGGCAGGACATCGGTCCGGCCGACATCCCGACGTCGGCGCGGATCCTCGACGAGGACCGCAAGCCCTCGGACACGTTCGGCACCCCGATCGTGGCGAGCCGCGGCAAGTCGGTGCGGCCGAAGACCGACGGGCAGCGCGCCTACGTCGACGCCATCGACCAGCACACCATCACCTTCGGCATCGGCCCCGCGGGCACCGGCAAGACCTACCTGGCGATGGCGAAGGCCGTCCAGGCACTGCAGCGGCGCGAGGTCACCCGCATCATCCTGACCCGTCCCGCGGTCGAGGCGGGCGAGCGGCTCGGGTTCCTGCCGGGCACGCTGACCGACAAGATCGACCCCTACCTGCGCCCGCTGTACGACGCCCTCAACGAGATGATGGACCCCGAGCTGGTCCCGAAGCTGCTGGCGGCCGGCACCGTCGAGGTCGCACCGCTGGCGTACATGCGCGGGCGGACGCTGAACGACTCGTTCGTGATCCTCGACGAGGCGCAGAACACCACGCCCGAGCAGATGAAGATGTTCCTGACGCGCCTCGGCTTCGGCTCGAAGATGGTCGTCACCGGTGACATCACGCAGGTCGACCTGCCCGGCAACCTGTCGGGTCTCCGGCTCGTCACGCGGATCCTGGGCGACGTCGACGACATCCACTTCGCCCGGCTCGGCAGCGAGGACGTCGTCCGCCACACCCTGGTCGGACGGATCGTCGACGCCTACACCGTGTACGACGAGGAACGTCTGGCGGAGCAGGCCGGGCACCGCCCCGCCGGCCGGGGGACCGCGCCGACGGGCAACCCCGCCGGAGCGAACCGAGCCGAGCGTCGCGGGCGCCCGCCGCAGGACCGCCAGCAGTCCACATACCCCCAGAACGACGCCCGAGGAGGCAACCGGTGAGCATCGAGCTCAACAACGAGTCGGGTGTCGAGGTCGACGAACAGGCCGTCCAGCGCCTCGCCGCCTTCGCGCTCGACGCGCTGCACGTCCACGCGGATGCGGAGCTCGCGATCGTCCTGGTCGACGAGGGCGCGATGGAGCAGCTGCACGTCCGGTGGATGGACGAGCCGGGTCCGACGGACGTCCTGAGCTTCCCGATGGACGAGCTCCGCCCGGGGACCGAGGACGAGCCGACACCGGCCGGGCTGCTCGGCGACATCGTCGTGTGCCCGCAGGTCGCCGCCGAGCAGGCGAAGACCGCGGGGCACACCACCACCGACGAGATGCTGCTGCTCACGTGCCACGGCATCCTCCACCTGCTCGGCTTCGACCACGCCGAGCCGGAGGAGAAGGCCGAGATGTTCGGGCTGCAGGGCGAGATCCTCTCCGCCTTCGCGGCCCAGCGACGCGGGCGGTGACCTGATGGTGCTCGTCGCCGTCCTGCTCGCGGCGGCGTTCGTCCTGGTCGTCGTCGGCGGTCTGCTCGCCGCGTCCGACGCCGCGCTCACCGTGCTGTCCCGCGCCGACCTCGACGAGATCGCCCGCGGCAGCCGCAACCGTCGTGCGATCGAGGCCGTGGCCGACGACGTCGGCGCGCACGTCAACGCCCTGAACTTCGTCCGCGTGCTCGCCGAGACTGCCGCCGCGGTGCTCGTCACGATCGCCCTCGTCACGGTGTTCGACACCTGGTGGGTGGCCCTGGTCGTGTCCGCTGCGATCATGACGGCCGTGTCGTTCGTGCTCGTCGGGTCGAGCCCGCGCAGCGTCGGACGCGCACACGCCGAGCGCCTCATCGGCGCCACCGGAGGACTCGTGCGCGCCGTCCGGATCGTGCTCGGTCCGCTCGCCGGGCTCCTCGTCGCGATCGGGGACCGGGTGACCCCCGGCCGTGGCCGCAGCGCATCGACGGTGTCGAGCGAGGAGCAGCTGCTCTCGCTCGTCGACGAGGCGACCGAGAGCAACGTGCTCGCACAGGACGACCGCGAGCTCATCCACTCGGTCTTCGAGTTCAGCGACACCCTGGTGCGCGAGGTCATGGTGCCCCGGACCGACATGCTCACGGTCGACGGGGAGGCCACCCTGGCCGCGGGGATGGAACGGTTCCTGGTCGCCGGCGTCTCGCGCATGCCGGTCACCGGCAAGGACAGCGACGACGTGCTCGGCGTGCTATACCTGCGCGACGTCTCCCGCGCCCTGTACGAGCAGCCCGGCAGCGAGCGGGAACCGGTGACGGCGCTGCTGCGACCGGCCGAGTTCGTCCCCGAGTCGAAGCCCGCGGACGACACCCTCCGGCACATGCAGGTCGCCAAGAACCACCTGGTGCTCGTGGTCGACGAGTACGGCGGGGTCGCCGGGCTCGTGACGATGGAGGACCTCATCGAGGAACTCGTCGGCGACATCTCCGACGAGTACGACCGCACCGTGGTCGACCGGACCGAGGTCGGCCCGGGCGTCTGGCGCATCTCCGCCCGCATGCCGATCGACGAGCTCGGCGACCTCTTCGGCGTCGAGCTCGAGGACGACGACGTCGACACCGCCGGTGGCCTGCTGACGAAGGAGCTCGGCCGGCTGCCGGTCCGCGGCGAGCAGGTCACCGTCTCCGGGGTCGCGCTGACCGCCGACCGTGTCGAGGGCAAGCGCCGCCACCTGATCACCGTCCTCGCCGAGCGGAGCGCCGCCCTGCAGGACGCCGAGGACGCCCTCGACGAGACCACTCCGAGCACGACGGGAACCCCGAACGCATGACCGACCACGAACCCGACCACGGCACCGAGACGGACACCGACACCGACGCGGCCACGGGCACCGACACACCGGGCCGGCCGTACCGCGCCGGCTTCGTCTCCTTCGTCGGGCGTCCGAACGTCGGCAAGTCGACGCTGACGAACGCCCTGGTCGGCGAGAAGGTCGCGATCACCTCGTCGAAGCCCCAGACCACGCGACGCGCCATCCGGGGCATCGTGCACCGGCCCGACGGCCAGGTCATCATCGTCGACACCCCGGGTGTGCACCGCCCCCGCACCCTGCTCGGCGAACGGCTCAACGACCTCGTGCAGTCGACGCTCGGTGACGTCGACGTGATCGGCTTCTGCGTGCCGGCCGACGAGCCGATCGGGCCGGGCGACAGGTTCATCAACGAGTCGCTCGACCAGTACCCGCGGGCGCGCAAGATCGCGATCGTCACGAAGATCGACGGCACCCCGAAGGACCGCGTCGGCGAGCAGCTCCTCGCGGTGTCCCAGCTGCGGGAGTGGGACACGATCATCCCGACGTCGGGGACGAAGGGCCTGCAGCTCGAGGTGCTGCTCGCCGAGATCACGAAGCTGCTGCCCGAGTCGCCGCAGCTGTACGACGCTTCCACCGTCACCGAGGAGACCGACGAGGACCGCATCGCCGAGCTCGTCCGCGAGGCCGCGCTCGAGGGCGTCCGCGACGAGCTGCCGCACTCGCTCGCGGTCGTCATCGAGGACGTCGTCGAGCCCGACGACGAGGACGACCCCGACGGACCGCTGCGGATCTTCGCGAACCTGTTCGTCGAGCGCGACAGCCAGAAGGCGATCGTCATCGGCCGCGGCGGGGAACGGCTGAAGGACGTCGGTTCCCGGGCGCGCGCGGAGATCGAGTCGCTGCTCGGCGGTCGCCACGTCTACCTGAACATCCGGGTCAAGGTCGCCAAGGAGTGGCAGCGCGACCCGAAGCAGCTCGGCCGTCTGGGCTTCTGATCCGGGTCATCCCCTGGTCGGACGCGCGTCCTCCGGCCGCGTCGTACCGTGGGGTGGTGTTCCGCCCCCTGCTGCGCGCGCAGCTCGTCACCGACGTCACCACAGCGGTGCTGCTCGGCGGGCTGCTGACGCTCCTGCGTGCGTCCGCCGACCTGCCGTCCCTCTGGCTGGTGACGGTGGTCGGACTGAGCATCGCCCTCGCGATCCGTCGCCTGTCGCCGGGGCTGTCGCTCGCACTCTCGTGGGTGATCGCCGTCTTCGAGATGGTGACCATGCAGGTGCCGGACTACTCGAACGCGCTGCTCGCCGGCGTGCTCTTCACCACGAGCGCCTACGGCAGCAAGCGCGTCCGCATCGCCGGCCTGGTCTCGGCCATCGGCGGATCCGCGGTCGCGGCGGCGTACGTCGGGCTGTACGACCACCAGCGCCGCTCCGGCATCGAGACCGCCTCGTCGCCCACGCTCGAGACCCTGCAGGTCGTGCTCGCGACGTTCGCCGGCGTCCTGCTGCTGCTCCTGCTGCCGTGGCTCGCCGGACTCGTCCGCCGCGCCCGCCGGTCCGCGAGCATGAGCCGGGAGGCCCAGCTGGTCGCCGAACGGGATGCCGCACGCGCCGACCGTGCGGTCGCGGTCGAACAGGAGCGGGTGCGGATCGCCCGCGACATGCACGACATCGTCGCGCACTCGCTGGCCGTCGTCATCGCCCAGGCGGACGGGGCACGCTACGCCGCCAAGACCGACCCCGCGATCGCGGACCAGGCGCTCGAGACCATCTCGAGCACCGCTCGCAGTGCCCTCGGTGACGTCCGCGAGCTGCTCGGCGCCCTGCGGCACGAGCAGGGGACCGCCCCGACGCCCGAGGCAGCCGACCTCGAGGTGCTCGTGGCCGAGATGCGCGAGGTCGGCCTCGACGTCCGTGTGGACCGGGAAGGCGACCCGACCGGTCTGCCCACGACGACCCAGCTCGCCGTGTACCGGATCGTCCAGGAGAGCCTGACGAACGCGTGGAAGCACGGGGAGAGCGGGACACCGGTCCACACCGCGCTGACCTACCGTCCCGACACCGTCGAGATCACCGTCGTGAACCGGCGCGCCGACGACGGCTCCAGCGGCCCCGGCACCGGGCACGGACTGGTCGGCATGCGCGAGCGTGTCACGATGACCGGGGGGTCGATGACGGCCGGGCACCGCGGTGACGACTTCGTGGTGGCCGTGCGCATGCCCGCGGTCCCCGCGAGCGGCCAGTTCCCCCGCGGCCGCATCACCCAGATGGAGCAGGAGCGCACCAGATGACCACGTCCCAGCCGACCGGTGGCCCGATCCGGGTCGCCCTCGTCGACGACCAGGCGCTCTTCCGCACCGGGATCCGGATGCTCATCGACTCACAGCCCGACCTGCAGTTCGTCGGTGAGGCCGGCGACGGGGCCGAGGGCGCCGAGCTCGTGCGGCGCACCGGGGCGGACGTGGTGCTCATGGACGTCCGGATGCCCGTGATGGACGGGATCACCGCGACCGCACGGATCGTCGAGCAGGGCGGGGCAGACGCCGCGAAGGTGCTCGTGCTCACCACCTTCGACTTCGACGAGGCTGCCGCGAAGGCGATCCGGGCGGGCGCGAGCGGCTTCGTGCTCAAGGACGCCGACCCGGAGTTCCTGCTCGCCGCGGTCCGGACCGTGCACGCCGGCACCGCCGTGTTCGCCGCCTCAGCCACCCGCGAGCTCCTCCGCCGCTACGACGACGGCGCGGCCCAGGCCGCCGCGGTGCCCGCCGCCTTCGCCGAGCTGACGCCCCGTGAGCGGGAGATCTTCGACCTCGCGGCACGCGGGTACAGCAACAGCGAGATCGCCCAGCACGAGTACGTCAGCGAGGCGACGGTGAAGACGCACATCTCGCGCGTCCTCAGCAAGCTCGACCTGCGGGACCGAGTCCGGCTCGTCGTCTTCGCACACGAGCACGGGCTGGTGCCCAGGGCCGACTGACCCCGGCGTCGACCGGCGGAGCGACCCGCTGTCATCCGACAGGATGACCCCTCCACAGCACGTCGAGCCGAGCGGACCATCCACAGGAGCCGCGCGACGGACGCGGGACGCGCCTCCCGGCCGCCAGGCTCGGAGCATGACCACCAACCACACCCCGATCATCCGGCTCGACCACGTGTCCAAGCACTACGGCGACGCCGCCCGCCGCGTCACCGCGCTCGACGACGTCAGCGTCGACATCGGGGCGGGGGAGTTCACCGCCGTGATGGGGCCGTCGGGCTCCGGCAAGTCGACGCTCATGCACGTCGCCGCGGGGCTCGACGCGGTGAGCACCGGGCGGATCACGATCGACGGGGTCGACATCACCGGCCTCCGGGACCGCGAGCTCACCGAACTGCGCCGTCGCCGGCTCGGGTTCGTGTTCCAGTCCTTCAACCTCGTCCCGACGCTCGACGTGCGGGAGAACATCCGGCTGCCGTTCCTGCTCGGTGGGCACCAGCCGAGCCGGGACGAGTCGGCGTGGATCGACCGGCTCGTCGACCTGCTCGGCCTGGGTGACCGTCTGACCCACCGGCCGCACCAACTCTCCGGCGGACAGCAGCAGCGCGTCGCGATCGCGCGTGCGCTCGCGTCGCGTCCCGCCGTGGTGGTCGCGGACGAGCCGACGGGCGCCCTCGACTCGCGCACCGGGCGTGACGTCCTCGCGATCCTCCGCGGCGCCGTGCAGGAGTGGGGGCAGAGCGTCGTCATGGTCACGCACGACCCGACGGCCGCCGCGAACGCGGACCGCATCCTCTTCCTCGCCGACGGGCGGATCGTGGACGACCGCCCGTCGATGACCGCCGCCGAGATCTCGGCGACGATGCTCGGGATGGAGGCAGCCGCGTGACCGGCCTGCGCACGTTCGCCCCGACGGTCCTCGTCGCAGCCCTCGGCACGACGTTCGGGTCCGCCCTCGTCATCGCTCCCGGCATCGTGACCCAGGCGATGGCTGCCGCGGGTCTCGACGACCTCGCACCCGTCCGGGCGATCCTGTCCGTCGTCGGGTGGCTCTTCCTCGGCATCGCCCTCTACGTCGGTGCGATCGTGACGGCGAACACCTGCGCCACGATCATCGCGGGGCAGACCCGCACGATCGCACTCCAGCGGTTGATCGGGGCGACGGGTGCCACCCTGCGTGCCCGGACGACCCGCACCGGCCTCGTCGTCGGTGCCGTCGGCGGCACGGTGGGCACCGTCGTCGGCACCGGGCTCTCCGCGTGCTTCGTCGCGGTCCTGCGGAGCACCGGCTTCCTCCCGGAGACCACCTACACGCTCGTCCCGTGGGAACTCGTGCTGCCGCTCGTCGCCGTGGTCCTGGCGACCTGGGGCGCGTTCGCGGCCGGGTCCCGCCGGGTGCTGACGGTCACGCCGCTGCAGGCGCTGTCATCGACCGTCGAGCCGAGCCACGCCGACGTCCGGTCGGGCCGGGCGCGGACGGTCTGGGCGGTCCTGCTCATGACGGTCGGTGCGCTGCTGATGGTGCTCGGTCTCGTCCTCAGCCCCGCCACGCCCGCGGCCGTCCTGCCGGCGGCCCTCGGCGGGTTCGTCTCCTTCGCCGGGGTCGCGGTCGGCGCGACGATCGTGATGCCCCCGGTCCTGCAGCTCATCGGCCGGATCGGGTCGCGTGACCCGGTCGTCCTGCTCGCCGGTCGCAACGCGATGCGGGCACCGGGACGGTCGTCACGGGCCACCATCGGGCTCGTCATCGGCGTGACGCTGCTGGTCACCTTCGCGGTCGCGCTCGGGATCATGCAGCACGTGGTCGAGACCCAGATGGCGGCGATGGGCGACGGTTCCCTGCCGGCGGACGCGGTCCAGGCGCAGCGGGACTTCTTCGTGCAGCTGAACGCCGTCGTGAGCGTGATCGTCGGGTTCTCCGCGGTGATCGCCGCGGTCGGCGTCGTGAACGCCCTCGCGCTCGGCGTGCTCCAGCGTCGTCGTGAGCTCGGCCTGCTGCGCGTCCTCGGGCTGACCGGGGCGCAGGTCCGACGCATGATCGTGACCGAGGCCGTGCAGATGGTCGTCGCCGCGGTCGTCACCGGACTCGTCCTCGGCACCCTGTACGGCTGGGTCGGCGGGCAGACGATGCTCGGCTCGCTCGGGACGGTCGTCACGCCCGTGCTGCCGCCGCTGACCGTCGCGGTCGTCGTGGTGGGGGCCCTCGTGCTCGCGGTCGTCGCCACGGTCGCACCGGTCCGGCGGGCCATGCGGGTGTCACCGACCGAGGCGCTCGCCGTCGACTGACCGCACGGGTCGGGAGGAGCGTCCGGGACGTCATCCACTTGCACCGCGCTGGTGTACCAGTGCTACGGTGGCAGCGATGTACTCGGCGCTCCTCCTCCTTCGCTGCCGCGACGAGGCCTGACACACGGCCCACCTCGTCGCGGAGTCCGTCGTGGCCCCCCACAGCGCCGATGCCGGCGAGACGACGAAAGCGACGACCATGCAGAACACCCAGCGCCCCTCCGGGATGCCGATCCACAAGTACGTTCCCTTCCACGAGCAGATCCGCGTCGACCTGCCCGACCGCACCTGGCCGACGAAGCGCATCGACCGGGCGCCTCGGTGGTGCGCGGTGGACCTCCGCGACGGCAACCAGGCCCTGATCGACCCGATGGACTCCGAGCGCAAGCGGGCCATGTTCGACCTGCTCGTCCGGATGGGCTACAAGGAGATCGAGGTCGGCTTCCCGAGCGCATCGCAGACCGACTTCGACTTCGTCCGGTCGCTCATCGAGGACGGCGCGATCCCGGACGACGTCACGATCCAGGTGCTGACCCAGGCGCGTGAGCACCTCATCGACCGCACGTACGAGGCGATCGACGGGGCGAAGCAGGCCATCGTGCACCTCTACAACTCGACGTCCATCGTCCAGCGCGAGGTCGTCTTCCGCACCGACGTGCAGGGCGTCGTCGACATCGCCGTCGCGGGCGCCCGGATGTGCAAGGCGGCCGAGGCCCGGTTGCAGCACGGCACGCAGGTGTTCTACGAGTACTCGCCGGAGTCCTACACGGGCACCGAGCTCGAGGTCGCGGCGCAGATCTGCAACGCCGTGCTGGAGGTCTTCGAGCCGACCTCCGACCGCAAGGTGATCATCAACCTCCCGGCGACGGTCGAGATGGCCACGCCCAACGTCTACGCCGACTCGATCGAGTGGATGTCGCGCAACCTCGACCACCGCGAGGACGTCATCCTGTCGCTGCACCCGCACAACGACCGCGGCACCGCCGTCGCCGCCGCCGAGCTCGGCTACATGGCCGGGGCGGACCGCATCGAGGGGTGCTTGTTCGGCAACGGCGAGCGCACCGGCAACGTGGACCTCGTCGCCCTCGGCATGAACCTGTTCACGCAGGGCATCGACCCCGAGGTCGACTTCTCGGACATCGACCAGGTCAAGCGCACCGTCGAGTACTGCAACCAGCTGCCGGTGCCCGAGCGGCAGCCCTGGGCCGGCGACCTGGTCTACACGGCGTTCAGCGGTTCGCACCAGGACGCCATCAACAAGGGCTTCGAGGCGATGCAGGCCAAGGCCTCCGCCGCGGGGAAGTCCGTCGACGACATCGCCTGGGCGGTGCCGTACCTGCCCGTCGACCCGAAGGACATCGGCCGCTCGTACGAGGCCGTCATCCGCGTCAACTCGCAGTCCGGCAAGGGCGGCGTCGCGTACCTGCTCAAGACCGACCACGCGATCGACCTGCCCCGCAAGCTGCAGATCGAGTTCTCCGGCGTGGTGCAGCAGCGCACCGACACCGAGGGCGGCGAGTTCTCGTCCGACCGGATCTGGGACCTGTTCCGCGACGAGTACCTGCCCGCCGACGACGAGTCGGACAAGTGGGGCCGGTACGAGATCACGAAGACGGCGACGTCGAGCGACTTCGACGGCACCACGGAGCTCCACGTCGCGATGCGTGTCGACGAGGGGTCCGTCGCCGCCGATGCAGTCGGCACCGGTCCGGTCGACGCGTTCCTCACCGTCATGCGGGAGCAGGGCGTCGCGGTCACGCTGTACGACTACTCCGAGCACACGATGAGCGCCTCGGGTGACGCGAAGGCCGCCGCCTACGTCGAGCTCGACGTGGACGGCACCCGGCTGTGGGGCGTCGGGATCGACGCCGACATCGCGACCGCCTCGCTCAAGGCGATCGTCTCCGCGGTGAACCGGGCCGTACGCGCCGGAGCCGCGACCGGGACGCCGGAGCTGGTCACGGCGTAGGACGCCAGCGCTCTCGGGAGGCGCGGTGCGGGTCCGTCCCACACCGCGCCTCCCGTCTGTGGACGCGTCGTCGACCGGGCGGATCCCGTCACGCTCGGCGTCGTCCGTCGACGGGATCTGCCCGCCGGACGGAACTCACGCGGTGTGTCGTGCCCGCTCGGCGCCGACCGGACAGGACGCCGACGACCGGTCGTCGCGCGGCATCGGCGGTGCCGCGAGCCGGTGGATCCCGTCACGCTCGGCGTCGTCCGTCGACGGCGGTGCCTCGAGCGGGCGGATTCGGTCACGCTCGGCGTCGTCCGGCGACGGCGGTGCGTCGAGCGGGCGGATTCGGTCACGCTCGGCGTCGTCCGGCGACGGGATCTGCCCTCTCGGGAGAACGCGCGCGGCGCGTCCCGCTCGCTCGGCGCTCGCCGCTCCGCGCTCGCCGCTCTTGAGACCGCGCTCCGCGCCGGCCGCGCCGCCGGCACCCGCTGTCGGCGCCGCGGGGGATACTGGGGCAATGCCGCTGTACCGGGACGAGTGCGTCGTGCTGCGCACCCACAAGCTCGGCGAGGCCGACCGCATCGTCACCATGCTGAGCCGGCAGCACGGCAAGATCCGGGCGGTGGCCAAGGGGGTACGGCGCACGGCGTCGAAGTTCGGGTCGCGACTCGAGCCGTTCATGGTCGTCGACGCGCAGTTCTACGAGGGTCGGTCGCTCGACATCGTCACCCAGGCCGAGAGCCTCGGCTCGTACGGTGCCCAGATCGTCACCGACTACGGCGCCTACACGGCGGCCAGCGCCATGGTCGAGACGGCGGACCGGTTGAGCGAGGCGGACGCCGGGCTCCAGCAGTACCTGCTGCTCGTCGGTGCCCTGCGCTCACTGTCCAGGCACGAGCACGTCGTCAGCGCCACGCTCGACTCGTACCTGCTCCGGGCGATGAGCATCGCGGGGTGGGCGCCGTCGTTCGGTGACTGTGCGGTGACGGGGGAGCCCGGGCCGCACACCGCCTTCGTCGTGCAGCTCGGCGGGGTGGTGGCGGACCGTGCAGCGCCGCCCGGGACGCCCCGGCTCGACACCGACACGCTCGGCCTGCTCGGGGCACTGCTCGCCGGGGACTGGTCGACCGTCGACGCCTCCGACGAGCGGACGCGGTCGCGGGCCTCCGGCGTGGTGGCGGCCTACGCCCAGTGGCACCTGGAACGATCGCTCCGGTCACTGCCCCACGTGGACCGCAGTGAACACCCCGCTCCGGTCGCACCGACCCCCGGTGGGGTTCCGGCAGCCGTGGCCGCCACCCCGGCGCCCGCCGTGCCCGTCACGTCCGATCACGAAGGAACACCTGCATGAGCCCACGCCGGTCCGCGTCCGAAGCCGTGTCCGAGGGACTGCGACCCGTCGACTGGACGGGGGAGCAGCCGCCGGCGATCCCGGCGCAGTTCGTCCCGGAGCACGTGGCGATCGTCATGGACGGCAACGGCCGCTGGGCGAACCAGCGCGGCCTGACGCGGGTCGAGGGGCACAAGGCCGGCGAGGCCTCGCTGCTCGACGTCGTCGCCGGCGCGATCCAGATCGGCGTCAAGCACGTGTCGGCGTACGCGTTCTCGACCGAGAACTGGAAGCGGTCGCCGGACGAGGTCCGCTTCCTGATGGGCTTCAACCGCGAGGTCATCCACCGCCGTCGCGACCAGCTGCACGCGTGGGGTGTCCGGGTGCGGTGGGCGGGCCGGCGACCCCGGCTCTGGCGGAGCGTCGTCGACGAGCTGCAGACCGCGGAGCGGATGACCGCCGACAACGACGTCTGCACCCTCACGATGTGCGTCAACTACGGCGGGCGGAACGAGATCGTCGACGCGGTCCGGGGCATGGCCGAGGACGTCGCCGCCGGTCGGATGAAGCCGAGCCAGGTGACGGAGAAGGCCCTGGCGAAGCGGCTCTACGTGCCCGAGCTGCCCGACGTGGACCTGTTCCTGCGGAGCTCGGGCGAGCAGCGGACGTCGAACTTCATGCTGTGGCAGTCCGCGTACGCGGAGATGGTGTTCCTCGACCAGCTCTGGCCGGACTTCCGCCGCACCGACCTGTGGGGAGCGATCGAGGAGTACGCGCGCCGCGACCGACGCTACGGCGGCGCGGTGGACGCACCGACCGCCTGACGGGAGGCCCGTGGGGGCGCCGCCACGGGCCTCCCGTCCGACCCGTGGCCGGCCGGGCGGCCGTCGGTGCCGACGCGAGACCCGTGCCACGGACAGCGCGCCGCGCCTCACGTGAGCAGGTGCGCCACCCCACGGACCGCCTCCAGCGCCGCCCGCACGCTCGGCACGCGGTCCGCGCCGCGGGCGACCACGACCTCGACCCGTCGTGCCAGCGCGTCGTCGGCCGGCGTGACCGCCACACCGGACGGCACGACGGTGGTCGACAGCGCCAGCCGGGGCAGCAGCGCGACGCCGAGTCCGGCCGCGACCAGCCCGACGACCGCCGCGGCGTTGTCGGTCTCGAGCACGATCTCCGGCGTGAACCCGGACGCCGCGCACGACGCGAGCAGGTGCCCGCGGCACCGCGGACAACCGCCGATCCACCGGGCTTCCCGGAACGCGGCGAGGTCGGCTGCCCGGTCCCCGGTCGGCACCGCATCCGCGGCGGTGACGAGCGCGAGCGGATCGCGCCCGAGCACGCGCGTGGTCAGGGTCGGATCGTTCGCGGCGTCGTCCTGCAGTGCGTGCGAGAAGGTCAGGGCGACGTCGACCTCGCCGCGCCGGAGCAGTTCGACGGCCTCGGGCGGCTCGGCCTCGACGTACGACGTCACCACCCCGGGGCTGTCCGTCGCCAGCGCCGCGAGCACCGGGGGCACGAGGGTCGACGACGCGCTCGGGAAGCCGGCGAGCCGCACCCGCCCGCGGGCGAGACCGCCGACCGCGTCGAGGTCCTCGCGTGCTGCGGCCAGGGCCGCCTCGACGTGCAGGGCGTGGTCGGCGAGGACGCGCCCGGACTCCGTCAGGGTCGCGCCGCGGCCGCCGCGGAGCACGAGGTCGTGCCCGAGCCGCTGTTCGGCGCGTGTGAGCAACTGGCTGACGGCGGGCTGGCTGTAGCCGAGCGCCGCGGCCGCACGGCTGATCGACCCGCCGTCACGCACGGCGAGCAGGACCCGGAGCAGCTGCGGTTCGATGGACTCCACAACACGATGTTATGGGTCCCCGAAGAAGCCTGCCCTGGCGTGATGGCGCCGGCCGTCGGAGCCTGGGGGTATGGACTCCTTCGTCGACGGATCGGGCTACCTCGCCGCCTGCACCGCCGGGCTCCCCACGCTCGGCACCCTGGCCGCACAGCGGGCGGACCTCGACGCGTGGTCGCGCGCCGCGACCTCGCCCGCGACGTACGGCGCCCTGGTCGGGGAGGGCCGTGCGCTCTTCGCGGGCATCGTCGGCGTGGACGCCGCACGGGTGGCGACGGGGTCGCAGACCTCGGCGATGGTGGCACTCGTCGCTGCGTCACTGCCGGACGGTGCCGAGGTCGTCGTCCCCGACGGCGACTTCTCGTCGATCGTCTTCCCGTTCCTCGTGCAGGCGCACCGCGGCGTCACGGTCCGCAGTGTCCCGCTCGAGCGACTCGCCGACGCCGTCCGCCCGGGCACCGCGCTCGTCGCCTGGTCCGCCGTGCAGTCCGCCACCGGCGTGGTGACCGACCCCGCCCCGGTCCTCGACGTGGCGCGCGCCGCCGGTGCCCTCACCCTCTGCGACCTCACCCAGGCCGCGGGCGTCCTGCCGGTGTCCGCCGCGCCGTTCGACGTCACGGTCACGCACGCCTACAAGTGGTTGTGCGCACCGCGCGGCGTCGCCTTCGCGACGTTCTCCGATGCGGCGCTGGAGCGCGTCCGCCCCGTGCAGGCCGGCTGGTACGCGGGAGCGGACGTCTGGTCCTCGTGCTACGGCCCGACCATGCAGCTCGCCGACGACGCCCGCCGTTTCGACGTGTCCCCGGCATGGCAGGCGTGGCCGGGGGCGGTCGCCGCCCTGCGACACCTCGCGTCCGTCGACGCCGGTTCGGCCTGGAGGCACGCGACCGGTCGCACGGACCGGCTCGCCGACGCGCTCGGGACGCCCCGGTCCGGTCAGGCGATCACGACCTTCCCCGACCCGGACGGGTCGGCCCTCCGCGCCCTGACCGCGGCGGGGGTCACGGCGAGCGGACGGGCGGGCCGGCTGCGCCTGGCCTTCCACCTGTGGAACGACGACGCCGACGTCGACCGGGTCGTCGCGGTGCTGGGCGCGGTGGAGGGGTTCCGTCCCGCGGGGTGAGCCGGGCCGTCCACGGGTGCGCGACCGGCGTCCGTCGGTCGCCGCGGGGCCGGTACGCTTGCCCGGTACCGTTCCCGCACCGGGCACCCAGTCCGGCGAACTCAGGAGTCCTCTTGGCACCGTCCTCCCGTCTCGACAGCGTCATCGCCCTGGCCAAGGGCCGTGGCTTCGTCTTCCAGTCGGGGGAGATCTACGGCGGATCCCGCTCCGCGTGGGACTACGGGCCTCTCGGCGTCGAGCTGAAGGAGAACATCAAGCGCCAGTGGTGGCAGCGGTTCGTCCGCGGCCGCGGCGACATGGTCGGCCTCGACTCCGCCGTGATCCTGCCCCGCAAGGTGTGGGAGGCCTCGGGTCACGTCGCCACCTTCACCGACCCGCTCGTCGAGTGCCTGCACTGCCACCACCGGTTCCGCGAAGACCACCTGCTCGAGGCGTTCGAGGCGAAGAAGGGTCGAGCGCCCGAGGGCGGCATGGCCGAGGTGCCGTGCCCGAACTGCGGCACCCGCGGTGAGTGGACCGAGCCGCGCGAGTTCTCCGGCATGCTCAAGACCTACCTCGGCCCGGTCGAGTCCGAGGAAGGGCTGAACTTCCTCCGCCCGGAGACGGCGCAGGGCATCTTCGTCGACTTCGCGCAGGTCGTCACGACGAGCCGCATGAAGCCCCCGTTCGGCATCGGCCAGGTCGGCAAGGCGTTCCGCAACGAGATCACGCCCGGCAACTTCATCTTCCGCACGCGCGAGTTCGAGCAGATGGAGATCGAGTACTTCGTGCCGCCGGCCGACGTCGACACCCACTACGAGCAGTGGATCGCCGACGCGGTGGCGTTCTTCACCGACCTCGGCATCGACCCCGAGAACCTGCGACGCTTCGACGTGCCCGACGGCGAGCGCGCGCACTACTCGGACGCCACCGCGGACATCGAGTACCGCTTCGGGTTCGCCGGCTCCGAGTGGGGCGAGCTCATGGGCGTCGCGAACCGCACCGACTTCGACCTGAACAACCACATCGAGTCGTCGGGCAAGGACCTGCGCTTCTTCGACCAGGCCGCGAACGAGAAGTACGTGCCGTACGTCATCGAGCCGTCGTTCGGGCTCACCCGTGCGCTCATGGCGTTCCTGCTCGACGCGTACCACGAGGACGAGGCCCCGAACGCGAAGGGCGGCGTCGACAAGCGCACCGTCCTGCGCCTCGACCCGCGGCTGGCGCCGGTCAAGGCCGCGGTGCTCCCGCTGTCCCGCAACGAGCAGCTGTCGCCGGTGGCGCGCGGGCTCGCCGACGACCTGCGGAAGCACTGGAACGTCGACTTCGACGACGCCGGCGCGATCGGTCGTCGCTACCGTCGCCACGACGAGATCGGCACGCCGTTCTGCATCACGGTCGACTTCGACACGCTCGACGACAAGGCGGTCACGGTGCGTGAGCGCGACACCATGTCGCAGGAGCGCGTCTCGCTCGACCAGCTGCAGGGCTACCTGGCGCAGCGCCTCCTCGGCGCGTAGCGCGCGCGGCTGCTGCGGCAGCCGCTGCCGGCTGCGGTCAGCGATCGCCGGTGCGAGCTGCCGCTGCACAACCGAAAGCACCCCGAACCACGGAATTGCGTTGTTCGGGGTGCCTCTCGTTGTGCACGGCGCACGAGACACGGCGCGCGAGGAGCGGGTCGTGACCGCGGGAATGCGCGGGCAGGGGCCGGGCTTGCACCTCGTGTGAACGAGTCTGTGAAGGTCGATGTCTGGTCGGACATCGCATGCCCCTGGTGCTACATCGGCAAGCGGAAGTTCGAGGCCGGCGTCGCCGCGTTCGCCTCCTCGCCCGAGGCCCAGCCGGTCGAGGTCGAGTACCACTCCTTCGAGCTGAGCCCGGACACCCCGGTCGACTTCGAGGGCACCGAGGCCGAGTTCCTCTCGCAGCACAAGGGCCTGCCGGTGCAGCAGGCACAGCAGATGATCGACCAGGTCGCCGGCATCGCCTCGTCCGTCGGGCTGCACTACGACTACGACGCACTGCGCCACACGAACACCGTCAAGGCGCACCAGGTCATCCACCTGGCGAAGCAGCACGGCAAGCAGCTCGAGATGGTCGAGCGCCTCTTCACCGCGTACTTCGAGCGCGGCGAGCACGTCGGACAGGACGAGTCCCTGGCCGACCTCGGCGCCTCGATCGGTCTGGACCGCGACGAGGTCCTGGCGACCCTGCGCGACGACGCCCAGCTCGCCGCCGTCCGGGCCGACCAGGCCCAGGCGCAGGCGTTCGGGATCAACGGCGTCCCGTTCTTCGTCATCGACGGCAAGTACGGCGTCTCCGGCGCACAGGACCCGGCGGCGTTCGAGCAGGTGCTCCGCCAGGTCGTCGCGCTCCGCGACGTGACGCCCGAGGAGCTCGCGGCGCAGCAGCAGCGTGCCGCGGACGACGCGACCGCGGACGCGGAGGCGACCCGGTGACCGGCGTGACGACGACCGGCCCGGTCGAGCCGGGCCTCCAGGCCGACGACCGGGAGGCGCGACCCGCCCTGCTCACGCTCGTCACGCCCGGCGGTGCGCCGGTCTGCGAGGGTGACAGTTGCTTCGTCCCCGGTGCCGAGGGCGACTGGACCGAGGTCCCCGACTGAGCCGTCCGCTAGCGGACGGGCTCCTCGTCGGTGATGTCGGCGACGGTCGCGTCGTAGGCGGCGACGAGCGCGTCGCCGTCGACGAAGGCACTCGCGCCGTGGCGACCGGCACCGAGCGCGATGCGGCGGCCGAGGACGCGTTCGTCGGCGTACACCGGCAGGTCGCCGCTCGCGCCGATCGGCGTGATCGTGCCGCGCTCGTAGCCCGAGGCCTCGAGCGCGGTGGCTGCGTCGGGCATCGACAGCTTGTTGACGCCGACGACGGTGCGGAGCTTCTTCCAGGCGATGCTGCGGCCGCCCGGCACCAGCGCGAGCAGGAAGCCACCGTCGTGACGCTTGACGACGAGCGTCTTCACGATGTCGCCCGGGTCGATGCCGAGCAGGGCGGCGGCACCCTCGAGGGAGTCGGCGGCGGGGCGCTGGACGACGTCCACCGCGAGCCCTCGGGCGGCGGCGTCGGCGTCGAACCGGGCGATCGCGGAGTCGGTCATGTGGAGAACGCTACCGGCGCGGACACGCGTGGGAGAATGGAGCACGTATGACGATCACCGACGCGCCCACCACGGCGCCCCGCACGGCGAAGCCCCTGCGCATCGGCCCCATCGAGGTCGAGGCGCCGGTCGTGCTCGCGCCGATGGCGGGCATCACGAACATGGCCTACCGCCGGCTCTGCCGCGAGTACGGCGCCGGACTGTACGTCTGCGAGATGATCACCTCGCGGGCGCTGGTCGAACGGACTCCGGTGTCGATGCAGCTCATCCAGCACCACGAGTCGGAGACGCCGCGGTCCATCCAGCTGTACGGCGTCGAGCCGAACACCGTGGCCGAGGCGGCGACGATCCTGGTGGGCGAGGACCGCGCCGACCACATCGACCTCAACTTCGGGTGTCCGGTGCCGAAGGTCACGCGGAAGGGCGGGGGAGCGGCCCTGCCGTGGAAGACCGACCTCTTCAAGGACCTCGTCGAGAAGACGGTCAAGGCCGCCGGCGACGTCCCGGTCACGGTGAAGATGCGCAAGGGCATCGACGCCGACCACCTGACCTACCTCGACGCGGCACGCATCGCCCGCGACGCCGGTGTCGCCGCGATCTCGCTGCACGCCCGCACCGCGAACGAGCACTACTCGGGGCAGGCGGACTGGTCCGCGATCGCCACGTTGAAGGAGACGATCACCGACATCCCGGTGCTCGGCAACGGCGACATCTGGTCCGCCGCCGACGCCCTGCGCATGGTCGACGAGACCGGCTGCGACGGTGTCGTGGTCGGCCGCGGATGCCTGGGTCGGCCGTGGCTGTTCGGCGACCTGGCGGCGGCGTTCCGCGGTGAGGACGTGCGCGCGATGCCCTCGCTCGGCGACGTCGCGACCGCCTTCCGTCGACACACCGAGCTGCTCGTCGAGTTCTTCGGGTCCGAGGACCACGGGTGCCGCGACGCCCGGAAGCACGTCTCCTGGTACTTCAAGGGGTACCCGATCGGCGGCGACGTCCGCTCGGCGCTCTCCATGGCCTCGAGCCTGCAGGAGATCGACGACCTGCTCGGGCAGCTCGACTGGTCGGCGCCGTACCCCGGTGCGGACGTCGAGGGCCCGCGAGGCCGCGCCGGGCACCCGAAGCGCACGGCGCTGCCGGACCGCTGGCTCGAGTCGCGCGACGTGGACGCCGAGTTCCGCAAGGTCCTCGCCGCCGCCGAGCTGCACCACAGCGGCGGATGAGCGCCACCGCCTCGTACGGGCCGGCCGACGCGGAACGCTGGCTGCCCGAGACCCACGGCAACCGTCGCTCCGACTTCGCCCGGGACCGCGCCCGCCTGCTGCACTCGAGCGCGCTCCGACGCCTCGCCGCGAAGACCCAGGTGCTCAGCCCGACCACCGGACTCGACTTCGCCCGCAACCGCCTGACGCACTCGCTCGAGGTCGCGCAGGTCGGGCGCGAGCTCGCCGACTCCCTCGGGCTCGACCCCGACGTCGTCGACACCGCGTGCCTGGCGCACGACATCGGGCACCCGCCGTTCGGGCACAACGGCGAGACCGCCGTGAACGCCTGGGCGGCGGACATCGGCGGCTTCGAGGGCAACGCCCAGACGCTGCGGCTGCTGACCCGCCTCGAGCCGAAGGTCTACGGCGACGGACCCGACGACGAGCGCCCGTACGGGCTCAACCTGACCCGGGCCTCGCTCGACGCGAGCTGCAAGTACCCGTGGCCGGCGGCGCAGGGCGTCGCCGAGGCATCGTCGGGGCGCACCAAGTTCGGGTTCTACGACGACGACCACGACGCCTTCGCGTGGCTCCGGCGCGGTGCTCCGCGTCGGCAGCGGTGCATCGAGGCGCAGGTCATGGACCTGTCCGACGACATCGCCTACTCGGTGCACGACTTCGAGGACGCCGTCGTCGCGGGCTTCATCGACGTCGCGGCCCTGGGCGACCGGGTCGGCGAGAACGACATCGTCACCGCGATGCACGCCTGGGTCGGGTCGGACCTCAGTCGTGACGAACTGCTCGAGGCCTTCGACCGACTCCGGTCGCTGCCGCTGTGGATGACGTCGTACGACGGGTCGCGGCGGGACATGGCGCGGCTCAAGAACCTCACCTCGCAGCTCATCGGACGGTTCGCGCGGACGGCGACGGCGGCGACTCGCGAGTCCTACGCGTCCGGGTCCCTCGTGCGGTTCGCGGCCTCGGTCGTCACCCCGCCGGAGATCATCGGCGAGATCGCGGTGCTCAAGGGCATCGTCGCGGCGTTCGTCATGACCCACGGCGACCGGCAGCCCGTGTACGAGGACCAGCGTCGCGTGCTCACCGAGCTGCTCGACGCCCTGGCGGCGACGGGCAGTGCGGACCTCGAGCCGGGCTTCGCGGCGGACTGGCGTTCGGCGTCCGACGACGCCGGGCGGCTGCGGGCCGTGGTCGACCAGGTCGCGAGCCTGACGGACCAGGGGGCGCTGGCGTGGCACAAGCGACTCGTGGTGGGGGACCGGGAGACGACGCACATCGCGGTCTGACGCCGGCGTGCGAGACGCCGGCGTGTGGGACGCCGGCGTGTGGGACGCCGCCGTGTGGGACGCCGGCGTTCGGAACGCCGCCTTGTGGGACGCCGCCGTGAGGGCGAGACGCCGTCGGATCTGGGTCCGGTTCGTCGACCCAACACCGTCCCGGGCGGACGGCGCCGTCTCGGTGGGACCGGAGTGGCTCCTGCCCGGCCGCCGCGCGTGTCGACGTGCGCGCCGACCGAGGTGGGGCGCGTGCTGATCGTGCACCGCGCCTCCCGGCCGTCGTGCTCTCCACAGGCGGACACGGACCGTCCTCCGGCACCGGCCGCACGAACTAGGATCGAGGGGTGGCTGGCAGGATCGCGCGGAACGACATCGACGAGGTCCGCTCGCGTGTCAACATCGCCGACGTCGTCGGCGACCACGTCACGCTGAAGTCGGCGGGCGTCGGCTCGCTGAAGGGGCTCTGCCCGTTCCACGACGAGCGCTCCCCGTCGTTCCACGTGCGGCCGCAGGTCGGCCGGTACCACTGCTTCGGGTGCGGCGAGGACGGCGACGTCTTCGAGTTCATCATCAAGATGGACCACACGACGTTCCAGGAAGCGGTCGAGCGCATGGCCGCGAAGATCGGCTTCACGCTCCACTACGAAGAGGGCGACGGCCCGCGCACCGACTACAACCAGCGCGCGCGGCTGATCGCCGCGAACGAGGCAGCGCTCGAGTTCTACCAGTCGCAGCTCACCTCGGCGGCTGCCGAGCCCGCGCGACGCTTCCTCGGGGAGCGCGGCTTCGACCCCGCGGCAGCGCAGCACTTCGGCGTGGGCTTCGCGCCGCAGTCGTACGACGCCACGCGTGAGCACCTGCGGGGCCGTGGGTTCTCGATGGACGAGATCCTCGCGGCGGGACTCGCCGGACAGGGTGACCGCTCGCCGTACGACCGGTTCCGCGGACGCCTCGTGTGGCCGATCCGTGACGTGACCGGTGCGACGATCGGCTTCGGCGCGCGTCGGCTGCTCGACGACGACAAGGGCCCGAAGTACCTCAACACCCCCGAGACGCCGATCTACCACAAGAGCCAGGTCCTCTACGGGCTCGACCTCGCCCGGAAGGACATCTCCAAGGGCAAGCAGGTCGTGATCGTCGAGGGCTACACCGACGTCATGGCGTGCCACCTCGCCGGTGTGACGACCGCTGTCGCGACGTGCGGCACCTCGTTCGGTGTCGACCACATCAAGGTCCTCCGGCCGATGCTCGGCGACGTCAGCGGTGCCGACCCGAACGCCAACGGCGAGGTGGTCTTCACGTTCGACCCCGACGAGGCCGGGCAGCGTGCCGCCTCGCGGGCGTTCGCCGAGGAGCAGCGCTTCGCCGCGCAGACCTACGTCGCGGTGGCTCCCGGCGGGCTCGACCCGTGCGACCTCCGACTCGCGCGAGGCGACGACGCGATCCGCCGGCTCGTCAGCGCGAAGCGCCCGATGTTCGAGTTCATGATCCGTCGGACGCTCGACGGCCACGACCTCGAGACCGTCGAGGGGCGGGTCAGCGCACTGCGGGCCGCCGCGCCGGTCCTCGCCGGGATCCGCGACCGCTCCCTCACGCAGGGGTACGTCCGCGAACTCGCCGGGTGGCTCGGCATGGACATCCCGGACGTCCGGCGGGCGGTCGACTCGGCGCGTCAGCGCGCGTCCGCAGCGCGCACCGACCGGACGGGAGGCCCGGTGCCGGTCGGTCAGGCCGGTCCCGGTGGCGAGCTGGTCGCCCCGCCCGAGGAGCCCGTGGCCGGTCTGCGGCTGCTGCCGAACGACCCGATCACCCGGATGGAGCGCGACGCCGTGATGGCGATGGTGCAGCAGCCCGGGTACGTGGGCGCACCGCTCATCTGGCTCGCGGCCGGCGCGACGTTCTCGGCGCCGATGCTGTCGGTCGTGCGGGACGCCGTGGTCGCCAACGTCGACTCGATCGGTGCGGGGGACTGGCTCGACCGGTTGCTGCAGGACGTGCCGGCGCCGTTCCGCGGTCTCGTGCAGGAGCTCGCACTCGCGCCGATCCCGGCTCGCACCGACGAGGACCTGGCGCTCTACGCCCGGAGCATCGTCGTGGCCCTGGTCGAGCGGGACCTGCTCGCCCGCAAGGCCTCGCTGCTCGGGCAGTTGCAGCGGGCCGACCCGCACGAGCAGTCCGACCGGCGCGCCGAGATCCAGCGCCAGCTCGTCGACATCGACGCGCAGCGGATGCGCCTCCGCGCCGACGCCGAGGCGGCAGCGCAGGGCTGAGCCGTCCCGCGAGGGGCGGCAGCGCGTCGTCGCCCGGCCACTCGTGCTGGCCCGCTCGGTCGCGCGACCACTCGTGCTGGCCCGCACGGTCGCGCGGCGACTCGTGCTGGACCCCAGGGTCGCGCGACCACTCGTGCTGGACCCCAGGGTCACGCGGCCACTCGTGCTGGACCCCAGGGTCGCGCGACCTGCCGCGTGCGGTCGATCTGGTCGCAGGACTCGCCGCCGCGACCCGAACTGAGCGGCAGGTCACGCGACCAGGGCGCGAGCACCATCCGCCGTCGCCGTCGCCGCCGCCGCCGTCGCCGCCGCCGCAGCGGGCAGGTATCGCCGCGTGGATGACGTCGAGCGGGTGGGGATCGGTGCCCGGAGACGCCGAGGGTGACGTACTCCGCCCGCTCGGTGTCCCGCCGTGGCCCGGCCACTCGCACTGGCCGTTCCGGTCGCACGACGTGCCGTGTGCGGTCGTCCTGGTCGCACGACCCGCCGCCGCGGCCCGAACTGAGCGGCAAGTCGTGCCACCAGGAGGCGAGCACCACCGACCGGCGCAGAGCGGGCAGGACGTGCCGCGCGCGTGACGTCGGGTGGGCGGTATTTGTCGGCCGGGGAGGGCGAGCGTGACGGATCTCGCCCGCTCGGCAGCGGGCAGCGGGCAGCGGGCAGCCGGCAGCGGGCAGCGGACAGCCGGCCGCAGGCAGCCGCCCGCCCGCCCGGTGGCAGGCAGCGGCCCGACCTCCGGCCCCCCCGTTGCACCACGCAACTTTCGTGCGCGACACGCCGCTCCGTGACGCGTGCATCATGCGCCACGCGACGCGGTCGTGCATTACAAGGGTGTAAACAAATGTCCCTCGAATCGTGGACTTCCGTGTCAGGGTGGTACCAATGAGCGTTCCCGGCGGGCCTCACAGTCGATCCACCGCCCTCCGCGGGACCCCTTGCGAACCATCACCGAGAGAGAGAGCGGACATGGCATCCGTATCCAAGTGGGGCAGGCGCGGCATCGCGCTCGGCGCCGGGGCAGCAGCGACGGCGCTGGTGCTGACGGGCTGCGCGAGCAGCAGCGTCTCCGACACCGACCTCAACGGCCTGAGCATCGGCACGACGGACAAGGTCACGTCCCTCGATCCGGCCGGGTCCTACGACAACGGCTCCTTCGCCGTGCAGAACCAGGTGTTCCCGTTCCTGATGAACACCCCCGTCGGCAGCCCCGACGTCAAGCCGGACATCGCCGAGAGCGGCGAGTTCACGAACGACACGACCTACACGGTGAAGCTCAAGAGCGGGCTGAAGTTCGCGAACGGCAACGACCTCACCTCGAGTGACGTCAAGTTCTCGTTCGAGCGCGAGCTGAAGATCAACAACGAGAACGGTCCGCAGTCGCTGCTCGCCAACCTCAAGAGCATCGAGACCCCGGACGACACCACGGTCGTCTTCAACCTCGACCACGCCGACCAGACCTGGCCGCAGGTGCTCTCGAGCCCCGCAGGCCCGATCGTCGACGAGCAGGTCTTCTCGGCGGACGAGCTCACCCCGGCGGCGGACATCGTCAAGGGCAAGGCGTTCGCCGGGCAGTACGAGATCACCTCGTACAAGGAGAACGACACCATCCAGTACTCGGCGAACCCCGAGTACGACGGGCTCCTCGGCAAGGCGAAGACCAAGGAGGTCACCGCCAGCTACTACACCAAGGAGACCGACCTGAAGCTCGCCGTGCAGAAGGGCGACGTCGACGTGGCGTACCGCTCGCTGACGCCGACCGACATCGCCGACCTGCGCAAGGACGACTCCGTCAAGGTCACCGACGGCCCCGGTGGCGAGATCCGCTACCTGGTCTTCAACTTCAACACGCAGCCGTTCGGCGCGAGCCAGTCCGACGCGGACGAGGCGAAGGCCCTCGCCGTGCGCCAGGCCGTGGCCGACGTCGTCGACCGCGAGAAGATCGCGAAGGACGTCTACAACAACACGTACTCGCCGGTCTACTCGATGGTGCCGGACGGCCTGACCGGTGCCGCGAAGCCGTTCGAGGAGCTCTACGGCAACGGCAAGGGCGGCCCCGACGTCGACAAGGCGAAGGAGACGCTGTCGAAGGCCGGTGTCACCGGCAAGGTGCAGCTCGACATCCAGTACGCGCCCGACCACTACGGTTCGACGTCGGACGACGAGTACGCCGAGCTCAAGACGCAGCTCGAGAACTCGGGCCTGTTCTCCGTGAAGATCCAGTCGACGGTCTACACGACCTACGCGCAGGAGCGGACGAAGGACTCCTACCCGGTGTACCAGCTCGGGTGGTTCCCGGACTTCTCGGACGCCGACAACTACCTGTCGCCGTTCTTCACGAAGGACAACTTCGTGCAGAACCACTACGACGACCCGGAGATCCAGAAGCTGATCTCCGAGGAGCAGCAGGAGTCCGACAAGGACAAGCGCGCGCAGCTCATCGAGCAGGCGCAGGAGCGCGAGGCCACGCAGATCTCGACGCTGCCGCTCCTGCAGGGCAAGTCCGTGGCGGTCGCGGGCAAGGACGTCAAGGGCCTGACCCTCGACTCCTCGTACAAGTTCCGCTACGCCACCCTCTCCAAGTAAGACCGGCGTCGGCCCACGGGGGCGTTCCCACGAGGAGCGCCCCCGTGGCCACGTCCCGAACGGCACCGAAAGGCACCCGTCCCCGTGACCCTCAGCACCCCCGAGGCGACACCGGAGCTGGCCACCGACCCCACCAAGCCCCAGGCACAGCGACGTGCCCGTGGGCAGGGCGGCGGGCTCGGTCGGTACATCCTGGTCCGCTTCCTCCTCATCTTCCCGACGGTGTTCATCCTGGTGACGCTCGTCTTCTTCCTGATGCGCGTCATCGGGAACCCGATCACCGCCTCGGTCGGTGGCCGTCTGACGCCCTCGCAGCTCCAGGAACGTCTGCACGCCGCCGGCTACGACCGGCCGGTCATCGTCCAGTACCTCGAGTACCTCGGCGGCATCGTGCGCGGGGACTTCGGCACGACGTCGACCGACAACCGTCCGATCACCGAGGTCATCGTCACGTACGGCGGCGCGACCGCGGAGCTGGTCTTCTACGCGCTCATCGTCGCCCTCGTCCTCGGCATCCCGCTCGGCATGCTCGCGGCGTACGTCCGCGACAAGTGGCCGGACGTGCTGTTCCGAGCGCTCGCGATCCTGACGTACGCGACGCCGGTGTTCTTCGGCGGTCTGCTCCTCAAGCTCGTCTTCTCCGTCTGGCTCGGCTGGCTGCCGCTCGGTGACCGCGCCTCCACCCGGGTGTCGCTCATCCTCGACAACATCCCGGGTGCCACCGGCATCTACCTCATCGACGCACTCCGCACCGGCAACGCGCAGGTGATCGGCGACGTACTGTCGCACGCCGTCCTGCCCGCGCTGACGCTCGGCCTGCTCACCGCCGGCATCTTCCTGCGTCTGGTCCGTGCCAACATGATCGGCTCGCTCGGATCCGAGTACGTCGACGCGGCCCGCTCGCGCGGCGTCCGGGAGGCCCGGCTCGTCCGGACGCACGCCTTCCGTCCGGCGCTGGTCCCGATCATCACCGTGATGGGTCTGCAGATCGCCATGCTGCTCGGTGGGTCGGTGCTCACCGAGACCACGTTCGGCTGGCGCGGGCTCGGTTTCCAGCTCAACCAGTACCTGTCGGCCCGCGACTTCGTCGCGGTCCAGGGCATCGTCGCGATGCTCGCCGTGATCGTCGCCGTGACGAACTTCGTCGTCGACGTCGTCGCGGCGCTGATCGACCCGAGAGTGAGGTTCTAGCGATGGCCGACACCTCGCTCGTCGACCGCCACGAGCCGCTCTGGAAGCGGCTGCCCGTGGTGGTCCAGCTCCGCAGGAGCACCGGCTGGCAGCGCGCCATGCTCATCACCGGCGTGGTCATCTGCGCCCTGTACCTGATCGTCGCCCTCGCCGCGCCGCTCATCGCCCCGTACGGCTTCGGTCAGCTGCAGGGCGCCGACGGCCAGGGCTTCCCGCGCACCGCCCCGCCGAGCGCCGAGCACGTCTGGGGCACCACGGTCGGTGGCTTCGACGTGTTCAGCCGCGTCGTCTTCGGCGCGCGCACCGCGGTGCTCGTCGTCATCGTCGCGGTCGTCGTGTCGATCACGATCGGGGTCATCCTCGGCATGGTGTCGGGGTACGTCGGCGGCTGGCTCGACCGGGTCCTCGTCGTCGTCGCCGACGCGATCTACGCGTTCCCCTCGCTGCTGCTCGCCATCGTCGTGTCGATCGTCATCTCCGGCGGCAACTCGAGCTACACGGGCGGCATCGTCGCGGCGGCGATCTCGATCACCGTCGTCTACGTCCCGCAGTACTTCCGGGTCGTGCGTGCCGAGGCGGTGCGCCTGAAGAACGAGGCGTTCGTCGAGTCCGCGCGGGTCATCGGCACGAACCCGTGGCGCATCATGACCCGCCACGTGCTGCGCAACAGCACCAGGAGCCTGCCGCTCATCCTGACGCTGAACGCCTCCGACGCGATCCTCACCCTGGCCGGCCTCGGCTTCCTCGGGTTCGGCATCGGCCCGACCAGCGGCGCGGAGTGGGGCTACGACCTCAGCCGCGCGCTGTCGGACGTCGCGTCGGGCGTCTGGTGGACCGGTGTGTTCCCCGGCGTCGCGATCGTCGTGCTCGTGCTCGGCGTGACCTTCATCGGCGAGAGCCTCAACGACATCTCGGACCCGCGCCTGCGCGCCCGGAGGAGGCTGAAGCAGCTGGTCTCGCGGAAGCAGGCCGCCAGCACGGAAGGGGCGACGGCATGACCGACGCAGCGAACGACCAGCAGGACCGACCGGTCGCGGTCGTCGACGACCTGACCGTCACCTTCGCGACCGACGGCGGTGCCGTCGACGCGGTCAAGGGCGTCAGTCTCGACGTCCGTCCGGGCGAGGTCCTCGCGCTGGTCGGCGAGTCCGGCTCCGGCAAGTCGGTCACGGCCCGCAGCATGCTGCGGCTGATGCCCGAGACGGCGACGCTCGGTGGTGCGGTGTACCTCGACGGCACCGACGTGGTCAGCGTCGGGTCGGCCAAGCTCCGCGAACTCCGCGGCACGGCCGGTGCGATGGTCTTCCAGGAGCCGTCGACCGCGCTCAACCCGGTCTTCACGGTGGGGTGGCAGATCGCCGAGGGCCTCCGGGCGCACGGCGGCGTCTCGAAGAAGGACGCCCGCGCGAAGGCGATCGACTACCTGCGACGCGTCGGCATCCCCGACCCGGAGACGCGGGTCGACCACTACCCGCACCAGTTCTCCGGCGGGCAGAAGCAGCGCGTTGTCATCGCGAGTGCACTGGCCCTCGAGCCGAGCGTGATCATCGCCGACGAGCCGACCACCGCGCTCGACGTCACCGTGCAGGCCGAGATCCTCGACCTGCTCCGGCGCTGCCGCGACGAGTTCGGCGCCGCCATCGTCATCATCACGCACAACATGGGCGTGGTCGCCGACCTGGCCGACCGGGTCGCCGTCATGTACCAGGGCGAGGTCGTGGAGGAGGCACCGGTCGCGCAGCTCTTCGCGGACCCGCAGGCCGACTACACGAAGCGCCTGCTCGCCGCCGTGCCCCGGCTGGAGGCCTCGACCGGGACGGCCCGCCGAGCGGTGATCGCGACCGACGTCGAGCCCCTCGTCAGCGCGAAGGGGCTCGAGATCGAGTACCCGGGCCGCCTCGGTTCGCCCGCCTTCAGGGCCGTGAAGGGCGTCGACCTCGACGTCCGTCCCGGCGAGGTGCTCGGGCTGGTGGGGGAGTCGGGCTCCGGCAAGACGACGATCGGTCGGGCCATCGCGGGGCTCACCCGCGTCACCGGCGGGTCGCTCGAGGTCCTCGGCACCGAGATGCTCGGGTACCGCGAGCGGGACTTCAAGCGGCACCGCAAGGACATCGGGTTCGTGTTCCAGGACCCGGCGACCTCGTTCAACCCGCTGCTCACGATCGCCGAGTGCGTCGCCGAGCCGCTCGTCGTGCACGGCGAGGTGCGGAACCCTCGAGCCGCCCGCAAGCGCGTCGGCGAGTTGCTCGAGATGGTGCAGCTCCCGGCGTCCTACGGCGACCGGTACCCGCACGAGCTGTCCGGTGGCCAGCGGCAGCGCGCCTCGCTCGCGCGTTCGATCGCACTCCGGCCGAAGCTGCTCATCGCGGACGAACCGACGAGCGCGCTCGACGTGTCGGTGCAGGCCCGCGTGCTGGAGCTCTTCCTCGAGCTGCAGCAGGACCTCGGGTTCGCGTCGCTGTTCATCAGCCACGACCTCGCGGTCGTCGGCGCACTGTCGGACCGCATCGCGGTGCTGTACCGCGGCGACCTGGTGGAGACGGGCACCACCGCCGAGGTCCTCGGTGCGCCGCGGCACCCCTACACGCAGCGGCTGCTCGCGTCGCTGCCCGTGCCGGACCCGGCGGAACAGGCGGAGCGACGGCGTACGCTGGTGGCACTGGAGAACGCCGGGTCCTGACCCGACGCGACCGGCCGGGAGGCACGGCGTTGCGTCGTCGACGCACGCCGCGCCTCCCGGCCGGTCACCTCCGGCGAACCACCGACGACGCGACACCGGTCCGTCGCGCAACCGCCGCCAGGGGGCGGCGCGGAAGGGGACCCATGATCGCGGTGAACGGCCCGGCGGTCGTCGCAGACGACGTCTCGATCGAGTACCGGGGCGTCCGCGGATCGGAGCCGATCCGCGCGGTCGACGGGGTCAGCCTGACCGTCCGCCAGGGCGAGATCCTCGCGCTCATCGGTGAGTCCGGTTCCGGCAAGAGCACCTTCGCCGCCGCGATCGCCGGGCAGCTCGGCGCGACCGGCGAGGGCGAGGGTGCGCACCGGCGACAGATCGTCGGCGGCGAGCTCACCGTGCTCGGTCAGCACGTGCGCGGGCTCCGCCCGTCCTCGCGGAAGGCGCAGCGGCTGACCGGCCGCATCGGGTACCTGCCGCAGGACGGCGCCGACCGGCTGAGCCCCGACCTGACCGTGGGCGAGGCGATCGCCGAACCGATCTACCTGCGCGACCGGCGGTTCGACCGCAAGGAGGCCGGGCTCATGGTCGCGCGGCTGGTCGACGCCGTGCACCTGCCCCTCGGCGTCATGCGCCTGAACACGTGGGAGCTGTCGAGCGGGCAGCGGCAGCGTGTCGCCCTCGCACGCGCACTCATCCTCGAGCCGCAGCTCCTCGTCGCCGACGAACCCGCACGCGGCGTCGACGTCCTGGTCCGTCAGTCGGTGCTCGAGGCCCTGACCAACCTGCAGCGCGGCCGGCAGTTCTCGGCCGTCGTGGTGTCGAGCGACCTCCGCGAGGCCCGGGCGCTCGCGGACCGCGTCGGTGTGCTCGCCGAGAGCCGCCTGGTCGGGCTCGGCACCTTCGACGAGGTCCTCGACAACCCCGTCGACCCCTACGTGCAGACGCTCGCCGCGACCGCGTCGCGCCCGGTGAAGCGTCGTCCGACCGCGACCACCGCCCCGCGGCGCTCGTCCGCCCCCCGTCGTCCGGTCGGTGCCGGGGCGGGCACCGCTCCCCGGGCCGAGCGTCAGGAGAACGCATGAGCACCACGACCGCACACGACACGGCGAGCAGCCGCGGACACCGCGCGGTCGTCACCGACGCGGGCGCCCCGCTCCCCGTCGACGCACCCACGGCCGGACCGGTCGCGATCCTGCCGACCGCGGCCGACCTGCACGCGGACGCCGTGCGGGCCGCCGGCGGCACGGTCGGCGACCTCGGCGCGGACACGCGGGGGATCGTCTGGCTCGACGCCCGTGACCCCGACGGGCTCGCGGCGGCGTTGGACCAGGGGGCCTCGGTCGGCTGGGTCCAGCTGCCCTTCGCGGGCGTCGACGCCTTCGCCCACCTGATCCAGGAGCACGGGGACCGGGTGCTCTTCACGTCGGCCAAGGGCGCCTACGCGGAACCCGTCGCCGAGCACGCCCTCGCGCTGACGCTCGCGACGCTCCGGGTGCTGCAGAAGCGCGCCCGCGCGACGTCCTGGGCGACCGAGCCGGAGGGCGTGTCGCTCTACGGGCGGAACGTCGTGGTGATCGGCGCGGGCGGGATCGCCCTGGAGTACATCCGGCTCGTCGCCCCGTTCGAGGTCTCCGTGACGGTCGTGCGCCGCTCGGACGACCCGGTGCCGGGAGCCGACCGCACGGTCACGACCGACGCCCTGGACGAGGTGCTGCCCGACGCCGACGTGGTCGTGGTCGCGGCAGCCATGACCTCGGGGACGGCGAAGCTGTTCGACGCGCGCCGGTTCGGACTCATGAAGCCCTCGGCGCGTCTCGTGAACATCGCACGCGGGGGACTGGTCGACACCGACGCGCTCGTCGCGGCGCTGCGCGAGGGCACGATCGCCGCCGCCGGCCTCGACGTGACGGACCCGGAGCCCTTGCCCGACGGCCACCCGCTCTGGGACGAGCCGGGTGTGGTCGTCACGCCGCACCAGGCCGACACCCCGGACATGGTCGCGCCGCTGCTGGCCGAGCGCGTCCGGGCGAACACCGCCGCGTTCCTGTCCGGCTCGGGCGACGGGTTCGTCGGCGTCGTGGACCCCGTCGCGGGCTACTGAGCACCGACGGCGCCGGGCCCGGCCGGGGAGCTCGACGACGCGGCGCGCCCGGGATGCGTGGCCGATGCGCGGAGCGGGCTCGGGGTGCTGCTATGCTGTTACCCGTTGTTCGCACCACATTCGCCAGCGGACAGTGATCCTCGATAGCTCAATTGGCAGAGCAGCCGGCTGTTAACCGGCAGGTTGTTGGTTCGAGTCCAACTCGGGGAGCGACAGGCCCTCACCCTCCGGGGTGGGGGCCTCTTGCGTTCCCGGGGTTCGGCGCCCTTGCCGCTACCGCGAGACTCGGCTCCGCGGACGGTTTCGCGGGCACCGGACCACGAACGTGTCCGCACGGCCGGATCTCGTGCGGAGCCGGCGCTGGGCACCGGCCGGTGTTCGGCTTCCGGCTGGCTCGCAGGCGCTGCCCGGTCGCAAGCTGTTAGCGTTCACAGGTGATCACCGTGCGCCGGACCCTCGCCGCGGCGTTCGTCGTCCTCGGAGCGGTGGCGCTCACCGCGTGCACCGCCGGGCAACCGGAGCCGGAGGACTCGCTCGACTCCGCAGCACGGTCCGAGGTCTCCGCGACGGGCAGCGCGCCGATCGTCTTCGCGTTCGTGTGCAGCGGCGCCGCGGACGACAGCAGCGGCGCGGGCAGCGACACGACCGGTGACGACGCCGACGGCACGGGGGAGACGTACACGACGTACGCCGCCGTGTGGGAGGCCGAGCGCACCGGATGCCGGGCCGAGCGCATCACGGGCACCGAGATGTCGGCGCAGCAGCGGGCCGCGGTCCGGGCGGCCGACGGTACCGCCACGCTCGAGGAGCTCGCGGCGACCTGCGCGGAGCGCGGAGCGTCGCCGTGGCGTGACGGCGTCTCGACGCCGGAACAGGCCGAGCTGGCGGCCGGACTCGTCGCGTACTGCCCCGGTCACCCCGACCGGGACCGCCTGCAGGAGTCGCTGACGGCCTACCGGGGCTGAGCCGGGCCTCCCGGCCGACCGCCGGTGCCGCGCTGGGACGTGCGCCGGAGCCGACCGCGCGGTCAGCCCTCGGGGTGGTCGCGACCGGGGAGCCAGGACTTGCCCGGGCCGCCCCAGCTGCTCTTGCGGATCGCCTTCGCGACCTGCTTGCCGTACGGGTGCACGAGCCGGTCGGCGTAGAGGTAGCCGTCCAGGTGGTCGTACTCGTGCTGGAAGACGCGGGCGAGCCACCCGTGGGCCTCGACCTCGAAGGGCTCCCCGTGCTCGTCGACCGCACGGAGCAGGGCGCCCTCGGCCCGACGCAGCGGGAAGCGCTCACCCGGGATCGAGAGGCAGCCCTCGGACTCCTCGTCCTCGTCGAGCTCCTCGACCGTCTCCGGCACGGGCGGGGTGGTCCAGAGCACCGGGTTGATCGCGACCCCGCGGTGCAGGACTTCGTCGTCGTCGGTCCACGAGTACACGAACAGGCGCTTGCCGACCCCGACCTGCGGACCCGCGAGACCGACCCCGGGGGCGAGGTCCATCGTCTCGTACATGTCCTGCACCAGTGCGCGGAGGTCGTCGTCGAACGCGGTGACCTCGGCAGCGCGCTCGTGGAGGACGGGTTCGCCGGTGATGCGGATGGGGAGGACGGGCATTCACCCAGGTTATCCGGCGAGGACCGGTAGCCTCGTCGCGTGACGACGGACCTCCCGATCCCGGACGCGGTCAACCTGACCCCGTTCCAGGCCCTGATGATCCCCGTCGCGCTCGTCGGCGCGGTCTTCCTCTCGCTGGGAGCGCAGTTCCAGAGCCGCGGGGTGCAGCGCGTCGAGGCCCGGCTCGGTCGGCAGTCGAAGGGGCTGTCGGTGCGGCACGTCCTCGGGCTGCTCGGTAGCGGCTGGTGGGTGCTCGGCACGCTCATGCTCGGTCTGGCCGTCGTGCTCCAGCTCATCAGCATCACGAACGCCCCGCTCATCGTCGTGCAGCCGCTCGGCGCCGTCGCGCTCGTCATCACCACGTGGTTCTCGTCACGGTCCTCCGGGGTGCCGCTCGGACAGCAGGCGCGACGGGCGGTCTGGACCTGCATCATCGGTGTCGGGATCTTCGTCGGCATCGCCGCCGTCGTCGGCCGCGAGAGCGCGATCACCCACGAGCAGCTCGTGACGATCCTGGTGGTGCTGGCGATCGTCCTGGTGGCCGTGTTCCTGTCGTTCCGCTTCGCGGCGAAGCGGGCGAGCGCCATGTACTACATCGTCGTGGCCGGGGTGCTCTACGGCTTCGTCGCGACACTGGCCAAGGTCGTGCTGAACCGGTTCCTGCACGGCACGTTCGACTGGCTGACCGCGATCGCCGTCGTCGGGGTGATCGTCGCCGCGGTGCTCGGCGGGTACTTCGTGCAGAACGCGTACTCGAGCGGGTCCGCCGACCTGGTGATCGCCGGCCTCACCGTCATCGACCCGATCGTCGCCGTGGGCATCGGCGTGATCGTGCTCGGCGAGGCTGCCGGGGCGCCGTGGATCGCGGTGGTCGGCTTCCTGGTCGCTGCGGTGATCGCCATCACGGGCGTGTTCCTGCTCGCGAAGCACCACCCCGAGACGCGGCGCTGACCGCGGTCGGCGTCGTCGGTCGCGTCCGCGGTCGCTGACGGCGTCGGTGGTCGCTGTCGGCCGTCGGCGTCGTCCGCGCGGCTGACGCGGGCGCTCGGGCCCGTGCGGTACCGTCGAGGCCCGACCAGCAACCGCCCACGAGAGGACGACGCCAGCCGTGTCAGAGGACGCCACCACCGCCACCGCCGAGTCGACGGGTGCGACGGGCGGGTCCCGACCGCTGCGCGTCATGATCGCGGCCGACACCTTCCCGCCGGACGTCAACGGCGCCGCGACCTTCGCCGAGCAGCTCGCCGTCGGGCTCGCGGAGCGCGGCCACGAGGTCCACGTCGTGGCCCCGGCGTCGAGCGCCCACCACGGCACGTTCGACGAGGAGCACCGCGGCGTCGTCCTCACCGTCCACCGGCTGAAGTCGTACAAGTGGCCGTGGCACGCGTGGCTCCGCTTCGTGTGGCCGTGGAGCGTCCGCAAGTGGACGGGTCCGATCCTCGACGCCGTCCAGCCGGACGTGCTGCACATCCAGTCGCACATCGTCATCGGGCGCGGCATCGTGCAGGAGGCCCACGAGCGCGGCATCCGCATCGTCGGCACCAACCACTTCATGCCCGAGAACCTGCTCGAGTACGTCCCGTTCGGCCGTCGCACGCTGCCGATCGCGCTGAAGATCGCGTGGAACGACGCCGCCAAGACCTACCGGCTCGCCGACGCCATCACGACGCCGACGGTGCTGGCCGCGGACTACCTCCGCGAGGCCATCGCCGGGCAGCAGGTCCTCGCGATCTCGTGCGGCATCGACGCGTCGCGCTACAGCGCCCGCAGCGGTCGCCCCGCGGGGAACGACATCGTGTTCGTCGGCCGGGTCGCGCCGGAGAAGAACCTCGACGTGCTCGTCCGGGCGCTCCCACTGCTGCCGAGTGAGCTGCACGCGACGCTCACCATCGTCGGTGGCGGCGAGATGATCCCGAAGTTGAAGACGCTCGTGCAGGAGCTCGGGCTCGAGGACCGGGTGCGCTTCGCCGGCTTCGTGTCGGACGAGGCGAAGCGCCAGGCGCTGACGAACGGCACTGTCTTCGCGATGCCGTCCACCGCCGAGCTGCAGAGCATCTCGTCCCTCGAGGCGATGGCGTCCGGGCTGCCGGTGGTGGCCGCGGACTCGATGGCACTCCCGCACCTCATCGACGGCAACGGGTACCTCTTCACGCCCGGCGACGTGCAGGACCTCGCTGCGAAGCTCGCACAGGTGCTGCAGGCGTCCGACGACGACTACCAGGCGATGCGGGAGCGCAGCCTGGCCATGATCGAGGCACACGACATCAACCGCACGCTCGCGACGTTCGAGTCGCTGTATCGTGGGGAGTCGGTGGCCTGACGGTCCCCGACGAGGGGCGGTAGCCAAGCTGGTCAAGGCACTCGGCTCATAACCGAACGATCGCGGGTTCAAGTCCCGCCCGCCCTACGTGCACCTGCCGCGACGACGTGAGACCCCCGACGACCACGCGCCGACCCCGAACGTGACGTTCGAGGCGACCCGGGTCGGCACCGGCGTGCGCGTGAACGCGTTCCGCATCGGCTTCATGGGAGCCCTGGGCGTGCTCATCGCCCTGCTGGCCGGCGTGATCGTCCAGCAGCTCAGCACGGTCCTGGTCTACATCGGCGTCGCGCTCTTCCTGTCGCTCGGCATCGACCCGCTGGTGTCCTTCCTCGAACGGTTCATCCCGCGCTGGTCGGCGATCACGATCGTCGTCGTGGGTGTCCTGTCCGCCTTCGCCGGCGTCGTGTTCGCGGTCGTCCCGATCCTCATCCAGCAGGCGACGAACCTCGTCCAGAACTTCCCGGAGATCGTCCAGGACATCTCGCAGCAGGAGTGGGTCCAGGACCTGTCACAGCAGTTCGCCGGCGCCGTCGACGTCAACCACGCGCTGGAGTCGCTGCAGTCCTTCGTGGAGGACCCGGGCAACCTCCTCAGCCTCGGTGGCGGGATCCTGGCGGTCGGCAGCGGCATCCTGTCCGGCATGACCGGCGCGATCATCGTCATCATCCTGATGCTGTACTTCCTGGCGTCGATGCGGGGCCTGAAGTCGATGGCCTACCGCTTCGTGCCGGCGACACGTCGGCAGAACTTCGTCGACGTCAGCGAGCAGATCACCCAGGCCGTCGGCCGCTACGTCGTCGGACAGATCAGCCAGGCGCTGATCAACGGCATCCTCAGCCTCGTGTTCCTGCTCATCATCGGTGCACCGCTGCCCGTGCTGCTGGCGACCTTCGCGTTCCTGGGCTCGCTCATCCCGCTCGTCGGCACCCTCGCCGCGGCGGTCGTCATCTCCCTGCTCTGCCTGTTCGCCTCGCCGGCCACGGCGCTCGCGGCCGCGATCTACTACCTCGTCTACATGCAGGTCGAGGCGTACCTCATCTCCCCGCGCATCATGTCGCGCGCGGTGCAGGTGCCGGGCGCCCTGGTGGTCATCGCCGCGGTCGCCGGTGGCACGATCGGCGGGGTCCTCGGGGCGCTCGTCGCCGTGCCGGTCGCCGCGTCGGTGATCATCATCGTGCAGAAGGTCATCTACCCCCGCCAGGAGCAGTCGTGAGCACGGTCGACCCGGACCTGGCCGAGCACGTCGCGGCCCGCGATGCCTGGGCCCGCAGCGCGCGCGGCCCGCTCGCCCTGGTGAACGCGCAGCACGTCGACCGCCCGCAGCCCGTGTGGCCGGTCGCCGGGCAGTGGGCGCCGGTCCCCGGCGGTCTCACCGTCACCGCCGCGGCGGCGGACGGCGTCGTGGTCGACGGCGTCCCGGTGGACGGTACGGTGCTGGTCGCCGGTGACACCGCCGTCGTGCCGTCGAGCGTCGCCTTCGCCGACGGGCTCGCCGGCACGGTGCACGGCTCCACGCTGCGCGTCTGGGACCCGGCCTCCGACGCGGTCTCCCGCTTCGCACGCATCGCCCGGTTCGCCCCGCGGCCGGGCGGGTGGGTCACGGCCGGCAGGTACGAACCCTGGTCCGGTCAGGAGGCACCCGGTCACCTCACCGACGCCGCCGGCGACCCCCTGCCCGTCGCCGGGACGATCGAGACCACGGTGGACGACGTTCCCGTGCGGCTCACCGCGGTGCGGTCCGCGCCGTACCACGGCCGGCCGCGGTTGCAGCTCATCGTGCAGGACACCACCAGCGCCCTGCCCGAGAGCGACCCGGGCAGCTCGTACTCGATGGGACGCTTCCTGTACCTGCCCGAGCCCGACGGCGCGGCCGAGGTCGCGCTCGACTGGGACCGGCTCGTCCTGCCGCCCTGCGCGTTCTCGTACCAGTACGCCTGCCCGGTGCCCCCGGAGGAGAACCGCCTCCCGGTCGCACTCACCGCGGGGGAGCGGCACCCCGTCGACGAGCAGGGCGCCGTCCTGCACTGAGGCCCGCCCGGTCCGCCCGCGCGGTCTGCTGGCCGGGTGTGGCGTTCCCAGCGCGGACGCTGCATAATGGGCGTGTCCGCAGGGACATCACAATCTGATACCGATGGTTCCGCTACCGGGACTCCGCACCACAGGTCGATGGGGAAGTCGCACCTGACGAAGCGGAGGAATCGTGAACGGAACGACGACAGGGGTGCTGTACGTGCACTCCTCACCACGCGCGCTCTGCCCGCACGTCGAATGGGCGGCCGGTCGCGCGATGAGCCGCGCCGTGAACTTCTCGTGGCTCGACCAGCCCGCACTCGACGGCTCCCGCCGGACGGAGTTCACGTGGACGGGCCAGGTCGGCACCGGTGCGGCGATCGCCTCTGCCCTGCGCGGGTGGGAACACCTGCGCTACGAGGTCACCGAGGAACCGACCGCGCAGTCCGACGGCGGGCGGTGGATGCACACGCCCGACCTCGGCGTCTTCTTCGCGCAGACCGACGTGTCCGGCAACATGGTCGTCCCCGAGGACCGTGTGCGCTACGCCATGGAGGTCGCCGGTAGCAACGCCCTCGAACTCCACCGCGAACTCCGTCTCGCCCTCGGGCAGGCCTGGGACGACGAGCTCGAGCCCTTCCGGCACGCGGCCGAGGGCAACCCCGTCGTCTGGCTGCACCGCGTCGGCTGACCCCTCCCGCGCCCTCCGCACCACTCGGACGCCGCCCGCTCCCTCCGGAGTCGGCGGCGTCCGTCGTCCCCGCGTGCGGCACGCCTGTCGTCGAGGAGCTGTGCCCTTGGCCTCGTTCAGGTCGCACGACGTGCCGCCTGCGGACGTCCCGGTCGCAGGACACGCCGTCGTCGCGGAACATGAGCGGCAGGTCCTGGGACCGGAACGGCCCGGGCACCGGCGGCCGATGGACGGGCGGCTCCCCGTGACGGACGGAGGCCCGCCCTGCGGACGCAGGACGGGCCTCCAGGCCGACGACGGGTCGGCGACGACGGATCAGGCCGTGCGGAACGCCACCACGGCGTTGTGCCCGCCGAACCCGAACGAGTTGCTCACCGCGAGCAGGTCGCCTGCGGGCAGCTCGCGCGGCGCGGTCGCGACGTCCATCACGATCTCCGGGTCCTGCTCGGTCAGGTTGATCGTCGGCGGCGCGACGCGCTGGTGCAGCGCCATGACCGTGAACGCGGCCTCGATCGCACCGGCACCGCCGAGCAGGTGCCCCGTCGACGCCTTGGTGGCCGAGACGACCACGTTGTCGAGGTGGTCGCCGAAGACGCGGCGCATCGCGTGGTACTCGGCCACGTCGCCGACCGGGGTCGAGGTGGCGTGGGCGTTGACGTGGACGACGTCCTCGCGGGCGGCGTCGGCGTGCTCGAGCGCCGTGATGACCGCGCGGGCGGCGGCGCTGCCCTCGGGGTCCGGCGCGGTGATGTGGAAGGCGTCCGAGGTGATCCCGGCACCGGCGACCTCGGCGTAGATCGTCGCGCCGCGGGCCTCCGCGTGCTCCTTCGACTCGAGGATGAGCGCTGCGGCGCCGTCGCCGAGCACGAAGCCGTCGCGCGTGACGTCGTACGGACGCGAGGCCGTCTCGGGGGAGTCGTTCCGTCGCGAGAGTGCCTGCATCGCGGCGAACGCGGCGAGGGGCAGCGGGTGCAGTGCGGCCTCGGCGCCACCGGTGATGACGATGTCGGCGTCGCCGTCGGCGATGTGGCGGTAGGCCTCGGCCAGCGACTCGGTGGACGAGGCGCAGGCGGAGAGGTACGTGCGGGCACCGCCGCGCGCGCCGAACTCCATCTCGATGGCGGCGGCGGGGCCGTTCGCCATGAGCATCGGGACCGTCATCGGCATGACGCGACGCGGACCCTTCTCGCGCAGGGTGTCCCAGGCGTCGAGGAGCGTGTTGACGCCGCCGATGCCGGTCGCCCAGTCGACGACGAGGCGCTCGGGGACGACGGTCTCGGGGTCGATGCCGGCGTCGGCCCAGGCCTCACGAGCGGCGACGAGCGACAGCTGCGACGAGGGGTCGAGGCGCTTGGTCTCCGGGCGCGTGAGCTGGTCCGTGAGGAAGCGGCGTGCCTGGCCGGCGAACTCGACGGGGATCTCGAGCGACGAGTAGCGCTCGTCCTCGATGCGGGTGATGCCGGACCCGCCGGCGAGCAGCGCGTCCCAGGTCTCCGGGGCGGTCGCGGCGAGGGGTGTGATCGCACCGATCCCGGTGACGACGACGGTCTTCTTGGTCATGGAACGACGTGTCTTTCGTGTGGACTGGTCGAGCGCCGGTGGACGCCCGTCCGTGTGGTCGAGCGCCGGTGGGCGCCCGTCCGGTGTGGTCGAGCGCCGGTGGGAGCTCCACCGCTGGTGGACGAGGTGAGCGCCGCGGCCCGCGGGATGTGCGCGGTCCGCGGCGCTCAGGAAGCTCGCGTCAGGCCTGGGCCTTCGTGATGTAGTCGACGGCGTCGCCCACGGTCTTGAGGTTCTTGACCTCTTCGTCCGGGATCTTCACGTCGAACTTCTCCTCGGCGTTCACGACGATGGTCATCATCGAGATCGAGTCGATGTCGAGGTCGTCGGTGAACGACTTGTCGGCGGCGACGGTGTCGGTCGCGATGCCGGTCTCGTCGTTGATCAGCTCGGCCAGGCCGGCGAGGACTTCTTCGTTGGACAGGGCCATGGGTGTTCTCCTTGAGGGGGGTGTCGTTTGACCGTGGACCAGCCTAGGGCACGAGTGGTACGGGTGCCCGGAGCCGAGCCGGGATGGGGGACTAGGGGAGGACGACGACCTGCGCGCCGAACACGAGACCGGCACCGAAGCCGATCTGCAGCGCGAGACCGCCGGAGAGCTCGGGGTGCTCCTCGAGCAGGCGGTGCGTGGCGAGCGGGATGCTCGCGGCGGAGGTGTTGCCGGTGGTGGTGATGTCGCGGGCGATCGTCACCGTCTCGGGCAGGCCGAGCTGCTTGGCGAACTCGTCGATGATGCGGATGTTCGCCTGGTGCGGCACGAACGCGGCGAGGTCCTCCGGACGGACGCCAGCGGTCTCGAGCGCCTGCCGCGCGACCTTGACCATCTCCCAGACGGCCCAGCGGAACACCGTCTGACCGGCCTGGCGCATCGTGGGACGCGGGGCTCCGGCGGCCCACTCGTTGTACGTCGCCGTCATGCCGATGGCGTCCCACTTCGAGCCGTCCGAGCCCCAGATCGTCGGGGCGATGCCGGGGAAGTCGCTCGGGCCGACGATCGCGGCACCCGCACCGTCACCGAGCAGGAACGAGATCGAGCGGTCGGTCGGGTCGACGACGTCGCTGAGCTTCTCGGCCCCGACGACCAGCACGTGGTCGGCGAGCCCGGACTTGATGAACGAGTCGGCCTGGGCGATGCCGTACGCGTAGCCGGCGCAGGCCGCGCTGACGTCGTAGGCCGCCGCGGGCGTCGCGCCGATGCGCTCCGCGAGCAACGACGCCATCGACGGCGTCGCCACGGTGTGGGTGACGGTGCTGACGAGCACGACGCCGACCTGCTCGGGCGTGATGCCGGCCTTCTCGATGGCCTCGCGCGCCGCGGCCTCGGCCAGGTCGACCGCCTCGACGTCGGCGCCGGCACGCTTGCGCGTCACGATGCCGGTGCGCTGGCGGATCCACTCGTCGGAGGAGTCGATCGGACCGACGAGGTCCTCGTTCGGCACGACGTGCTCACCGCGGGCGGCACCGAACGCCATGATGCGGGTGTACTCGTGGCCGCGACGCTGCTGCAGCACCGGACGGGAGGCGCGGGGCGCGTCGGTCCCGTCGGCTGCGGGGGACGGCGTGGTGGCGTCGGTCATGCGGTTGCGTCTGCTTCCTCGCCTGCGGGCTGCTCGCCCACCGGCTGATCGTCCGGGACGGCTGCTGCGCGCGCGTCCTGCTCGAGGAGCTCGACGGCGGCGGGCAGGTCGTCGGGGGTCTTGACGGCGACGGTGGGCGTGCCGCGCAGGCCACGCTTGGCCAGCCCGACGAGCGCGCCCGCCGGCGCGAGTTCGATGATGCCGGTGACACCGGCGGCGGAGAAGGACGCCATGACGGCGTCCCAGTGCACGGGGTTCGCGATCTGGCGGACCATCAGGTCGACGAACCGTCGGCCGTCGTCCACGCGCGATCCGTCGGCGTTCGTCCAGATCGGCAGCGTCGGGTCCTGCACCGACGCCCCGGCCGCGACCGGTCCGACCCGGTCGACCGCGGGGGCCATGTACCGCGTGTGGAAGGCGCCGGCGACGGCGAGCGGCACGACCCGGGCGCGAGCCGGCGGATCGGCGGCCAGTGCTGCGACGGCGTCGGCGGGACCGGCGACGACGGTCTGGCCGCCGCCGTTGTGGTTGGCCGGCACGAGCCCGTGCTGCTCGAGGGCTGCGGCGACCGCGTCGGCGTCGCCGCCGAGCACGGCGGCCATCGACGTCGGCTCCAGCGCTGCGGCGTCCGCCATCGCCCGGCCGCGCTCGGCGACCAGCGCGACGGCGTCGGTCGGCTCGAGGATCCCGGCGACACCGGCGGCGGTGAACTCGCCGACCGAGTGTCCGGCGACGCCGCCGACCAGGGCACGACGGCCGTCGGCGAGCAGAGCGTCGGCGGTGACGAGCCCGGCAGCCACGATGAGCGGCTGCGCGAGGGCGGTGTCCTTGATGGTGTCCGCGTCGGAGTTCGTGCCGTGCTCGACGAGGTCGACGCCGATCGCCTCGGACCACGCTCCGACGCGGTCACGGACGGCGGAGTCCTCGAGCCAGGGGGCGAGGAAGCCGGGGGTCTGGGAGCCCTGTCCGGGCGCGACGACGACGATCACCGGTCAATCCTCGTCGCCGCGCCGCCGTCGGCCCGTGTGGACATCCGACAGCGATCCGGCGGGGACGTTGTGCGATCCCTACCGTCGGGTCAGCGACGCGGCGGCAGGCGCCGTCGACCGGCGTTCGACTCGGACATCGCGCCGAGGATGAGCGCCGACTGCACGATCAGGGCGTCACGCGCGTGGGTGGCGTCCCACCCGATGACGTCGGCGACGCGGCGGAGCCGGTAGCGCACGGTGTTCGGGTGCACGAACAGCTCGCGCGCCGTCGCCTCGAGCGACCGGCCGGTGTCGAGGTAGCACCAGAGCGTCTGCAGGAGCTCGGTCGACTGGTCCTTGAGGGGGACGTAGATGCGCTGCACCAGTGCCGACCGAGCGAGCGGGTCACCCGCCAGGGCCCGCTCCGGCAGCAGGTCGTCGGCGAGTGCCGGACGGGGAGCACCGCGCCACGCCCGTGCGACGGCGAACCCGGCGAGGGCGCCCTTCGCGCTGGTCGAGGCGTCGACGACCCCGGGGACCTCGTTGCCGAGCACCAGGTGCCCCTCGCCGAACGACGGTTCGAGGGCCTGGGCGATGGCGGTGAAGGACACCGGCTCCTCGCCCTCGGGGACGTCGTCACGCGGGGTGGCCCGCCCGATGACGACCACGAGCCGAGAGCCCTGCACGCCGATGAGCACGTCGGCGTCCATGTGGCGCGCGGTGCGGCGGATCTGGTCGACCTCGAGCTGCTTCGGTGCGTTCCCGACGAGCACCGCGACCTCGCCGTGGCCGTGCCAGCCGAGCGCTGCGATGCGGGAGGGCAGCTCGTCGTCGTACTCGCCCGACAGGATCGAGTCGACGACCAGTGCCTCGAGCCGGGCGTCCCACAGGCCGCGGGCCTCGGCGGCGCGGGCGTAGACGTCGGCCGCTGCGAAGGCGATGTCCCGCGAGTACTTCAGGATCGCTTCCTGGAGCATCTCGTCGTCCTTCGCGCGCTCCTCGACCACGGTCACCACGACGCGGATGAGCTGCAGCGTCTGCTGCAGGCTCACCGAACGCAGGAGCTCGCGCGGGGCGGACCCGAAGACGTCGGCGGCGGCGATCCAGGGGGTCGACGCGGTGCCCTCGAGCCAGGAGATGAACGAGGTGATCCCCGCCTGGGCGACGAGGCCCACGGCGGACCGCCGCCCCGGGGGCATCTCGCTGTACCAGGGCAGGGTGTCCTCGAGCCGCTTGATCGTGGCGGTCGAGAGTTCGCCCGACACCTGCCGGAGCCAGGAGAGCGCGCGTTCGCGGTCCCTCTCCTGGCCCACGGCAGCGTCGGTGCGGGGTGTGCTCACCAGCGGATCAGGCCTCTCCGCCCGCGCTGCCGGTCGTGCCGGCGTTGACGTCGTGCAGGCGGTACTTGTCGATCGCCTGCTGGACGACGGCGTGGTCGACCTTGCCCTGCTTCGCGAGCTGCTGCAGCGTGCGCACCACGACGGACGGACCGTCGATGTGGAAGAAGCGGCGTGCCGCCGGACGGGTGTCCGAGAAGCCGAAGCCGTCGGCACCGAGCGTCGCGAAGTCGGTCGGGACGAACGGACGGATCTGCTCCTGCACGGCGTGCATGAAGTCGCTCACCGCCACGACCGGCCCCTCGGTGCCGAGCAGGCGCTCGGTCACGTACGGGGTGCGCGGCTGCTCGTTCGGGTTGAGGAACGCCTGCTGCTCGGCGTCGAGACCGTCACGGGTGAGCTCGCCCCAGCTCGTGACGCTCCAGACGTCGGCGGACACGCCCCAGTCCTCGGCGAGGAGCTGCTGCGCCTCGAGGATCCACGGCACCGCGACCCCGGACGCGAGCAGCTGGGCCTTCGGGCCGTCGTGTTCGCTCGGCTTGAGCAGGTACATGCCCTTGACGATGCCCTCGACGTCGACGCCCTCGGGCTCGGCGGGCTGCACGAGCGGCTCGTTGTAGACCGTCAGGTAGTACATGACGTTCGGGTCGTCGTGGGACGGCGAACCGTCCTCGTTCGTCCCGTACATGCGCTCGAGGCCGGACCGGACGATGTGCCCGATCTCGTAGCCGTAGGCCGGGTCGTAGGACACGACCGCCGGGTTCGTCGCCGCGAGGAGCGGCGAGTGACCGTCGGCGTGCTGCAGGCCCTCGCCGGTCAGCGTGGTGCGCCCTGCGGTGGCACCGATCATGAAGCCGCGGACCATCTGGTCACCGGCGGCCCAGATCGCGTCGCCGGTGCGCTGGAACCCGAACTGCGAGTAGAAGACGTAGACCGGGATGAGCGGTTCGCCCTGCGTCGAGTACGAGGACCCGACGGCGGTGAAGGCCGCGAGGGCGCCCGCCTCGTTGATGCCGACGTGGATGATCTGGCCCTGCGGGCTCTCCTTGTAGGCCAGGAGCAGCTCGCGGTCCACCGACGTGTAGTGCTGGCCGTTCGGGTTGTAGATCTTCGCGGTCGGGAAGTACGCGTCCATGCCGAACGTGCGCGCCTCGTCCGGGATGATCGGCACCACGCGGTTGCCGAAGTCCGGGGAGCGGAGCAGGTCCTTCAGCAGGCGGGCGAACGCCATGGTCGTGGCGACCTCCTGCTTGCCGGAGCCCTTCTTCACGACCTGGTACTTCGACTCCTCCGGCAGCGTGAACTGCGTGTACTTCGTCCGACGCTCCGGCACGTACCCGCCGAGCTCCCGGCGACGCTCGTGCATGTACTGGATCGCCTCGTCGTCGTGACCGGGGTGGTAGTACGGCGGGGTGTAGGGGTCCTCGTCGAGCTGTGCGTCGGAGATCGGGATGCGCATCTCGTCGCGGAACTGCTTGAGGTTGTCGAGCGTGAGCTTCTTCATCTGGTGGGTCGCGTTGCGCCCCTCGAAGCTCGGGCCGAGGCCGTAGCCCTTGACCGTCTTCGCCAGGATGACCGTCGGCTGGCCCTTGTGCTCGGTCGCGGCCTTGAACGCGGCGTAGACCTTGCGGTAGTCGTGCCCGCCGCGCTTGAGGTTCCAGATCTGGTCGTCCGTGTAGCCCTCGACGAGCTCGAGCGCCTTCGGGTCGCGCCCGAAGAAGTTCTCGCGGACGTAGGCGCCGTTCTCGGCCTTGTAGGTCTGGTAGTCGCCGTCCGGCGTCGCGTTCATCAGGTTGAGGAGCGCGCCCTCGGTGTCGCGGGCGAGCAGGTCGTCCCACTCGCGGCCCCACACGACCTTGATGACGTTCCAGCCCGCGCCGCGGAAGAACGCCTCGAGCTCCTGGATGATCTTGCCGTTGCCGCGGACGGGTCCGTCGAGGCGCTGGAGGTTGCAGTTGATGACGAAGTTCAGGTTGTCGAGCCCGTCGTTCGCCGCGACCTGCAGCTGCCCGCGCGACTCGACCTCGTCCATCTCGCCGTCGCCGAGGAACGCCCAGACCTGCTGGTCGGAGGCGTCCTTGATGCCGCGGTTGGACAGGTACTTGGCCTGCTGGGCCTGGTAGATCGCGTTGATCGGGCCGATGCCCATCGACACGGTCGGGAACTGCCAGAAGTGCGGCATGAGGCGCGGGTGCGGGTAGGACGACAGTCCACCGCCCGCGTGCGACTTCTCCTGGCGGAAGCCGTCGAGCTGGTCCTCGCTGAGGCGGCCCTCCATGTAGGCGCGGGCGTACATGCCGGGGGAGGCGTGGCCCTGGAAGAAGACCTGGTCACCGCCGGACGGGTGGTCCTGCGCGCGGAAGAAGTGGTTGTAGCCGACCTCGTACATCGCGGCGCTCGACGCGTACGTCGAGATGTGCCCACCGACCGCGACGCCGGGGCGCTGGGCGCGGTGCACCGTGATCGCGGCGTTCCACCGGATCCACCGGCGGTAGCGGCGCTCGAGTTCCTCGTCACCGGGGAACTCCGGCTCGTCCTCGGGCGCGATCGTGTTGACGTAGTCGGTCGTCGGGACCATCGGCACGCCGAGGTGCAGCTCGTTCGAGCGCTTCAGCAGGCTCTGCATGATCTCGCGGGCCCGCTGGTGGCCGTGCGTCGCGACGAGTCCGTCGAGCGACTCACGCCACTCTGCGGTCTCCTCCGGGTCCTGGTCGGTCCCTGCGGTGCTGCGCGGGTCCTGGTCGTTCACCGTCACCCTTGACCTCGTTCGTTCTCGTGGTGGTGGACATGGGGGCCACCGATGGTCGGGTCACGACCGGTCGGAGCCCACACCACCTTAGGCCCCACGACCGACGCCTTCGCTGATGGTGTCGTGCAGGTGGTACTTGCGTCCTGGTGCGGTCGGCGTACGATTGCCGATCGTGCACGGACGACCCGCACGTGCGCACGCGACACGGGCACACCCCACGCCCGAGGAAGAAGCAGCGCACCGATGGCCCTGGAGATCGGCTCCCTCGCGCCGGACTTCGAGCTCCCGAACCAGTTCGGCGAGCACGTCCGCCTCAGCGACTTCCGTGGCGTCCGCCCGGTCGCCCTCGTCTTCTTCCCGCTGGCGTTCTCGTCCGGCTGCACGAACGAGCTCTGCACCCTGCAGGACAACATCGCGATGTTCGAGGACCAGCGGGTCGAGCTGATCGGCATCTCCGTCGACTCGAAGGCGACGCTCCGCTCGTTCGCCGAGACGCACGGCTACGACTTCGAGCTGCTCGCCGACTTCTGGCCGCACGGCGCGGTGTCGAAGGAGTACGGCGTGTTCCTCGACAAGAAGGGCTTCGCGACCCGCGCGACGTTCGTCATCGACGTGCACGGTCGCATCAAGGCGTCGATCATCACCGAGCCCGGGCTGCAGCGCGACGTCGCCGAGTACCGCGAGGCGCTCGACCGTCTCGCCGCGTGCACCGCGCCGGTCCCGGTCGCCTGACCGTCCCCGCGAGCCCCTACGCACCCTGGCCGGTGACCGACGCGGCCGCCGCGTGGTCGCTCCGACGCACCACGGTGCCCACCGGCAGCGGGCCCGTGGTGGTGCACCACCGTCCCGGTGCCGACCCGGTGCTGCTGCTCCACGGCGTGGCGGGGTCGTGGACGACCTGGACGCCGTTGCTGGCCGCCGCCGGTGGTGTCGGCGCGCGGGGTCTCGTGCTCGTCGACCTGCCCGGGTGGGGGTCCTCGCCGGCGCCCGCGGGGCCGTTCACCGTGGACGACGGCGTCCGCGTGCTGCTGGAGGTCCTCGACGCCCTCGCCGTGGGGTCGGTCGACGTCGTCGGGCACTCGATGGGCGCGTTCGTCGCGCTCCACCTCGCCGTGGTCGCTCCCGAGCGCGTCGGGTCGCTCGGGCTCGTGTCGGGCACGACGATCGCGACCGTGCGGGCCTCCGGCCGACCCTGGCGTGCGCTCGCGTCCCTCCCCGCGTTCACGCTGCTGCGGGCCGGGCTCCTCGTGACGGGTCGTCGGGCGAGGGCGATCCTCCGTGGCACCGCCCGCGTCGGACTCCTGCCGCTCGTCGCCGCACCCGTGTTCGCGCACGTCCGTCGACTGGACCCGAGTGTCCTCGACGCCTTCGTCGACGAGTTCCGGCCCGAGCGCTTCACGGCTGCCGCCCGGGACGCCGCCGGCTACGACGTCGACCGCTGGCGCTCGGTCGGCTGCGCGGTGACTGCGGTGCTCGGCCGCGGGGACGTCTTCGCCCGGGTGTCCGACCTCGACGACCTGCGCGGCCTGGTGCCGGGAGCCCGGACGGCCGTGCTCGACGACTGCGGGCACTTCGCACACGTCGAGCACCCCGGTGCCGTGGCGGCGTTCCTCGGACTCACCTCCGCACCGGCCTGACGGGTCGGGCCGTTCCGCAGCGGTCGTCCGACGGCGCCGCGCCCCCAGCGCGGCCGTGCGAGCGCGGCCCTGCTCAGCCCGCCACTGCCCCGGCGGGGAACGTCTCCGCGATGCGGGACCGCACCTCGGTCACCACCGCGCGTCGCATCGCCGGCGAGAACAGCGCGTGGTCGCCGTCCGGGACCTCCACGACCGAGACCTTCGCACCCCAGCGGCGGACGGCGCGACGGCCGCCGTACCGCTCGAAGCGTTCGATGTCCTCCGGCGCCGCGACCACGACGACGTCAGTGCCGTGCTCGACGATCGGGCCGAGGTGCCCGACGACGCCGCCGAGCGCCCCGCGGCGGGCGATCGCGTCGCGGACCCGCGCCGGGACGAGGCGGTTGTAGGGAGCGCGGAGCGCGCGACGGAGCCGGGATGCGTCGGCCACCGCCTGCGCGGACCCGGCGTACGAGCCCGGAGCCGCGGGCGTGCGGCGGTAGTCGTTCGGACTGATCTCCACCACGAGCCGCGGGTGCTCGTCGACCGCGCGGCCGGCGAGCCACGCACCGGCGCACATGCCGACGATGGCGAGCCGCTCGGAGGGGACCCGCAACGCCGCGACCACCTCGTGCTGGTCGTCGACCCACTCCTGCGCGAACAGGAAGGCGTCCTCGTCGGCGCGCACGTCCGAGCTCTCCCCGGTACCCCGCCGGTCGACGCGCACGACGCGGGCGCCGTCACGGGCCAGCGTCCGCGCGAGGGCGACCTGGTAGTCGACGGCGCCGGTCCGGTGCTCGGCGCCGCCGTTGTGGAGCAGCACCACCGGGGCGTCCTCGTCCTGGGCGGAGGACACGGTCTCGACGGCGAAGAGCCCGTCCGGGCCGATGTTGAGCACCCGCTCGGACACGCGGTCGTCGACGTCCAGCACCTCGTCGAGCGCGGGCGGGGTCGTCGGAGCAGCGGTGGCGGGTGCCCAGGCGTCCAGCCGACCGACCACGGCGTCGACGGCGTCCGCCGGGATCCGGGCGTCGATGCTCGTGCCGTCGAGGAGCTCGGCGGTGCCGTCCACCTCGAGGACCTCGACCGGGCCGAGTCCGCGCGGCGGGACGGCACCAGGGCGGACGACGGCGACCGTCGTCGCGGAGCGTGGCGCGTACGCCAGGGCGCCGACGACGGCGGTCTCGGCGGGTCCGAGGTCGATGCCCACGAGCGACTCGACCCCGTCCACGATCCGGTCGGGGCCGATCGTGATCGTCGCGAGCGCCCGCTGCCGTCGCAGCCAGGCACGTCCGGACGCCGGGGCGTCCCAGACGACCAGGGCGTCGTCGTCACCGACGGCGGCGGCCGCGACCAGGGCTGCCGAGGCGAGACCCACGAACGCGATGCGCTCGACCCCCGACCGGCGCAGCACCGCCGCGGCGGCGCGAGCGGACCGCACCTGCGCGTCGGGGTCGCCGTCGTCCGCGGAGTCCCCACGTCCGGACGGGTCGTAGCGCACCGAGGCCACGCCACGGGCCTCCAGGCCGTCCGCCAGCAGCCGCAGCGTGCGGTAGGCGATGACGCCCTCCTGCCCGAGCGGCGGGCAGAGGACCACGCCGGCGCGTGCGGTCGGCGGGAGCTGCACGGCGAGGCGCAGCGCGGGCGACCCCGACCAGCCGTGGTGGGTGGTCACAGCGCCAGGGCGGCGCGGACGTCGGTCGTCCAGCGGTCCGGGTCGGTGCCGTGCGCGGCGAACAGGGCGATCGTGATGCGCTCGAGGCCGAACGCGGTGCAGGCGCTGTGGGCCACCTCGCCGTCGGCGGTGCGGAGACCGAACGACGTGCCGAAGTGGTCCTCGTGCAGGTTCGCCGACGAGATCGCCGTCGCCTCGTGCTCGGGCCCGTACACGGGGGTGACGAACTCGTACTTCAGCGACTGCTCGACCTGGTTCCGGGCGAGCATCTGGCCGACACGACCGAAGAACGGGTCGTTCGCCGGGACGACGTCGATCGCCAGGCCGAAGGACTCGAGCAGGGCGCGCATGCCCGGGGTGCGGCCGTCGCGGTGCGCCTTCGCCGACTCGGGGGTGCCGACGTGCACGAACTCGTGCATGTGGAAGGCCTGCAGTCGCATCGGGTCGAGCGAGGGCTCGCGGCGGAACGAGTCGCCGACGATGTCGAACGTCCGACCACCGGCCGGCACCGTGTCACCGATCAGCCCGTACAGCGGGTGGCAGACGGCCGGGGTCAGCATGAGGTCGGCGGGCTCGAGGAACGACTCCCAGCGCTCGCCGCGACCCCGGGCGGCCAGCAGTGCGCGGTGCGTCCGGTCGTCGCCGGTGAAGCCGGAGATCGACGCGGCGAGGTCCGGGAACGACGCGATGTAGTCCGTCCGCTCGAACGCGGCGAGCGGCTCGACCGGCGGGAAGCGCAGGACCTCGGCGTCGAGGTCGGCCTGGCTCCGCACGACGGCGGCGTCGACCGCGCCGTACACGCGCTCGAAGACGCCGGTGCGGCCGTAGAGCCCGGGGGAGCCGAGGTCGACGAGGACCCGGTCGGTGAGCAGACGTCCGCGCAGGTCGGCGCGCGCGGCGTCGAGGTCGGACGTGGTGGTGTGGTCGGTGATGGTCACAGGAGTGCTCCGCTCATGAGTGCCAGTGCGGCGTCGTTCTGCAGGAGCCGGTCGTTGCTCACCATGACGGCGGCTCCGTGGGCGTCCCGGAGGTGTCGGGCGATGCTCAGCGGCCCGGTCGCGGCGAACCCGGCGATGCCGACGATGCGCATCGCGGTCGTCACGATGTCGACGACCCGCTCCGATGCGGCGATCTTCAGGGCGTTGGCGGCGAGTGCGTACGCGGGGGAGCCGAGCACCGTCGCGTCGTCGGCGGACCGGTCGAAGCGCTCCGCGGCGTGGCGGACCGCGTCCGCGAGGGTCTGCAGCTCCACCAGGAGCTCGGCGAGCCGGAGGGCTCCCGGCGGGGTCGTCCCGACCGCGGCCCGCGCCTGCTTCCGCACGGCCTGCCGGGCGCGTTCGGCGGCGCCGGCGGCGATGCCGGTCCAGACCGACGCCCACAGCACGTGCGAGACCGGCAGGACCGTCTGCGCCGAGATCGTCGCGTAGTCGTCGCGGAGCACCCGGTCCTCGTGGGTGTCGGCGTCGAGCACCCAGCCGTTGCTGCAGGTGCCGCGGAGACCGAGGGTGTCCCAGGTCGAGGTCTGCGTGAGGGTCGTGTCCTCGGGCAGACAGACGACGAGACGCTGGTCCGAGGGCGCGGCGTCGGGGTCGCGACGGGCGGTGACGAACACCGCGTCGGCCTCGGTCGCGTAGGAGATGACGGGCGCCTCCTTGTGCAGGTGGATGCGACCAGCGGTGGAGACCTCGATGGCGCAGGTGCTCCGGCGCGCGTCGCCACCGATGCCCTTCTCGGTCGTCGAGGACGCCACGAGCGCTCCGGCCAGGACGGCCTCGGTCATCGCGGTGACACCGAGGCCGACGCCGCCGTGCCGCCAGAGCGCCATCGCCTGTCCGTGGTGCATCGCGAAGACCATCCCGGTCGCGGCGCACGCCCGCCCGAGGGCCGTGGCGATCGTCGAGAGCTCGGCGAGGGTGGCTCCCTCGCCGCCGAGTGCGGTCGGGACGGCGGCCGCCAGGAGGCCGTGCTCCTTCATCGCCGCGATCGCCTCGCGGGGCGGTCGGGCGTCGCGGTCGACCTCGTCGGCGTGCCGGGCGGCGACCTCGGCGACGAGTGCGGCGCGGAGGGCGAAGCGGTCGACGGGCGTGGTCGCTCCGGTCGTGTCCGGGCCGACGGGGACCGACGGGTCGTCCAGGACGGGGGTGCTCACGCTGCTGCCTCCGCGGCGGCCGCGATCGACTCGATCGTGGCGAAGGTCGAGCGGTGCAGCACGGCGTCGGGGAACTCCACGTCGAGCTCGTTCTCCACCGCGAGCATCACGTTCACGGTGGCGTGCGAGGTCAGGCCGAGCGCGTACAGGTCGGCGATCGAGGCGATGTCGGACGCGTCGACGGTGAGGTGTCCGTGGTCGGCGAGGGCCCGTCGGACGGCCTGCTCGGCGCCGGGCGCGGCGAGGGCGACGGGGGCGGGTGCGGAGGTCGGGTCCTGGTGCATGCGAGCAACGATAGGGAGCATGCGGGCCCGGAAAACCGCCGTGCACGTGCGTGATCCCGCACGTGCGCCGCAAGGAACGCGGGACCGGGTCGGTCAGCGTCGGGACAGCGCCACGGCGGTCGCCAGCGCCAGCCCCCGTTCGTGTGACAACGACACCGCGACCGGTCCGCAGCCGACCGCCGCGGCGAGCTCGGCGGCGCGGCCGGAGAGCTCGACGACCGGGGCGCCGGCGGCGTCCAGCACCACCGCGACGTCCGTCGGGGGGACCGCGTCGCCCGGCGCGGGTCGCAGCAGCTTCAGCACGGCCTCCTTGCCGGCGAAGCGGGCGGCCAGACGCTCGGGGTCGTCACCGCAGTCGGCGCGCTCGCGGTCGGTGAACACCCGCGACAGGTAGCGCTCGCCGTGTGTGGCGATGCCCGCGACGACGTCCTCGACCGCCGCGAGGTCGGTACCGGTCCGGATCGTCGTCACGGGTGCAGCGTACGGCTCGCAGCCACGCGGTGGCACCACGGCGTCGCCGCGTGGCCGCGAGCCGCCCCCGACCCCGGTGACGACCCCCGTCAGCGGTACTGCGGCGGCCAGTCGAACGGCGCCGGCAGGTGCGGCACCTCGCCGATCGTGGTGACGACGAGCACGACCTCGCGACGGTTCGTCAACGCGATCGACCGCGGGTTGCCGAGGTACCGGTGTCCGTCGACCCAGGTCGTCAGCTCCCCGTGCAGCCCGCCGACGTGCCCCGCGCCGAGCGAGACGTCCCACTCGTCGAAGAACTGCCCGAGTGTGAACGTCTGCCGGGTCGGCGACTCGACGTGCAGGATGCCGGAGGTGTCGTGGGTGTGGAGCTCGGCGGCGAACCGCTCCCGCGACGAGTGCCCGACGTCGCCCGGGACCGTCACCGGTGTCGAGCCGTCCAGGATCGTCAGGTGCGTGTGCACGTGCTCGGCGAGCGGTTCGCCCCAGACGTTCCGCAGGCCCGCCGCTTCGGCGCGCGTCTGCAGGTCGGTCGGTGCCGGCCAGGGAGGCGCGGTGCGGGTCGTCCCCGCCGCCGGTCCCGTGCAGAGGGTGAGCAGGAGGACGGCCACCGCCGCGACGAGCGTGACGACGACGCTCCGGGGCGCCGTCCGCGCACCGCCCGTCCGCGGGGCCCGGCCGGTTCGCGTGCCGGGCCGGCGGCTCACCACCGGTCGTGCACGGTGGCGCGGAACCACCGGTCGTAGAGCTCGTGCACCGTGCTGTCGAGGGCGCCGAGGTCGAGTGCGCCGCCGTCGACCAGGTCCGGTGCTCCGGCGTTCGAGCGGGCCTGCTCGGGGTTCCTGGCGCCCGGGATGGCGGCGGTGACGCCGTCCTGCGCGACGATCCACGCGAGCGCCGCCTGCGGGACCGAGATGCCCTCGGGCAGCGCCGCCGCGAACGCCCGGGCGGCCTGCACGCCGTCCGCGAAGTCGACGCCGCTGAACGTCTCGCCCTGGTCGAAGGCCTCGCCGTGACGGTTGTAGTTGCGGTGGTCGCCCTCGCTGAACGTGGTCTCGGTCGTGTACTTCCCGGAGAGCAGTCCCGATGCCAACGGCACGCGCGCGAGGATCCCGACCCCTGCCTCTCGTGCGGCCGGCAGCACGCGGTCCAGCGGCTTGAGCCGGAACGCGTTGAGGATGACCTGCACGCTCGCGACGTGCGGGCGGGCGATCGCGGTGAGCGCCTGGTCCGCGGTCTCGACGGAGACGCCGTACGCGGCGACCGACCCGTCGGCGACGAGGGCGTCGAGGGCGTCGTACACGGCGTCGTCCTCGAAGACCGCGGTCGGCGGGCAGTGCAGCTGCACGAGGTCGAGGGTGTCCTGCCGGAGGTTGCGCCGGGAGCGGTCGACCCACTCGCGGAAGTTGGCCGCGACGTAGTTCGCGGGGACCTGGTCGGCGCGTCGACCCATCTTGGTCGTCACGGTGAGCGGCACGTCGGGGTTGGCCTGTCGCCATGCCCCGATGAGCTGCTCGCTGCGACCGTCGCCGTACACGTCGGCGGTGTCGAAGAGGGTGACGCCGGACTCGACCGAGGCGTCCATCACGGCGGCGGCGTCCTGCTCGCTGACGGGACCCCAGTCACCGCCGAACTGCCAGGTGCCGAGGCCGACGACGGACACGGAGCGGCCGGTGCGGCCGAGGGTGCGACTCTGCATGCGGACGAGCGTAGTCACGGCAGCCGCGGACGTCCCGTGACGATCCCCGGGGCGCAGGGCCGGCTCAGGACTCGGTCGGTCGGGACTCCGTCGGGTACGGCTCGGTCCCGACCCCGCGACGGAGCAGTGCCCGTGCTGCGCGGGCGCAGGGGACGACCCAGAGCGCGGACCACGCGCCGATCCCGACCCAGAGCGCGACGAGCAACCCCGTCAGGAGCGGGCCGTGCTGGTCCGCCATCGAGAGCGTCATCGCGGTCCAGAGCACGCAGAGGACGATCTTGCCCCAACCGGCGCCCTCGCGGTCGGCCTGCGCCTGCAGCGCCGGGACCCACTCGTCGGCCGTGACCCCCGGCGGCACACGCTGTTCCGCGACCCATCGCTGCACGGCCGCCGATCGCTCGTAGCCGCCGGCGGCTCGCCAGGCCCGCAGCTGCGTCCAGACGCCGATGGCCGCACCGGCGATCCCCGCGGGCACACCGACCCCGACGAGCAGCGCCGTCGTGGTCGTCAGCCAGGACGACGCGACGAGCACCGCGAGCACCACGCCGAAGGCCGCGCCGGCCACGGCGCTGCCGAGGAGCCGCAGCCGCCCGGACTCGTCCACCACACCGACACCGTCCACGAGGACGACGCTACCCGCGACGGACGACCGTCCGCTGCGAGCGCGCGGGGTGCCCGGTGGGGCATGATCGACCGGTGTCCTCCCTGAACCCGACCGCCGTGTACCGCGCCGCCCGTGACGAACTGCTCGCGGTCCTCGACGAGCACGACACCGAGCGTGCCGAGGCCGCCCGACGTGCGTTCCGCTGGCCCGACCTCGGCCGGACATTCAACTGGGCGACCGACTGGTTCGACGTGGTCGCCCGTGGGAACGACCGCGTGGCGCTGTGGATCGTCGACGAGGACGGCGGCTCGCGCACGACGTACGCCGAGATGGCCGCCCGCTCCGACCGGCTCGCGGTCCGCCTGGACCGGCTCGGGGTCCGGAAGGGCGACCACGTGCTCCTGATGCTCGGCAACCAGCTCGAGCTGTGGGAGACGATGCTGGCGGTGATGAAGCTCGGCGCGGTCATCCTGCCGACCTCGACCATGCTCGACACCGTCGACCTGCAGGACCGCATCGACCGCGGCGGCGTCGCGCACGTCGTCACGAACCACGGGGAGACGCCGAAGTTCGACGGGGTGACGGGTGCTCCGTCGCGCATCGTGGTCGGGGGAGCGGTCGACGGCTGGACGTCCTACCCGGACGACCTCGGTACCCCGGCGCCGACGGACGAGGTGCGGCCCGTGGTCACCACGAGCACCGACGACCCCTGCCTGGTGTACTTCACGTCGGGCACCACCTCGCGGCCGAAGATGGTCGTGCACACGCAGGCGTCGTACCCGGTCGGCCACCTCAGCACGATGCACTGGCTGGGACTCCGGCCCGGCGACGTGCACCTGGCGATCAGCTCACCGGGGTGGGGCAAGCACGCCTGGAGCTGCTTCTTCGCGCCGTGGATCGCCGAGGCGACCGTCTTCGTGTACGACACGCCGCGCTTCGACCCGGCCGGGCTCCTCGCGCAGCTCGACGAGGCCGGCGTCGACACGTTCTGCGCGCCGCCGACCGCCTGGCGGATGCTCCTGCAGTCCGACCTCGGACCGAGGCCGCGCGCGCTGCGCGAGGTGGTGTCCGCGGGCGAGCCGCTCAACCCCGAGGTGATCGCCCGTGTCCAGGCGGCCTGGGGCCTGACGATCCGCGACGGCTACGGCCAGACCGAGACGACGGCGATCATCGGCAACGTGCCCGGTGGGGCGGTGACGCCCGGTGCGATGGGTCGTCCGCTGCCCGGGGTGGCCGTGACGCTGCTCGACCCGCTGACCGGGCGCGTCGGGGACGAGGGCGAGGTCTGCCTCGACCTGACCGAGCGGCCGACGAACCTGATGGCCGGGTACCTCGGCGACCCGGAGCGCACCGCCGACGCGATGCGGGACGGCTTCTTCCACACCGGCGACATCGCGGTCCGCGACGCGGACGGGCAGCTGACCTTCATCGGCCGGACCGACGACGTCTTCAAGTCCTCCGACTACAAGGTGTCGCCGTTCGAGGTCGAGAGCGCCCTGCTGCAGCACGACGCCGTGGCTGAGAGCGCCGTCGTCCCCGCACCGGACGACGCACGGCTGAACGTCGTGAAGGCCTACGTCACGCTCGCGGCCGGGTGGGAGCCGACGGCCGAGACCGCTCGTGCGGTGCTCGAGCACGCACGGGTCGCGCTCCCGGCGTACGCCCGGGTCCGCCGGGTCGAGTTCGGGCAGCTGCCGAAGACGATCTCGGGCAAGATCCGACGGGTCGAGCTCCGCGAGCGCGAGGAGTCCGCGGCGTCGGGCGGTGTGTCGGTCGAGGGGGAGTGGCGGGACGACCAGTTCCCGGAGCTCCGTTCGGTGGGACGGGCTCAGGCAACGCGGAAGAAGTCGCCGTAGGTCGGCTCGGGCGGGACGTCGCCGTGCGTGCGGTGGTGCACGAGGGCGTCGATCTCGTCGGGGTGCCGCAGGCCGCGGCGGTGCCACTCGTGGGGGTGGCGCTGGAGTTCGCGGAGGTCGTTCGCGGTGCGCACCGTGCTCACGCCCCGAGGGTGACGACGGTGACGGCAGCGGTGGCGACGGTCACGGCGACGATGCCGAGGCTGGTCGCCAGGGTGGCGAGGACCCGTCCGCGGGCTGCCTCCCGGACCTCGGAGAACTGCGAGTGCGTCGCGTCGATGGTGCTCATGGCCGGCCCTTCCCGTGCTGTGGGTCGCCGCCGATCGGCGACTGGGGCCAGCTTGCTCCGATTTCTCTAGTTTGTCTAACTACCGAAGTGGATGCGTACGCATATCGGCCATCGCACCCGGGCGGGCGGCGCCGTCGGCCTCGTCCGCGGGTGAGTCGGCGCCCATCGCGTCGATCACCTCGGCGAAGAACGCCTGCATCTCGACCACCGTCTGCGGCGACAGCCGGTCGGCCGCGGCGATCATCCGGGCGTGCACGTCGGTGAGTTCGGACCGGACCTCGTCGTCGCTGTGCACGGTCGCGACCAGCAGGGCGCCGCGGCCGTCCGCCGGGTCCGGCCGGCGTTCGGCGTGCCCGCTGGAGACGAGCCGCTTGACGACGGCCGTGGTCGACGCCGACGTGATCCCCAGGTGCGCGGTCAGGTCGCCCGGCCGCACCGCGCGGCCCTGCTCCGCGGCGCGCAGCAGGAAGCGGACCGCCTCCATGTCGGTCGCGTTCATCCCCATCGACCGGCGCTTGCGCTCGCGCATCGCGACCTCGGCGGCGCGGTAGCGCCGCATCGCGGTGAGCAGTTCGACACCGGTCCTCGCCGGCCGGTCCGGGTACCAGTACCCGGACGTCCCGTGCGTGCCGTCCTCGGTCATCGCAGCCTCCTCACCTCGTTCGCCCGACAGTACCGAGCCGGTCCGGGCGCGCGGGGCGCACCGGGGTACGTGACGAGGGTCGGCGACCCGCGACACCGGTCCCGACCGCTCACGACCGGACCACGCGGCGGACGGGAGGCGCGAGGCGGGTCGGCCACGGGCCTCCCGTCCGGCACGCACCGGCTCACTGCCGCGGAGCGGCTCGTCCCGCAGCGGTCTCGTCCCGACGCGCGGACGAGGACCGGGTGCGGCGGCCGATCCGTGACCCGAACACAGACCGGCCGCCCGTGCCGTGGTGCCTGACCCGCACCACGACGTCTCGATTGAACACGATCCTGCTGTGAGCGCAAGCCCACAGTCGCTGCGCGCACTGCGTGCAGCCGACGTCCAGACACGCGGTCGCCGGGCGCGCCGGAGATCGCGCGTCCGGACCGAGGAGGCCCGAGCGCCGTAGGCTCCGTGAGGAGAACTCGTCACGGGAGACGGAAGGCCGGCATGACCAGCACCACCACCAGCAGCCACCCCGCACCCGGCGCCGCACACGGCGCCCGGACGACCCAGGCCACCGCCTCCGTCGCCGCGATCCTCGCCGAGTCCGCGGCGCGGTTCCCGGACGACGTCGCGGTCGTCGTGGGGGACCAGCGGACCACGTACGCCGAGCTGTGGCAGCAGACCCTCGCCTACGCCGGCGGCCTCCGCGTGCGCGGTGTGCGCGAGGGCGACCGCGTCGCGATGCTCGTGCCGAACGTCGCCGACTTCCCGCGCGTCTACTACGCCGTCCTCGCGCTCGGCGCCGTGGTCGTGCCGGTGCACGCGCTGCTCAAGCGCGGGGAGATCGAGTTCGTGCTCCGCGACAGCGACGCCCGACTGCTCGTCTGCGCAGCCCCCCTGCTCGGCGAGGGTGGCGCCGGGGCAGCAGCCGCCGGCGTCGACGTGCTCAGCGTGCTCTCCCCGGCGGACGCCGAGGGCGCTCCGGACCGACTCGAGACCGTCGCCACGGCGAGCGAACCGCTCGACACCTACGTCCCGCGCCACCCGTTCGACACCGCCACGATCCTGTACACGAGCGGGACGACCGGGCAGCCGAAGGGCGCCGAGGGCTCCCACTTCGCCCTGCTCGAACAGGTCAACACGTGCCTGCTCACGACCTTCGACATGCGTCGGGGCGACGTCCTGCTCGGTGCGCTGCCGCTCTTCCACACCTTCGGGCAGACCTGCACCATGAACACCGGGTTCCGCGCCGGCGCGACGATCGTCATGCTGCCGAGGTTCGACGGCGACGCCGCACTCGCGGCCATGGTCGAGCACGACACGGCGATCTTCATGGGCGTTCCGACGATGTACATCGCGCTGCTCGACGCCGCGACCCGGTCCGAGGCCCGACCGCACCTGCGGTACGCGATCTCCGGCGGGGCATCGCTGCCGCTCGCCGTGCTCGAACGGTTCCAGCAGGTGTTCGACGCGCCGGTCCACGAGGGGTACGGGCTCACCGAGACCTCGCCGGTGGCGTCGTTCAACCACGTCGGGGCCACCCCGCGCCCGGGCACCATCGGGACGCCGATCTGGGGTGTCGACATCGAGATCGCCGACCCCGAGGTCACCGACCGCACCGTCCTGCTGCCCCGCGGTGAGATCGGCGAGCTGGTGATCCGCGGCCACAACCTGATGAACGGCTACCTGAACCGACCCGAGGCCACGGCCGAGGCGATCGTCGACGGGTGGTTCCGCACGGGCGACCTCGGGCGGAAGGACGACGACGGGTACCTCAGCATCGTCGACCGCACGAAGGACATGATCATCCGCAACGGCTACAACGTGTACCCCCGGCAGGTGGAGGAGGTCCTCGCCGCCCACCCGGACGTCACGATGGCCGCCGTGTTCGGGATCCCGCACGAGGTGCACGGGCAGGAGGTCGCCGCGGCGGTCGTGCTCCGTCAGGGCGCCGAGGTGACCTCGGAGGAGCTGATCCGCTTCGTCGCCGACGAGATCGCCGTGTACAAGTACCCGCGGGTCGTGCACGTGGTGGATGCGCTGCCGCTCGGTCCGAGCGGGAAGGTGCTCAAGCGGGAGCTCGTCGAGCGGTTCGGCTGAGCGCCCCGCGGCGGGGTCGTCGGTCCGGAGCGCGGCTCGCGCTCCGGACCGGTCGCGATCGTGCTCGCGGCCGACCGTCGCCGACGTCAGCGGGCGCGTGGACCGGGCGCCGCCCGGCGGCGGCGTTGCTCGTCAGCCGTGGCCACGACGAGGAACACCGCCCCGATCACCGCAGGACCGTGGACAGGGTGTTCCCACCGAGCGTCTAGGATCGACTCCGGGGGCCTTTAGCTCAGCTGGTAGAGCGCCACGTTTACACCGTGGATGTCGTCGGTTCGATCCCGGCAGGGCCCACGCAGAAACCCCAGTTGAGGCGTCTTTCGGTGGTGCCGGAGGGCAGCTTCTCGAAGGCTGATCACAGCAACTGCCGGTGAGCTGCCGGTGGCAAATCTGAGAGCGCGGGGATCGCGGTGTCCGCGACGCGATCGACGGTGTGCGGAGCCGCCTCGTACCGCCGTGCCCATCGCTCGGCACGCTACAGGACATGCGCGTTACTCGGTGGCGCGGTCGCCCGCTCTAACCACGGTATGGCGAGCGCCTCCACGTAGCGATGTTGACAGCACGGTGACTGAGGCGGACGGTCGGCCACGCCGCTACTACTCGCTGACTGCCTCGGGCCATTCCCGCCTTGAAGCGTTCAGCACTAACTCCACGTCGCTCCGCTCATCCCGGTTCTACTCGCCCCCTTGCTCGTGCGGTGGAAGCGGTGGTGGCTCGTCTCGGTCCTGGCGCTGACCGCCTACGTTCTGTACCTCGTGGCGCTCGTTGTCGTCGTCGCCGCCGCGCCGACAAACCTTCTCACCGACAAGGGCCCCGTGACCCTCCACGGTCGCGGCATCCACCCGCCGGAGCTCGAGCACAAGGGTCGCACCTACCGCGCGACTGGCGGTGCCCACGAGGCCAACGGGCCGACGAAGTACTCCTACTTCCCGGTCGACTTGCTTGTCCGTCAGCCGGCGCACGAGCCGGCGGAGGTCGTCGAGGTTGCGGGCGAGTCGATCCATCGAGTGCACCAGCACCGTGTCCCCGTCCCGGACGAACCCAATCATCGCTTCAAGTTGCGGACGGTCGACGTCCTTCCCCGACGCCTTGTCCTCGAACACGCGATCCAGCGCGATCCCGTCGAGCTGCCGCACCGTGCTCTGATCCAGTGTGCTCACCCGCACGTACCCGACCCGCTGACCCGACACCACGCCTCCGACCCTCATCTGTCAGGTTGGAGTCTGCGACCCGCAGATGGTGATGTCAGAGAACGTCGAACTGGACCCTATTCGGACGCGAAACGCATGCAGGGCCTGACGTCCAGTTGAGGTGTACTTCAAATACACACCCTGCCCCTACTCCTGTAGAAAAAATGCGGCACCTCGGTAGAGGTTCGCATCACCCACCGACTCGCGGCCTGGTGCAGACAGCGTCCTAACACGACATGTCGAACGGCCGGTCGCCTACACGGGGGACCGGCCGTTCGATGAGAAGTGCTGACTGCCGGTCATCGCGGCGACCGGCACCTCCCACGTCCTAGAACATGTGCTGAACGATATCCGGTGCCACGAGTAGGAACGGCAGCACGTACAGGGCCGTCACTATCCCACCGATTACGATCGCTGCCGTAGCAATTCCTGCCCCTCGTTCGCTGCTACGACGAATCTGTGATCGCGCGACAAGACCAAGCACCAAACCGGCAGGTGCGACCACAAAAGTAAAAATCAAGGCGGTGATCGCGACTAAATTGACTTGAGGCGGCACAGAATCAGTACCAGGTTCCGTCATCGGATGCACTTGTTCACCTAATATTCTTCACAAGAACACCATTGCGAATCGGCGGTGATTCGCATTTCCTTCATAGAGGTAACACCAGCGCCCTTGGCCGATACGCGGACATCACAAATCTCCATTGCAATCATTGGCCGTTCCTCGAGATCCGCCCGTGGAGGTGTAGCATTGGCCCGGCGCGACAGTCGCCCCGATGACGCTTTTTACACATAGGAGCTATTGCTCCCCTTGCCCTAGTAGCATGACTCACCATCATTGCGAATAAGGCTATAGCATATTTTGGACCGTCCACGACGGCGGCGAGACGAAGCATGCGGCTTCAAAACGAGGGCGGGCATCGAAGAAGAGCCTCTAGGTCCACCGAACACCCCTCAATGCAAGCACCCTCAGCCCAGTGGCTGAGGGTGCTTGTGTTGAGGGGACTTACGAAAAGATCGGGCATGCTCGAGGATCTACGCGTACCTGTCGTTAGTCCCCGTCCGGATCGGCGCCTACGACCTCACCTACGACGTGCAGTAACAGCAGCGGCAACTCCAAAACCGAGGCCGGCTAGACCGACCAGCATTCCTCCGTTGTAAATCAATCCTGCAGCGAAGTTGACGCCCCCACCGGGAGGACTCAGTATGGTCCATACAGAGCCGATTGCAGTTGCAACGAAACCGACCGCAAGAAGAACGATTGCAGCAACGACTACCCCTGGCATTCTCATCAGTTATTACGTCCGTTTCCCTTATAGAAGGCCCAGCCAGCGCCACGAACAGCGGTGTAGTAGCCGCCAGCGACACCAGCACAAGAGTTTCGCGTAGCACCCTTGGGGTAAGCCTTGTTGCAAGCATACGTGAGGTTACCGAGGAACGCGACGTCGCAGGTCAGGCGGTCAATCTTTTTCTTATTGCCATAGCAGATGTCGTGGGCGTCGCAAGCGGGCCTGAACTTCGCCTTACCCCACGTGTCGGGCGAATAGCTACAACCGTTGGGTGCAGCGAAAGTGGTCATCTCCCCACGCGCGGTCGGCTCGGGGTCGGTGGCGTCAGGAACGTCCTCCCCCTCGTTCGCGACTCGGAACGACCAATCTACGGTCTGGATATCGCCTCGTTCGTTCCATGCGGTGGCAGCCCGAAACTTTCGCCTTCCATGAGTAGGAGTGCCCTCGGGGAAGGTCGTAAAGGCCGAGCGGGACGTTACCAGTAGTGGTCGCCTGCGTGACGCCGGTTGTCAGGTCGCGGAGCTCATAAGCGATCGCAGCATCGCCAGGTAGGAGCCCTGACTGGGGAAGCGGGTAGAGGGAAACCACTTCCGGGTTCACCACTGCCCCGTTCGCAAGACTTGGCTGTAATGCCTCGTTCTGCCACTGACCAACCCCAAATTCGTAGGCCACGGAGGGCGCCAACCCCGTGCTGCTGGACAGTTCTGCACGCAGCTTCACTAGCCCAGACAAGGGTGGAGTCGTGAAGGTGAACGAGGACGTCGTAGTGTCATTCAGTGAATGAGACTCGAGCGGAAGGTCGTTCAGGTACACGTCGACCGTTTGCCCAGCCTCGACTGCAGCAGGCGCGCTGACAGTGCAAGACGCCGCAATATCATCGCTTCCCGTGGTAGCGGTCCATGTTCCAGCCCCGAACGGAGCGGCGCAAGTCAGACGAGGGGCTTGAGGATTGCTGTACCAGCCCTGGACGTCGAAGACGTAGTCGGTCGGGTCAGCGACACTGTTGATTGCGACCTTGCCGTTCGCGCCGAGCGGTACCGTGATGGTGTTCGTGCGGATCGTAGTCTCGTCGAAATTGATCGACGTCGTGTTCGGGCGGGTTGTGCCGTCTGCCCACACCGTCGCATTGCCGGCACCAGCGGTCGACTTCAGCGAGGTGAGCGAGAGGACAACGGCCTTGATACCAGAGCCCATGACGGGGACACCTGCTTTGCCGGCGATCTGGATGGAACGGGTTTCGTTCTTTCCCATGACTGTGTTGCTGGTGGAGCGGGTGTCGTACGCACGGCCAGCACCGGGAGTGAAGACGGCGCCTCCCTTCCCAGCGGCGGTGAAGTAACCCTGGGTGTCGACGACGAGGTCGGTGGTGCTGTTGTTGTTGTAGATGGTGATCTTGCCGTCAGCGGAGAGCTTGACCTGCGCCTGCATCGAGGTCGGCACGTTGCCGGCGTAGTTGAAGGAGTTCGACGGACGGGTGTCGCCCGTGGCGTACGGGGTGAGGTACCCGACGGAGGCGGTGCGGTTGACGGCGATCATGTTGATGATCGCGCCGGAAGCACCCTTCGGGATTCCGCCGCGTCCGGAGACCTGCAGGTCGACACGCTCGCCGGCGCCGATGGTCTGCTGTGGGAAGCCGAGCCCGGAGCGGGTGTCAGCGATGCGCGAGCCGTTCAGCGGGACGAAGCCGCCGGCGGCAGTACCGTCGTCGCTGGCGGTGTAGTAGCCCTGCACGTCGAGGATGAGCCGGATGCTGGTCTCGGCCTGCACCTGAATCGTGCCGTCGGGATTCACCGCGAGGACAGCGGAGAACGAGGTGTTCTGCTCGCTCTCACCACCGTAGATACCCATGAGCGTCGTCTTCGCGGCTGCGTTCGGGCGCCCGTAGAGGATGCCCTGATGCGAGATGCTCGCCGCGGTCGCAACGACGGATACAGCTCCAACGGAACCGTCGTCCGGGACGCCGTTCTTGCCGGTCACCTGGACGGTGCGCCAGCCCTTGGCAGGCATCGGGGTGTCGAAGCCGCCGATGTTTCTCCCCGTGTCGAGGAAGCGTCCGGTTGCCGGGACGAATACGCCGCCGGTTCCGGTGTCGTTGAGGGCTTGCGCTGGCGTTGCGACCAGCAGCGAGCCAAGGATTGCGAGCGCGCTCAGGGTTGCGGCAGCGATGCTGCGCTTCCTCTGGCGCGGCCTGTGCAGCAGCGTGCGCACGAGACCCCCTAGGTCAACTGACAGCACGGGTTGCCGTCAGTTCGCGAAGGCTAGAAGAAGTCTGAATACCGGCACAGGTCCCCCGAAGAGGGGCTCGCCAGAAAATCCCGGTTCAGAGGTGGTAGTTCCGGAATTGGCTGAGCGTGCTCTCAGCCGATGTCAACCTGCGAGCTGATGATCCCAGCCAGTCGGCTAGCGCCAAAAGGCTAGCGCCGAACAGCTGTCCAGTTGGAGCTCTGGGCTGATCGAACGCAAGAGAGGGTGGGCATTCTCACGCAAGTCAGCGTGAACAGCCACATCGCCGCGACGCGCCTGGGGGCCGCAGGGTCCGTTTTGGGTCCTAAAACGATGCGCAGGAAGGGCACATCAAGGGCGTAGCGACGCGCACGCTACGATGCTCCACACCAGCCAGAACCGCGGAACGACGCGGATCAAGGGCACAAGGACGCGCACCATCGCAAGGCCTGACCCGGTACCAGTGGGTTCCAAATTCAAGACCCACGAGCCGGCAAGGAGTGACGACCCATCGTGTCCGGGTCACAGCCGGCGGGTTCGACAACATTGATGTTGAAGTAAGCGCCGAAGCCGATGCCGGCGATCGAGCCTCTCTTCCACGCGAGACCCAGGCTCTTCTCATGATCAACGCCGCATACGCGCTGTACGACATCTTCCTTGAGTGGCGCGAGGCGGCCGCATCCGGCGTGGTCGCAAATGACGCCCGAGGCTGGAACGCTGACCCGATGGTTGCGACTACAAAGATGCTCGAGACCAGCGCTCTGCTCACGGCTATCGATCGTGCGCTCAGCGAGATGGAGGCGGACGGTCTCAACGTGTACGTCTCGAGGGAGTCGTTCCCGCAATGGGGCCGCATGGCGGCCAATGCGGGGACCACTTGGGGTCAGCAGTCCGACCCTGGCGCGGCATTCCCTTCAGCAGCGATGGGGCAGCTGCAGATGCTGGGCACCCTCATTGAAGCGACCAAGGGGAGGATCGCGCCGGGCGGACTCGATCGGCTAAGTGCCGTCGTCGACGAAGCGATTGGCCTTCTTGAGGAAGACCAGACCATCAGCGCGGAGCTTCGCTACTACTTGGTGAAGCTGGTGCGCGAGATTCGCGATGCGACGGAGGATGAGACGCTCGCTGGGGGCTTCGACTATGCGAGCGCTGCTGAGCGGCTCTGGGTTGCCATGCAGGCTGCAGCCGGACAGGCGGACGAGGAGCGTAGTCCCCGATGGCGGGACGCCGCGGCCAAGCTGATTGTTCCTGCGGTCACGGGTGTCATCACACACGCGGCCACTCTCGGCTATGACGGTGTCGCAGCGGCGCTCGGACAGCTCGGCCAGTAGTTCCGAGGTGGGCGCCTGTCGTCTCGGCCGGAAGCATCAGCAGCTGCTCGGCGGCGGACCTTTGCGTGCACGGCGCGACACACGTTAGCGGTTTGCCCCGGGGGGGGGGGGAGTACCCCGTGCTCGCGCCGCCTGCCGAGCGTCGCCAGGCAGCCGCCGTTTCATCGGGCGGCGATGTCGGCGGCCGAGGCGGTAGCGGTGCGTGTCGTCGGCGTAGGGGAGGCCGGCGCCACGGCGGGGAACTCGAGGACGACCGGCACAAGCTGCCGGTGTGCTGCCGGTGACCACGCGCAGCCGGGTGCTTTTGTTCGCAGTTGTCCGCAAGCTACTTCCGCGCCATCACTGGGAAGCGCTGCGTATCGCTGCGGACGTTTGCGCGGTCCGCCACGTTCACACCGTGGATGTCGTCGGTTCGATCCCGGTAGGGCCCACGCAGTCGCTCAGCGACGCGCGCGCAGGGTCTCGCTCGGCAGCTCCCCGAACCGCTTCGCGTAGGCGGAGGAGAACCGCCCGGCGTGTGCGAACCCCCACCGTCGTGCGGTGTCCGCCACGGTCGTCTCGCCCACCGAGTGGTACCGGAGCTCCGTCCGGATCCGGTCGAAGCGGATCCCGCGGAGCATCGAGTTCGGTGACATCCCGACCTGCCGCTGGAAGCCCTGCTGGAGCCCGCGGACACTGAGCCCGACGTGTTCGGCGACGTCGGTCGTGGTGATCGGGACGTCGGCGTTGGCGTGCATGTACTCGATCGCCTGCTGCACCCGGCCCCGTGCGCCGACGGGCACCGGCGCGGCCGGCGCGAGGGTCGTGTGCGGGAAGGTCCGGAGCATCGCCAGCGCGGTGCGCCGGGTGGCCTCGGCCATCGCGAGCGGGGACAGCGGCGTGGCACCGAGGACGACCTGCGCGGAGGCCCGCAGCTCGGCGTTCCACGTCCGGACGTCCTCCCGTCGGGGCAGCGCGGCGTGGTCGAACACGAGCGGCGCCGGCTCCGTGCCGTGCAGCTCGGCGGCGGTGCGCTCGAGCGTGCGGCGGTCGAACTGCACCACGTTCTGCCGGACGTCGGCGAGGTCGAAGCGGTACGGGCGCTCGCTCGGGAACACGATCGGGCGTCCGGGCGCGAGCGCCACCTCGTCGCGGTCGATGTCCAGCAGTCCGCCGCCGTCGCTGACCCACGTCACGAAGTAGTGGCTCGTCGCGTCGACCTCGCCGGCCATCCGACCGTCGAAGCGCTTCGAGTCCAGCGACATCCCCTCGCCACCGACCGACCGGAACCGGTAGCCGAAGTCCCGCTCGGTCCGCTCGGGCAGGAACCCGGCGGCACCGTACGCCGACTCGAACACCGCTCGGGCCGCGTCGAGGTCGTCGCCGGACGCCTCGACGACGTGACGGACGTCGGGTTCGGCGGTGGTCATGATCCGATGCTGACACGTCCGGCTGGGCCTCGCGCGCGCGTCGTGGTCAGGACAGTGCCTCGAGCGGGTTCTGCGCGAGCTTCCGGACGACACCGCCGTCGACCAGGCGCCGCGCTGCGGTGTCGGGCTTCCGTGCGGCCTGGTCGACGACGCACGCGCCGAACTCAGCAGCCAGCGCGCCGCGGGGGTGCCGTGCGAGCACCTCGCGCAGGTACGACTCCGGCAGCAGCTCGACCCCCGCGCCGGAGACGTCGAGCCCGGTCGCGCGTTCGAGCAGGTGCCCCTCGAGGTCGAGGTGGACGTCGACGGCCGGCCAGTTGTGCCGCACGATCACGTCGAGCACGCGCTGCTGCCGCTCGACCGCCCAACCCGCCCCGGTCGTCAGGGCGACGGCGACGTGCCCACCGGCGTGCTCGTAGGACACCGTGTGGTTGTCGAACTCGGTCACGGTGCCGATGTCGTGCAGGACGGCCGCGACCCACAGCAGTTCGTGGTCGACGCCGTCGAGCCCGTCGAGCGCCGCGAAGCCCGCTGCCCAGTACCAGGACCGGACGGCGTGCGCCGTGATCGCCGTCGACTGGTAGCGCGTGGCGAGCGACGCAGCCGCTCGGGCGGCCGGGGTCTCCGGGGCGGGGAAGTCGTCGATGCGCACCCGGGATCATGGCATGCTCACCGCTCGGACCGGTGACGCGGCGGACGGGAGGCACGGTGCCGGCCGGCCACGTGCCTCCGGACCGGCGCGGCGTCGGACGCGCGACGTGGCGCTGATCCGCCACGCGCCTCCCGTCCGGTGCGCTGCCGGCCCTGCCGGTGGGGCCGAGGTCCCAGGACGACAGCTGGTGCTCGCCGACCACGAGCGTGTACGGTCCCGGCGCGTCGGTACGACCGTACGGGTGGGGGAGTTCCGAGCGGAAGCGCTCACACATTGCTCGTCGGCAGCCCGATCGGGTCCGCGGGTCCGCCCTCGGGACGGGCCACGCCCGCGTCGACAGGGTCTTCGACCAGCCGGACGGTCACGCTGATGAGGTCCGCCGTCGCGGCCGTGTCGGCGTCGAGCAGGTCGCGGACCCGTTCACCCACCGCGCGGAGGGTGTCCGCGGCGGGACGGCCGCCGTCGACGCTGATGCCGGTGACGACGTGCACGCGACCGCCGCGTCGGTCCACGTCGACCAGGACGTCGGGGTCGTGCAGACGGAGCGGTACGGGCACCACCGCATCGACCACGGTCTCAGCCGCGGCGGCGACGGGTCGGGGCGGGTAGACCCCGGTGACACCGGGGACGTGTCGGATGCCGGCCGTCACCGTGCGTGAGATCGCTTCGTCGTCCATGGTCGCGCTCCTCGCTGCTGGTGGGTCGTCTCGCCGCCGGTCGGGCAGGTTGTGGTCAGGCAGGTGGTCGTCAGGGCAGGTAGACGTCGTCGAAGTGGACGTCGACGGCCTCGACGCGCAGCTCGGTGTGCCGTTCGACGGCCTCGGCGACGGTGACCCGCAGGCGCTCGGCGGTCTCCAGGGCCGACCCGCCGTACACGAGCCCGGCAGTCACGTCGATGCTGACCGCGGCTCCGGGCTCCTCCACGTCGCCCCGCAGCACGCAGCGGCCCATCACGACGCCGCCCATCGTGTCGCCGGCACGGCGCACGAGTCCGCGCACGGCCGCCTCGGTGACCGCCAGGCGCAGGCGCGGATCGGGGTGGGCGACCGGGACGTCGCGACCGGGCCGCACCTCGGCGCGGATCGCTCCCAGCAAGCGGTCGACCCAGGCGGTCTCCCGGTCGGGCTCGGCACCGGCGCGCTGCTCGAGCGCGCCGAGCGAGAGCTCGCGCAGGCGCTGCATGTTCGTCATCGCGAGTCGGCAGACCGCCGAGCCCTCGATGGACGGGTCGATCGGGTCCCGACCGCGGTCGAGGTAGTCCGCGATCTCCTCGATCGTGTGGCCGTCGAGGTCGTCGTCGGGCAGGGGGAGGTCGTCGGTCGTCATCGCCATCCCTCCATCTCCGCGGCGAGGAACCGTCGCGCCCGTGCGAGCAGGCCCCGCACGGTCGACGTCGGGAGCTCGAGTTCCTCGGCGATCTGCTGGTAGCTGTACCCGGCGGTCTCCCGGAGCAGCCAGCACCGACGCTGGTCGATCGGCATCCGGTCCAGTGCAGCCCACATCGCGTCGAGCTGCATGCGCGTCTCGACGGTACGCTCCGGGGCCTGCGACGGGTCGGCCGCCTCGTCGTGGTCGTCCAGGTCGTCGTGGTGACGTCGACGCCGGAGACGGTCGAGGGCCCGGCGGGTGACGATCTGCATGATCCAGGGGCGGAACCGCTCGGCGTCCTCGAGGTCCGCGAGCTTCCGCCACCCCGTCAGGAAGGCCTCCTGCACGACGTCGTCGGACTCGACGTTGGAGCCGAGCACCTGCTCCGCGTAGACGCGCATCAGCGGTCCGTGCCGGCGGGCGAGCACCTCGAAGGCCAGCACGTCGCCGTCGGCCGCGCGGGCGACGAGCGTCGCGTCGGACGCGTGCTGCAGCGCGGTGCCGTCGCTCATCCCCGCCTTCCGTCCGACTCGGGCTGCCGGTCGGTGGACCGGTCTCCACCGAGCATGCACCGGCAGCGCGGAGAGTGCCCGCGTGGTGTCGGGTGCGTCAGTTCGTGACGGATCCGCTGCTCGTGACGTCCCACTGGTGAGATGCACGACGACACCACCACGACCCCCCTGCCCGCTGTCGAACCGGAGCCGACCGACGACGCGACCACGGACCCGCTCGGCGACAGGACGCCGCAGCGTCCGCTCCGCCACGCAGCGCCGCAGCGGCCCGTCGCCGGCGCGGTGCGCACGGCACGGACGCTCTGCATGAGCGTGTTCGACCGGTGGCGGTGCGGGCTGGAGGACGGGCACGGGGGACTGCACACCGCGACCGAGGTCGGGGCCACCACGTCCTGGAACGACGCCGTCGCCGGCCGCATGCTCCGGGAGCTCTGAGCGGAGGAACGCACGACGCTCACTCGGCGGAGAAGAAGTCGCGGTACGCGGGGTCGGCCGGGACGTTCTCCAGCAGCCGGGTGTGCACGAGGGACGCGATCTCGTCCGGGTGACGCAGCCCACGCCGGTGCCACTCGCCCGGTTCCTCGTGCAGGTCGGAGAGTCTCGATCGCACCCGTTGCACCTCCCGCGTCGTCCCGCCGGCCGTCCTCGCCGGCGGGTCTGCGCGAGCGGGGTGCCGCCCGGTCGGACGGCTCCGTCCACACTGCACGCGCTCCGGGGCACCCGGCGGGTCCGGTCGTGTTCCGGACGCGGACGGGCGGACCATCCGGTTCGCGCGCTCGTGCTGCGTCCCGTGGCGCGCGCTCAGCTCCGCGGTACCGGGCGCAACCGCGGCACCCAGCACCGGACGGCTGCGGCGTAGCGGCGGAAGTCGTCACCGAACCGCTGCTCCAGGTCGCGCTCCTCGAGCGGGCGCACGACGCAGTTCCACACGACGGAGCCCGCGACCGCGTAGACGAGCACCGTCCAGGACGCCGCGACGAGCCCCACCGCAGCGCCCTGGGTCAGCCCGGCGAGGGCCATCGGGTTCCGCACCACCCGGTAGGGGCCGGCGACCACGAGCCGGTTGGGCATCGCCGACGGCAACGGGGTTCCGCCGCCACGCGTCGACATCGACACCGCCGAGGCGAGGCCGAGCAGGCTCGCCAGCACGAAGACGACGAGACCGGTCCCGCTGACCACCTGCACGACGGCGTCGGGCAGCGGGGGACTGAGCCGCCACCGGGTCTCGGCGGCGGCGATCAGCAGCGGGAGGACGCCGAGGAAGAGCCCCCAGAACACGACGATCTGCACCGCGGTCCCGAGGAGGTGTCGGACGGGTCCCGCGTCCGGGTCGGCGGTCCGGAAGCGCAGCGGACCCGACGTGACGAGTTCGGTCGGCACCCGCCCGAGCAGCACGTGGCACAGCGCGAGGACGGAGCCGACGGTCGCTGCGGTCATCGCGACGACACCCCAGCCCGCCTCACGGGTGACCGTCGCCCAGGCGGCCGTCCCGAGCAGCACGAGCACCGTCCACCCCGTGGCGACGACGGCGGACCAGCGGAGGCCCGCGGCGGCCAGTGCCGAGGCGACGACGAACAGCGGGACGTCGAGCGCGGCGACCGGCACGGGGTCGAGCGAGCCGAGCGTCGCGGTCCGGACGATCGGCACGGTGGGGACCAGCAGCCACCAGACGGCGCCGCCCGACGCCTGCAGCGCGAACCACCACCGACCCCACGACACAGCTGCAACCTAGCAGCGCCGCGCCGACGTGACGGCGTCTCGCCGTGACCGGCGGCGTCCGGCGTGACCACGAACGGACGGGAGGCGCGGTGCCAGCCGGCACCGCGCCTCCCGTCCGTCAGCGCGCAGCGAACGCGCTCAGCGCTGTCCGTTGATCTGGCCGAGCCAGCGTCCGAACGTCTGCTCCTGCTGGTCGTCGTGCAGGGCGTGCAGGGTGCTGGTCGGCAGGCAGTGACGCTCGGTGTCGACGCTGTTCCCCTTGTGGAGGTCGAGGGTCATGGTGTGCTCCTTCGCGTGGTGTGTGGATGGTTCGACGTCGGCGGCTGCGCGGGCATTCCCGCTCGGGGAGCAGCGTGTCCGCTCCACGAGCCGAGGCGGTCCGGGGTCAGGGCGTGACCATGCCCCCGTTGACGTTGAGGGTCTCGCCGGCCACGAAGCTCGACTCCTGCGACGCGAGGAACACGTACGCCGGGGCGAGCTCGGCGGGCTGGGCGGCGCGGCCCATCGGCGACTCGCTGCTGCCGAACTCGGGCAGCGACTCCGGGTCGACGCCGCCGCTCGGCTGCAGGACGGTCCAGGTCGGACCCGGGGCGACGATGTTGACCCGGATGCCGCGCTCGACGAGCAGCTGCGACAACCCCTTGGAGAAGTTGTTGATCGCGCCCTTCGACGCCGCGTAGTCGAGGCGGTCCGGCGCGGGCTGGTAGGCCTCCATGGACGCGGTCGTCGTGACCGTCGACCCCGGCTGCAGATGCGGCAGGGCTGCCTTCACCAGGCGGAAGAGCCCGAACACGTTGACGTCGAACGTCGCCTCGAACTGGTCGTCGGTGATGTCGAGCAGGTCGGGCTGCCACCGCTGCTTGCCGGCGACGCTGACCAGCGCGTCGATGCCCCCGAGCTCGGCGACGGCGCGCTCGACGAGCTGCCCCGCGTAGGCCTTGTCGCGCAGGTCACCGGGGACCGCGACCGCCTTCCGCCCGGCCGCCTCGATCTGCTCGATCACGTGGTCGGCGTCGGACTGCTCCTCGGGCAGGTAGGCCAGGACGACGTCGGCCCCCTCGCGGGCGAAGGCGATCGCCACGGCGGCGCCGATGCCCGAGTCGGCTCCGGTGATGAGGGCCTTCCGGCCCTCGAGGCGCCCCGTGCCCCGGTAGCTGGACTCGCCGAGGTCGGGGACGGGGGTCATCTGCGACTGCAGGCCTGGCTCGTCCTGGGTCTGCGGCTCCGGAGAGACGTCGGGGTAGCGGCTGCGCGGGTCGCCGAAGGCGTACTGGTCGCTCGGTGCGGTGGTCATCGTGTCGCCTCCAGTTCGACCTTGACCCAGCCGGGCTCGCGGCGGTCGAAGGCCTCGTACGCGGCGATCGCGTCGCCGATGGGTTCGTGCTCGGTGATCAGCGCGGTCGGGTCGAACTGCCCCGATGCCACCAGGTCGATGAGCGGCGGGGTGACCGAGTGGTGGTCGCAGTTGCCCATCCGGATCGTCAGGTTCTTGTTCATCGCCTCGCCGATCGGGTACGACTGTGCGGTCGGACCGTAGACGCCGATGATGCCGATGCGGCCGTACTTCGCGACCGACGCGACCGCCCACTGTGCGACCTGCGACGGGCCGTCACCGGGCTTCCACTGCTGCTGCTCGCCGAAGCCGTCCGGCGAGGCGTCGGGCGCGACCTGCTGCACCTCGGCGTCGAACTGCTGGGCCTGTTCGTCGGACACCGCTGCGGGGCCCTGCTTCGGGCGCTCCGCGTCGACCCCGACGGCGTCGATCACGGCGTCCGCGCCGATGCCGTTCGTCAGGTCCATGATCGCCTGCACCGGGTCCTCGCGGTTGTAGTCGACGACCTCGCAGTGCTGCGCGAGCGCCGCGGCGAGCCGGGTCTCCTCGCCGTCGACGACGATCACGCGGGCTGCGCCGAGCTTGTAGGCGGAGGCGGCGGCGAACTGGCCGACGATGCCGGCGCCGAACACGACCACGACGTCGCCGCGGGTGACCCCGGCGAGCTCGGCGCCGAACCAGCCGGTCGGGAAGATGTCGGAGAGCAGGATCGCCTGCTCGTCACTCACGTTCTCGGGCAGCGGGTGCATCGTGTTGCGGGCGTACGGCACGCGCACGTACTCCGCCTGCAGACCGTTCACCGGCCCGGTCGACTGCGGGCCGCCGAAGAAGCTCGTGCCGGCCTGCGGGCCGTTCGGGTTCGCGACGTCGCACTGCGCGGTCTTGCCCATCCGGCAGTACCGGCACGCGCCGCACGAGATCGTCGAGTTGATGACGACGCGGTCCCCGGCGCTGAACCCGCGGACGGCGTCACCGACCTGGGTGACGACGCCGACGGCCTCGTGCCCGAGGATGGTGCCCTCCTCCATCGGTGCCATGGTGCCGCGGACGAAGTGCAGGTCCGTGCCGCAGATCGCACTGCGGGTGATCCGGACGATCGCATCCTCCGGGTGCTGGATGGTGGGCTCCGGGACCTCGTCGAGACGGATGTCCCCGATGCCGTGCCAGACCACTGCGCGCATGTTGCTCTCGCTTCCTGTCGTGGGGGTGTTCGGGGGACACACAACCCGACCAGTGCTGGACGGACGCGGAGCGGCGTCCGATCAGCGCACCGGAACGGGGGACACGCAGCGCTGCGTGGACACCCAGGCCCGGCGCGTTCGCTGGCCGCCATGAGCGACGACCAGCACGACGAGAAGCAGACGCGCGACGACTTCGCCGACGCGGTGAACATGACCGCGTCCGAACTGCGGAAGTGGCTCGACACGGACGAGTCGAAGGAGGTCGGACAGAAGTCCGACGGCGGCGGCGAGTCCACCGGACACGAGAGCGGGCGGCACATCGTCCGCATCCTCGAGAAGAAGCAGGGCGACTACACCGACGACGACTACGCCCACATGCGGAAGGTCGTCGGCTACGTGGCGCGGCACTCGAAGCAGGAACCGAAGGGCGACTCCCACGACTCGAAGTGGCGGTACTCGCTCATGAACTGGGGCCACGACCCGGAGAAGTAGGCCGCGGCGACCCGGGTCCGTCGCGCCGGTCGGGCAGAATGGGGCCGTGGACGACTCCGGCATGCCCCGCTTCCGCCGCATCTGGTCGACGATCCAGGTCGGCGTGCTCGCCGCGGCCGTGGTGTTCTGCGTCGTGATGCTCGTCATCGGCCAGGGCGAGCTCGACCGCGTCTACGCGGTCGCCGCGGTGTTCTTCGGCCTGGCGCTGGTCGGCCACGCGACGTACCTCTGGTTGCTGGCACGCGCGAGGCGCTGAGCACTGGACGGAGGGGAGGAGCGTGGCGGGCTCGCCCCGCGGGTCCCGTTCGCCGTCAGGACTGCTGCCAGACCCGCACCCAGTCGACGAGCATCTGCTGCGGGAACCGCGTGGTCGCATCCGGCGACCCGGGCCAGGTGCCGCCCACGGCGACGTTGAGCAGCACGAAGAACGGCTTGTCGAAGACCCACGGCGACGTCCCCACGTCGGCCCGGGTGACCGTGCGCTGCGCGACGCCGTCGACGAGCCACGTGACCGATCCCGGGCGCCAATCGACCCCGAAGACGTGGTGGGCGTCCGCCCAGGCCGCACCGTTCGGCAGGGTCGCAGCGGCCGACAGCCCCTGCGCTCCCGAGTAGCCGGGTCCGTGCACGGTGCCGTGCACGACACCGGGCTCGTACCCGACGTTCTCCATCACGTCGATCTCGCCGCAGGCCGGCCATCCGACCTGCCCGATGTCCGCGCCGAGCATCCAGAACGCGGGCCAGATCCCCTGCCCGCGCGGGATCCGGATGCGTGCCTCGATCCGGCCGTACTGCGCGGTGAAGGTGCCCTCGGTCTTCAGCCGCGCGGAGGTGTACGTGCCGTCGGCCTCGCGTCGCGCGGTGATGACGAGGTTGCCCGCGCCGTCCAGCGCGCTGTTCCGTCGCGAGTCGGTGTAGGTCTGCAGCTCGGCGTTCCCCCACCCGCCGGTGCCCGTGTCGAACCGCCAGATCCCCGGGTTCGGGGCGCTGCCGGCGGCGCCGTCGAACTCGTCAGCGGCGAGGAGCACCCCTCCGGACGACGTCGTGGTGGCCGCCGCGGCGTGGTCGTCCGGCGTCAGTGCCGCTCCGACGGCGGCCGTCGTGGCTGCGGCGCTGCCCAGCCCGAGCGCCAGGAAGCGGCGTCGGTCGACGGTGTGGGCGGCGTCGGTCGGCGTGTGGTCGTGCAGCATCCGGGGGATCCCTGTCCTCGTGCCCGTCGCTGGACGGGACGCACGATCATCCCCCGTGATCGGTCCGGTGACCAGTCCACACTTCGAGGGACACGCGCGCCGGACCGCGGTCGCGACGAGGGGTCGGTCCGCTCAGGGGACGTAGCCGACGCACAGCACGGTGACGTCGTCGGGGTGCTCGTCGGCGTGCGCGAGCTCGGCGATGCCGTCGACGACCTGCTGCGGGTGGTCCCGCTCCGCCACCCACGCCTCGAAGCGGTCGAGCGAGTCGAGGTCGCCGCCGAACAGGTCGAGCACGCCGTCGCTCACGGCCACGATGACGTCGCCGGGCTCGAGGGAGGTGTCCTCGGCGGTCCAGCTCGTGCCGACACCGATCGGCAGGTGCGCCGACCGCAGCGGGCGGACGGTGCCGTCGGCGCTCCGAAGCACCGTCAGCCCGTGCCCGGCGTCCACCCACCGGGCGTGCCCGTCACGGTCGACCCGCACGTGGAAGCACGTCGTGAACTGTCCGCTGGTCAGGTCGGACGTCCCGGTCGCGAGCCCGGTCGCGGCGCGGCGGACGGCGACCGCGGGGTCGGACTCATCGACGGTGCTGCGGATGAGCGAGCGCACGGCGGCGGCGATCATGCCCGCGCCGACGCCCTTGCCCATCACGTCGCCGAGGGTGAAGGCGGCGCCGCCGGGGGTGGGGAACCAGTCGTAGAAGTCGCCGCCGACCGTCCGCGCGGGGATGCACACGCCCACCGCGCGGAGCTCCCCGGGCAGCCCCGCGGCGGTCGTCGGCAGGAGCGACTGCTGCACGAGGGCCGCGCGGTCGATCTCGCCCTCGGCCACCCGACGCCGGCGCTGCACCGCGGCGAGCTGGAGGCCGGCCTGCCGCGCGAGCTCGTTCGTCACGGCAGCCGTCGCCCCGAACACGAACACGACGATGAACAGCCGCACGAGCTCGCTCGGCCGCGGTTCGGTCGGGGAGATCGCGTAGGACAGCAGCAGCGTGCCGGTCGTGCCGAGCACCGGCCACACCACGTGCCGTCGCCCGGGGTTCGCGGCGACCCACACCACGGGCAGCACCACGATCGCGGTGAAGACCGAGGCGGCGTCGCCGGTGCCGAAGCGCAGGAAGCCGACCGCGAAGAAGTCGATCGCGGGGACGAGCAGCTCGACCCGCATCGCCGCGGACGAGCGCACGGCCACGGCGGCGAAGACCAGGCCGAGGAGGGCGATCGCGACCCCGCTCCACATCAGCGGGGCGTCGGTGACCTCGAGCCACGGGGAGAAGGTGCTCCCCACGGCAGCCCCGACGATCAGCGCGGCGATGATGGTCTGCTTCGCCAGCGGAGCCCACGACGTCCGGAGGCCGCCGAGCACGATCGGACCGGTGTCGTCGCGCACGCTGATCGTCCACGTCGGCGTCGACGAGGGGCGGTCCGCGGTGCTCGTCACGCGGTCGAGTCAACCCGGACGGGGTGTTCCGGGCAACCCCACTCCGAGGGCCGGGCGTGTTGAGCCGCGCTCACGCGACGCGGCTCACACGACGATCGGTCGTCGCGCCTGCGCTCGCGCGACGGTCGACCGCAGGTCTCAGAGGCCGAGACGGAAGGCGAGGGGGACGAGCAGCCCGGCGACCCAGACGAGCACCATCACCAGCGCGCCCGCGGCGAGCCACCGCCGACGACGGCGGAGCCTCGGGCTGCGGTCCTCGCCCCACATCTGCGCGCGGACCAGCGTCCGGTTCGCCTGCTCGACGACGCGGCGGACCTCGGGGTCCTCGAGCGGGAGCGCCCCGGACCGGGCGTGCTCGGCGATCGCCGTCGCCTCCTCGACCGTCAGCTCGTCCTTCGGCATGCGCCCATCGTCGCACCCCCGGGCACGTCCGGGAAGCCGTGGGGCGACCGCACCCGGCCTGGGCGTCGTCGCAGCCGGTCGCGGGTAGCAACGAGGTCATGACCAAACGGTTCCGCGGGAAGATCGTCGTCGTCACCGGAGCATCGAGCGGCATCGGGAGGGCCGCGGCGCACGAGTTCGCCCGACAAGGGGCCACCCTCGTGCTCGCCGCTCGCAGCCACGACAGCCTCGAGGCCGCCGCAGCCGAGTGCCGGTCACTCGGCGCCGAGGCGGTCGCGATCCCCACCGACGTCGCCGACGAGCACGCCGTGCGCGACCTCGTCGCCACCACCACCGCACGGTTCGGCCGGATCGACGTCTTCGTCGGCAACGCGGCGCTCTTCGTCTACGGGCTCTTCGAGCAGACCCCGACGAAGGCGTTCAAGCGCGTCGTCGACACGAACCTGTACGGGCACCTCCACGCGATCTCCGCGCTGCTGCCGCACTGGAAGCAGCGCGGCACGGGGACGTACGTGCTCGTCGGGTCGATCCAGTCGCTGCTCTCCGCGCCGTACCAGTCGGCGTACGTGACGAGCAAGCACGCCGCACTCGGTCTGGTCGACGTCCTCGGCGACGAGTACGCGGGCACCGGGATCCGGTTCACCGCCCTGCTCCCCTCGACGATCGACACCCCGATCTACCAGAACGGGGCGAACTACACCGGCAAGACCTCGCACCCCCTGCCGCCCACCGTGTCGGTCGAGCGCGCCGGTCGGGCCGTCGTCCGCGCCGCGCTGCACCCGAAGCGCTACCGCTTCGTCGGGCGGATCCAGGCGTCGCTCGTGCCGCTGCAGTACGTGTTCCCGGGACTGTTCCACAAGATCACCAAGCCGATGGTGGAGACGTTCGCGCTCCGGGGCAAGGGCGTGCCGAGCGACGGCAACCTGTACGAGCCCGCCGACGCCCACAACGCGACCGACGGCGGCTGGGTGGCGAAGCGCCGCCGCGTGACGCGTCCGCTCGTCTGGGCGGGCATCGCCGCGGTGGTCGGCACGGTCCTGCTCGGCCGCCCACGTCGCTAGCGGGACCGGAGCCGGACGGGAGGCGCGTGGCGGTCCGGCCGCGCGCCTCCCGTCCGTCGGTCGCACACCGTAGGGTGACCGCGTAGAGTTCCCGGGGGAGGCGGCCGACGCGCGCGACGCGTCGACCTCTCCGGGGTCACCCCGGGGCACGCAGGACCAGCAGGACGACACGCCCCGAGCGGGACGGCGCGCTCCGCGCGCGACGCCGCACGGAGGCACCGACGGGTCCTCCGGGAACCCCACGCCCCTCGAGGTCGTGGCGACGGCGCTCGCCGACGCCTTCCTCACCGCCGACTCGTGGGCCGTCGACGACCTGACCGCCGCCGGCTACGCCGTGGTCGGCGTCGACCGCGCCTACGTGGGACGAGCCGTCGGGGCGGCGCTCGACACCTACCCGCGACCGCCCGTCGACGCACCCCGCCAGCTCGCCCGGGTGCTCGCCGCGGCGCCCCGGCTCGCCGCCCTGCACCGCTCCCGCGAGGCCCGGCGTCCGGTCCGCGTGCTCGCCCGTCCGGTCACCGCCGTCCGCGCACGCCCCGCAACCGAGAGCCCGCTGCTCGTCGACACGCTCCCGGAGCTCGCCCGGGCGCTCGACGTCACCGTCGGTCGGCTGCTCTGGCTCGCCGACACCCGGGCGTGGAACCGGCACGCCCCGGCGGGCAGTCCGCTCCACCACGTCCGGCACGAGTGGGTGGTCCGGCCCGGACGGGTACCGCGCCTGCTCGAGAAGCCGATGGACCTGCTCCGCCGGACGCAGCGCACCGTCCTGGACGGCCTGCTGGTCCGGCTCCCGGTGCACGACGCCGCCCACGGGTTCGTGGCGGGACGGAGCGTCGTCACCGGCGCCGCGGTGCACACCGGGCAGCACGTCGTGCTCAGCGCCGACCTGACCACGTTCTTCGCCAGCGTCACCGCCCCGACGGTCTACGGCGTGTTCCGGTCCGCCGGCTACGCGGAACCGCTCGCGCACGTCCTGACCGGGCTCTGCACCCACCGGGTCCCGCCCCACGTCCTCACCGCGATGCCCGCCGGCGGGAGTCCCGAGGAACGAGCCGCGCTGCGCGAGGCCCTCGCCGTCGCCCACCTGCCACAGGGCGCGCCCTCGTCGCCGGCCCTCGCCAACACGGCGCTGCGGCACCTCGACGCCCGCCTCGCCGGCTGGGCGGGAGCGACCGGTGCCCGGTACACCCGTTACGCCGACGACCTGACCTTCAGCGGCGACCACCGGTTGGCCGCCCGACCCGACGCCTTCCTGCGCGGCGTCGAGCGGATCGTGACCGAGCAGGGGTACCGGCTCAACCCCCGCAAGAGCCGGGTCCGGAGGCGGGGGAGCCGGCAGTCGGTCACGGGGGTCGTCGTCAACGAGCGGCCGTCGCCCGGTCGCCGTGAGGTCGACCGGCTGCACGCCGTCCTGCACAACTGCGTCGTCCACGGCCCGGCATCGCAGGACCGCGCCGGGCACCCCGACCTCCGCGCGCACCTGCTCGGCCGGATCGGCTGGGTCGAGCAGGTGCACCCCGGTCGCGCGCGGCGACTGCGCGAGGAGTTCGCCCGCATCCGGTGGTGACCCGTCCGCACGCTCCGCCGTCCGCCGTCCGCCCTCGGCCGTCCGGAGGTGCACGGACGGCGACTCCGACACCGGGACACGCTGTCCGGGAAGCGCACACCGGCCGCCGGTCCTGAGACCATGCGATCGTGACTGGGCAGGCACGAGGGACGGAGCACCCCACGTTCCGACGCTTCCGCGTGGAGGCGGTCAGCGAGCACCGGGGTGACGAACTCGACGAGATCTACGGGACCGCCGGCGGGATCGACAGCGCGCTCGACACCTTCCGCTACCTCGGCGCGGGCGACGCCGAGGTCTCGGTCCGCCGGGCCGAGGTCCAGGGCACGCGGGCCGGCGTCATGCAGCCGCGCGACGAGCACATCGTCTTCTGGATCGGGGACGGCAGTGCGACCATCGAGGACCTCGACGGCGGCGACCCGCTCGCCGTGCAGCCGGGTGCACCGGTCCTGCTCACCGCCTCGCGTCGCTACGCCTTCACGGCGGACGTCCGCACGATCACGATGGTCCACCTGTCGGACCGCGTGCTCCGTCGCGCGCTCGTGCGCAGGGGACACCTGCCGACCGGGCCGGTGGTCCTCGCGCCGGAGTCCCCGGACGAGTCCGCGCGGCGGGCCCTGCGTGCCGTGATCCGTGCGCACGGTGGACCGGTCATGGACGCCGCGCTCGCCGACGCCGTCCGACAGACGATCAACGCGGAGATCGCCGACGCCGTCGTGGCGGCCTTCCCGGTCCTGCCGGCCGTCGCGCCGACCGGCCGTGGCTCCGCCGCGCGCGCAGCGGAGTGGATCCGCGCGCACGCCGACCAGCCGGTCACGCTCCGGGACATCGCGGACGCCGTCGGGATCAGCGAGCGGGGACTGCAGAACGCGATGCACCGTCGGTTCGGGGAGTCGCCGATGGCCAGGCTCCGGGCGGAGCGGCTCGACGGTGCCCGACGGGAGCTCGAGACGTCCGGCGGGGACCTCCTGGTGGCCGACGTCGCGCGCCGGTGGCAGTGGGCGCACCTCGGTCGGTTCGCCGCCGCGTACGCCGACCGCTTCGGCGAGCACCCGAGCGACACCCTGCACCGCAGCCGGCGGGACGACGGGTTCCGCTGAGGCCACGGCGGCGGCGCCGGCGTCCGCACGTCCTGCGACCACGGCTACCCTGGCGGCCATGACGACACGCCGCGTGACCGCTCCGGAGCCGCCGGAGGACGGGTCGAAGCCGAAGGGCCCCGCCTCGTACTTCCCGAGCATCGAGCGGACCTACGGGCGCCCCGTGCAGGACTGGCTCGACCTGGTCGCCGAGCAGCTGGACGGGCACCGGCACGCGGAGGTGGTGGCCTGGCTGAAGGACGAGCACGGGTTCGGCCACGGGCACGCGAACGCGGTCGTCGGGTACGTCCGGAACGCGCTCGACGGCTGACCCGGCCCGGGCGCCCGACGGCTCGGCAGTCGCGGTGTCGGAGGTGCTCCCTACGGTGACGGCGTGGTCGAACCGGTGGACGCGTGGTGGCGACGGCGACAGTGGTCGCGGGGCACCGCCGTACCGTACGCCGTCGGCGAGTTCCGCTCGGCGTGGGCGTCGTACCCGGTGCTCGTGCGGCAGTACCACCCGGAGTGGAACCACGGCGTGGTGCTCACGCAGGTGCCGCCCGCGGCCGAGGTGCTGCTGACGTGGGAGTGCGACGTCGGTCACGTCTTCGTCGCAACGCCTGCCGAGCAGCGGTCGCGACCCGGGCGGGAGCGCCGACGGTCCGTCTGGTGCCCCGAGTGCCACCTGCAGGCGGCACCGCAGCGGTGGCCGGTGCTCCCCGAGGACTGGCCGGCAGCGATCCCGCCGCCGCAGCGGGCGGAGCGGGTCAGCGGCCGCCGGACGCTCCCGTCGGCTCCGGGGCGAGGCCCGGTCCCCGGCGTGGGCCGGGTGCCGACCGGTGCGGTGGCGTCGTCCCGATCGGGGGCTCGTGCTGCGGGACGGTCGGGCGCACGCTCGACACGGGCGAGCGGTGCACGGTCGTCGCAGCCGGTCCCGCGGTCGATCTGCCCGAAGACCCCGAGGGTCCCGTCGGGTGACTCCTTCACGAGCGTGTGCGCCCCCGCGCCGGCGTCGGCGGTCGAGGCCGACCTGCGGCAGGCGCTGCGCGACCGGTTCGCCTTCACGTTCGACCACACGGCCATCCGGCTCGACCGCCCGTTCTTCGACCACGTCGAGGCCTGGCCGGACATCGTGCTCCCGGAGCTGCGCGTCGCGATCGAGTACGACAGCACGGGCCGACACGGGCTCGAGCACGTCGGACCCCGGCAGGAGACCGACCGGCGGAAGGACCGTGCCGTCCGCGCCGTCGGGTGGGAGGTCGTACGGATCCGCACCGGCCGCCTGCCGGCGCTCGGTCCGTACGACCTCGAGGTGTCCGGCATCTCCGGGCGCACGATCGAGCGGCTCGTCGACACCCTGCGGGACCTCCGCGGAGCGCTCTTCGTCGACGCCTACGCGCGCTGACGGCCGGATCGGCGCAGGGTCTGACGCGGGTACTCGCCGTGGCGCTGCTGGTAGGTCGCGGAGAAGCGGCCCGCGTGGGCGAACCCCCACTCGCGCGCGACCTCGGCGATGTTCGTCGTCGCCGGGTCGCCGGCGAGCAGCGCCTCGCGCACGCGGTCGAGCCGGACCTGTCGGATGTACGCGTTCGGCGAGAGCTCGAAGGTCCGCTGGAACGCCGTCTGGAGGGCGCGGAGACTGAGTGACGCGACCCGCGCCAGGTCGGTGCTCGTGATCGGCAGGTGCGCGTGCTCGTGGACGTACTCGACGGCTCGTCGGACGTGCGCGTTGCGGGGGAGCAGCAGCTCGTCCGGCAGCGAGGCGCTGACGATCGGGTACAGCTCCAGCAGTGCCAGCGCCCCGAGCCGACCCATCTCGGCCTGCAGCAGCGGGGAGGCACGGCGGTCGAGGACGGTGTGCGAGATGAGCTGGACGCTGCTCCGCCAGACGCGCATCCCCCGCTCGTCCGGTCGGACGGTGTGGTCGAGCACGAGCTGCCCGGGCGCGGTCCCGCGTTCACCGGCGACCTCCTCGAGGGCGCTCCGGTTGACCTGGACGATGCGCTGGTCGTAGTCGTCGTACGAGAACGCGGCGCCCTGCTGCGGCCAGAGCTGCGGTCGACCGGGCTCCATCACGATCCGGGCGTCTCCCGACCCGATCGCAGCGGTGCCGCGGGTCGTCCACTGCACCACGAAGTCGTCGGACGGCGTCATGACGCCCTCGAGGTGGCCGTCGAAGCGGATCGACCGCAGCGACATCGCGGCGTCCCCCACCGCCGAGTAGCGGAACGCGAACGGCTGTCCGGTCGCGTCGGCGCTCCACTCGTTCCCCGCGTAGGCGGTCGCGAGGAAGTCGCGGGCTTCGTCGAGGTCGGAGCTCTGGGTCTCGACGTCGATGCGTGGCGGCGTGATCGGGTTCATGGGTCCCGTGCATTCTGTCCGCCGGACGCGGCGCTGTCCGGACACCGGTGTCCCCGGTCCGGGGGTGGACGACGTGGTCCGCACAGCAGGGATGTCCGGAGATCGTCGGACGAGGACTGCCGGACGTCCGTCTTTCGTCGTCGTCGCCCGGTCGGCGTCCGCCCGGCGCCGCGGTCTCCTAGCGTCCTCGGTGGACGGGTGCCGGATCGGCCGGCCCCCCGGAGACCCGAGGACGACGACCGTGACCATCATCGCCACCGACCTGGACACCGGACCCACCACCGCCCGCGCCGCCGGGATCGGTCGCACGACCCCGCGGTTCGCCGAGGTGGTGGAGGCCCGCCGACAGCGTGGCCTCCAGATCGCCGCGGTGTCGACCGGTCTGCTCTCGGTGACCGTCGCCGCGTCCGCAGCGATCCTGCTGGGACTGTCCGCATGAGCATCCCGCGCAACGAACTCGGCATCCGCGGGTCGCGGCTCTCCCGCGGGACCCGCGCGCTGCCCGGGGCGGACCACTCGGTCGCCGACACCGTGCTGCCGGTCCGACGGTCGGCCGCCGCCGACGCACCGACGCAGCCGATCGACATGCGAGCCCTGCTCGCCGAGGCCCTCGACGCCGCTCGCGTGTCGGGCCAGTAGGCTCGCGCCACCCGCGGTCCCGACCCTGCAGAAGGCACATGACCCTCCTCACCCTGACCCCCACCGTCCGTGAGTCCCCGACACAACGCCGGGCGTCGACCGCGGCGGACACCCTGTTCACACGGCACGGCGTCACCCCGGTGACGCTCGACGACGTCGCGGACGAGGCCGGACTCACGCGCGACGAGCTCACTGCCGCGTACCCGTCGAAGCGGGAGCTCGTCATCGCCGTGCTCCAGCGCTGGCACGGCGCGTGGCGACGGGCACTCGACGGCATCGCTCGGGACGCCGACGATCCGCGGGACGAGGTCCTCGGGGTGTTCGGGTACCTGGAGCAGTGCTTCGCCGACGAGGGCTGGCGCGGCTGCGCGTTCATCAACGGGCACGCGGAACTCGGGCGCACCGACCCGGCGATCGCCGAGCTCGCGCGAGCGCACTTCGCCGACGTCGAGGCACACCTGACGCAGCTCTGCGCGCGTGCCGGCGTGCCGTCGCACGTGGCGCAGGCACTCTCGTTGCTCGTCGAGGGTGCCCGGGTGGAGTCCGCCGTGCAGCGGTCGGCGCAGCCCGCACGGGTGGCTCGCCTGGGTGCCGCGATGCTCCTCTCGGTCTACGAACCGCGCACGTCCTCCTGACACCGCCCGTCGGGGTACGTCGCAGGGGTACAGGAGCCTGGGTCCCGCGCGATCCGGACGGTAGGAACGAAGGATGACAGCGACCGCCTTCTGCCTGCACGCGCTGGGCTCGAGCTCGGAGGAGTTCGCCCTCCTCCGCTCCGAGCTCGCCGGCACCCTCGACCTCGTCGGCATCGACCTGCCGGGCTTCGGGCGGAGCCCCGCCTCCGGTGGCACGACCGTCGAGGAGATGGCCGTGCTCGTCGAGCGGGCGATCGGGGCGAGCGGCGCCACCGAGTGGGCGATCGTGGGTCACTCGATGGGTGGCAAGGTCGCGACGGTCGTCGCCGACCGCACGGTCTCGGGCGCGAACGGCCTGTTCGGACTCCGCGCCGTCGTCCTCCTCGCCGCCTCGCCCCTCGCTCCCGAGCCGATGGACGAGGACCGCCGCGACGCGATGCTCTCGTGGGCCGCGGACGGGCCGATCGAGCCGGACCACGCGGCGGAGTTCGTCGACGCGAACACCGCCGACGTGCTGCCCCCGGACCGGCACGAGCAGGCCGTGCAGGACGTGCGCCGCACCGACCCGCGCGCCTGGCGCGACTGGCTGCTCCGCGGTAGTCGGGAGGACTGGTCGACGACGGCCGAGCCGAACCCCGTCCCGGCGCTCGTGCTCGCCGGCGCCGAGGACGGCGACCTGGCGGCCGGAGCGCAGCGTCGCCTCACGATGCCGCACTGGCCCGCCGCCGAGCTGCACGAGGTACCTGGCGCCGCGCACCTGCTGCCGTGGGAGCGCCCGCAGGAGGTCGCCGCGCTCGTGCGCAGCTTCTGGGAGCGGCGTGTCGCCCACGGACCGGTCGTCCCCGCCGACCAGGCCCGGGTGATCGCCTCGCCGCGGGTGAGTGCTCGGACCCGGGGCGTGCTCGCGGTGCGTGCGCTGCCCGACGACCCCGCCGCGACGCCGGAGGCCCTGTCCCCGCAGCAGCTCGACGTGCTCCGGGCGGTGGCTCGGATCGTCGTCCCGCAGGCAGGGCCGGGAGAGGTGGACGTCGCGCTCCGTGTCGACCGTCAGCTCGCCGCCGGGCAGGGCGACGGATGGCGCCCCGAGGGGATGCCGGAGGACGCCGACGCCTACCGTGGTGCGCTGGACGTGCTCGCGACGGTCGGTTCCGGCGACCTGCCCGCGGTGCTCGAGGACGTCGCCGCCGGCCGGTACCGGTCGGACGGCCCGCTCGGGGCGGAACAGCTGCGCGTCTGGTTCGAGGACGCCAGCGTGGACCTCGTGAAGCAGTGGCTCGCCCACCCCGCCACGATGTCCGAGATCGACTACGACGGCTTCGCCAACGGTGGCGACGGCGTCCGGAAGCAGGGCTTCCAGCTGCTCGGAGCCGGGCAGCGGGAAGCGTGGGAACCCGAGGGAGCAGGACGATGAGACTCGACGCACAGCGCCACCACCAGGACGACGAGGTCGTCGACGTCGTCGTCGTCGGGACGGGTGCCGGCGGCGCCCCGCTGACCGCTCGCCTCGCCCGCGAGGGCCTGAGCGTCGTCGCGTTCGAGGCCGGTCGGAACACCGAGCCCGGCGACCACACGCCCGACGAGGTCGAGGCACCGGTGGACATCAACTGGATGGACGAACGCATCAGCGGTGGTGCCGCTCCGACCGCCTTCGGTCCGAACAACAGCGGGACCGGCGTCGGCGGCTCCACCCTGCACTGGGGCGCCTTCACCCCGCGCCCGAGCACGCACGACCTCCGTCTGCGCACCGAGAGCGGGCAGGGCGAGGACTGGCCGATCGACCACGCCGAGCTCACCGCGTACATCGAGCGCGTCGAGCACGAGGTCGGCGTCGCCGGCCCCGCGCACTACCCGTGGGACCCGGACCGCCGGTACCGGATGGGTCCGCCCGCGCGGAACGCCTCGTCGGACATGATGATGCGCGGCACCGCGGCGCTCGGCATCACCGCGACGGACGCACCGGTCGCCCTGACCACCGAGGACCGGGTGCAGGAGCACCACGGGCTGCGTCAGGCGTGCGTGTCCTGCGGGTCGTGCCACCAGGGCTGCCGCAACGGGGCGAAGGTGTCGATGGACACGACCTACCTGCCCGCCGCCGTCGCCTTCGGCGCGGAGATCCGTCCGGAGTCGTTCGTGCACGGCATCGAGCTCGACGCCGACGGCAGGGTGTGCGCCGTGCTCTACACGCGCGACGGCCGTGAGCGCCGCCAGCGGTGCCGGTCCCTCGTGCTGGCCGCGGGCGGGGTGGAGACGCCGCGTCTGCTCCTGCACACCGGGCTGGCCAACAGCAGCGGCCAGGTCGGTCGGAACTTCACGGCGCACGGGGCGACCCAGGTGTGGGCGACCTTCGACGAGTCGATGCGGTCGTACCGCGGCTACCCGTCGTCGATCATCACCGAGGACTTCGTCCGGCCCGCGGACGCCGACTTCGCCGGTGGGTACCTGATCCAGAGCCTCGGCGTCCAGCCGCTGACCTTCGCGACCACCCTGGTCCGCGGCGGGGGGCTGCGCGGTGCCGAGCTCGTCAAGGCCATGCGCGACTACCCGCGGACGGCCGGCGTCGGCATCAACGCCGAGTGCCTGCCGTACGACGACAACCGGCTCGTGCTCTCCGACGACCTCGACGAGCACGGCGTGCCGCGGGCCCGTGTGACGTTCTCACCGGGTTCGAACGAGGACGCGATCCGCGCCCACGCCGTCCGCACGATGACCGCCATCGTCGAGGCCGCCGGCGGGACCGACGTCCGGGTGCTCGAACGCACCGCCCACACGATCGGCACGGCACGCATGGGTTCCGACGCCGGGTCGTCCGTCGTCGACCCGGCGGGTCGGTCGTGGGACGTGCCGAACCTGTGGGTCTGCGACAACTCGGTGTTCCCGAGTGCCGTCATCGCGAACCCCGCGCTCACGATCATGGCGCTGTCCCTGCGCACCGCCGACCGGTTCCTGCGGGACGACCCGGCAGCCGACCGGCAGCGCGCGACGGCCGCAGCGGCCTGACCCGAGGTGCTGCGCGGCACCTCCGCGCGGCACCTCCACGACCCGCGTCGCGCACGGCACACGTCCGCGCAGGGAACGGGAGCCGGTCCCTGCCGTGCAGGGACCGGGAGCCGGCCTCAGCCGCGCAGCGCCAGTGCCTCGCTCGTCCACCGGGCGTGCAGCGCCCACGGGTCGTCCACGCCCGCGGCGACCCGCGCGACGTGCTCGAGCAGTGCCGGCGTGGTCCGGAACCACTCCGTCCCCGGGAACCGGTCGTCCGCGAAGGCCGTGTGCCGTCGTCGCTCGACGGACCGGTCGCCGCGTTCGAACGCCAGGAGCTCCTGGTGCGGCACCGCTGCGAGCCGTCGCCGCGGGTTCGCGGTCGTGCCGATCTTCACCCGGTCGCCGAAGTCGTCGCGCTGCCGCAGGTAGTAGACGACGTCGACGCGCGGCGGTGGCAGTTCGCCGTCCGGCACGTCGCCCCACCGCCACTCGCACGTCCCGCACAGCACGGCGCTCGGCCAGCGCACGCCCACGCGCGACCCGCAGACCGGGCACGGGCCCGGCAGCGCGTCCTCCGTTCCGACGTGCTCCGCCGCGACCTCGGCGACCAGGGTCACGTGTCCGCCGCAGAGCGGCAGGACGGCGGCGAAGCCGTCCGCGGACGGCGCGTCGCAACCGGGGACGCAGCAGGCGAGGACGGCAGGAGGGGTGACCACCCGGCGGACGCTAGCGTGCGCCACCGACGCGCACCGGGCCTCCCGGCCGACGCACGGAGCGGGGTCGCTCAGTCCGCGAAGATCACGCCGACCGGCTCGCGCTTCTCCTCCTGGAACCGGTCCTCGGCCCGTCCGAGCGCCCAGTACGCGGACAGGGACATCTCCGCCTTCTCGAGGCACCACTCGTCCTGCAGCACGCGGCGGAGCGCCTTCACCGCGGTCCGCTCGCCGTGCGCGAAGACCTGCACCGGTCGGGAGGCACGGGGCAGCGCCCGAGCGGCGGCCACCAGCAGCGCGCCCGGCTCGGCGCCGGTGGCGTCGCGGTGCAGCCACCGCAGGTCGACCCCGTCCGGGTGCTCGAGCGGCTGCTCGTCGGCTGCGCCGCCGACCTCGACGAGCGCGACGCCGCGGGCGTCGTCGGGCATCGCGGCGAGGGCCGCGCCGATCGCGGGCAGCGCGCTGTCGTCGCCGAGGAGTACGTGGGTGACGGTCGGGTCCGTCGACGGCGCGTACCCGCCGCCGGGCCCGGACAGGGCGAGCAGGTCGCCGGGCTGTGCGGCGGCGGCCCACGGGCCGGCGAGGCCCCGGTCGCCGGGCCCGTCCTCGGGCCGGTGGTCGTCTCGCCCGTGGTCGTCGTGCCCGTGGTCGTCGTGCAGCACGAAGTCGATCGCGATGGTCTCTGCGGTGTGGTCGACGGACCGGACCGTGTAGGTGCGGCGCGCCGGCCGCTGGTGCTTCGGCAGGGTCTCGCGCAGCGCCTCGAGGTCGTACGGCGGGGTCAGGCCGCTCGACGGCGGCGCGAGCAGGAGCTTGACGTACTTGTCCGTGGCGGCGAGGCGGTCCGGGTCGGCCCCGTCGACGAAGTCCCGGAAGGCCGGACCACCGAGGTGGACGCGCACCATGTGCGGGGACAGGTGCTCCGTGCGGTCGACGACGAAGACGTGCTGGGTGCGCTTGGGACTCATCCTGGGATTCCTCTTCCGGTGCTCGACCTTGCCAGCTACTGAGGTTAGCCTCACCTCATGAGTCCGACCGTGACGCCGTTCTCCGAGCTCCTGCGCCGGCGCTCCCGCACCGCTGCGGACCCGGCCGTGTGGACCGGCGGTGCCCACGACCTGCTCGCGGGGGAGTGCGACGTCGCCGACTACGCCGACCTGCTCGGCCAGTACGCCGTCGTGTACGACGCCCTCGAGCGTGCCGCCGAGCGGATGGCGGACCACCCGGTCGCCGCACCGTTCGTCACGACGCAGCTCACCCGGATGCCCGCGATCCGCGCCGACCTCGAGTACCTCGTCGGTCCGGACTGGTCCGAGCTCTGCTGTCCGACCGCGGCGACCACCGCGTACGTCCGTCGCCTGTGCGCCGTCGCGGCGACCTCGCCCGGGGCGTTCGTCGCGCACCACTACACGCGGTACCTCGGGGACCTGACGGGCGGCCCCACCCTGGCCCGGATGCTCGAGGACCGGTTCGGGTTCGACACGAACGGCGTGCTCTTCACGATCTTCGACCAGGTGGCCGACCCCGCCGCCTTCGAGGACACCTACCGGGCCCAGCTCGACGCGGCCCCGTGGTCGGACGCCGAGCGCGAGGCCGTGCTCGCCGAGGTGGAGCTGGCCGCAGGCCTCGACCGGGCGCTCGTGGCCTCGGTGCGTCGCCCGACGGCGGGCGATGGTCGGACCGTGCCGCTGCTCCCCGCCTGACCGTGCCGGTGCTCCCCGCCTGATCGGGCTCCGGGCACGACGGGGCAGATCGACCGCCGGCGCGTCCACCGCCGCGTCCGTCGGCGCGCTGGCGGGCCGTGCCCTGGGCGGTCCGCGGTCCGTCCGGACGGTCGTCGTCACGTGCCCGCGTCCGCCGGTACAGTGCTGGGGACCCGGGACGCGGTCCCGGCGCAACGTGAGAGGAACCCATGACGGCGATCGACGGATCGACGCGCCACGGGCGCGCACGGGACGACGTCAGCGGCGCGGTCGACAGCGACCTGCGCGCGGACGTCCGGTACCTCGGCAACCTGCTCGGGCGGGTGCTGCGGGAGACCGGGGGTGACGAGCTGCTGCACGACGTCGAGAGCCTGCGCGCCGCCGTCATCGACGCCTACGAGGGCTCCGACGCCGAGGGCGCCGCCCGTGCCGAGGCGATCGTGGCCGGCATGTCCGCCGAGCGGGCCGAGGCCGTCGCCCAGGCGTTCACGACGTACTTCCACCTGACGAACCTGGCCGAGGAGCACCACCGCGTGCGCGTCCTCCGTGCCCGGGGCGACGACGGCGGCCTGCCCGGCGACTCGTTCCCCGCGACGTACGCCTCGCTCGTCGAGCAGGTCGGCGCCGACGAGGCCGCCGCGCGCCTGGCCGACCTGCGGTTCCACCCGGTGCTCACCGCCCACCCGACCGAGGCCCGCCGTCGCGCGGTCACCACGGCCGTCCGGCGCATCACCGACCTCATCGACGAGCGCGACCGCTCCCGCAACGCCACCGCCCGCGCCGAGAACGAGCGGCGGCTGCTCGAGGAGATCACCACGCTCCTGCGCACCTCACCGCTGCGCACGACCCGGCCGACCCCGCTCGACGAGGTCCGCACGGCGATGAGCGTGTTCGACCAGACCCTGTTCGAGATCGTGCCGCAGGTCTACCGCCTGCTCGACGACCGGCTGCTCGGCGACGACGCCGGTCGGGTCCCGGTGACCGCACCGGCCTTCGTGCGCTTCGGCACCTGGATCGGCGGCGACCGCGACGGCAACCCGCACGTCACCGCCGGCGTCACCAAGCAGGCCGCCGACATCGCCGCCGAGCACATCCTGCTCGGCCTCTCCCGCGCAGCCACCCGCATCGGCTCGGCACTGACGCTCGACGCCGCCGAGACCCCCGCGGACGCCGGACTGCAGGCCCTCGTCGCAGCGCAGGAGCAGCTCGACCCGGGCATCGCCGAGCGGATCGGCGTCCGTGCCCCGAACGAGACGCACCGTCGCGCACTGCTCTTCGTCGCCGCCCGCATCCGCGCGACGCGCCGCGGCCAGGAGGGCCTGGCGTACGGCGACCCCGAGGAACTGCTCGCCGACCTCCGGGTGATCCAGGCGTCGCTCGTCGCCGCCGGTGCCGTCCGGACCGCGAACGGCGACCTGCAGAACCTCGTCTGGCAGGTCGAGACCTTCGGGTTCCACCTCGCCGAGCTCGAGGTCCGTCAGCACTCGCAGGTGCACCGGAACGCCCTGGCGGAGATCCGGGCCGGCGGCGAGCTGAGCGAGACCACGGAGGAGGTCCTCGCGGTGTTCCGCACCGTCGCGGACCTGCAGCAGCGCTACGGCGTCCGTGCCGCGCACCGCTACATCGTCTCCTTCACGCAGTCGGCCGCCGACCTGGCGAACGTGCACGAGCTCGCCCGTGCCGCCTGCGGTGACGCGGCCCCGGTGCTCGACGTCATCCCGTTGTTCGAGACCTTCGCCGACCTGCACGCGAGCGTCGACATCCTCGACGAGGCCGTGCGCACCGAGCCCTTCCAGCGGCGGCTCGCGGCGACCGGGCGTCGGCTCGAGGTCATGCTCGGCTACTCCGACTCGTCGAAGGACGTCGGCCCGGTCTCGGCGAACCTGGCGCTCTACGACGCTCAAGCACGGATCGCCGACTGGGCGCGCGAGCAGGACGTCGAGCTGACGCTGTTCCACGGCCGCGGCGGATCGCTCGGCCGCGGTGGTGGCCCGGCGAACGAGGCGGTCCTCGCACAGCCGCCGGGGTCGATCGACGGGCGGCTCAAGCTCACCGAGCAGGGCGAGGTCATCTTCGCCCAGTACGGCGACCAGGACATCGCGGCACGGCACCTCGAGCAGATGGCCTCGGCGACGCTGTTCGCGTCGTCGCCGTCGAACGAGGAGCGCACGGCCGTCGCGGCGACCCGCTTCGCCGACCTCGCGCAGCAGCTCGACGACGTCTCGCGCCGCGCGTTCTACGACCTGGTCAAGGCGGACGGCTTCGCGCCGTGGTTCGCCCGCGTCACCCCGATGGAGGAGATCGGACTCCTGCCGCTCGGCTCCCGCCCGGCCCGACGCGGCCTGAGCGTGGAGTCGCTCGAGGACCTCCGAGCGATCCCGTGGGTGTTCTCGTGGACGCAGGCACGCATCAACCTCGCCGGGTGGTACGGCCTCGGCTCCGCGCTCGAGGCCGTCGGCGACGTCGATGCCCTGCGCGCCGCGTACGCGGAGTGGCCGCTGTTCGGCGCGATGATCAAGAACGTCGAGATGTCGCTCGCGAAGACCGACGAGCAGATCGCCCGCCGCTACCTCGAGCTCGCCGACCGCGACGACCTGGCCGCCAAGGTGCTCGACGAGATGCTCCGCACCCGCGACTGGGTGCTGCGGGTCTCCGGCGGGAGCGACGTGCTCGAGGACCGTCCGGTGCTCGCGCGTGCCGTGCGGCTGCGCAGCCCGTACGTCGACGCGCTGTCGCACCTGCAGCTGCGCGCCCTGCGGGCGATCCGGACCTCCGGCAGCACCGACCCGACGGACGGCGACCACCGCCTGCTCCTGCTCACCGTCAACGGGGTCGCGGCCGGTCTGCAGAACACGGGCTGATCCGCCCACGACCGCGTCACGGACGGGAGGCGCGGTGCCGGCGGGCACCGCGCCTCCCGTCCGTCACGGGTCAGCGTGGTGCCCGACGGCCGTCGCGGATCGGTCCGCGCAGGCGTAGCGTGGCGTCGGTGACGACGGAGCGCGCGGGGACCGGACCGACGACCGCGACGACCCGGCTGCCGCCGATCGTCCCACTGGCACTGATCGTCGGCGTCTCGCCCTTCGCCACCGACATGTACATCCCGGCGCTCCCGACGATCGCCCGCGACCTCGACACCACGCCCGGGGTCGTGCAGCTGTCGCTCACGGCCTTCCTCGTCGCGTTCGCGGTCGGCCAGCTCCTCGCCGGGCCCGTGAGCGACGGCACCGGACGGCGACCGCTGCTCCTCGTCGGGACCGTCGGCTTCGCGCTGGCGTCCGTCGGCTGTGCGCTCGCACCGGACGCGGGCACCCTGGTGGCCGCCCGCGTGCTGCAGGGACTCGCCGGTGCGGCCGGAGCCGTCGCCGGTCGTGCGATGGTCTCCGACACGGCCTCGGGGCCACGGGCGGCGACGGTGTTCGGCACCCTGGCCGCGATCAACGCCGTCGGGCCGGTCGTCGCACCGCTGGCCGGCGGCGCCGTGCTCACCGTCGGGTCCTGGCGCCTGATGTTCGTCGTCCTCGCCGTGCTCGGGGTGGCGTTCGCCGTCACGGTCGTCCTGCGCTTCGGTGAGACCCTCCCGCCGGCCGCCCGGGGCGGGACCGGCTTCCGGGCGAACGGGCGTCGCATCCGGGACCTGCTCGCGATCGGGCGCTTCCGGGCCTACGTCCTGACCGGGGTGCTCTCGACTATCGGCTTCTTCGCCTACATCGCGACGAGCTCGTTCGTGTTCCAGCAGCAGTACGGCTTCTCGGAGCAGCGTTACACGCTCGTGTTCGCGACGAACGCCTCGGTGATGGTCGTCACGACGCTCGTGTTCCGCCGCGTCGTCGGCCGGTTCTCCGAGGACTCCCTGCTGACCGCGGGGCTCGCCACGGGGACCCTCGGCAGCGCGGTCGTCCTGGTCGCCGCCCTCGCCGGAGCGGGACCCGTGCCGGTCTGGTGCGGGCTCGCGGTGGTCACCGGGGCCTGGGGGTTCGTGCTGCCCGCGGCCATGACCCGGACGCAGCACGTCGGCGCTGCCCACCCGGGGACCGCGGCCGCACTGCAGGGCGGTCTCACCTTCGGACTCGGCGGGCTCGGGACGCCGCTCGCGGGTGCGCTCGGCGGGACCGCGACCGCGATGGGCGCCGTGATGGCGACGCTCATGGCGGCCGCCGTCGTCGTCCAGGTCCTCGCGACGCGGCGAGGCCGTACCGCCTGACGGCTCACACCCGGTAGGTTGCAGGGTGCACCCGCACCGAACCGAGGAGGCCCCTGCATGGACATCGTCGTACACGAGGCGACAGACGACACCGCCGTGCTGGAGTGCAGCGGACGACTCAACATGGTGAGCGCGGGAGCCTTCCGCGAGACCGTGGCGAAGGTCGTCGAGGGCGGACGCTCGCGTCTCGTCGTCGAGCTCTCCGGCGTCGAGTTCATGGACTCGTCCGGACTGGGCGCCCTGGTCGGCTGCCTGAAGACCGCGCGCCAGGCCGGGGGAGACCTGCGGCTCGCCGCCCCCTCCGAGCAGGTGCAGATGGTGCTCAAGCTCTCCAACATCGACAAGATCCTGCGGACGTACCCGGACGGGGACGCCGCGGTGACGAACTGGGCATGACCGTGGCCACCGGCGAGCACGTCCTCGACCTCGCCTGCCCGCCCGACGACGTCACGGCGGTGCACACGTTCCTGTCCTCGGTGTGGGCACACGAGCCCGAGCTGTCCCTCGAGGACCGCATGGCGCTCGAACTCGCCCTCGTCGAGCTCGCCTCGAACGTCATCGAGCACGGAGCCGGCGGTCGTCCGGTGTCCTGCTCGCTCCGGATGGACGTCGGCCCGGACGAGGTCACGGTGTCGCTGTCCGACGACGGTGTGCCGGTCCTGGTCGACCCGTCGGCGGCGCACCTGCCGGACGCGCTGGCCGAGGGCGGCCGCGGGCTCGCGCTCGTGCAGATGGTCGTCGACGACCTGCGCTACGAGCGGGTCGACGACCGGAACCGATGGGTCGTCCGGCGCGGCCGCCGCTGACCGGCCGCCGCTGACCGGTCGCCGCTGACCGGTCTCCGCGTCCGGCCCGCGCATCATCCGTTTCCCGCACGGGAGGAGCCGGTCCGCGCACCCCGGGACGGTGCGCATGCGGGACCGGCGATGTCGTGTCACGCTCGGTCCGGTGACGACCGAGACGCGCGCTGACACCCGGATGCGCTACGAAGCCGTGGGGACCGACCTCGGCGCGGCGCTCCAGCTCTTCTCGGACGCGTACGACGGCGCGCACTTCGCTGCGCGCCACACCGCGCGGTCGTTCGGGTACCGCTTCAAGGCGGTCGGTGACGCGTCGATGTCGTTCCGGTCGACCCACTTCGACGCGCACGCGACGGGTGAGGCGTCCTCCGGCGACGACTACGCCGTCATGTGGGCGACCGACGGCGGAGGCACGGTCGACGTCGGTCGGGACGAGGCGTCCTTCGCTCCCGGGCACGCGCTCGTGTTCCCGGCAGGTCGGCCCTTCGTCTTCGAGGTCGAGGACGTCCGGCAGAACCTCGTGCACTTCGACCGGAGGTTCCTCGAGGGCATCGCGGCGGAGGAGCACGGCGGGCAGGCGGGCGCGATCGTCTTCGACCACACCGCGAGACCGCACGCCGAGGACCTGCGGGTGTGGAACGCACAGGTCCGACGGGCCGCGCAGGTCGTCCTCGGCCCCGCGGCTCCCTCACCGCTCGTCATGGCCGAGACCGCACGCGAGACCGCACTCGCGATGCTGCGGACCTTCCCGCACGAGCAGATCGCGCCCGAGGTCCCGATGCCGCAGGGTGCGACGAGCCGGGTCCGCGAAGCGGTCGAGTACATGCACGCCTACGCGCACACCCCGATCACGACCACCGACGTGGCCGAACACGTCGGACTCAGCGTCCGCGGGCTGCAGCAGGCGTTCCAGCGGCAGGTCGGGACCGCCCCGAACGCCATGCTCCGTGGCATCCGGATGGACCGCGTGCGCGAGGAGCTCCACCGGGGTACCCCGGGGGAGCTCACGGTCGCCGCGGTCGCGGTCCGGTGGGGCTTCGCGCACCTCGGTCGGTTCTCGGCTGCCTACTCGGCGCGGTTCGGCGAGTACCCGCGCGACACCCTGCACAGCTGACGACCGTCGCCGCCAGGGCTGCCCGCTCCGATGCCCGGACGCCCGCTCCGCTGCCCGGATGCCCGCTACGCTGCCCCGATGGAGGAGCAGCTGCGCCCGGCGGACCGGCACCCCTGGGTCGTCGTCCCGGGCATCTGGGGGTCTGACCCCGAGCACTGGCAGTCCCGCTGGCAGGACGAGCGCGTCGACGGTGCGGTGCGCATCGCACCGAGGTCCTGGTCGGACCCGGAGCCCGGCGACTGGAGCCGGGCGATCACCGAGGCCGTCGACGCCTGCTCCCGGCCGCCGGTGCTCGTCGCGCACAGCCTGGGCGTCCTGGCGGTGGCCGACTGGTTGGCAGAGCACGGCGTCGACGGCGCTCACGAGCGGGTCGTCGGCGCGTTCCTGGTGGCACCCCCGGACCCCGAGGCGCCGGTGTTCCCCGCCGAGGCTGCCGGCTTCCGCGCTCCGCGCCGACCCGTCGCGGTACCGACCGTGCTCGTGGTCAGCGACGACGACCCGTACTGCTCCGTCGACCGAGCCGTCGCGTTCGCCGGCACGCTCGGGTCCCGGGTGGTCCGGGTGGGGGACCGGCAGCACGTGAACGTCGCGAGCGGTGTCGGTGCCTGGGACGAGGGTCGGCGCCTGCTCGACGACTTCGCGGAGTCGCTCCCGAGGCCCTGACACGCCGCTCATCTCCGACCCGGTACGTCACGTCCGAGAGTGCGGGATGCGCGACACACCGCGGATCTCCCCGCATCCGGCGCGCGTGATATCTATCCTGCGTCACATGGAGACCCAGCCCGGTGCGCGCACCCCCCTCGTCGACCCGTTCGGTCGCGAGCTCGAGGAGTGGCTCCGAGACGTCCCGGCCACCCGTACGCCGTACCTGGCGGACCTCGTGGTGCCGCCGGTCACGGGTCCGGTGCAGCGCCCGGTGACCACGGACGCCGTCGCCGAGCCCGCCGTGCCCGTCGGCCCTGGTGCGGCTGCTGCCGAGCCCGAGCCCGAGCCCGGGTCGGCGTCGGACGCACCCGCATCCGCGCTCGTACCCGCCGCTGCCGCGCCCGCCGCCGAGCACTCGGAGCCCACCGCCTTCCGTCGTCGTGATCGTGCACGACACGTGGCGGCCTGCGCCCCGTCGTTCCCCGAGCCGCCCGCCCGGATCGCCCTGCGCATCGAGGACCTGGCGGTCGAGGTCTCCGCCACGAGCGGCCGCACCACGATCGACCGCATCGTGCTGCTCGAGGACGAGGTCCGCCGCCGCGACGAGGACCTCGCGCGCCTCGCCGCCTGGGAGGCCACCGTCGCCCACCTCGACGACGCCGAGGTCGACGCCGCGCGCGCGTTCGCCCGCGCCGTCTTCGCGGACCTGCTCGCCGACGCAGCGGACGAGGTCGCGCGCCGTGATCGTGCCGCCGCCCGACGCGCCGCCACAGCACCGGTGCCGACGCCCGTGCGTGCAGCAGCCGCCCCGCGCGCCGCCGCACCCCGGACCGACGTCGCGACCCCGACGCGTCCCGTCCAGCGGGCCACGACCGCACCGACCACGACCGGGGTCCTCGCGACCACGGGCTCGGGTGCCGTCGACGCTGCGGCGACCACCCCGGGCCGCGAGCTGCCGGTCCGGCCGGTGCTGGGCCTCCCGGTCGGCTCGCCCCTGTCGGCCGCGACCCGTCCCGCTCCGCTCGTCCAGCCGGCCACCGGGCCCACCGTCATCGACCGGGCTGCCTTCGCGGCCGCGCTGACCGCGCACACCGGTGCGACGGCGAGCACGCCGGTCGTGCTGCCCGAGGCGGTGGCCCTGCCCGCGAGCGAGACCACGGCGAGCCACGACGACGAGCACGCGCCGACGACGGACAGCACCGGACCCGGCTGGTGGGCGCGCCTCGTGGCACGTCTGCGGTCCCTGTTCGGCCGCCGCTGAGCGACCCGGACCCCGCCTGCGGCTCGGTAGACTGACGGGATGCCGACGCTCCGCGAACTCCAGGCCGTGATCGAGGACCTGTGGCCCTCCGCCGGCGCCGAGTCCTGGGATGCCGTGGGGCTCGTCTCCGGGCACCCGGACCAGCCGGTCGAGCACGTCCACCTCGCCGTCGACGCCGTGCCGGCCACGGCAGACGAGGCGGTCGCCGTGGGTGCCGACCTGCTCCTCACCCACCACCCGCTCCTGCTCCGCGGCGTCACCACGATCGACGAGACGACCGCCAAGGGACGGGTCCTCGCGACGCTCGTGCGGGGCGGGACCGCCCTGCTGGCCGCGCACACGAACGCCGACGTCGTGACGACCGGTACCTCGGTCGTGCTCGCGGACCGGCTGGGCCTCTCCGAGCAGCGGCCGCTCGAGCCGGGGGCCGAGCCCGGCACCGGCATCGGTCGTGTCGGGGTCCTGCCGCACGGGACCACCCTGGGCGCGCTCGCCCGGCAGCTCGTCGACCTCCTGCCGCCGACGGCCACCGGGGTCCGGGTCTCGGGCGACTTCGACCGGCCCGTCCGCACGGTCGCGCTGTGCGCCGGGGCCGGCGACGCCTACCTCGGCAACGCCGCGGTCCGCACCGCCGACGTCTACGTCACGAGCGACCTCCGGCACCACCCCGCCTCGGAGTTCCGCGAGCAGGCCCTGCTCGTCGACGGCCCGGCGCTGGTGGACACCTCGCACTGGGCGACCGAGTGGCTCTGGCTCGACGTCGCCGCCGAGCAGCTCCGACGACTCGCCGGCGTCCGCGTGACCGTCAGCGACCTGCGCACCGACCCCTGGGACTTCGCCGTCCTGCCCGCGGCCGAGCCGACACCCGGACCGACCGCTGCGGACGGCTCCGGCTCGACCGGCACCGCCGCTCCCACCCCCGCCCCCGAAGGAGACCGACCGTGAAGGCAGCACCCGAGGACCAGGTCGTCCTCCTCGACCTCCAGCGCCTCGACAACGACGTGACCCGTCTGTCGCACCGCATCACCGCCCTGCAGAAGGGCGACCGTCTCACGGAGCTCGGCACGACCGCCGCCTCGTTGCGCGCCGAACTCGCCGCCGCGACCGGCCAGGTCGAGGACGCCGAACGGGAACGCACACGCCTCGAGTCGGACACCGCGACGGCGCAGGCCCGCATCGAGCGCGACACGACGATGCTGCAGAACGTCTCCAGCGCGAAGGACGCCGCCGGGCTCGAGAGCGAGATGGAGTCCCTCCGTCGCCGCATCGGCGACCTGGAGACCGCCGAGCTCGAGGTGATGGAGCAGCTCGACGTGCACCGCGCTCGCGTCGGGGACATCGAGGCGAAGCTCGCCGGGGTCGAGGCGGACCGTGCCACCCTGGTCGCGGAACGTGACTCCGAGATCGCCCGTGCCGAGGCCGACCGCGAGTCGGCGGTCCAGAGCCGTGCGGCCGTCGCCACGAAGGTGCCCGCGGACCTGCTGGCGCTGTACGACCGGCAGCGTGCCCGCTACGGCTTCGGTGCGTCGCTGCTGCAGGGCGGGGTCTCGACCGCCTCGGGCGTGACCCTCACGAACTCGGACCTGCAGGACATCCGTCGGGCCGCGCCCGACGACGTCGTGCTCTGCCCCGACAGCGACGCGATCCTGGTGCGCACGGCCGAGTCCGGCCTGTAGACGCGGGACCACCGGACGGGAGGCTCGTGGCGACACCGCCACGAGCCTCCCGTCCGTCGTCGGTGGGGACGCGCGGGGCGCGCTCGTGGTGTCGTGTGTGCGAACGGGCCGGCCGTACGCCGGGTTCTGTCCCGCTCTCGCGGTGACGGCCATCTCTCTCGGACCGACGTTGCCGCCGGCCTCCAGCGGTCCACCCGAGGACTCAGCGAGCAGCCTCGTCGTCCTCTGTCTGACCTTGCTCCGGGCGAGGTTTACCGAGCGGATCCGGTCACCCGGACCCCTGGTGGTCTCTTACACCACCGTTTCACCCTTACCGACGTCGCCGCCGGCGGTCTGCTTTCTGTGGCACTGTCTCGCGGATTGCTCCGGGTGGGTGTTACCCACCGCCCTGCTCTGTGGAGCCCGGACGTTCCTCGGCACTCCCGGGGGAGTGACGCGACCGTCTCACCGACCCGTTCGCACCCCCGAGTCTACCGCTGCCGACCCCCGTCCCGCGCCCGCCTGCTGCCGACGGTTCCGCCGTCCGGCCCCTCTCTTGCCCGCCGTCGTTCGCCGAGCGGGCCAGATCTGTCACGCTCGACGCTGACACCCGACCGATCGCACCCGTTCGTCGGAGCACGCGCGGCATGTCCTGCCCGCTCGCCGGACAGCCGGAGCCGGCCGCCGGCGGACGGGCAGGAGCAGCGCTGTCGGCAGCGCCGCCTACTTGCTGCGCGCCGCCAGGGTCGCTGCCCCGATGATGCCGGCGTTGTTCCGGAGGGTCGCGGGGATGATGTCCGCCTGCAGGTCGAGCAGCGGCAGGAACTCCTCGTGGTGCTTCGACACACCGCCGCCGACCACGAAGAGCTCGGGGGAGAGCAGGGCCTCGAGCGTCGAGTAGTACTTCTGCAGGCGCTTCGCCCAGTGCTTCCAGGAGAGCTCGTCCCGCTCCTTGGCCGCGAACGAGGCCTTCGTCTCGGCGTCGTGCCCGTCGATCTCCAGGTGGCCGAGCTCGGAGTTGACGATGAGCACGCCGTCGTTGATCAGCGCCGTGCCGATCCCGGTCCCCAGGGTCGTGACGACCACGAGCCCGTCCTTGCCCTTCGCCGCGCCGAACTGCTGCTCGGCGAACCCGGCGGCGTCGGCGTCGTTGACGAAGTGGATGGAACGACCGAGCTCCTTCTCGAAGAGCGCCTCGGCCTCGAAGCCGATCCACTTCTTCGACACGTTCGCAGCCGACATGGTCTTGCCGTCACGGACGATCGCGGGGAAGCAGACCCCGACGGGCACGTCCGCCGCCGGAGCGAGCTCGTCGAGGATCGACTTCGCGACCGCGACGATGTCGTGCGGCTTGCCGCCCTCGGGTGTGGCCTTCTTGATCCGGTCGGTCGTGAGCTCGCCGGTGGCGACGTCGACGATCGCGCCCTTGATGCCCGTACCGCCGATGTCGACGCCGACTGCGAGGGAGGTCATGAGAAGCGGTGCCTTTCGAGAGTGGCCGTCAGGAGACGGTGAGGAGTTCCGCGCCGCGCTCGGTGACGACGAGGGTGTGTTCGAACTGTGCGGTCCAGGACTTGTCGCGGGTGCTGACGGTCCAGTCGTCCGACCAGATGTCGGCCTCGATGCCGCCGAGCGTGAGCATGGGCTCGATGGTGAACACCATGCCCGGCTCCATGACGTCGTCGAAGCGCGGCGCGTCGTAGTGGGGGATGATCAGCCCGGAGTGGAAGGCACGACCGACGCCGTGACCGGTGTAGTCGCGGACGACGCCGTAGCCGAAGCGCTTCGCGTAGGCCTCGATCGCTCGTCCGATGACGTTGACCTGCCGTCCGGGGGCCACGGCCTTGATCCCGCGCTCGAGCGCGGTGCGGGTGCGGTCGACCAGGTCCTGCACCTCCTGCGACGCCTGCCCGACGACGAACGTGCGGTTCGTGTCGCCGTGCATGCCGTCCTTGTAGGCGGTGATGTCGATGTTGACCAGGTCACCCTCCTGCAGCACGGTGTCGTCCGGGATGCCGTGGCAGATGACCTCGTTCAGGCTCGAGCAGAGCGACTTGGGGTACCCGCGGTAGCCGAGCGTGGAGGGGTAGGCCCCGTGGGACACGACGAACTCGTGGCCGATCCGGTCGAGCTCGTCGGTGGTGACCCCGGGGCGGATGGCGTCCCCGACGGCGTCGATGGCCTGCGAGGCGATGCGTCCCGCGGCCCGGATCAGCTCGACCTCGTCCGGCGTGTACGTGTCACCGAGTCCGTGCTCGTGGGGCTCGACGCGCCCGACGTACTCGGGACGCTCGATGTCCTTCGGCACGGGGCGCTGGGGGGAGATCCGGCCGGCGGTCAGGTGTCCGTGTTCGTCCCGGGGCATGCCGACCACTCTAACCGGGTGCGGCAGGCCGCCGTCCCGCCGGCGTCGGCGCCGAGCCGCCGGCGGCCGCGCGAGACGCCCCGCACGTGCGCGAGACGCGGCACGTGCGCGAGACGCCGGCGTCGGTGCGAGACGCCTCGCCGGTGCCGGGACGCCGCGCCGACCGACACGTGCGCGAGCCGCCCTCGCCGGTGCCGAGACGCCGCGCCCACCGGCACGTGCGGGAGACACCGGCGTCGGTGCGAGACGCCCCGTCCGTGCCGAGACGCCGCGAGATCCGGCGGCGTCTCGCGGCGCCGAGGGCGTCCGGCGGTGACGGCGGCGTCTCGCGGCGCCGCGCGGGGCACCGGCAACGTCCCGGCTCGAACCCTCCCCTCAGGACCGCCCGCCCAGCGCCCCGCGCCCCACGCGACGGCCTGGAGGAGCGGTGCCGGCCCGCCGGACCGGCACCGAGCCTCCAGGCCGGTCGCCGCCACCGCCCGGCCGGGCCCGCGCCCGTCCTCCGGTCCGCCGGTCCGCCGGTCCGCGACCCCGCGAGTCTCGAGCTGAGCGACCGATCGCGCGCCCCGGTGCCCGAGGACCGTCGCCAAGCCCGAGACTCGGCTGCGGACCCCGCACCCGTCGCGCGCGGGCACCGCCCGACCGCCGTGGGTACGGTGGCGCCATGAGCGACGAACGCATCGAGTCCCAGTGGTGGTTCAACGAGAAGACGCACGAGGTGGAGCAGGGCCCGCAGTCGCCGCAGCGCGACCGCATCGGCCCGTTCGACACCCGCGAGGACGCGCAACACGCCCTGGACCGCATCAAGGCGAACAACGAGCGCTGGGACGACGCGGACCAATAGGCTGGGAGCCCCAGCAGCACCACGGAAAGGGCGTCCATGGACAAGCAGACGGACTTCGTGCTCCGCACCATCGAGGAGCGGGGCATCAAGTTCATCCGACTCTGGTTCACCGACGTCATCGGCACGCTGAAGTCCGTCGCGATCGCCCCGGCCGAGGTCGAGGGGGCCTTCGCGGAGGGCATCGGGTTCGACGGCTCCGCGATCGAGGGCCTCACGCGCTCCTACGAGGCCGACGTCCTGGCGCACCCGGACCCCTCGACGTTCCAGATCCTGCCCTGGCGGGGCGAGGTCGACCCGACGGCGCGGATGTTCTGCGACATCACGACGCCCGACGGCCAGCCCGCCGTCGCCGACCCTCGCAACGTGCTGAAGCGGACGCTGGCGAAGGCGAGTGACCGTGGGTTCACCTTCTACACGCACCCCGAGATCGAGTTCTACCTGCTGAAGAGCCGCGACTGGGCGGACGGCGGCCCGCAGCCCGTCGACCAGGCCGGCTACTTCGACAACGTCCCCGGCGGCAGCGCCCACGACTTCCGCCGCCGCTCGGTGCGCATGCTCGAGGACCTCGGCATCTCGGTGGAGTTCTCCCACCACGAGGCCGGCCCCGGGCAGAACGAGATCGACCTCCGCTACGCCGACGCGCTGACGATGGCGGACAACATCATGACCTTCCGCACGGTGGTGAAGGAGGTCGCGATCGAGCAGGGCGTCTACGCGACCTTCATGCCGAAGCCGCTGTCGGGGCAGCCCGGCTCCGGCATGCACACGCACGTCTCGCTCTTCGAGGGCGACCAGAACGCCTTCTACGAGGCCGGCGGCGAGTACCAGCTGTCGCAGACCGCGAAGCACTTCATCGCCGGTGTGCTGCGGCACGCGCCGGAGATCACCGCCGTGACGAACCAGTTCGTCAACTCGTACAAGCGCCTGTGGGGCGGTGACGAGGCCCCGTCCTTCGTGACCTGGGGCCACAACAACCGTTCGGCCCTGGTCCGCGTGCCGCTGTACAAGCCGAACAAGGGCCAGTCCGCCCGCGTCGAGTACCGCGGCATCGACTCCGCCGCGAACCCGTACCTGGCGTACTCGCTGCTCCTCGCGGCGGGCCTCAAGGGCATCGACGAGGGCTACGAGCTCCCGCCGGAGGCCGAGGACAACGTCTGGAGCCTGTCCGACGCCGAGCGCAAGGCCCTCGGCTACAAGCAGCTCCCGGCCAGCCTCGACCACGCGCTCGGTCTGATGGAGGACTCGGAGCTCGTCGCCGAGACCCTGGGCGAGCAGGTCTTCAACTTCGTGCTGCTCAACAAGCGGCAGGAGTGGAAGGCCTACCGCGACCAGGTCACGCCGTTCGAGCTCCGCACGAACCTCGGCGCGCTCTAGCAGCCGCCCGGTGCGCCACCCATGACCGGTCGGACGAAGACGTCCCGTTCCGAGATGGCCCGCCTGGGCTTCGCGGAGCTGTCGGAGAGCCTGGAGCGGATCGCCGGCCTGGAGGCCCGGTTCGGCCCCGACCTACGGGTGCCGGTCGCCGACGCCCCGGCCCTGTGGGAGTCCACGGCCGATCCCGACGGTGTGCTCCGGCTGCTCGAGCGGCTCCTCGAGCGTGCGCCGGACGAGCTGCGGCCGGTCCTGGCGGACCGGGCGGCCACCGAGCGGCTCGTCCGGTTGCTCGGTGCGTCGACGGGGCTCGGGGAGTTCCTGCACCGTCGTCCGGCGGAGATCGCGCTGCTGCTCGAGCCGGTCACCCCGCCGTGGTCGCAGGAGGCGTACACGGAGTCGCTGGCCGAGGCGGTCGCGGACGCCACCGGTGAGGACGCCCGCCTCCGGCTGCGGGTGCGCTACCGGCGACACCTGGCGCAGATCGCCCTGTTCGACGTGCTGCACCCCGCCCCGACCGAGGCGTTCCCGGCGGTCGCCGCGGGACTCGCCGACCTGGCCGGCGCGGCGCTCGAGGCGGCGGTCGCCGTCGCCCGGCGCGAGGTCCCGTTCCCCGCCGCCGACGTCGAGGCCACCCCGCTCGCCGTGATCGGCATGGGGAAGGCCGGCGCACGCGAGCTCAACTACGTCAGCGACGTCGACGTCATCTTCGTCACCGAGTCGACCCGTGACGACGAGACCGGCTCCGGCGTCGGCACCGACCGCGCCGTCCTCATCGCGACGCGGCTGGCGATCGCGGCGACGCACGCCATCACCGACCTCGCGGCCGAACCGGCACTGTGGGAGGTCGACGCCAACCTTCGGCCGGAGGGCAAGGACGGCGCGCTCGTCCGGACGCTCGACTCGCACGTGGCGTACTACGAGCGCTGGGCGAAGGGGTGGGAGTTCCAGGCGCTGCTCAAGGCGCGGCCGATCGCCGGCAGTCGGGACCTGGGGGAGCGCTACGCCGCAGCGGTCGCCCCGTTCGTCTGGAGTTCCGCCGGCCGGCCCGGGTTCGTCGAGTCGGTGCAGCGGATGCGGGAACGCGTCACCGAGCACATCCCGGACGACGAGGTCGACCGGCAGATCAAGCTCGGGCCGGGCGGGCTGCGCGACGTCGAGTTCACCGTGCAGCTCCTGCAGCTCGTGCACGGCCGCGACGACGACACCGTGCGGGTCCGCTCGACGCTCGAGGCGATGGACGCCCTGGCCGCCGCCGGGTACGTGGGCCGACCCGAGGCCGCACGCTTCGGCCCCGACTACGCCCTGCTGCGCCTCCTCGAGCACCGCATCCAGCTCCGACGACTGCAGCGCACGCACCTCATGCCCTCCGACGAGGACGAGCTCCGGGTGCTCGCACGCTCGACCGGGCTCGCGACCTCGGCGTCGGCGCTCGAGCAGCGGTGGCGCGGCGTGAAGCTCGAGGTCCGCGGGCTCCACGAGCGGCTCTTCTACCGACCGCTGCTCTCGGCGGTGGCCGCGACCGACGGTGACATCGTCCTGACGAACGACCAGGCGGCCGACCGCCTCGGCGCGATCGGCTTCGCGGACCCCTCGGGCGCGCTCGGCCACATCCGCGCGCTCACGCAGGGCACGAGCCGGCGGGCCGCGATCCAGCGCAACCTGCTCCCCGTGCTCCTGCGGTGGATGGCCGAGGGGCCGGCTCCGGACCGGGCGCTCCTGGCGTTCCGGCGCCTCAGCGACACGCTGGGGGAGTCGAGCTGGTTCCTCCGCATGCTCCGCGACTCGTCGGGCGCCGCGCACTCCCTGACGACCGTGCTGTCCGAGTCGGCGTTCCTCGCCGGGTTGCTCGAGCGCTTCCCCGAAGCGGTCGCGTGGCTCGACGAACCGGAGACGCTCCTCCGGCCCCGACCGCTGGCGTCCCTGCTCGCCGAACACGCCGCGACGACCGCCCGACACGGTGACGACGTCGACGGTGCCGCCGCCCTCGTCCGGTCCGCACGACGTCGCGAGACGCTCCGGCTCGGCATGGCCGCAGTGCTGGGCCACCTCGACGTGGACGCACTCGGTCCGGCGCTGTCCGACGTCTCCGAGGCGACCCTGACCGGAGCGCTCACCCTCGCGCGGCGGGACGCTCCCGAGGGCCTCGCGTTCGGCATCGTCGCGATGGGACGCTTCGGTGGCCGGGAGCTCGGCTTCGGGTCCGACGCCGACGTGCTCTACGTGTACCGGGCGCCGGAGGGCCTCGAGTCGGAGCAGGCCTCGCGGGCGGCGCAGCGCATCGTCCGTGAGCTGTCGCGGCTGACCGACGACGCCATCCACCCGTTCGAGCTCGACATCGACCTGCGTCCGGAGGGGAAGAACGGACCGGTGGTGCGGACGCTCGAATCGTACGGCGCGTACTACGCCCGGTGGTCGTTGACGTGGGAGGCGCAGGCGCTCCTCCGGGCCCGTGGTGCCGTCGGCGACGACGGACTCCTGCGGGACTTCGAGCACCTGGCGGACCGGACCCGGTACCCGGAGCACATCGACGAGCAGGCGGTCCGCGAGGTCCGGCGCATCAAGGCCCGCGTCGAGTCCGAGCGGCTGCCACGCGGAGCCGACCCAGCGCGGCACCTGAAGCTCGGCCGCGGGTCCCTCAGCGACGTGGAGTGGTTCGTGCAGCTGCTGCAGCTGCAGCACGCGACGACGGTGCCCGGGCTCCGGACCACCTCGACGCTCGAGGCGCTCGACGCCGCCACCGCCGCCGGACTCGTCGCGGCGGAGGACGCCGACCGCCTCGGCGCCGCCTGGCGCTTCGCGTCCCGCACCCGGAGCGCCCTCGTGCTCTGGTCCGGGAAGACGACCGACGTGCTGCCCGTCGACCGGGTGCAGCTCGAGGGCATCGCGCGCCTGATGGAGTACCCGCCCGGATCGGCGTCCCGGCTCGAGGACGACTACCTCGGCGTCACACGGCGCGCTCGCCAGGTCTTCGAGCGGGAGTTCTACGGCGCCTGAGGGTGGGGCGACACGCCCGGACCGACGTCCGCGGGGGAACGTGACACGTCGTCGTCGATGAATTCCTGATGTCGTCCGCCGTCCCCCGACGGCTGCCGCGCTGTACCCCGACCGGCACGGGCCCACCCGTCGTGACCGGACCGTGATCGGGGGCTGCGGACCGGGGCAGCAGCGGCCCCGACCAGGCACCCCCCGGGCGGGGGTACGTGCCCTTCGACCTGGGGTTTCCTACACTGAGTAGCCCCGCCTCCCGGGCCGTCATCGGCTGCTGTTGCGCACCGGACGGCGGTGGACCGGTCCACATTCCTGCTGTCAGCAGCAGTGCGGACAGCCGCGATCTGCCGCGAGGGGGACTGCGTTGTACCCCGTGACCTCCTGGAAACACCCCCGGACAGGGGTCGCGTTGCGGTGGCACCCAGCTTCTGCCTCAATGGGCTCACCCGAACCGCCCACGGTTCCTCGATGAAGCGGAATCCCCACCTCGAACGTTGAAGCAGGGATCGATGTTCACCTTCATTCTGCAGATCCGGCAGATGGTCGAAGGGCACCCCGAGTTCTACCTGTTCGCCGTGTACTCCGCGGTGATCTGGTTGCTCTGGCTGCTCAAGGTCGTCCTGTCCGCCCGCTACCGCCCCTACACCGGCACCTTCGTCGGGACGACCAGCGTGGTCGTCCCCGTCGTCGACGAGCCGATCGACCTCTTCCGTGACGTGATCGGCCGCATGGTCGAGCAGGGGCCGGGCGAGATCATCGTCGTCATCAACGGCGCGAGGAACGAGGCGCTGGAGCAGGTCTGCGACGAGTTCGCCCCGCTCGTCCGCTGGACCCACACGCCGATCCCGGGCAAGCGCAACGCCGTCAAGGTCGGCACCGAGATGTCGACGGGCGACATCACCGTGCTCGTCGACTCGGACACGGTGTGGACCCCGGGGACGCTCTCCGAGCTGCTCAAGCCCTTCGCCGACGAGTCCGTCGGCGGGGTCACCACCCGCCAGCGCATCCTCGAGCCGACGCGCTCGTGGATCACCCGGTGGGCCGACTGGCTCGAGAACTCGCGGGCGCTCTACTCGATGCCGGCGCAGAGCGTGCTCGGCCAGATCGGGTGCCTGCCCGGGCGCACCATCGCCTTCCGCCGGAACATCCTCGCCCGTGTCATGGACCGGTTCATGCACGAGGAGTTCATGGGCGTCTTCCTCGAGGTGTCCGACGATCGCACCCTGACGAACCTGACCCTCAAGGAGGGCTACCGGACCGTCTACCAGTACACGTCGCTGGTCTACACGGACGCTCCGCTGCAGGTGAAGAAGCTGTTCAAGCAGCAACTGCGCTGGGCCCGCGGCTCGCAGTACAACACGCTGCGCATGCTCCCGTGGATGCTCGGTCACGCGCCGATCCTGGCGGTGTTCTTCCTCACCGACATCATCCTGCCGTTCATGCTCTTCGGCGTGATCGCCGGCTGGATCTACCGCGCGGTGACCGGGCAGGGCGAGAACCTGTACCAGGGCATCCTGCAGCAGTACGGCTTCTCGACGGGCTTCGTCTACGTCGCCGGGCTCATGGTCGTCTCCAGCGTGCTGAGCATGGCGGTCCGCCAGATGCGCCACCTCGCCGAGAAGCCGAGCGACTTCTTCCGGCTGCCGATGTTCATCATCGTGTCGACGTTCTTCCTCATGCCGATCCGGCTCATCGGCTTCTTCCGACTGGCGCACGCGTCCGGGTGGGGGACCCGCGCCGGGGCGTACGCCGGTGGTCCGATGGAGGAGGACCCTGCGGCCGCCGTCCAGCCGACCGCCACCGGCACGCCGGTCAGCCCGGTCGACGCCGGGCTGCCACCGGCGGACCGCACCGACGTCGCCCGGTCCCGGGTCGACGTCGGCGACCAGGCCGCGGCCGACCGCGCGTTCGACGAGCTCTTCGGCGCCGACGCCACGACCAACTCGACCGCGACGGTCCTCGCCACCCGGCGATCGGCGGCGGCGGCCGCTGCGGCCCCCGCCGCGCCTGTCCGTCCGGCGTCGGCGAAGGCCCGCCGTCGCAACCCGTACGCCGCGATCCCGTACCTCATCGGGTTCGCGATCCTCGCACTGGAGGCGTTCCTCATTGTCTGACCTCATCCGTTCCACCAGCACGTGGTGGGCCCAGTCGAGCAAGCACGCCCGTCGCACCGCGATCGGTACGGTCGCGATCGTCCTGGTGCTCGGCCTGATCACCTGGACCGTGTGGGTGTCGCCGGCCGGCCCGGTGTCGAGCGCGGTGCAGACCGCCCTCGGCGTCACCCCGCCGAAGGCGAAGCAGCCCACCGCCGCCGAACTCAGCGCGAAGCTCGACGCGGCGCAGCAGACCATCTGGAAGCTCGAGGGCAAGCTCGACTCCTCGGGAGCGCAGGCCGGGTCGCGGGCCGAGGAGATCACCCGCCTGAAGGCGCAGATCGCCTCGCTGCAGTCCGACCTCGGCGCTGCGACGAGCGGCGGCAAGGCGTCCGCCGGGGGGTCGGGCCCGGCGGGTTCCTCCGGCGGGTCCGGTCCGAGCGGGAGCGCTGCGGGGACCGCCGCCGGCGCCTCCGACTCCGGCGCCGGCTCGGGCGGGGGCTCCGGCTCCGGTTCGGGCGCGGGCTCGGGCTCGGGCTCGGGCGCCTCCGACGGGCAGGGCGGGACCGCGGGCCCGTCGAAGGACCCGGTCGCGTCCGAACCGATCACGACCCCGACCAAGGCGCAGATCCTCGGTCAGCAGTCCCGCTGGTACGGGCTCTACACGACGCAGTCGCCCTTCAACTGGGCCGAGTACGACCGCGTCTCGCAGGAGGTCGGCCGGGCCACGAACATGGTGGGCTACTTCCAGGGGTTCGACCAGGACTTCAATGCCAGCGCCGTCCAGCGGTCGTGGGCGAACGGCCGCCTGCCGATGATGACGTGGGAGACCGTGCCCGCGAAGACCGGGAACGACCAGCCGTACGTCGAGGGCTACACGAACCAGGACATCGTCTCCGGGAAGTTCGACGACTACCTCGCGTCCTACGCGAGGGCGCTGAAGGCGAACGGGATGCCCGTCGTCATCCGCCTCGACCACGAGATGAACGGCCAGTGGTACAACTGGTCCGAGGGGTCGAAGCAGCAGAACGCGCCGGGGTCGTACGTCGCCATGTGGCAGCACGTGCACGACGTCTTCCAGGCCAACGGAGCGAACGACTACGTCATCTGGAACTGGTCGCCGTCGCGCATCGACAAGCTCGGCAACCCGAAGTACCAGACGCTCGACTACATGCGGCAGTACTACCCGGGCGCCGACTACGTCGACTGGGTCGGCATGAGCGGCTACTACCGCACGGCCACCGAGCAGCCCACGTTCCAGAACACCTTCGGAGCGACCCTCGCGCAGCTCCGGCAGGTCGCGCCGGGCAAGCACGTCCTGCTCAACGAGATCGGCGCCACCGAGACCGGCGGCAGCGTCTCGGACAGCCAGAAGTCGCAGTGGATCGACTCGCTCTTCGACGCCCTCGCCGACCCCGCCAACCGCGACGTCATCGGCTTCGCGTACTTCAGCCAGGTGGCCACCACCATCGTCGACGGCGCCCGCACCACGAACGACTGGCGCCTCGACTCCCGCGCCGACAGCCTGGCGACCTTCGCCGAGGGCATCGCCCGCACCGACACCGACTACGACCTGCAGGAGGTCAAGCAGTGACCGCTCAGAAGAAGACCGACGCCGCCGACGTGCGGCCGGCTCCCGTCATCAGTGTCATCGGCACCGGATACCTCGGCGCCACCCACGCGGCCGCCATGGCCGAGATGGGCTTCGAGACCATCGGCGTGGACGTCGACCCCGCGAAGCTCGCCGCCCTGTCCGCCGGCGAGGTGCCGTTCTACGAGCCCGGCCTGCCCGAGCTCATCACGAAGCACGTCGCCACCGGGAAGCTCCGGTTCACCGCCGACCTGGCCGAGGCCGTCGCCGCCGCGGACGTCCACTTCGTCTGCGTCGGGACGCCGCAGAAGGCCGGGTCGCACGCTGCGAACCTGACCTACGTCGAGGCCGCCACCCGCGGTGTCGCGGAGCACCTCACCCACCCGGGGCTCATCGTCGGCAAGTCCACGGTGCCCGTCGGGACGGCGGAGCGACTGCGCGGGATCGTCCGCGAGTTCAGCCCGTCCGGCATCCAGGCGGAGCTCGTCTGGAACCCGGAGTTCCTCCGCGAGGGCAAGGCCGTCGACGACACCTTGCACCCCGACCGTCTGGTCTGGGGCGGCGCGTCGGCGGCGGCGGACGCGGTGATCCGCGAGGTCTACGCGGCACCGATCGCCGAGGGCACGCCGGTCATCACGACGGACCTCGCGACCGCCGAGCTCGTGAAGGTCAGCGCGAACGCGTTCCTCGCGACGAAGATCTCCTTCATCAACGCGATCTCCGAGATGTGCGCCATCACCGGTGCCGACGTCACCACGCTCGCCGACGCTCTCGGGCACGACGTCCGCATCGGGCGCAAGTTCCTGAACGCCGGGCTCGGCTTCGGCGGCGGCTGCCTGCCGAAGGACATCCGTGCGCTCATGCACCGTGCGAACGAGATCGGCGCCGGTCGGGTCGTCGGACTGATGCAGCAGGTCGACGAGATCAACATGGGGCAGCGCGAACGGGTCATCGACATGACGATCGAGGCGCTCGGGGGTTCCGTGCTGAACCGCCGCGTGGCCGTGGTCGGAGCCGCGTTCAAGCCCCTCACCGACGACGTCCGGGACTCGCCGGCGCTCAACGTCGCTGCGGCGCTGCACCTCCGCGGCGCGCAGGTCACGCTGTGGGACCCGGAGGCGAACGAGACCGCTCGTCGCTCCTTCCCGACGCTGTCCTACGCGGCGACGAAGGAGGACGCGGTCGAGGGTGCGGACGTGGTGCTCGTCCTGACGGAGTGGGACGAGATCGTGCAGGCGTCGCCGGTGTCGCTCGGCGGCATCGTCGGCCGTCGCACCGTCATCGACGCCCGCAACTGCCTCCCGGTCGCCGACTGGGTCGAGGCCGGGTGGTCCGTCCGCTCCCTGGGGCGGCCCACACCGGTCGCGAGCTCGGCCGTGAGCGTGGCGGCGGGGTCGAACGACGTGCTGGCCGCAGCGCGCTAGTCGTCACCGCGCAGGAGCGGGGTCCGTGCCGGGGGCGGCAGGGACCCCGCTCCTGTGTGTCCGGGCGTACCTCGTCCTTCCGGGCGTACCTGGTCCTTCCGGGCGTGGCTGGTCTTTCCGGGCGTACCTGCTCCTTCCGGGCGTACCAGGTGGTTCGTTCCGACCAGGTACGCCCGTTCCCGCCCGCCATCGCGCGCGTCACGGGAAGGAACGGGCGCACAGCAGGCGACTGGCTGGAGGCCCGGTGTCGGTCCGCCGGACCGGCACCGGGCCTCCAGGCGGTCACCACGACGGCACGACGCGCCCCGCACGCAGAAGGCCCCGCACCGGAACCGGTGCGGGGCCTTCGTGGTGTCAGCGCAGATCAGACGCCGAAGTAGAGCTCGTACTCGAACGGGTGCGGACGCTGCGCGAGCGGGAGGATCTCGTTCTCACGCTTGTAGTCGATCCACGTCTGGATGAGGTCCTCGGTGAAGACGTTGCCCTTCGTGAGGAACTCGTGGTCCGCTTCGAGCGCCTCGAGCGCCTCGTCGAGGGAGCCCGGCACCTGCGGGATGCCCTTGGCCTCCTCCGGGGGGAGCTCGTAGAGGTCCTTGTCGACCGGCTCGTGCGGCTCGATGCGGTTCTGGATGCCGTCGAGGCCGGCCATCAGCTGCGCAGCGAAGGCGAGGTACGGGTTGCCCGAGGCGTCCGGCGCGCGGAACTCGATGCGCTTCGCCTTCGGGTTCGTGCCCGTGATCGGGATGCGGATCGCGGCGGAGCGGTTGCCGGCCGAGTAGACCAGGTTGACCGGAGCCTCGAACCCCTTGACCAGACGGTGGTAGGAGTTGATCGACGGGTTCGTGAAGGCGAGCAGCGCCGGGGCGTGCTTCAGGATGCCACCGATGTACCAGCGCGCGACGTCCGAGAGGCCGCCGTAGCCGTTCTCGTCGTAGAACAGCGGCTTGCCGTCGCTCCAGAGCGACTGGTGGGTGTGCATGCCCGAGCCGTTGTCGCCGAACAGCGGCTTCGGCATGAACGTGGCGACCTTGCCCCACTGGTCGGCCGTGTTCTTGACGATGTACTTGAACTTCAGGATGTCGTCCGCGGCGTGGACCATCGTGTCGAACTTGTAGTTGATCTCCTGCTGGCCGCCGGTGCCCACCTCGTGGTGCGAGCGCTCGAGCTCGAAGCCCGCCTCGATCAGCTTGAGCGTGATGTCGTCGCGCAGGTCGGCCGTCTTGTCGACGGGGGAGACCGGGAAGTACCCGCCCTTGTAGGGGGTCTTGTTGGCGAGGTTGCCGCCCTCTTCCTCGCGACCGGTGTTCCAGGCGCCCTCTTCCGAGTCGACCGAGTAGAACGACTTGTTCTGGGTCACCGAGTAGCGGACGTCGTCGAAGATGTAGAACTCGGCCTCGGGCGCGAAGAACGCGGTGTCCGCGATGCCCGTCGACGCGAGGTACTTCTCGGCCTTCTTCGCCACCTGGCGCGGGTCGCGGCCGTAGATCTCGCCGTTCCGCGGGTTGTAGATGTCGAAGATCATGATCAGCGTGCGCTCGGCGCGGAACTGGTCGATGTACGCCGTCGTCACGTCCGGGATGAGCTGCATGTCCGACTCGTGGATCGACGCGAAGCCGCGGATCGAGGAGCCGTCGAAGAGCTGTCCGACCGAGAAGAAGTCCTCGTCGACCGTCGACGCCGGGATGTTGAAGTGCTGCTGGACACCGGGCAGGTCCGTGAAGCGGATGTCGAGGAACTTGACGTCCGTGTCCTTGATGAAGGCGAGCACCTCGGAGGAATCGGTGAACATGTGTGTCGATCTCCTGGGGGGTAGGTGATGTCGGAGGTGCCGCGGGTGCACCCTCCGACGAGGCTATTGACACCGGGTTTCCCGGACATGACTGCATTGTTTCGTGCGTGTTACGGGCACGGAGTCGCCTACCCTTGGAGCATGGCCCGCAGCACCACCCCGCCCTCGGCGTCGTCCGCACACCCCGGTGGGGAGCACCCGGACGGGTGGCCGGGCAAGGACCTCGGGCTCCCCGAGGACGGGCCGCGCAGCGTCGGCCGCATCGGTCGCCGGGTCGTCGGGCTGCTCATCGACGGCATCCTGGCCGACCTCGTGGCGTACGTCACCGGCGTGTGGTCGCCGCTCGAGGGATCCGGCGACATCGCGCACACGTGGATCCAGCTCGCGATCTTCGCGGTGCTGCAGGTCCTGTTCATCTGCACGCTCTCGGGCTCCTTCGGTCACGTGTGCGTCGGCCTGCGGGTCGTCCCGATCCGCGGCGGCTACGTCGGGGTGTGGCGACCGGTCGTCCGTACCGTGCTGCTCTGCCTGGTCGTCCCGGCGCTCATCATCGACCGTGACAGCCGTGGTGCGCACGACCGCATCGCGGGGACGGTGCTCGTCCGGCGCTGACCGGCGCGGCCGGACGCGCGCGGAGCCGGTGGCGTGCGAACGACGCGCAACGACATCGTCGACGTCGTACGACAGCGGCGGTGTCGTTCTGCCCGCGGGTCCGGCGGGTTCGGGCGGAGCGACGAGATCGTTGTCGCACGACAGCGGCGGTGTCGTTCAGCCCGCGGTCGCCCGGCGGCGGGGGGAGAACGACGAGATCGCTGTCGTACGACAGCGGCGGTGTCGTTCTGCCTGTCAGCACCACCGGCAAGCTCGGCGCTCCGACGAGACCACAGTCACGAGGAGCACGCGCCTCGCACGCAGCGACGCCCCCGACCTGGCACGGTCGGGGGCGTCGTCGCTCGGAGCGCGGGGGAGACGATCAGCGCGGACGCCCGGCGCGCGCACGCATCGGGTCCATGCCCTTGGGGATCGCGGCCGCCGGGCTGTGCGTGAGGGAGTCCAGACGGTTCGCGACCGCCAGGACCTCGTTGCGGTTGAGCGCCTTCTTGTACTTGTTCATCGCCCGCGGGAGCTTGTGCAGCGTCACGCCGTCCTCGTCGTCGTCGACGTGGACCACGTGCACGGGGACGTTCGGGACGATCCGCTGGACCTTGCGGCGCTCCTCGTCCACCTGGCGCTTGAGGTTGCCCCGCTGCCCCTCGGTGATGAGGACCACGCCCGGGGTGCCGACCGCGCGGTAGACGGCGGCCTGGGACCGGCCGTGCACGGCGACGGGCATCTCGCTCGATCGCCACTGGCGGCGGAGTGAGTTCGAGAGCACGGCGCCGACGGCGCCCGGCTGCCCGGCGATCTGCGAGTAGGCGGCACGCTCCGCCAGCCGACCGAGGACGATGAGGAAGAGCAGCACACCGAGCAGCACGCCGGCCACGATCCACAGCGTGATCGCGAGCCAGTTCTGGCCCGGCAGGAGCAGCGCGAGCAGGACACCCGCGACGACGGGGCCGACGAACGCCAGCAGGAACCACCAGACGGACTTCGGGTCGGCCCGACGGGTCATGGTGAAGACCTGGTACATCTGCTTGAGACGACCCGGCTCCTTCGCCGTCGTTGCTTGGGGAGTGCTGCGTGCCATGCGACCAGGATACGGCCTCGACCATCGCTCGCAGACCGCTGGTGCCCAGGCTGTGGGCGAACGTCGCCGTCCACAGGTACCGCACTCCGGCCGGGAGGCCCGTCCGGCCTCCGCGAAGCTCGTCACCATGACGACGACAGCGGGCAGCAGACGGTGGTGCGGTGCACAGGACCCCGCCGACTTCTCGGGGTGGGTCGCCGACCGCGCCGCCGGCGCCGGCCCGCACCTCGTTCCGGTGACCCGGGTCGGCAGGTGCCCGCAGGGCCACCTCGCCGCCGAGGTCCTCGACCCGTCGACCCGCGCGCTCGAGGACGCACTGGAGACACTCGGCACGCCGACCGAGGGTGTGGCGGTCACCCTGACGGTGCCCCTGCTCGAACTCGCTGCGCGGGCACGATCGGGTGCGGTCGTGCTCGGAGCCGTCCCCTTCGACGCCGTGCGCGTCGACGAAGCGGGAGCGATCGTCGTCGCCGACCGTCCTCCCGGTGCGTCGGACGCCTGCACGGGACGCACGTCGGCCGATCCCGCTGCGGACCCCCGGGCGACGGCCTGTGCCGCCGGGGTCCTCTCCCGGGTGACGGCGGCCGCTCGGGCCGAGGCAGCGGCAGCGGCAGCCTCCTCGCGGGTCGCGTGCACGCCACCGCCGGCGCACCCGCTCCCGTCTCCCCGTGACCTCGACGGCGCCCGCCAGCTCGTGACCGCCGCCCGTTCCGTGTGGGACCGTGTCGACGCGCGGTCAGCCGTCCGCAGCACGCTCGACCCGGTCCTCGACGCCGCGCGGGACGGGGACGCTCGGACGATCTCGGACGCGCTCGACCTCGTCGTCGGAGCCGCGCCACCCCGACCCGTGCGCTGGAGCAGACCGGGCCCGGCCTTCCCCGACGAGGAGCACGTCGGCGTCGGGCGTCTGCCGGACGACACCACGGACGCGATCGGCTCGGTCGCCCGGGTGGTGCGGGACCTGGTCGAGCAGGGGATCCCCCTGGGACGGGAGCGCCGAGTGCCGGTCCGGCACGTCCTCGTCGGCACGGTGGTCGCGGGCGGTCTCGTGACCGCAGCGACCGGTCTGCGCTGACCGTGACCGTGCCCGTGCCCGTGCCCGTGCCCGTGCCCGCGGCCGCAGGATCGCCGGACCGCCCCGGCCCGCGACGCACCGGGCCGGCTCTGCCGCTCCCGGTGGAACGCCGGACGGCCCCGGTCCCACCAGGGGACCGGGGCCGTCCGGTGCGGATCGGAGCGACGACTCAGTAGCCGAGGTTCGGGCCGAAGTTGCCCTCCTCGAGGCGGTTCTTCACCGCGACGAGGTACCGCGACGCGTCGGCGCCGTCGATGATCCGGTGGTCGTACGACAGCGCGAGGTAGACGAACGAACGGACGGCGATCGCCTCCTGCCCGTCGACCTTCACGACCGCCGGACGCTTGGTGACGATGCCCGTGCCGAGGATCGCGGACTGCGGCAGGAACACCACGGGGGTGTCGAACAGCGCGCCGCGCGAACCGGTGTTGGTCAGCGTGAAGGTGCCACCTGCGAGCTCGTCCGGCTTGAGCTGGTTGTTGCGCGTGCGCTCGGCCAGGTCCGCGATCGCCTTCGAGAAGTCGGCGAGCGAGAGCCCCGACGCGTCCTTGATCACCGGGGTGAGCAGGCCGCGCTCGGTGTCCACCGCGATCGACACGTTCTCGTGGTCCGGGTAGACGATCTCGTCGCCCTCGACCGTGGAGTTGATCTTCGGGTGGGCCTTGAGCGCCTCGGACGCCGCGAGGGCGAAGAACGGCATGAAGCTGAGCTTCGAACCGGTCTTCTCGAGGAACTCGGCCTTGTTCGCGTCGCGGAACTGCGCGACCTTCGTGACGTCGACCTCGACGACGCTGGTGAGCTGTGCGGTCGAGGTCATCGACTGCACGGCGCGCTCGGCGACCACCTTGCGGAGGCGCGTCATCTTCTCGCGCGTGCCGCGGAGCGGCGAGGTCTCGGCCACGAACGGGCCGGACGCCGCGGCGGCCGGAGCCGACGAACCGGCGGACGACGCCTTCGCGGCGGCGGCGAGCACGTCCTCCTTGCGGATGCGGCCACCGACCCCGGAGCCGGAGACCGTCGACAGGTCGACGCCCTGCTCGTTGGCGAGCTTGCGCACCAGCGGGGTGACGTAGCCGGAGGCCGACGCGTCCTGGTTCGGGTTCGGCACCGATGCCGACGCGGTCGAGCCGGATGCGGCCGGCGCCGGAGCAGCGGCCGGAGCCGGAGCTGCGGCGGGCGCGGGGACCGCTGCCGGCACGGCGGCGGGCGGCGGGACCGGAGCGGCCTGCGGGACGGGCGGAGCCGACGGTGCCTGCGGGGCGGCGGGCTGCGTCTGGCCACCGGGCGCCGGCTCGGCCTGCTGCGGCTCCGGAGCCTTCTGCTCCTCGCCCTGCTCGGTGCTCGGAGCCGTCTCGGGCTCGCTCTCCTCGGCGGCTGCGGCGTCCTGGTCCGCACCCTGGTCGTCCGACGAACCGGAGTCCGATCCGGACCCGTCGCCGATCTTCACCAGCGCGGTGCCGACCTCGACGGTCTCGTCCTCCTGGACGAGGATCTCCTCGACGACGCCGGCGATCGGCGACGGGATCTCGGTGTCGACCTTGTCGGTCGAGACCTCGAGCAGCGGCTCGTCGACCTCGACGCGGTCACCGACGTTCTTCAGCCATCGGGTGACCGTGCCCTCGGTGACGCTCTCGCCGAGCGCCGGGAGGTTGACGGATTCGCTCATCGGGTGGGCTCCTGTTCGCGGGTTGCTGTGGTGGTGGTTGTCATTGTCTCGGTGTGCACGGTGGACGTGGTCGTCACAGCGCGTGCAGCGGCTTGCCCGCGAGGTGGAGGAAGGCCTCGCCCAGGGCCTCGTTCTGCGTCGGGTGGGCGTGGACGAGCGGTGCGACGTCCTCCGGGTGCGCCTCCCAGTTCACCGCGAGCTGGGCCTCACCGATGAGCTCGCCGACGCGCGCGCCGATCATCGAGACACCGACGACCGGTCCGTCGACGACCCGGACGACCTTGACGGCGCCGGAGGTCCCGATGATGTGGCTGCGGCCGTTGCCCGCGAGGTTGTACTCGTAGAAGTCGACCTTGTCCTTGCCGTACTCCTCCTCGGCCTTGGCCTGGGAGAGTCCGACCGAGGCGACCTCGGGGTCGGAGTAGGTCACCTTCGGGATGTTCGTGTCGGAGATGACGACGGGCTTCAGGCCCGCGATCTCCTCGGCCACGAAGATCCCCTGCTGGAAGCCGCGGTGCGCGAGCTGCAGGCCGGGGACGATGTCGCCGACGGCGTAGACGTTCGGCAGGTTGGTGGCGAGGCGCTCGTCGGTCGTGACGAACCCGCGGTCCATCGCGACACCGACCTCGTCGAAGCCCATGTTCTGCGTGAGCGGGCCACGGCCGACCGCGACGAGGAGCACGTCGCCCTCGTAGGTCTTGCCGTCCTCGAGCGTCACGACGACGCCGTTCTCGTGCTGGTCGACGTGGTCGAAGCGCACGCCGAGCGAGAACTCGATGCCGCGCTTGCGGAAGGCGCGCTCGAGCTGCTTGGACATCGACTCGTCCTCGGCGGGGATGAGGTGGGGCAGGCCCTCGACGATCGTGACGTCGGCGCCGAACGACTTCCACACGCTGGCGAACTCGACGCCGATGACGCCACCACCGAGGATGACGACCTTGTTCGGGACGTAGTCCATCTTCAGCGCGGTCTCGGACGTGATCACGCGTCCGCCGATCTCGAGGCCCGGCAGGGACTTCGAGTACGAACCCGTGGCGAGCACGACGTTCTTGCCGGTGACGGTCTGGTCGCCGACCTGCACGGTGTTCTGCGAGGTCAGACGGCCCCAGCCCTCGACGACGGTGATGCCGCGCGCCTTGACCAGGCCCTGCAGGCCCTTGTACTTCGAGTTGATGACGCCCTGCTGGTAGTCGATGACCTTCGGCACCTCGACACCGGCGAACTCGGCGATGACGCCGTACTTCTCCGCGTCGCGGGTGGCGTCGGCGACCTCGGCGGCGTGCAGCAGCGCCTTGGTCGGGATGCAGCCGCGGTGCAGGCAGGTCCCCCCGAGCTTGTCTCCCTCGATGAGCGCGACGCTCATACCGAGCTCGGCGGCCCGGAGCGCAGCGGCGTAGCCACCACTGCCGCCACCGAGGACCACGACGTCGTAAGTCTGTTCCGTCACCTGGTGCAACTCCCTCGTGCGTGTCGGGATCCCGGTCGGACCCCACTGGACACCGCGGCGGCGGCGTCCGACGGTCGGACCGCATGGTTCCGGTCCCGTCCCGCTGGTTCCGGCGGACGCGCGTCGGTGCGCAGCCCGCCGGACACCAACCTACTACCTGGACTGGAGCTCTTCTGCGAGCCCGATGAGCGTCCGGACCATGACGCCGGTCGCGCCCTTGCCGAGCCAGCCGTACCCGCCGCCCTTGTGCTCCGAGGGGCCCGCGATGTCGAGGTGCGCCCACGGCACGCCGTCGCCCACGAACCGCTCGAGGAACTTGCCGGCGAGGAGCATCCCACCGGCGGGGTTGCCCACGGTCGCGTTGACCATGTCGGCGACGTCGCTGGCGAGTCGCGCGTCGAGCTCCTCGGGCAGGGGCATCGGCCAGATCGGCTCGGCGACGGCGTCGGCGACCGCGCGGACCCGTGCGACCAGGTCGTCGCTGCCCATCAGGCCGGTGGTCCGGTCGCCGAGGGCGACGACCTGTGCGCCGGTGAGCGTCGCGACGTCGACGAGGGCGTCGGGCTGCTCGAGCGAGGCGGCGACCATGCCGTCGCCGAGGACGAGTCGGCCCTCGGCGTCGGTGTTCGTGACCTCGACGGTCTTCCCGTTCTTCAGGGTGAGCACGTCGCCGGGGCGCGTCGCGGAGCCGGACGGCATGTTCTCGGCGAGGCACAGCCAGGCGGTGACCTTCGTGTCGAGGCCGAGGCGCGCGGCGGCGATCGTCGCGGCGAGCACGGTGGCGGCGCCGGTCATGTCGGTCTTCATGCCGAGCATCGACGCGGCGGGCTTCAGCGAGAGGCCGCCGGAGTCGAAGGTGATGCCCTTGCCGACCAGCGCGATGTGCTTGGACGCCGACGACGGCTCGTAGCGGACGACGACCAGGCGCGGGGGACGCTCGGAGCCGCGGCCGACCCCGAGGATGCCCCCGAAGCCCTGCTCCTCGAGCTGCTGCTCGTCGAGGACCTCGACGGTGAGGGGGAGGCCCTCGGCCTGCGCGACGGCGACGTCGGCGACGTCCGCCGGGCCGAGGTCGCCGGCGGCGGTGTTCACGAGGTCACGGACGAGCGCAGCCGCGTCGGCGACGATCGCGGGCCGGACGGTGGCGTCGGCGGCGGTGTCGGCCGGCGCGACGACCGCGATGCGCTGATCGCCCCGGGCCGGAGCGGTCGTGCCGGTGCCCTTGTGCCGGGTGAAGGCGTAGGAGCCGAGCGCCGCACCCTCGAGCGCGGCGTCGACGAGCTCGGCCGAGTCGGCCGGCAGCGCCAGGGCGATCGACGCCGCCTGGGGGAGCTGGCGGACCGCGCTGCCGGCGGCCGCGCGGACGGACGCCGCGTCGACCGTGGCACCGAGGCCGACGAGTGCGATCCCGGCCGCGGCGACGCCGGTACCGGGGAGGCGGACCAGCTGGTCCTTCGCACCCGTCACACCGACGGAGCCGAGGTCGAGGTCGGCGAGCGCGTCCAGGGCGCCGGCAGCGCTCGGAGCGATCGTGGGGGCACCGCCGTCGGTGCCCGAGCGGACGCCGAGCACGAGGACGTCGGCGTCGACGTCGGAGGGGGTCGAGGTGGTGGTGGAGAGCGTCGGTCGGACCATGCGCCCAGCCTAGCCAGCACGTGTTCGCCGAGAGCGTCGGGCCGGCGCAGGGGTCGGGTCGGGGGTGCCGCCTAGCATGGGGACGGTGAACCACCCCGAGGACCTGTACTCCGCTCCCGACGGCGCGCCGACCGTCCCGGCCGGGCTGCACCTGGTCGCGGGCCTGACCGGCTTCGTCGACGCGGGGTCCGCCGTCGCGCAGGTGGCCACGTCGATCCTCGACGGCCTCGACCACGAGCTCGTCGCGGAGTTCGACCCGGACGTCCTGCTCGACTGGCGCGCCCGCCGGCCGGTCATCACCTTCGAGCACGACCACATCACGGCCGTCGAACCGCCGCGCCTGGCGCTGCACCTGGTGCGCGACGAGCTCGGGCAGCCGTTCCTGTTCCTCACCGGGTACGAGCCGGACTTCCAGTGGAACCGGTTCGTCGACGCCGTCACCGGCCTCGCCGACCGCCTGCAGGTCGCGGACACGACGTGGGTCCAGTCCATCCCCATGCCCGTCCCCCACACCCGTCCGATCAGTCTGACGGTGTCGGGGACCCGCGCGGACCTGGTCGAGCAGCTGAGCGTGTGGAAGCCGGAGACGCAGGCGCCCGCGAACGTCCTGCACCTGGTCGAGCACCGGCTGACGCAGCTGGGTGCATCGGTCACCGGGCTCGTCCTGCTGGTCCCGCACTACCTCGGCGACACCGAGTTCCCCGACGCCGCGGTCACCGCACTGTCGAGCATCGCGGCGGCCACCGGTCTGATCTTCCCGACCGACGCGCTGCGTGCGTCCGACCGCGAGTTCCGCACACGCGTCGACGAGCAGGTCGCGGGGAACCCCGAGCTCCAGCGCCTGGTCGGGGTGCTCGAGGAACGGCACGACACCTACATGGAGGGCAACCCGGTCGCGTCGCCCCTGACGAACGAGGACGGCGAGGTCCCGACCGCCGATGCGATCGCGGCCGAGCTCGAGCGCTTCCTGGCCGACCGGCGGTCCGACGGCGACGCGTCGACCGACTGACGGGGAGTGTGCCGCGCCGCTCGCGGCCTGGAGGCTCCTCCACAGCCCGCACCGCGCCTCCCGTCCTCCACAGCACGTGTCGGGCGCGGGCCGCGCGTCGGTAGCCTTGTCGGGTGAACTCCCGCCGTGCCTTCCTCGTCTGGGGCGTCGCGGTGCTCGCCTACGTCCTCGCCGTGGTGCAGCGGTCATCGCTCGGGGTCTCCGGCGTCGACGCGCAGGACCGCTTCGCGGTCTCGGCCGCGGTCCTGTCCACGCTCGCCGTCGTGCAGATCGCCGTCTACGCCGGGCTGCAGATCCCGGTGGGGATCGCGCTCGACCGGGTGGGGCCGCGCAGGCTGGTGCTGCTGGGCGCCGCGCTGCTCGTGGTCGGCCAGGTCGTCGTCGCGTTCTCGCCGACGATCGGCCCGGCCATCGCGGGCCGGGTGCTCGTCGGGGCCGGCGACGCGATGACGTTCATCTCGGTGATCCGTCTGGTCCCGATGTGGTTCACGGGCCGCATCCTGCCGCAGATCTCGCAGTGGACGGGCAACCTCGGCCAGGTCGGACAGGTCCTGTCGGCCTTCCCGTTCGCCGTGCTCCTGCACACCGCCGGGTGGACCCCGGCGTTCGGGGTCGCCGCGGCCGCGAGCCTGGGCGGTCTCGTGCTGGCGGTCGTCTTCGTCCGCAACGGCCCCGTCGCGGTGCGGACCGACACCATCCCACTGCCCCTGCCGCACTCGTGGCGCGGCGCCTTCCACACCTTCGGGCACGCGCTGCGGCGGCCGGGCACGCAGCTCGGCTTCTGGTCCCACTACGTCACGCAGTCGTCCGGCACGGTCTTCTCGTTGCTGTGGGGCGTCCCGATGCTGCGCGGCCTCGGGTACAGCCCGTCCGAGGCGGCTGGCTTCCTCACCGTCGTCGTCGTCACCGGCTTCGTCGTGGGTCCGGTGCTCGGCGTGCTCTGCGCCCGGTTCCCGCTCCGGCGGTCGAACCTGGTGCTCGGCATCGTCCTGGCGCTCGGGGTGGTGTGGACGGCGGTGCTGCTCTGGCCGGGGCACCCGCCGACGTGGCTGCTCGTCCTGCTCGTGGTCGCGATGGGGGTCGGCGGCCCGGGATCCCTCATCGGTTTCGACTTCGCGCGCAGCTTCAACCCGGTCGGGTCGCTCGGTTCGGCGAACGGCGTCGTGAACGTCGGTGGGTTCCTGGCGGCCTTCGTCATGATGTTCCTCATCGGGACGCTGCTCGACGTCGTGTCGGGCGCGACGGGGCGCACGGTGTTCGCCTGGGACAACTTCCGCATCGCGCTCACCGTGCAGTACGTGGTGGTCGGGTTCGGCGTCGTGATGCTGCTGCTCGCGCGCCGACGGACCCGGCGACAGATGCACGCGCAGGACGGAATACGGGTGGGGCCGCTCTGGGTTGCACTGGTTGCGCGCCTGCGGAAGCAGGCCGTGCAATAATGGAGGACGGACCCGTTCGGGCCCCTCACGACCGCGTCGCCTCGCTGCGCCGCGGGGGTCGGGGGACTTGACATGGGTCCTCATGCTGCCCGGAACGGTAGGACCTGACGACGCGGGGGACTGCGGCCCAGGCCCTGGGCGGCGAGGGAAGCCACGACCCCACGAACGTGGCACGACGAGAGAGGTGATCGCATGGCTGCCCGGAGCACGACGATCGATCCCACGAAGGACACCGAGCCCGAGGCCGTCGCGGCGGACGACGCCGACGCGGCCGAGGGGAAGGCTGCGCCGAAGAAGCGCGCCACCAAGACCACCGCCGCGAAGAAGCCCGCTGCGAAGGCAGCGCCGAAGAAGGCGGCCACGCGCGCGAAGAAGAAGGCCGACGACGAGGACGAGGACGACGAGGCCGTCGAGCCCGCGGACGACGCCGTCGACGCGACGGACGACGCCGAGGACACCGAGACCGAGGAGAAGGACGCCAAGCCGGACGCCGCAGCAGCGGTCGCCGCGGGCGCGCTCGTCATCTCGCAGTCCGACGACGACGAGGCACCGGTCTACTCGACCACGATCACCGGCGCCACCGCCGACCCGGTCAAGGACTACCTGAAGCAGATCGGCAAGGTCGCGCTCCTCAACGCCGAGCAGGAGGTCGAGCTCGCGATGCGGATCGAGGCCGGCCTGTTCGCCGAGGACAGGCTGCAGCACTCGACCGGTCTCTCCAAGCCGGAGGAGCGCGAGCTCCGCTGGGTCGCCCGTGACGGGCAGCGCGCGAAGTCCCACCTGCTCGGCGCGAACCTGCGCCTCGTCGTCTCGCTGGCCAAGCGCTACACGGGCCGCGGCATGCAGTTCCTGGACCTCATCCAGGAGGGCAACCTCGGTCTGATCCGTGCGGTCGAGAAGTTTGACTACACCAAGGGCTTCAAGTTCTCGACGTACGCCACCTGGTGGATCCGTCAGGCGATCACCCGCGCGATGGCCGACCAGGCCCGCACCATCCGCATCCCGGTGCACATGGTCGAGGTCATCAACAAGCTGGCCCGTGTGCAGCGCCAGATGCTGCAGGACCTCGGTCGCGAGCCCACTCCGGAAGAGCTCGCCCGCGAGCTCGACATGACCCCGGAGAAGGTCGTCGAGGTGCAGAAGTACGGTCGCGAGCCGATCTCGCTCCACACCCCGCTGGGTGAGGACGGCGACTCGGAGTTCGGCGACCTGATCGAGGACACCGAGGCGGTCGTGCCGGCCGACGCCGTGGGCTTCACGATGCTGCAGAAGCAGCTCGAGAGCCTGCTCGACTCCCTGTCCGAGCGCGAGGCGGGCGTGATCCGCATGCGCTTCGGCCTCGGTGACGGTCAGCCGAAGACCCTCGACCAGATCGGGGACACGTTCGGCGTGACGCGCGAGCGGATCCGACAGATCGAGTCCAAGACGATGGCGAAGCTCCGCCACCCGTCCCGGTCGCAGTCGCTCCGCGACTACCTCGAGTAGGCCGATGCGCTTCCTCATCCCGATCCTGGTCGGGCGGGTCCTCCGCGCCCTCGCACGTGCGCGGGGCGGCGGGTCCGCCTACCCGGGCTACATCGTCCTCAAGCTGGTGCCGGACTTCCTCCAGCACGTGACGAAGCAGTTCCCGAACGGCGTCGTCTTCGTGCTCGGCTCCAACGGCAAGTCGACGACGACGCACATGATCTCGGACATCGTCCGGGCACACGGCCTCCGCGTCTTCACGAACCCGTCCGGTGCGAACCTGCCGCAGGGCATCGCCTCGGCGCTGTTGTCCGAGGTGTCGCTGACCGGCAGGCTCAAGGCGGACATCGGCATCCTCGAGGTGGACGAGGCCTTCGCGGTCGAGCTCGCCGGCATCCTGTCCCCGTCGACGGTGACGATGCTCAACGTGCAGGTCGACCAGCTCTACCGGTTCTTCGAGACCGAGCGCGTCGCGACGATGATGCTCGACACGGCGGCGCTGTCCACGGCGAACGTCATCACGAACCGGGACGACCAGTTCCTCGACGCGTACGCGGGCCGCTCGGGCCAGCGCGTGCTCCGCTTCGGCGCGAGCGCCGAGGTCGTCGCTGCGGCCCCGAACGGGCTGCAGAACGCCGACGACTTCGACCGGACCGCCGGCGAGCCGAACCCTGCCGAGTCCGAGGTCGTCGCCAACACCGGCGACGGAGCGACGATCCGGTTCGACGGCACCGACATCCCCGTCCGGCTGCCGGCACGGGGCCTGCACTACGCGGTGGACGCGGCGGCTGCGACCGCGACCGCGAGCGCCGCGCTGGGTGCGCAGTTCCGGGCCGACGCCGTCACGAGGGCGTTCGGCACGATGAAGCCCGCGTACGGGCGAGGCGAGCGCCTGCCGATCGCTGGCGAGTCCGCCGAGTTCACGATGTTCAAGAACGCGGCGAGCCTGCAGCTCAACCTCGACGCCCTGCCGGACCGCCCGGAGCAGGTCCTCATGGCGATCGACGAGGGCACCCCGGACATCTCCTGGATCTACGACATCGACTTCTCGAAGCTCGACCACGTGGACGTCGTGTCCGGGGACAAGGCGTGGCAGATCGCCATCGCGCTCGAGCACGCCGGTGTCCGCATCGGTCGTGTCGAGCCCGACGTCGAGGCCGCCATCCGGCACATGGAGCAGCTCGGCTCGACGACGTCGGGGACGAAGAACTTCATCGTCAACTACGAGATCATGATGATCGCCCGCAAGGCCCTCGGCCACGGCGACATGGAGAAGACCGCATGACGGCCGACCGGCTGACCATCCTGCACGTCTACCCGCGTCAGATGGGGGTCTCGGGCGACCGTGGCAACGTCGTGGCCCTCACCCGCCGTGCCGAGGCCGCCGGCATCGCCACGGAGGTCGTCACGTACGCGCCGGGCGACCAGCTCCCTGCCGCGGCCGACGTCGTCGTCGTGGGCAACGGGCCGCTCAGCGCCATGCGCTCGCTCGGGGCCGACGTCACGCGTGTCGGGGCGTCCCTCCGCGAGTTCGCCGCTGCCGGCGTGCCCGTCGTGGCCGTCGGCGGGGGCTTCGACCTCGCGACCAACGAGGTCGTCCCCACCGAGGGATCACCCGTCGCGGGCTTCGGCGTGTTCGACGCGCGGGCCGTCCGCGGTGCCGAGCGTCGGGTGAACTACTTCGTGCTCGACACGCGGTACCCCCTGCTGCCCGGCGCACCGAAGCGTCTCGCCGGCTTCGAGGACCACGCGACCCGGATCGAACTGGCTCCGGGCGTCGAGCCCTTCGCCGACGTCGTGTCCGGTGGCGGCAACCAGGCCGGGTCCGCCGTCGAGGGGGCGATCACGGGTTCGTCCTTCGGCACGCACACCCAGGGGCCGATCCTGCCGCTCAACCCGCAGCTGACCGATGCGGTGCTCGCTGCGGCGACCACGCGCCTCGGGCGCGAGTACGCGCCGGACCCGGAGCGGACGGCGACCGTCGACCGGTACGCGCGCGAAGCGCGCGCGACCGTCGACCGCTACGTCGACAAGGCCTTCAAGCGGATCGCCTAGTCGACCTGGCGGTCGTCACGACGACGAACGGGAGGCGCGGTGCCAGCTGGCACCGCGCCTCCCGTTCGTCCGTCTGGTGACGACTACTTCGACTCGTGGAGTCGGCTGCTCTCGTCGTGCCACTCGAGCGCGGTGGCTGCGAGCTTCTCCTTGAACTCGGCGCCGTGGTGGGCGCAGAAGTAGAGCTCGCCGCTGGCCATGGTGGCGCGGATGTACGCCTGCGCTCCGCAGCTGTCGCAGCGGTCAGCGGCGGTGAGCTGGTGGCTGCTGGCTTCGTCGATGGAGAGGTCCTGCACGGTCTGGGTCATTGCTGTGCTCCTCACGGATCGCAGGTGGTGCGGGTGGACCACCATTTGAACACGTGGTGGCTGGGAGCCGTGCATCCCGGACCGCCTGTTTCGCTGAGCGCGGAGCGGTTGTCCCCAGTCCGAGCCGCGCCGCTGTCCGGCGGTCTGGCTGTCGGTGCCCCTCGGTACCATCAGGAGGTGAGCTCCGACTACTCTGCACGACACCTCTCCGTCCTCGAAGGGCTCGAGGCGGTTCGGAAGCGTCCGGGCATGTACATCGGCTCGACGGACTCGCGCGGGCTCATGCACTGCCTGTGGGAGATCATCGACAACTCCGTCGACGAAGCGCTCGCGGGTCACGGCGACGAGATCGGGGTCGTGCTGCACGCCGACGGCTCCGTCGAGGTCCGCGACACCGCCCGCGGCATCCCTGTGGACGTGGAACCGAAGACCGGCCTGACCGGGGTCGAGGTCGTGTTCACGAAGCTGCACGCCGGCGGCAAGTTCGGGTCCGGATCGTACGCGGCCTCCGGTGGCCTGCACGGCGTGGGTGCCTCGGTCGTGAACGCGCTGTCGGAGCGCCTCGACGTCGAGGTCGACCGCGGTGGCAAGACCTACGCGATGTCCTTCCACCGGGGTGAGCCCGGCACCTTCGCCGGTGACGGGCCGGATGCGCCCTTCACCCCGTTCACCTCGGGCAGTGAGCTCCGTGTCGTCGGCAAGGTGAAGAAGGGGGTCACCGGGTCCCGCATCCGGTACTGGGCGGACCGACAGATCTTCACCACGGACGCCCGTTTCAGCACGGGCGACCTGGTCAACCGCGCCCGTCAGACCGCCTTCCTGGTGCCCGGGCTCGGCATCACGATCACCGACGAACGGGCCGCGTCCATCGAGGCTGCCGCCCAGCGTGCCGAGGCGACCGGGACGACGGTCGCGCCCGGTCCGGTCATCGAGCGCTTCCGGTACGAGGGCGGCATCAGCGAGTTCGTCGAGCACCTGGCGGTCGACTCCGCGGTCACCGACGTCTGGCGCATCCAGGGCACCGGGACCTTCACGGAGACCGTTCCGATGCTCGACGACAAGGGCCACATGGTGTCCACCTCGGTCGAGCGGACCTGCGAGGTCGACATCGCGATGCGGTGGGGCAGCGGGTACGAGACCGTCGAGCGGAGCTTCGTCAACATCATCGCGACGCCGAAGGGCGGCACGCACCTGACCGGCTTCGAGTCGGGCGTCGTCAAGGCCGTGCGCACGCAGGTCGAGGCGAACGCCCGCAAGCTCAAGGTCGGGCAGGACAAGCTCGAGAAGGACGACGTGCTCGCCGGCCTCACCGCCGTGCTGACCGTCCGCCTGCCCGAGCCGCAGTTCGAGGGGCAGACGAAGGAGGTCCTCGGCACCCCCGCGGTCCGGAAGATCGTCGACCAGGTCGTGGCGAAGCAGCTCACCGACGTCCTCACCTCGACACAGCGCACCGAGAAGGCGCAGGCCGCGACCCTGCTCGAGAAGGTCGTCGCCGAGATGAAGACCCGCATCTCGGCGCGGGCGCACAAGGAGACGCAGCGGCGCAAGAACGCGCTGGAGAACTCCTCGTTGCCGACCAAGCTCGCCGACTGCCGCAAGCAGGACGCCGAGGGTACGGAGCTCTTCATCGTCGAGGGCGACTCCGCGCTCGGCACCGCCAAGCTCGCCCGCAACAGCGAGTACCAGGCGCTGCTGCCCATCCGCGGCAAGATCCTCAACGTGCAGAAGGCCTCGGTGTCGGACATGCTGTCCAACACCGAGTGCGCCTCGATCATCCAGGTCATCGGCGCCGGCTCCGGCCGCTCGTTCGAGATCGACCAGGCCCGCTACGGCAAGATCATCATCATGTCGGACGCCGACGTCGACGGTGCCCACATCCGCACGCTCCTGCTGACGCTGTTCTTCCGGTACATGCGGCCGATGATCGAGCAGGGCCGGGTGTTCGCCGCCGTGCCGCCGCTGCACCGGGTCGTCGTGGTGAACCGCGGCAAGCCGAACGACACGCTCTACACCTACTCCGAGGCCGAGCTGCAGGCGGTGCTGAAGAAGCTCGCGAAGCAGGGCAAGAAGTACCAGGAGCCGATCCAGCGGTACAAGGGCCTGGGGGAGATGGACGCCGACCAGCTCGCCGAGACCACGATGGACCGGGCGCACCGCACGCTTCGTCGGGTGAACGTGACCGATGCCGAGAGCGCCGCGAAGGTGTTCGAGCTGCTGATGGGCAACGACGTCGCGCCGCGCAAGGAGTTCATCCTGGCCGGCGAGGGCCTCGACCGCGACCGCATCGACGCGTAGCGGCGGCGGCGCGGCGCCCGGCGGCGACGCGGAGCGCGGCGCCCAGCGGCAGCGCGAAGCGGCGCTCAGCGGCGGCGCACCGCCGCAGCGCGAAGTGGCGCTCAGCGGCGGCGCACGGCCGCAGCGCGAAGCGGCGCCTGGCGGCGGCGCACGGCCCGAGACTCGCGCTGGCCGACGGTTCTCGCCCTCTGCTGTCTGGCCGAGACACCGCCGGCCGGACGAGACGCCGTCGTCGTGCCGAGACGCCGCCGGATCCGGCGGCGTCTCGCGAACTCGGCCCCGTCTCGTGGATCCCACGGCGTCTCGCGGCATCCCGGGCGTCTCGAGGGACCAGCTGGCGGGCGGGAGGCGACGCGCTGACTGCCACCGCGCCTCCCGGCCGACGGGTCGACCCTGCGGGCGCGTGACACGCCGCGTGCTGACGTTCCGGTCGCACGACACGCCGTCACCAGCGGCACGGGACGGCAAGTCGTGCGACCAGGGCGGGAACACGGCGGCCGCACACTCGCGCGCAGCGGCGGGCGGGACCCCGCCTACGCCTCGCCCGCGGTACCGTCCAGGGCTGCTGCGCTGCCGCCGATCGAGCCGATCACGGCCTCGAGCGGCGCTCCCGACCCGTCGCGCTTCGACAGCCAGTCGGGCAGGGTCCGCGCGGCTCCGTCCGACCCGACGGCGTGCGGCGGCGCGATGCCGGCCCACGCCACGGTCAGCCCGTCCTCGCCCTTGAGGAACGCGTGCGCCCGCACTCCCTGCGTCGCACGGCCCTTCGCGGGGAACTCCGAGAACGCCGAGACCTTCGCCCGTCCGGGGTCCGTGCCGGGCAGCGCCCCCGACGCCGTCGACACGGTGGCGACCACTGCGTCCTCGGACAGCGCCACGGACCCGAACCAGATCACCGATGCGCCGGAAGCCAGGGAGACCCCGGCGACGCCGCCCGCGGGCAGCCCCTGTGGTCGGACGCCCGAGGCCGGGAACCGCAGCAGCTGCGCGTTCGACGTGATGAACACGAGGTCGTCCGACTCCGGCGCCTGCGCGGCCCCGACGACGGTGTCCTTCGGCTTCAGCCCGATGGCGACGAACTCGTCCTTGTCCGGCCATGCGCCGGTCGCGACGCGTTTCACGACGCCCTGCGCGGTGCCGATGGCGAGCGAGTCGCCCGCCTCTGCGGACAGGTCGACGAGTGCGACGACGGACTCGGTGCGAGCGATCCCGAGGTAGTCGGACACCCGCACGCCGGCGTCGAGCCGGACGGACGCCGGCGGCACCGCGGGGACGTCGACGGGGGAGAACCGCAGCACGCGGCCGGTCGAGGTCAGCGCACCGACCTGCCCACGGACGGTCGAGACGACGGTCGAGCGGACCGCGTCGTGCTTCGACCGCTTCGGCACCCGCACGATACCGAGGTCCGAGGAGGGGATGTCCACCCGCACGAGTCGACCGGTGGTCGAGAGCAGCACACGGCACGGCGCGTCGGCGATCTGCAGCGACTCGGGGTCGACCGCGGCCTTGCGGCCACCGCGCACCGGGGCATCGGCCTCGGTGAGCAGGGTGCGGCGCGGCGTGGCGAACCGGTCGGAGACCTCGGTCAGCTCGACCGCCACTTGGGCACGGAGGCGAGCGTCGGACGCCAGCAGTTCCTCGAGCGCGGCGATGTCGGCGAGGAGCTGGTCGCGCTCGCCCTCGAGCTCGAGGCGCGAGAACTTCGTCAGGCGCCGCAGACGCAGCTCGAGGATGTACTCGGCCTGCACCTCGGACAGGTCGAAGACGTCCTGCAGCTTCGTCCGTGCAGCCTCGGAGTCGTCGGACGAGCGGATGACCTCGATGACCTCGTCGATGTCGAGGATCGCGATGAGCAGACCCTCGACGAGGTGCAGCCGTTCCTTCCGACGGGCGAGCCGGTACCGGGAGCGCCGGGTGACCACGTCGAGCCGGTGCTGCACGTAGACGTCGAGCAGTTCGCGCAGGCCGAGCGTGCGCGGTGACCCCTGCACGAGCGCGACGTTGTTGATGCCGAAGCCGTCCTCGAGCGGGGTGTGCTTGTAGAGCTGCTCGAGCACGGCCGTCGGGTTGAAGCCGGACTTGATGCCGATGACCAGCCGCAGCCCGTGGTTCCGGTCCGTCAGGTCGTTGACGTCGGAGATGCCGACGAGCTTCTTCGCCTGGACGCCGTCCTTGATCTTCTCGATCACGCGTTCGGGGCCGACCAGGTACGGCAGCTCCGTGACGACGAGGCCGACCTTGCGCGGCGTGAGGTTCTCGACGGACACCTTCGCCCGGGTGCGGAACGAGCCGCGGCCCGTCGCGTAGGCGTCGCGCACCCCGGAGAGCCCGACGATCGTGCCACCGGACGGCAGGTCCGGGCCCGGCACGAACTCCATCAGTTCCTCGAGGGTCGCCGTCGGGTTCAGGAGCAGGTGCTTCGCGGCCTCGACGACCTCGCCCAGGTTGTGCGGCGCCATGTTCGTCGCCATGCCGACCGCGATGCCCGATGCGCCGTTGACGAGCAGGTTCGGGAACGCCGCCGGCAGCACGCCCGGCTGCATGATCTGGTTGTCGTAGTTCGGGACGAAGTCGACGACGTCCTCGCCCAGGCCCTCCGTCATCGCCATCGACGGCTCGGCCAGACGGGCCTCGGTGTACCGGGCGGCCGCGGGGCCGTCGTCGAGCGACCCGAAGTTGCCGTGCCCGTCGACCAGCGGCACACGCATCGTGAACGGCTGCGCCAGGCGCACGAGGGCGTCGTAGATCGCGCCGTCGCCGTGCGGGTGCAGCTTGCCCATCACCTCGCCGGTGACGCGGGCGCTCTTCACGTGCCCACGGTCCGGTCGGAGCCCCATCTCCGCCATCTGGTAGAGGATGCGTCGCTGCACCGGCTTGAGGCCGTCGCGCGCGTCCGGCAGGGCCCGCGAGTAGATGACGGAGTACGCGTACTCGAGGAACGAACCCTGCATCTCCTCGGAGACGTCGACGTCCTCGATGCGCTCACCGTCGGGCAGGCCGACTGCTTCCGTGCGTGCCATGGGACCTTTCTGGGAGGATCGTGGGGTGCCCCCCAGCGTACCGAGCGCCCCAGACACCACCGCGAACCTCGCCGACGTGCTGCCGAGTTGCCTCGTCGCGCTCGGCGCCGCCGACGACACGTGGTTGCGCACCACCGGCCGGGAGGCACGGATCACCCTCCGTCCCGCCCGCTCGGTCGTCGTCGTGCTGGTCGACGGCCTCGGGTCGTCCGCCCTGTCGGCCCGTGCCGGGCACGCCCGCTGGCTCACCGCCGCCACCGGCGGCGGCACCCTCAAGCGCCTGCGCAGCGGGTTCCCGACGACGACCGCCGCGGCGCTCAGCACCCTGACGACCGGCCGCTCGCCCGGCACGCACGGCGTGGTCGGCTACAGCGGGTGGGAGCCCGAGGGGGAGCGGGTGGTCAACCTGCTGTCCGGCTGGGACTCCGAGGTGCCGACGGGCTGGCTGCTCGCCGACACCGTCTTCACCGAGGCCAGCGCGCTCGGCATCGAGCCCGTGGTGGTCGGTCCGGCCCGCTACGAGTCCTCGGGGATGACCGCGAACGTGCTCGGCGGTGCCCGGTACACCGCAGCCGACACCATCGCGCAGCGGGTCGACGCCGCACTGGCGGCGACGGCGTCCGGCCGATCGCTCGTCTACCTCTACGTGCCGGAGCTCGACTCGATCGGGCACAAGCACGGGTGGGAGTCCGACCGCTGGACCGCGGCGCTCGAGTCACTCGACGGCGAGCTCGCCCGGCTCGCGACCCGCGGCGCCGCCGACGTGGGCATCCTCGTGACGGCCGACCACGGCGTGCTCGACGTGCCGGCCGAGGCGAACATCGCGATGGACCCCGCGCTCCTCGTGGACGTCGTGGGGATCGCCGGGGACCCCCGCTGCCGACAGCTGGCCGTGCGCCCCGGCACCGACGTCCCGGCGCTGGTCGAGGCCTGGCGCACCCGCTACGGCAAGAAGGCGTACGTCGCCAGCCGCGACGAGGCCGTGGCCGCCGGGTGGTTCGGTGCCGTGGACGACCGCGTGCTCCCGCGCATCGGGGACGTCGTCGTGGTCGCGAGGGGTTCGTGGGCCTTCAACGACGACCGCGACCTCGACCCGCGCAAGGAGCCGAAGCGGATGATCGGGCAGCACGGTGCCATGACGGACGACGAGGTCTTCGTGCCCCTGCGGCTGGCGGGCGCCTTCGCGGGCTGACCCGGGCGGGAACGCGAGCAGCCCCGCGACGCGACGAGCGTGGCGGGGCTGCAGCGGGCCTCCAGGCCGGACGGACCGGACCGAGGAGGCTGGATCAGGCGGGGTCCTCCGGGCGGGTGCCGAAGACGATCTCGTCCCAGCTCGGCATCGACCGTCGGTTGCGCTTCTTGCGCTCGGAGCGGCCGTCGGTCTCGGGAGCCGATGCCGGACGGTCGTCACGCTCGGGGGCGGAGGCCGGCGAGTCCCAGCCCTGGAGGGGGACGTCCACGACGCTGATGGAGGTCCCGCGGGGCTCGTCCTGCTGTTCGGTGAAGGATGCCGCCTCGCGCTCACCGCGCCGACGGCGGAGTGCCTCGAGCAGGTCGGCGGTCTCGTTGCCGGGCGAGCGTTCCTCGACGGGCGCGGCACCGATGCGGGGGAGCGGCGCACGGAGCGGACGCTCCTGGGCCTCGGGGGCCGGCGCGTCCTCGGTCTGCTCGACGCGGAAGGCACCGGAGTCGAAGCGCGTGCCGTCGGCGTCGTGGTGGTCGTTCTCCACCGCACGCAGGCGCGGAGCGATGCCCTCGTCGTCGGTGTCGGAGAGGCGGTGGGCGTCGCCGTTGTCGGGCGTGAGCGTCGACGTCTTGGGGTCGAAGGACCACTGCGCGTCGTGCTCGACCTCGGACGCGGTGTAGCGGACCCGGACCTGCCACCCCTGCTCGGCGTTCTTCCACGACGCCCACGCGATGTCGGTCGCGTCGCCGGCCTCGAGCTTGGCCTCGATGGCCTCGCCGAAGGTGTCGGGCGCCTCGGCGTCGGTCGGGGTGACCGGGACACGTCGTGCGGCGTCGAGGACGAAGGAACGCTCGGCGAGCACCGGACCCTCGAACCGCCGGACGTACTCGACGTCGACGTCGAGCGCCGCTGCGACGTCGGCCGCGTCGGCGCCACCACGGATGCGGGCCTGCACGTCCTTCGGCGACACGCGCTTCTGGGGGCCGGCGTCGGGGTTGGCCTGGCGGACCTGGCTCGTCAGCGACGCGGTGACCGGCAACCGGTACTCGGTGCCGCCGTCGGTCGCGAGCAGGAGTGCCCCGGACTCGACTCCGATGACTCTCACGTCTTGCATGGTTGCGCCTCCCGAGCGTTGCGTACGGTCGTGCTCGTACCCCAGGAGTATGCAGCGGTGCATCCCCGTTGCCGCGGAGGCGCACGGGCGTGCCGCGGACTCCCGCACGCCCGGGGACGGTCCTCGTCCGCTGCCGGCCCCGCGCACCGTCCTCGTCCGCTCCCGGCCGCCGGGAATGTCCGACCACCACGGTGGGTTGCACGGCCTGACGATCCCGCACGGCGTTCGGTTTGCGCTCTCGCGGGTCGTGGTGCAAACTGTCGCCGCCGATCACCGGCGACGACCTCTCGACACGAGAAACGGATGGGCATGGCCACCGATTACGACGCCCCCAGGAAGACCGACGAATCCTCTGACTCGGAGTCGATCGAGGCCCTCAAGGAGCGCGTTCCCGACAAGATGTCGGGGGTCGTCGACGATGATTCGGACAACCCCGGCAGCTTCGAGCTCGCTGGACAGGACCTCAGCGACGTCGACCTCGACGTCGTCGTGCTGCCGCCGCAGGTGGACGAGTTCACCTGCGTCGAGTGCTTCCTCGTGAAGCACCGTTCGCAGCTCGACCACGAGTCGAAGCTCGGCCCCGTGTGCGCGGAGTGCGCGGCGCTCTGAGTCGCAGCTCCACCGGGACGGCCCGTCACCCTTCGTGGGTGGCGGGCCGTTCCGCGTTGCGGCGCAGGGCGGGCGCGGGCGTGCCTGGCGGGGGCGGGCGCACCTGGCGGAAGCGGGCGTACCTGGTCGGATCGGGCGTACCTGGGGGGGATCGGGCGTACCTGGTCTTCCGGAACGACCAGGTGTGCCCGGAACCGCTTCCTCCTGCACCCGTTGTGGGAAGGAACGGGCGGGGCGGGGCGGCGCGAGCCTCCCGGCCCGCGCGCCCGGGGCGTCAGGAACGCAGGGCGTCCACCACGGCCTGCGGGTTGCGCGCGCTGACCAGCCAGTAGGGCGTCGGGTCCGCCGGGTCCGTCACCTCGACGCGCACGACCCCGCGCACGTACCCGCGGAAGAGCGTCCACGCGCGGGCGTCGAGCGCCGGACCGCGCTGGGTCGTGGCCTCGGCGCCGGTGTGCGCGGTGGCCTCGCCGACGAGCGTCCGCGGCAGGTGTGCACGGCCGGCGCGGAACTCGGTGCCGGTGACCTCGATCGTCGGGGCGAGCGCCCAGAGCAGCACGACCACGCCGAGGTACATGCCGATCGCCACGAGGACGCCGGCCAGGACGCTGATCGGCAGGAACACGAGCAGGCTCGCGGGGATGACGAGCGCCGTCGCCAGGTAGAGGGCGGGCGGGGCCCAGAGTCGTTCGCGGTACACGGTCACCCCTCCATCCCACCACGAGTCGGGGCAGGTCACGGAACGGTCACGGAACGACCACGCTCGTGCACTACCCTCGTCTCGTGACCGAACCAGTCGACGTGCTCTGGACCGGGGAGAACGCCCCCGTCCACGCCCACCCCGGTGATGCCGGAGCCGACCTCGTCTCGACCGAGGCCTTCGTGCTGCAGCCCGGGGAGCGCCGTCTCGTCGGCACCGGGCTCCGGATCGCACTGCCGGACGGCCACGTCGCCTTCGTGGTGCCCCGGAGCGGCCTCGCGGCGAAGCACGGCATCACGATCGTGAACGCCCCCGGCACCGTCGACTCCGGCTACCGGGGCGAGGTCAAGGTCGCCCTGCTCAACACCGATGCGTCCGAGCCGTACGAGGTGCACGTGGGGGACCGCATCGCGCAGGTGGTCGTCATGCCGGTGCCGCGGGTCACCTACACCCGCGTCGAGGAGCTGCCGGACAGTGTCCGCGGCGAGGGCGGCTTCGGCTCCTCGGGCTACGGTGACCACCGCAGCGGCGCACTGTACGGTGCCGCCGACGACTTCCAGGAAGGAACGGGCGCATGAAGTTCGGTCGACGCAAGCGTGACGAGGTCGAGGTGGCGGACGCCGTCGCCGACGACGCCGTGATCGCAGGGACGACGCCGGAGGTCGACATCGCGACCGATGCCGACGCCGACCTCGACGAGGTGGACGCGGTCGCACCGACCGACAAGTCGGCTCCGGCCGACCGTGCCGACAACGGCCCGCACGACGAGACCGAGGCGAACCTGGTCCGCCCGTACGTCGACCTGGGCGGCGTGAAGGTCCTCCCGCGTGAGGGCCTGCACCTGCGCCTCGAGGTCGAGGAGGGTTCGCAGCGCGTCGTCGCGGTCGGGCTCGACTACGACGAGTCCACGCTCCAGGTCCAGCCCTTCGCCGCGCCCCGGTCCACCGGACTGTGGCACGAGATCCGCGCGCAGATCGCCGACCAGATCGAGCGGCAGGGCGGCCGCGTGGACGAGGTCGACGGCCCCTTCGGTCCCGAGCTCCGCGCTCTCGTGCCGGTCGTCGTCGACGGCTCCGGCGCGACCGACGGTGCACGCGCCGCACGCTTCGTCGGTGTCGACGGCCCTCGTTGGTTCCTGCGCGGCGTGATCGCCGGCAAGGCCGCGGAACAGCCGGACGACGCCGCAGAGATCGAGGAGCTCTTCCGCAGCGTGGTCGTCGTGCGTGGCACGACGCCGATGCCGCCGCGCGACCTCATCCCGCTGCACATGCCCAAGTCGACGCAGACCGCCGTCTGACGACCGTCCGCGACGAACGACCCACGACACGGCCTGGAGGCACGGTGCCGGACCACGACGAGACCCCCCGTCCCGCGGACGCGAGCGACCAGGGCGCGGCTCCGGTCGACGGGACCGCCGCGGGTGCGGTGCCGGCCGGCCCGGTCGCGGGTCCGCCGACGCCCGGTGCGGGCGCGGGTCCGACCGCGTCCGGACCGGCCGTCCCGGCTGGACGGACGGCCCCGGCCCGGCCGGCTGGTGACGACTCCGTCGACGAGGACGTCGTGCCGTCCTTCTCGGCGCAGTTCCGCGCGGCCGTGCAGAACGCCGGCATCGCCCGGGTCGCGCCGGGTGAGGCACCCTCCGGCCGTGCGCTGCTCGGTGCGGTCGGCGGCGTGCGCGGGCTCGCCGAGTCGGTGCTGCCCGGCTTCGCGTTCCTCGTCGTCTACGCGATCACGAAGGAGCTCGTGCCGAGCGTCGTGATCCCGGTGCTCGTCGGGCTCGTGTTCGTGGTGGTCCGTCTGGCGCAGCGGCAGTCGCTCGTGATGTCCTTCGCGGGCATCGCCGGCGTGGTCGTCTCGGCGGTCCTGGCGCTGGTCACCGGCCGGGCCGAGACGAACTTCATCCCCGGCATCGTCATCAACTCGGTGTGGCTCGTCGGACTGCTCGTCACCCTGGCGATCCGGTGGCCGCTGATCGGCGTCGTGGTCGGCTTCCTGCTCCCGCCGGACGAGGACGGCTCCCACGTCGACTGGCGTGCCGACCCCACCAAGCGCCGGGTGCTCACGGTGGCGACGTGGATCTGGGTCGGGCTCTTCGCGCTCCGGCTGGCCGTCGAGGTACCGCTGTACCTGACCGCGCAGGTCGAGCTCCTCGCCGCGGTGAAGCTCGTGCTCGGCGTCCCGCTCTACGCGGCCGTGCTGTGGGTCACGTGGTTGCTCGTCCGCACGGTGTTCGTGCGTCGGGAGGACACGGCCGCGGTGTAGAGTTGTCTCGACATCGAGACAGTTTCCCGGGGGCGCGCCAGCACCGTCGGGATTAGGTTTGCCTTGCTGGTGGGACGTTCCGACGCCCGCGATGATGAGGGCACACCGATCAGTAGGGAGGCGGCACAGTGGCTGCAGTCAACAGCTTCGGCTCGAAGGACACGCTCTCGGTTGGGGGTGTCGACTACGCGTTCCACCGGATCGACACGGTGCCGGGGCACGAGAAGCTCCCGTACAGCCTGAAGGTGCTGCTCGAGAACCTGCTCCGCACCGAGGACGGCGCGAACGTCACCGAGGAGCAGATCCGCGCGCTCGGCTCCTGGAAGCCCGAGGCCGAGCCGGACACCGAGATCCAGTTCTCGCCGGCCCGCGTGGTCATGCAGGACTTCACGGGCGTCCCGTGCATCGTCGACCTCGCAACCATGCGCGAGGCGATGGCACAGATCGGCGGCGACCCGAACAAGATCAACCCGCTCTCGCCGGCCGAGATGGTCATCGACCACTCCGTCGTCGCCGACCTGTTCGGCCGCGAGGACGCCCTCCAGCGCAACACCGACCTCGAGTACGAGCGCAACGGGGAGCGCTACCAGTTCCTCCGCTGGGGCCAGACCGCGTTCGAGGACTTCAAGGTCGTCCCGCCGGGCACCGGCATCGTGCACCAGGTCAACATCGAGTACCTGGCGAAGGTCACGTACACCCGCGAGTTCGACGGTGAGCTCTACGCGTACCCGGACACCCTCGTCGGCACCGACTCGCACACCACCATGGTGAACGGCCTCGGCGTGCTCGGGTGGGGCGTCGGCGGCATCGAGGCCGAGGCCGCGATGCTCGGCCAGCCCGTGTCGATGCTCATCCCGAAGGTCGTCGGCTTCAAGCTGTCCGGTTCGATCCCCGCCGGCGTCACCGCGACCGACGTGGTGCTGACCATCACCCAGGAGCTCCGCAAGCACGGCGTCGTGGGCAAGTTCGTCGAGTTCTACGGCGAGGGTGTCTCCGAGGTCCCGCTCGCGAACCGCGCGACCATCGGCAACATGTCGCCGGAGTTCGGTTCCACCGCCGCGATCTTCCCCGTCGACTCCGTCACGCTCGACTACCTGCGCCTGACCGGCCGGTCCGAGGACCAGATCGCCCTGGTCGAGGCGTACTCCAAGGCCCAGGGCCTGTGGCACGACCCGTCGGTGGAGCCCGCGTACTCCGAGTACATGGAGCTCGACCTCTCGACGGTCGTCCCGTCGATCTCCGGCCCGAAGCGCCCGCAGGACCGCATCGAGCTGTCGAAGGCCAAGGACCAGTTCGAGGTCGACCTCGCCAACTACGCGAGCATCGACCACACGCACGAGGACAAGGCCGTGGCGGACACCTTCCCGGCGTCCGACCCGGTCGCCGCCGCGCCCGGTGACGAGCACGCCGTCGACGACCTGCAGGACGCCCCCGCGTCCGAGGTCCCCGTGCACGCCTCGAGCGCGCCCGGCACGGTGTCGAAGCCGACGTCGGTCTCCGTGGCCGACGGCGACACGTTCACGATCGACCACGGTGCCGTCGCGATCGCCGCGATCACCTCCTGCACGAACACGTCGAACCCGTCGGTGATGATGGCCGCCGGCATCCTCGCGCGGAACGCCGCGAAGAAGGGCCTCAAGGCCAAGCCGTGGGTGAAGACCACCCTCGCGCCGGGCTCGAAGGTCGTCACCGACTACTACGAGAAGGCCGGGCTCACCAGCTACCTCGAGGACCTCGGCTTCTACACGGTCGGCTACGGCTGCACCACCTGCATCGGCAACTCGGGCCCGCTGCCCGAGGAGATCTCGCAGGCCGTGCAGGACAACGACCTCGCCGTCACCGCGGTGCTCTCGGGCAACCGCAACTTCGAGGGCCGGATCAACCCCGACGTGAAGATGAACTACCTGGCCTCGCCGCCGCTGGTCATCGCGTACGCCCTGGCCGGGTCGATGCACTTCGACTTCGACAAGGACGCCCTCGGCACCGACCAGGACGGCAACGACGTCTACCTGCAGGACATCTGGCCCGACGCGGCCGAGGTGCAGGACGTGATCGACACGTCCATCGACACCGAGATGTTCACCCACGAGTACGGTTCCGTGTTCGAGGGCGACGACCGCTGGAAGAACCTGCCGACCCCGACGGGCGACACGTTCGAGTGGGACACCGAGTCGACCTACGTCCGGAAGCCCCCGTACTTCGAGGGCATGACGATGCAGCCCGACGCGGTCTCCGACATCTCCGGTGCCCGCGTGCTCGCGAAGCTCGGTGACTCGGTCACGACCGACCACATCTCCCCGGCCGGTTCGATCAAGGCCGACAGCCCGGCCGGTCGGTACCTCGACGAGCACGGCGTCGACCGCAAGGACTTCAACTCCTACGGCTCGCGCCGCGGCAACCACGAGGTGATGATCCGCGGCACGTTCGCGAACATCCGCCTGCGGAACCAGCTGCTGGACGGCGTCGAGGGCGGCTACACCCGCGACTTCACGACGCCCGACGGCGAGCAGTCGTTCATCTACGACGCCTCGCAGCACTACCAGGAGCAGGGCATCCCCCTCGTCATCTTCGGCGGCAAGGAGTACGGCTCCGGCTCGTCGCGCGACTGGGCGGCGAAGGGCACGAACCTGCTCGGCGTCAAGGCGGTCATCACCGAGAGCTTCGAGCGCATCCACCGCTCGAACCTCATCGGCATGGGTGTCGTCCCGCTGCAGTTCCCGGCGGGTGAGACGGTCGAGTCGCTCGGTCTCGACGGCACCGAGGTCGTCTCGATCTCGGGGCTCACCGAGTTGAACGAGGGCCGCACGCCGAAGACCGTGCACGTCACCGCGGAGCCGAGCGAGCACTCGCCGGCCGGCAAGCAGACGGTCGAGTTCGACGCGGTCGTCCGCATCGACACCCCCGGTGAGGCGGACTACTACCGCAACGGCGGCATCCTGCAGTACGTGCTCCGTTCGCTCGTCTGATCCCTTCCACGAAACGCAACCGAGGCGGTTCCGCGCAGCGTCACAGCGCTGTGCGGCACCGCCTTCGTTGCGTTCTGCGGAGTGCGACCTAACGGACGGGAGGCGCGTGGCGGGGCCGCCACGCGCCTCCCGTCCGTGTCCCGGTCGCGCGGATAGTGTGGGGACCTGCCCCACGAAAGGAGCGCCCGTGAGCCTGCTGAGCAGCATCACGTCGCCGCGCGACCTCAGGCGTCTGTCCGACGCACAGATGACGGAGCTCGCCGCCGAGATCCGACGGTTCCTCGTCGCCGAGGTCGCGAAGACCGGCGGGCACCTCGGACCGAACCTCGGGGTCGTCGAGCTGACGCTCGCGATGCACCGCGTGTTCGACTCGCCGCACGACCCGTTCGTCTTCGACACGGGGCACCAGTCCTACGTGCACAAGCTCGTCACCGGGCGGCAGGACTTCTCGAAGCTGCGCGAGCGCGGCGGGCTGGCCGGCTACCCGCAGCGGAGCGAGTCGGAGCACGACATCGTCGAGTCCTCGCACGCGTCCTCGTCGCTGTCCTGGGCTGACGGGATCTCCCGCGCCTTCCGGCAGACCGGGCAGGACGACCGCACCGTCGTGGCGGTCGTCGGCGACGGCGCCCTCACGGGCGGGATGACGTGGGAGGCGCTCAACAACATCTCGGACAGCAACGACCGCCGCCTGGTGATCGTGGTCAACGACAACGGTCGGTCCTACGCGCCGACGATCGGGGGCATGGCGCGCTTCCTCAGCTCGGTGCGCACCCGCCGTGAGTACCGGGCGCTGTTCGAGAAGTCGCAGGCCGTCGCCTCGCGGTTCGGTGCGCCGGGTCGTGCGTTCTACCGGGGGGTCCGTGGCGGACTCCACGGGTTCCTGGCGCGGTTCACCAACAACGAGGCGCTCTACTCGAACCTCGACATCAAGTACATCGGGCCGGTCAACGGTCACGACCAGCGGGCCGTCGAGGCGGCGCTCCGGCAGGCGAAGGCCTACGGCGCGCCGACCATCGTGCACGCGATCACGGAGAAGGGCCACGGCTTCGAGCCGGCGCTCCGCGACCAGGCGGACCAGTTCCACGCCGTCGGGCACATCGACCCCGAGACGGGGGAGTCGCTCGACGTGTCGTCCGGGCCCTCGTGGACGTCGGTGTTCGCCTCGGAGCTGGCGTCGGTCGGTGCGGCCGACGAGCGGATCGTGGCGGTCACCGCGGCCATGCTGCGACCGACCGGGCTCCACCGCTTCCAGGAGCAGCACCCCGACCGGGTGATCGACGTCGGCATCGCGGAGCAGCACGCCGTGACGACCGCCGCGGGGCTGGCCTACGGCGGGCTGCACCCCGTCGTGGCGCTCTACGCGACCTTCCTCAACCGGGCGTTCGACCAGGTGCTCATGGACGTCGCGCTCCATCGTGCCGGCGTGACGTTCGTCCTCGACCGCGCGGGCATCACCGGGCCGGACGGGCCGTCGCACCACGGGATGTGGGACCTCGCGCTGCTGCAGGTCGTCCCCGGGATCCGCATCGCCGCACCGCGCGATGCCGCGACGCTGCGCGAGGAGTTCCGCGAGGCCGTCGCCGTGGACGACGCCCCGACGGTGCTGCGCTGGTCGAAGGGATCCGTCGGACCGGACGTCCCGGCGATCCGTCGGCTGCACGACGGCGTGGACGTCCTGCGGGACCCGTCCGAGGGGCAGGAACCCGACGTCCTGTTCGTCGCCGTCGGCTCGATGGTGCCGGTCGCCCTCGAAGCCGCCGGGCTGCTCGAATCGCAGGGCATCGGCGTCACGGTCGTCGACCCCCGGTGGGTCGTGCCGATCCCGACCTCGCTCATCGACCTCTCGCGCGACCACCGGCTCGTCATCACGATCGAGGACGGCGTCCGCGTCGGTGGAGTCGGGACCCGGCTGCGGCAGGACCTGCGTGCCGCCGGGGTCGACACCGGGGTGAACGAGCTCGGGCTGCCGGACGAGTTCATCGACCACGCCTCGCGGTCGCAGATCCTGTCGGACGTGGGGCTCACGGCGCAGGCGATCGCGCGGGACGTCATCGACCAGGTGGTCGGCACGAAGCTGCCCCAGGCGAAGCCGGCGCGGACTCGGGAGTCGGCCGACCACTGAGGTTGGTGCGGCGTCGGTCGGCGCGGCACCGGCGCGAGTCGCGGCACCGTTCGTCCTGCCGGCGCGTGGTTCGGCGTGCCGCAGCACAACCGGAAGCACCTCGCGCCACGGGTTCCCGTGGCGCGAGGTGCTTCCGGTTGTGCGGAGTGGCCGAGCCGGCGGCTAGCGCGAGGCGGGGCCGACGATCGCCGGGGTGTGGAACGTGCCGCCGAAGACGCGCTCCGAGGCGCCGGAGCGGTCGAGGTAGGGGCTGATGCCACCGGCCTGGAACGGGTAGCCGGCGCCGAGGATCAGACCGAGGTCGATCTCCTCGACGTGCTCGACGACGTGGTCCTCGAGCATGCGGTGCACCTCGTCCGCCAGGGCGTCCTCGAACCGCTGCTGCATCGTCGCCGCGTCGACCGGCTTCGCGTCCTTCTTCGACGGTGCGACGAGCTTCACGGCGGCGGGGTCGTACCCGGTGACGGTGCCCTTCTTGTCGCGGGTCAGGATCGTGCCGTGCTCCGCGATCCGCTTCAGGCCGTCACCGGGGTAGAAGCGCTCCGGCCACGCCGCGTGGTGCGAGTCGAGCACGTGCGCACCGACGGGCAGGCCGACGAGCTCGAGCAGCTCGAACGGCGACATCGGCAGGCCGAGCGGCGCAGCACCCTCGGCGACGATCTCGAAGGGCGTGCCCTCCTCGACGCCGCGCATCGCCTCGCCGAGCACCCGAGCGAGCACGCGGTTGACGACGAAGCCCGGCTGGTCGGCGGTGATGATCGCGGTCTTCTTGAGGGTCTTCGCGACCGCGAGTGCGGTGACGAGCGCTTCGTCCGAGGTCTTGTCGGCCCGCACCACCTCGAGCAGCGGCATCACGGCCACCGGGTTGAAGAAGTGGAAGCCGACGAGGCGCTCCGGGTGCTCGAGCACCGACGCCATCTCGTCGACCGACAACGACGAGGTGTTCGTCGCGAGGATCGCGTCGGGCGCGATGACCTGCTCGATCTTCCGGAAGACGTCCTGCTTGACCGACATCTCCTCGAAGACGGCCTCGATCACCCAGTCGGCGTCGGCGAACGCGTCGTACGACACCGACCCGCTGACGAGCGCCGTGATGCGGTTCGCGTCGTCGGGGGAGATGCGGCCCTTCTCGCGGAGCTTCTCGACCTCACCGGCGATGCGCGCGACCCCGGCGTCCACGCGGGCCTGGTCGACGTCGGTGATGACGACCGGGACGCCGAGACGGCGGGCGAACAGCAGCGCGAACTGCGACGCCATCAGCCCGGCGCCGAGGACGCCGACCTTCGTGATCTTCTTCGCCTCGACGCCCTCGGGAGCGCCGACGGGCTTCTTCGCGCGCTTCTGCACGAGGTCGAACGCGTACATCGACGCGGCGAACTGGTCCCCGGCGAGCAGGTCGGCGAGGGCGTCGTCCTCGTCGGCGAAGCGGTCGTCGAGCGAGCCCGACTTCGCTGCGGCGACGAGGTCGAGCGCACGGAAGGGCGACTTCGGGACGGCGCCGATCTTCGAGGCCACCTGCTGGCGCGCCACCTTGACCACGGTGCCCCAGGCGGCCTTCTCGAGCATGCCGGGTTCGTTCGCGCGCTTGACCTTCGTGCGGCCGCTGACGACCCCGTCGGCCCACGCGACCGCGGACGGCAGGAAGGTCACGGAGGGGATGAGCGCGTCGCCGATGCCGAGCTCGACGGCGGCCTTGCCGTCCATGAGCCGGTTGTTCTTGAGCGGGTTCTCCACGATGACGCGGAGCGCCTTCTCGGGACCGATCAGGCGGGGGAGCAGCGTGGCCCCACCCCAGCCGGGGATGATGCCGAGGAAGACCTCGGGCAGCCCGATGCCCTGCGCCGCCGAGGAGAACACGCGGTAGGTGCAGTGCAGGGCGATCTCGAGCCCACCACCGAGCGCGATGCCGTTCACGAAGGCGAACGACGGCACACCGAGGTCGGAGAGCTTGCGGAGCGTCGCGTGCCCGAGGGCGCCGAGCTCGTGGGCGACCTCGCGCGAGGGGAGCGCTGCCGCCTGCGACAGGTCGGCGCCGGCGGCGAAGCAGTACTCCTTGCCGGTGATCGCGACCGCCTGGATGCTCCCGGCGGAGGCCGCTGCGCGCAGCGTGTCGAGCACGTCGGACAGCTCGCGCATGGTGCGCGGGCCGAGGGTCGACGGGCGCTTGTAGTCCTTGCCGTTGTCGAGCGTGACGAGGGCGAGCGTGCCACCGGACGGCAGCGGCACGTGCTTGACGTACGAGTGGGTGACGACCTCGTCGGCGCTGAGCTCGGTCAGCTGGTCGATCGGGGTGGTGGTCATCGTCAGGCCGCCTTCCGTGCCGCGCTCTTGCTGAAGTTCGGGTTCTCCCAGATGACGGTGCCGCCCTGGCCGAGGCCGATGCACATCGTCGTGATGCCGTACCGGACGTCCGGCCGCTCGGCGAACTGGGCCGCGAGCTGGTTCATGAGCCGGACGCCGCTCGACGCGAGCGGGTGCCCGACGGCGATCGCGCCGCCCCAGGCGTTGACGTTCGCGGAGTCCTGGGCGATGCCGTAGTTGTCGAGGAAGGCGAGCACCTGGACGGCGAACGCCTCGTTGATCTCGAAGAGCCCGATGTCGTCGATCGTCAGCCCTGCCTTGCGGAGCGCCTTGTCGGTCGCGGGGACGGGCCCGACGCCCATCACCTCGGGCTCGACGCCCGCGAAGGCGAACGAGACCATGCGCATCTTCGTCGGCAGGCCGTGCTGCTTCGCGCCGTCCTCGGAGGCGAGGAGGCTCATGGTGGCGCCGTCGTTGAGACCGGCCGCGTTGCCGGCGGTGACCCGTCCGTGGGGCCGGAACGGTGTGCGCAGCGCAGCCAGGGCCTCCAGGGTGGTGCCGGGACGCGGCGGCTCGTCCGCCGTGACGATGTCCCAGCCCTCGCCGGTGTTCACCTCGACCGGGACCACGTCGGGCTGCAGCTTGCCGGCCGCCCACGCGGCGGCGTAGCGCTGCTGCGACTGGACCGCGAAGGCGTCCGTGCGCTCCTTCGTGATGGCGGGGAAGCGGTCGTGCAGTCGCTCGGCGGTGCTGCCCATGACCAGCGCGTCGGTCGCGACCATGCGCTCCGCGACGAAGCGCGGGTTCACGTCGGCGCCGAAGCCCATCGGGTGGCGGCCCATGTGCTCGACGCCGCCGGCGATGGCGACGTCGGCGGCGCCGAAGGCGATCGCGCCGGCGAGCGTGGTGACGCTCGTCATGGCACCGGCGCACATGCGGTCGATGGCGTAGCCCGGGACCGACTTCGGCAGCCCGGCGAGCATGCCGACCGTGCGGCCGAGGGTCAGGCCCTGGTCGCCCTGCTGGGTGGTGGCGGCCACGGCGACGTCGTCGACCGCCGCGCCGTCGAGCTGGCTGTTCCGGTCGAGCAGACCGCGCATCGCGTGGACCGCGAGGTCGTCGGCGCGGGTCTTCCAGAACACCCCCTTCTCACCGGCTCGTCCGAACGGTGTGCGCACACCGTCCACGAACACGACGTCTGCTGCTCTGGCCAATCCGGGCCTCCAGATCCTCTTCGATCGAGTCGGGGCACGTTCCGCCCCGACCGGCCGGGCCGAGCCCGGCGACGGTACCGACGCTATGCCCGCCGCCTGGGCGAGCGCATGCCGGTTGGGGTGTTCCTACGAGCCGGTGTTGCTCTCGGCAGCAGGCTGCTGTGCGGCGTCGACAAAGGCGTGCGCGATGATCGACGCCGTCTCCTCGACCTGCCACGGGCGGGCGTCGTGCCCGGCAAGGGCGGCTCCGACGGTCTCGGTCGCGATCGGTGTCGGCGGTTCCCAGGACACCACCCGGAGGGTCTCCGGGGTGAGCAGGTTCTCGACGGGGACGTCGAGCTCCTCGGCACGCGCGACGACGGCGGCGCGAGCGGCCTTGTAGCGGCGGTCGGCCTCGGGGTTGCGGTCCGCCCACGCGCGGGGCGGCGGGAGCGTGGCCTCGCCGGTGCCGCGGAGCTTCGGCAGGTCCTCGGTCGTGCGCCCCTCCTCGACGGCGGCCCACCAGCGGTCGAGTTCCGACCGGCTCGCTCGGCCGGTGAAGGCCTTCACGGCACTCAGCTCGGCCTTCGAGGTCGGGTTCGCCGCCGCTGCGGCGACGATGGCCGAGTCGGGCACGATGCGACCCGGGGCGGTGTCGACCTGGCGGGCGTAGGCGTCGCGTGCGGTCCAGAGCGACCGGGCGATCGCGAGGGCCCGGGCGCCGCGGAGCGCGTGCATGCCGGACAGGCGACGCCACGGCTCGGCCTTCGGGGGCTTCGGGGCGCGGGTCAGGACGGCGGCGAACTCCTCGGCGGCGATCCGCGACTTGCCGGCGGCGTCGAGCACCGCGGCGAGGGCGTCGCGCAGGTCGGGGAGCAGCTCGACGTCGAGCGCGGCGTAGACGAGCCAGGCCTGGGGGAGCGGACGCGTCGACCAGTCGGCGGCGGAGTGGGCCTTGGCGAGCGTGATGCCGAGGAGCTGCTCGACCACCGCGCCGAGACCGACACGGGGGAACCCGGCGATGCGGGCACCGAGCTCGGTGTCGAAGATGCGGGTCGGGACGAGGCCGACCTCCTGCAGGCAGGGCAGGTCCTGCGAGGCGGCGTGGAACAGCCACTCCTCGTCGACGATCGCGGCCTGCAGTTCCGCGAAGTCACCGATCGCGATCGGGTCGAACAGGAAGGCGCCCGCACCGCGGCGGAAGACCTGGATGAGGTAGGCGCGCTGCGAGTACCGGTAGCCGCTCGCACGCTCCGCGTCGACCGCGACCGGGCCGTGTCCGGCGGCGATCGCGTCGACCGCCTGCAGGTACTCGTCGCGGTCCTCGATCACGCGCACGGTGGCGTGCGCGTCCTCGAACGCGGGGTCGGCCGAGGCGCCCGACACGGCGTCGCGGGCCTGGCTGGCGGGGTCGGTCACTTCGTGGTCCTCCTCGGAGCCAGCAGGGTCACGCCGTCGGACGCCGGAGGGAGCCCCGCGAGCATCGCGACGATCTCCTCCCAGGCCTCGACGTGCGCGGTCAGGTCCTCGTCGCGGGGCGTCCACGAGGCCCGGAGCTCGAGCTGTGCGCCGTCGCCCTGGGCCGCGAGGTCGCCGTAGCCGCGCGAGATGATCTTGGTCGCCGTGCCCGACGCCCGGTCGTACGTCGCACCGTGGGCAGCGAGCGCGTCGACGAGCCAGCTCCACGTCACGTCGGCGACGAACTCGTCGACGCCGATCTCCGGTTCGAGCGGTGCCTGGGCGAAGGTCACGACGCGGAACGCGCCGCCCCAGCCCTCCGGTTCTGCGGGGTCGTACAGGGCGATGAAGCGGCCGGTCCCGAGGTCGGAGTCGATGCCGTGCACGGCGCCCGACACGTCCGCCGCGAGGGCGATCGAGTGCGGTGCGATGCGTGACGGCGAGGGGATCTCGGTGACGGTCGTCTCGGTGCGGGTCCGGCCCGGTGCGACGAACGCGCGCAGGCGTTCGAAGGCCTCGGGCTCTCGGGATTCGGACACGCTTGCAGACTAGGCTCCGGACCATGTCCCGATCAGCGCGACCCGCCGAGGACGTGGCCCAGGAGACCGCACGATCGGCCGGGGTCGTCGCGCTCGGCGCGGGCATCGCGGCCGCTGCGGTCACCACCGCGGTCATCGGCGGCTTCGTCGCCGCCGTCGCCCGAGCGGTCGTCACGCCCGACCGGAAGCGCGTCGAGCGTGTCCCGATCCACGCGGTCGACACCGGTCGGATGACCGTGACGCTCGAACGGACCGCCGACACCGAGCTGCAGGGGCGCTACAGCCTGTGGTTCGGCGGCGGTACCGGGCACATGCGTGTCGGCGAGGTGCTCGGCACGACCGACACCACGGTCACGCGTCGCATCATCGCGATCGACGCCGGCGACCCGACCGCGGCTCGGCGCGGGCGCTGGGGCGGGTGGTTCTACCTCACACCAGGCGAGCTCGACGTGCCCGTCGAGGACGTCGACATCCCGACACCGAACGGCGCCGCGCCGGCGTGGGTCGTCCGCGCCGACGACCCCGACGCGCCCTGGGCCGTGCTCGTGCACGGTCGAGGGGTCACCCGCGCCGAGACGATCCGCGCCGTCCCGGTCTTCCGCGCCGCCGGCTACTCGGTCGTCCTCGCGTCGTGGCGGAACGACGGCGTCGCCCCGCGCAGCGAGGACGGACGCTACGGCCTCGGCAGCACCGAGTGGGAGGACGTCGACGGCGTGCTCCGCTGGCTCACCGCGCAGCAGGCCCGGAGCGTCGTGCTCATGGGGTGGTCGATGGGCGGCGCGGTCGTCCTGCAGACCCTCGTGCGGTCGCGCTTCGCCGGGCTCGTCGACGGGATCGTGCTCGAGTCGCCGGTCGTCGACTGGCACGCGGTGCTCGAGTCGCAGAGCCGGGTCCTCAAGCTGCCGCGCCCGGTGCGCAAGGTCGCCCAACGCATCCTCCGCACGCCCGTGCTGCACCACGTCGCTGGGCTGCACCACCCGGTGGACCTCCGGGAACTCGACATGGTCGCCCGAGCCGACGAGCTCGACGTGCCGATCCTCATCCTGCACAGCGACGATGACGGGTTCGTGCCGTCGTCGGCGTCGCACGAGCTGGCGCGGGTGCGGCCGGACATCGTCCGGCTCGAGGTGCAGACGACCGCGCGGCACACGAAGCTCTGGAACCACGACGCGGACTGGTTCGACGCGCGGATCCTCGCGTGGCTCACCGAGGTGGTGCAGCCGACGGACGCGACGAGCGCGCGGTAGACGCGACCGACGGTCGGACGGGAGGCACGGTGTCAGCTGGCACCGTGCCTCCAGGCCGTCCTGGGTCAGGGTCGGTCGTCGTCCTGGTCGTGCCGCAGACGTCGCGCGATCGTCGTCGCGAGGACCGCGGTGCGGTCCGGTGTGAACGCGACGGTCGCGACCACTCCGGGAGCGTCGAGAGCGCAGAAGGGGAGGTCGTCAGCGTCGAAGCGTGCCACTGCGGCGACGAAGGACTCGAGGTCGAGGACCGTGAACCCCCGCTCGGCGGCCAGACCGTACTTGGTCGCGAACGTCTCCGCGGCCGCTCGAGCGCCCTGCTCGAAGAGTCTGACGCGGTCGTCGGGCGCGAGGAGTCGGACGAGTTCGAGGGCCCGGTCCGCGCCGGGTGCCGCGGTCGCGGCGAGCAGCGTCGCGAGTTCAGCGGCGCTGATGGTCTCGACCCCGGCGGTACGGTCGGTGACCGTAGCGGACAGGAACGCGCCGTCCGACGCCCGGAGCAGGACCGTGAGGACCTCGTCGCCGAGGTCGACCTGCCGGACCAGCACCGGGTCGTGCCCGAGCTCGTCGAGGGGCGTCACGAGGGCATCGTCGCGGGGCGTCCCCGCTCGTCTGCTCCGGCGGAGTGCGCGGGCGATCGCGGCGGCAGGGGCGTCGTACCCGAGCACGTCCGCGTCGTCCGGCACGGCGTCCAGGATCTCGTGGGCTCGGGTGGGACGTCGAGGCGTCTGGGGAGGGTCAGGCGGAGCAGTGGCACGCTCGTGCCGGAGGTCGTCACGTCATGCCTCCACGAGGATGCGGGGAGCAGCCGGAGCGTGTCGGCTGTGGCCGTGCCGACTACCGGACACCGTGACCTCCGTCGCCCTCGTCCGCGGCGCGGATGAGCTGGTCCGGCCGGGGGAGTTCGGCCGGCATCTCCGTCGTGAACCACGGGAGCTCGAAGGAGTCGATCCGGCCGTCGAGCATCCACACGAGGACTTCACCCGCGAGCGGTGCCTCGTCCGTGCGGTAGGCCAGCGATCCCGGCAGACGACCGTCGGGCAAGTCGGCTCGGGGTGTCTCCGCGAGCACGACGTCCCAGATCCTCGGAGCTGTCTCCTGGACGGCTCGCACCGCCTCGGCCTGCTGTCGGAGTTCCGCCGCTCCCGGCGCGGGGAGCGTGTCGAGGAACGCGAGCAGGAGCGACTGGACGCGGTACGCGGCGAGGTCAGCGTCTCGAGTGCCGATCGAGGGTACCGCGACCTCCGGACCGAACAGTCGCTCGAACGCTTCCGAGACGCCGATGACCGAGGGATCCAGGACCACGGAGGCCTCGCCGCTGTGGAAGAAGTCGATGCGGAGGACCGCCCGGGCCGGGTCAGCCGCGGCGCCGAACGGGACGCCGAAGAACTCGCCGTCGATCAGCTGGTCGTTGTCACGGACGAGCGTCAGCATCTCGTCGTGTGAGAACCACAGGCCAGGTGGCGGTGCTGCTCTGAGACGACGGTCCCACTCGTGCACGTTCACCGTCGATCCCGAGCGCACGACGATGTCGAGATCGGTGACGAGCCACCGGAGCGGTGGGACGGTCAGCGATGTGAAGACGTCGTGGAACGCGGGGAGCAGGTGTTCGTCCGACGGCCGTGTCCGGAAGGACAGAAGGCCGCTTTCGGTCTCTGGGTGGTGAAGCCAGATGGCAGGGCCCCCGCCCGGCATGATGATGATCCTGGTCGGGGGCGTCTCCGGTCCGATGTAGTGCCACGACTCGAACTCGGGGTGCGGTCCGGCGGTCAGACGCGAGCCGTCGGAGAACGTCATCGACAGCGTCGAGCCCGTGGCGTGCGCCTCGGTGACCACGAGCGTGTGCAGGCGGAGAGCCGGCACCAGCCCCGACTTGTCGCCCTCCGGATCGATCATCGTTGCGGTGTCCGGTGACCCACCAAGGGAGAACGGACACTCGAGGATGACGGTGGCGCCGTTCGAGAGCAGGAGTCGGAGCGCGTAGTCGACCCAGATGGCGTCGATCGTCTCTCCGACGAGGAGCAGGGGGACGTCCTCGATGGCCAGTTCGCTCATCGTTCGCTCTTCCGCGGGCGGTCCGGATTCGTGCGTGCTCGCTCAGAAGGTTGAGCGGCCAGCTCGTGCATCCGCGCGTCCGCCTCAGTCTTGTAGATCTCACCCCAGGCGATGCTCGCAGGCGAGTCATGGGCAGGCTGGTCGACGTCAGGCAGACAGATCTGCACGAAGTGCGGGAAGGCGGGGAACGTCCAGAGGTCTTCGTCCTCGAACCGACTCCACAGCAACAACTCGCTGATGCCGAGCGGGTGACCGAGCTCCTGACCGTGGACGGGTGGATCGCAGCTGACCATCAGCGCATGACGACCGTTCGGGAGCTCGACCGGTCGTTCGACCTCGCACCGGAAGACGGACGAGAACCGCAGGCTGTCCATGGACGAGAGGAAGAACACTTCTTGCATGTCAGAACTCCGGTCTGATGCTGAGATACACGATCAATCGAACAGCTTCGCCGACGCTATCCCCGGTCGGTGCCGAACTTCTTCGAAAGCCGGAAGCCAGCGACGGATGCCGTGATGTGCCTGGATGGCTTTCTCCAAGATCAGCGGCGAGTCGATCGCGCGACGGGGAATCTCCTTCGACTCGGATTCTGTCGCATGCCGAACCTCGGAGCCGCTGAAATTCGTGATCTTGACGCCATCGAGTTCGGCAGCCCCGTAGGTGAAGGCAGGCAGATACCGCTCAGAGTCGGCGGCAGCGTGTCCGATCATCTCCCACATTCCTGGTCGAAATCGGGAGTCGAAGATCAGCCGGGAAAACAGCGGTTCCGACCCCGTCAGATCGTCGAGTCTGAGCGACGGGTCCTCGTCAGTTCCGAAGATTCGGTCGAGGATGATGACGTAGAGAGCAGATATGTACTCGCTTACGACCTGGCCGGCCGAGCGGCGCTGGTCGTCGACGGGAATCGTGAACACGTCGCCGATGGACACGTCGGAGACGCTCCTCGCATTGTTCAACATCAAGCGACCGATGCTGTGGTGAGCCTCGAAAGCCCTCTCCAGTACCATTGGCGAGGCGATCGCGAGACGTTGACGCTGGCCCCGGTACAAGCCGAACTCAGTCCGGGAAGAGTTCCGACGATGATGGCATCGGCACCCAGCGCACCTTCTCGAGAGCGGGATTTCTGGGTGCCACACCGGCAGCCATCATCAGGAACTTCTCGATGAGCATGGGCGATCGCGTCGTTCTCGGAGGGATGGTAGCGGCTTCTTCGGCGGTCGCCGCGCGGGTCCTCGTCTCATCGAAGCTCGTAAGTCGGACGCCCCCGGTTTCTGGCAGCCCCCAGGTGGAAGCGGGCAGATACCGCCGATTGTCGGTCTGCGCCTGGGTGACCACTTCCCACATTCCCGGCCGGAATCGCGCGTCGTGGGTCCAACTGGCCACGATCGGCGGGTGCATCAGCGCGGCGAGCGCATCGGGGATCGCGACCGGATGCCGAACGAGGTGGTCGAAGACAACGACGAAGACCGCACCCTCGCCGACATGCAGAACTTGACCGACATAGGCGCGATCGTCGTCAATCTTCACACTGAAGACGTCGCTGACCCTGACCTCCAGGACGTCCTTCGAAGCACTCAATACGGATCCCCTCCTGCTGCTTGGTAGCGCGCCTCGCGCATCTGGTGTCGTTTGTTCTCGAGCAACCCATCAGGATTGCCCTTGTTGGTCGGACCGCCGAGACGCCCACGAGGCGTCGTGTCCGTTGTCCGTGAGCCAGTCCTGCACCGCCGTCACGAGGGACTGTGCGTGCAGCGTGCCCCAGCACGTGTTGCACCCCGACTCGTAGTCGGCCAGGGCGTTGCGGAACGACGACACCGCGCCGGACAGGGAGTCGTCGGCACCACGGGTGCTCGAGGCGAACGATCGGAGATCGGCCGGCACCGCCGACGACGTGCCCCCGCTGCCGCCACCGCCCGCCGGGATCGTGCGACTGCGGACCGAGACCGCATCGGCCTGGAGCTGGGGCTCCGGCTCGGGTTCCGGGGGCTTCGGGTCGTCCTCGGCGCCGAACCACGTCGACACCTCGTGCGCGGCACCGACGAAGAAGTTCTCCTCGCGCTCGCGCTTCCGTGCCTCCCACGCCTTGGCGTCGGCCCGTCGTCGGTCCTCCTGCTTCGCCGCCTCGCGCAGCTCGTCGACGAAGCCGACCAGGGACGACAGCGCGTCCGAGAGCTTGCTCGCGCTGCGGGAGGCGATGCCGGCGTTGTCGGCGAACACCTGCGAGAAGTACCCGCGGAACTCGCGTCCCGCGCTCGTCACCGCAGCGGCACGCGTCGCAGTCTGTCCGTTGATCGCGGACGCCAGGTTGCGCGCCGCGGTCGTCAGTGCGTCGGCGTCGCCGTACGAGTACCCCGTTGGATCGTTGCCGTGGACCTTCGCCATGTCGTCTCCCCCCGATGACACCTCGATCTTGGCACGGGAGGAGCGCGGATGACCATCGGAAGAAATGTCGTACGCGACCATCGAACGGACGGGAGGCGCGTGGCGGACCCGCCACGCGCCTCCCGTCCGTCGGTCAGCTCGGTCTCAGGCGGCGACGGCCGCCTGCACCTGCCGCTGCACCCGACCGAGCATGCCCACCATGCCCCGGATCCGCAGCGGGCTGACCGCCTCGGTGAGCCCGAGCGTCAGCGGGTAGTCCACCGGAACCGCCAGGACCTCGGGTGCGGACAACCCGGACAGTCCCTGCGCCAGGATCGACGCGAAGCCACGGGTGGTCGGTGCCTCACGGGGCGCCGTCGCGTGCATCCGGACCACGTCCGGCGCATCACCTTCGGCACCCACGGTGACGGTGATGAAGACGGGGGACTGGCACTCCTCGACCCGCTCGAGCTCGTCCTCGTGCCCCTGCAGCCGCTCGGGCAGCGCGGGGAGCTCGTCGGAGAACTCGAGGAGCAGCTGGAGGCGGTCCTGCTGCGAGAGTTCGAGGAAGTCGTCGCGGATCTCGGCGAGGGGACGGGGGAGTTCGGTGCTCATCGGGTGGGAACGGTACCCGGCTCGGTGCCCGTGGCGATCGGGACGCGCACGGCGCTGCCCCACTCGGTCCACGAACCGTCGTAGTTGCGGACGTTGTCGTAGCCGAGCAGGTGCTGCAGCACGAACCAGGTGTGGCTCGAGCGCTCGCCGATGCGGCAGTAGGCGATGACCTCGTCGGCGCCCCCGATGCCGGCGCCGTCGCGGTAGACGGCGTCCAGTTCCTGCCGGCTCTTGAACGTGCCGTCGGGAGCGGCCGCGGTGGCCCAGGGGATGTTCACGGCGGTCGGGACGTGTCCGGCGCGCAGGGCGCCCTCCTCCGGGTAGTCCGGGGCCGTGGTGCGCTCGCCGGAGTACTCGGGGGCGCTGCGCACGTCGATGAGCGGCTTGCCGAGGTGCTCGAGCACGTCCTCCTTGAAGGCGCGGACCTGTTCGTCGCGGCGCTCCACGACGGGGTACTCGACCGGGGTGACCTCGGTACGGTCGGTCGTGACCGCGCGGTCCTCGGCGATCCACTTCGCCCGGCCACCGTCGAGCAGCCGGACGTCCTCGTGGCCGAACAGCGTGAACACCCAGAGGGCGTACGCGGCCCACCAGTTGTTCTTGTCGCCGTAGATGACGACGGTGGTGTCGCGGCCGATGCCCTTGCCGCCGACGAGCCGGGCGAAGGCCTCGCCGTCGATGTAGTCGCGCTGGACGGGGTCGTTGAGGTCGGTGTGCCAGTCGATCTTCACCGCGCCGGGGACGTGGCCCGTCTCGTAGAGCAGGACGTCCTCGTCGGACTCGACGACCACGAGGTCGGGGGACCCGGCACCGGCGTCGAGCTGCTCCTGGAGCCACTCGGTCGACACCAGGCGCTCGGGGTGGGCGTAGGCGGCGAACTTCTCGGACGGGTCGACCGGTGCGGTCATCGGGGGTACCTCCAGGCTGCGGGACGAGCGGGGCGGGCGAGGCATAGGATCGGTCCTCGGTGCCCGCGGGCAACGGTACGCGGACGTACCGACCGCCACCTGCAACGTGACACCGCACGACATGCTTCCCGGAGGGGCCACACTTGCCTGCACACCTCGTCGACCGTGATCCGCAGGTGACGCCGCAGCAGATGGCCGCCGCGCTCGTCCCGCCGCCGCAGTTCGCCGACGCGTCGTTCGCCAGCTACCGGCCGGACCCCGAGTACCCGTCGCAGGCGGCGGTGCGCGACGCGGTCGAGGCCTTCGTCGCGACGCGGCCGGAGCCAGCGCGGCGCGGACTGTTCGGCCGCCGCCGCGAGCCGGTCCAGCCGGCGCGCTCCGGCGTGTACCTCGACGGCGGGTTCGGTGTCGGCAAGACGCACCTGCTCGCCGCGGCCTACCACGCGGAGCCGTCGCGGAAGACGTTCGGTACGTTCATCGAGTACACCGCGCTCGTCGGCGCGCTCGGGTTCCAGGGCACGGTCGACCTGCTCCGTGGGACGTCCCTGGTGTGCATCGACGAGTTCGAGCTCGACGACCCGGGCGACACGATGGTGATGACCCGACTCATCAAGGAGCTGTCCGAGTCGGGCACGCGTTTCGCGGCGACGTCGAACACCCCGCCCGGTGCGCTTGGCGAGGGCCGGTTCGCCGCGCAGGACTTCCTGCGCGAGATCCAGGCGATGTCCGACCGGTTCGAGACGATGCGGATCGACGGGCTCGACTACCGCCGTCGGGCCGTGGACGAGTCGGCGCGGGTGGTCGGGGACGTCGTCGGTGCACTGCCCGGTGGTGCGACGACGCTCGACGACTTCCGGGCGGTCGTGGACCACCTGGCGACCGTGCACCCGTCGAAGTACGTCGCGCTGGTGGACGGGCTCGACGCCGTCGGGCTCACCGACGTGCAGGCGTTCACCGACCAGACCGACGCACTGCGCTGGGTGGCGCTCGTCGACCGCCTCTACGACGCGCAGGTGCGCATCGTCGCGTCCGGTACGCCGCTCGACCAGGTGTACCCGCAGGCGATGCTCGACGGCGGCTACCGCAAGAAGTACCTGCGGGCCGCGTCGCGCGTGGTCGCGCTGTCCCGCGCGGCCGACTGAGCCACCGTCGGACGGGAGGCCCGTGGCGACACCGCCACGGGCCTCCCGTCCGACGCGCGCGTCCGTCCGGCCCTCGCGGCGTCCCGTCAGCGGTGTCGGACCCGTCATCCGGTGTCCGGAAACACACCGTTCACACGGGAGCCCCACGCGTTACACCCGCGAAACACATCGTGCTCCCTCGCGAAACGTCGCCTCGCCAGACTCGTCAGCACCCGAGGGCGGTCCCGAGAGCCGCACTGCAATCGCGAGAGGTGAACAGATGCTTGATCAGGGCAACACGGCATTCGTGTTGATCATGGCGGCGCTGGTGTTGTTCATGACACCCGGCCTGGCCTTCTTCTACGGCGGCCTGGTGAAGGCCAAGTCCGTCATCAGCATGATGATGATGTCCTTCGGAGCGATCGCCCTGGTCGGCGTCCTCTGGGTGCTCTACGGCTACGCGATCGCCTTCGCGAACCACGGCGAGGGCACGAACGTCGCAGGCATCGTCGGGTTCTTCAGCATCGACTGGAACCAGATCGGCCTCGGCCAGGCGTTCGAGGAGGCCAAGGCCTCGACGATCAACGCTGCGTACCCGTCGATGGCGTTCGTCGGCTTCCAGGCCACCTTCGCGATCATCACCGTCGCCCTGATCTCCGGCGCGATCGCCGACCGCGCGAAGTTCGGCGCGTGGATGATCTTCGCCGGCGTCTGGGTCACCGTCGTCTACTTCCCGGTCGCCTCCTGGGTCTTCAACCTCACCTCGGGCATGTTCGCCACGTGGGGCGTCATCGACTTCGCCGGTGGCACCGCGGTGCACATCAACGCCGGCGCCGCAGGTCTCGCCCTGGCGCTCGTGCTCGGCAAGCGCGTCGGCTTCGCCAAGGGCGCGCACAAGCCGCACAACCCGCCCTTCGTGCTCCTCGGTGCAGCCATCCTCTGGTTCGGCTGGTTCGGCTTCAACGCCGGCTCGGAGGGCGCCGCCGACGGCATCGCCGCCCTCGCCTGGGTGAACACGCTCGCCGCTCCGGCCGCCGCGATCCTCGGGTGGCTCCTCATCGAGAAGCTCAAGGACGGCAAGGCCACCTCCGTCGGTGCTGCCTCGGGTGCCGTCGCCGGTCTCGTCGCGATCACCCCGGCCTGCGCCGCGCTCACCCCGGGCTGGGGCATCCTGCTCGGCTTCCTCGCCGGTGTGGTCTGCTGCTTCGCGATCGACCTCAAGTACAAGCTCGGCTTCGACGACTCGCTCGACGTCGTGGGCGTCCACCTCGTCGGCGGCATCTTCGGCACGCTCTACCTCGGCTTCTTCGCCGACGACACCGGTCTCATCTACTCGGGCTCCTTCGAGCAGCTCGGCAAGCAGGCCGTCGCAGCCGCAGCCGTCCTGGTCTACTCGTTCGTCCTGGCCTTCGTGATCGGCTTCGCCATCGAGAAGACGATCGGCTTCCGCGTGAAGACCGAGGACGAGGTCGCCGGCATCGACACCGCGGTCCACGGTGAAGAGGGCTACGTGCTCTACGAGGAGCGCGACGAGACCCCGGTCGCGGTCCGCTAGACACCGCACCACCCGCATGACGACGGGCCCCGCGCACACAGCAGGCGCGGGGCCCGTCGTCCTGTGCGGTGCCGGTCACAGTGGTCGCGACCACGGCGCGTGGCGCCTGCCACGCACGGGAGGCGCGGTGCGGGGCGGACCCGCACCGCGCCTCCCGTCCGGTGGTCGCGACCACGGCGCCTGGTGCGCCGTGCTGTCAGGTCACCAGGCGTAGTCCTCCGGCGAGGTGTCGTGGCCCGGGAAGATCTCGTCGAGCCGGTCGAGGGCGCGCTGGTCGAGTCGGATGTCGACGGCGCGCACCGCGGACTCCCACTGCTCCATCGTGCGCGGGCCGGTGATCGGCGCCGTCACACCGGGCTGGTGCAGCAGCCACGCCAGGGCCAGCTCGCCCGGGGTGTGACCGAGCTCCTTCGCGAGCGACTCGTACGCGGTGAGCTGGTCGCGGTGTCCCTCGACGTACTCCGCGCTGCGGCCGGACAGGCGCCGGGAGCCGTTCTCGGTCTTCTCGATGACCCCGCCGAGCAGTCCGCCCTGCAACGGCGACCACGGGATGACCCCGAGGCCGTACTCACGGGCGGCGGGCAGGACCTCGCGCTCGACGTCGCGCACGACGAGGTTGTAGATCGACTGCTCGCTCACCAGGCCGAGGCTGCCCCGGCGTACGGCTGCCTCCTGCGCCTGCGCGATGTGCCACCCGGCGAAGTTCGACGATCCGACGTAGAGCACCTTGCCCTGCTGCACGGCGACGTCGATCGCCTGCCAGATCTCGTCCCACGGGGTCGCCCGGTCGACGTGGTGGAACTGGTACAGGTCGACGTGGTCGGTCTGCAGCCGACGGAGGCTCGCGTCGAGCGACTGCCGGATGTTCAGCGCGCTCAGCTTGCCGCCGTTCGGCCAGTCGGTCATCTCGCCGTAGACCTTCGTCGCGAGGACGGTCTTCTCGCGTCGACCGCCGCCCTTCGCGAACCAGCGGCCGATGATCTCCTCGGTGGCACCCTTGCCCACCGAGCCGCCGTAGCCGTTGGCGGTGTCGAAGAAGTTCACGCCGAGCTCGTGCGCCCGGTCCATGATCGCGTGCGAGTCGTCCTCGCTGGTCTCCGGTCCGAAGTTCATCGTGCCGAGCACCGCTCGTGACACCGACAGCCCTGTCCGTCCGAGGTGTGTGTAGTCCATGCCTCCGGTCTACGCGGGTGCGGGTGTGCGAACCAGGCCCTGCGGGTGCCGGTCATGCGCCCGGCGTAGAACGGGACGAGCCGTCCTCCACGGAGCGCGGCCGATGGACCCCACACGGAAGGACGCACCATGCCCGCGAAGGACGAGATCCCCAGCACCCTGCAGCGGTCGCCGGAGCACGCGCAGGACATCTTCGCCGAGACGCTCGACTCGGCGAACGAGACGTACGGTCCGGGAGAGCGCGCACACCGCACCGCCTACGCCGCCGTCAAGCACGAGTACGAGAAGGTCGGCGACCACTGGGAGGAGAAGGACTCCTCCGGTCCGTCGGACTCCGGCGCGGAGGGCACGCGCGGCTCCGGGGAGACCCAGGGCGGCGTCGACGCGAACGCCTCGAAGGCGCACCTGATGGAGGTCGCGAAGCGCCTCGATGTCAGCGGCCGTTCGAAGATGGACAAGGACGAACTCGTCCAGGCGATCAAGCGGGCGAACGACCGGGCGACGGCAGCGGCGCGGCGGTGACCGGACCGGCGACGGTCGCGTGGGGGTGACCGCGCCGGCAACGGCTGCGGTTGCGCGGCGTCCGGACCGGCTGTCGACTCGTTCGTGCATGCTCCGCCCGGCATGCGCCGTGGACCGAGGGGAGTAGCGTGCCGCGGGTGAACACGCCAGCACTCCGTGGCAGCCGGATCCTCGGCTTCGGCCACCACCAACCCGACCGGGTCCTCACCAACGACGAACTGTCGACGATGGTCGACACGAACGACGAGTGGATCACCACCCGCACCGGCATCAGGACCCGCCGGATCGCGGGCCCCGACGACAGCGTCGTGTCGATGGCGATCGAGGCCGGTCGGATGGCCGTCGCCGACGCCGGTCTCGAGCCCTCCGACATCGGGCTCGTGATCGTCGCCTCGACCACGCACCGCGAGCGGTCGCCGTACACGGCCGGACGGGTCGCCGCGGCGCTCGGGATGGCGAACGGTCCGGCACCCATCGACATCAACACGGCGTGCAGCGGCTTCGAGTACGCGATGGCCCTCGCCGACCAGTCGATCCGCGTCGGCGCCTCGGACACCGCCCTCGTGATCGGCTCCGAGACCCTGTCCAGCATCGCCGACTGGACGGACCGCTCGACATGCGTGCTCGTCGGCGACGGTGCCGGAGCCGTGGTGATCGGTGCTGCCGACACCGCGGAGATCGGACCCGTGTCATGGGGGAGCGTGCCGCACCTCAACGAGGCCGTGCTGGTCACGCGCGACCCCGAGTACTTCACGCAGCAGGGTCGGTCGATCTACCGCTGGGCGATCACGGAGGCCGAGGGACACGCCCGCGCGGTCGTCGACGCAGCCGGAGTGACGCTCGACGACATCGGCGTCCTCGCCTTCCACCAGGCGAACCTCCGCATCATCGAGCCGCTGGCCGAGGCACTCGGCGGCGGGGACAAGTACGTCGTGCGGGACGTGGTCGAGTCCGGGAACACCTCGGCCGCGAGCGTGCCGCTCGGGCTGTCGAAGGCGTGGCACCGCGGGGAGCTGCCGGAGGACACCCTGGCGCTGCTGTTCGGCTTCGGCGGGGGCTTCGCGCACGCCGGGCAGGTGGTGCGGACGCCGAAGCGGCGGTCGTGACCCGGTGACGCGCTGACGGAGGCGGCCCGTCGACGGACGCGGACCGCGCACGGATGGGAGGTGCGGTGCACGCTGGCACCGCGCCTCCCGTCCGTCAGCCGCTCGCCGTCAGCCGTGCGACGTCAGCCGCGCTCGCCGCGCCCGTCGGGTGCCTCGCGGTCGTGCTGGGGGTCACGGTGCGGCGTGTCCGCCCAGAGGTCCTCGTCGTCTCGCTCCTTCCGGCGCCACGGCAGCACTCGACGTTCCTTCTCGTCCGTTCGTCCGTCGCCGGCCGCTCGGTCCTTCGCCCCACGGCCGCGCTCCTTCGTCGGCTTCGTCTCGAGGACGACGGTGAAGTGCCGCGGTGGCAGTCCGAAGCCCTCGCGGGACGCCTGGACGACCTTCTTGCCGAGTGCGTGGTTGCCCAGGCCGCCGACGGCCGCGCCGATGCCGAACGGCAGCGCACGGCCGAGGACCGAGGCGCCCTGCCGCGCTGCGAAGCGCTTGATGAACTGGTCGCGGACCTTGCCACCGATGCCGCTCACCACCTGCTTCGGCAGGGAGGCCGTCACCATCTCGCCCCAGAACGCCGAGCGTGCCTGGCCCCCGGTGGCTTGACCGGCGAGCTGCTTGACGAGTTGCGTCCCCGGAGCGCCGAGGATGAGGGCCATCACGAGGGTGCGCGAGCGTTCCGGATCCTCGAGGGCGATGCCGTGCACCTCGGTCACCGACTGCGCGAAGAGTGCCGTGGCTTCGAGGAAGCCGACCGTCTCGGCACCGCTGAGGCCGAGCGCCGCTGCCATGCCGACACCGGGGATCACCGCACTCGCTCCCACGGCAGCGCCACCCGTGGTCACCGCCGTGAGGTACTGCCGCTCGAGGATCTGGATGACCTCGGCGGGGCTCGCATCCGGGTGGCGACGCCGCACGGCGTTCACGTGCGCGACCACCACGGGACGCTGCACGGCGATGACGCGGTCGAGCATCTTGGTCCACCCCGTGGGGTTCTCGGGTGTGGGGGTGCGGTCGTCGCGGGTGTCGGACTGGACCGGGGCGGGCGGCATCGGCACGATCGCCCCGTCGTTGTGCTGTCGGGCCATGACGCAGAACGTACGCCGACGCGGTGGGAGCTCCGCACTCGCAGTACGCCGCGCGCGCCGGCTCGGTGGTCGTGCAGGTCGTCGTCACCGGCACGGCACACCCGCTCGGAGGAGCTTCGCGCGCAAGCGCTCGGGTTCCATCAGGTCGGCCCAGACGACCCGGACGACCGTGCGGACCTCGGGGAACGACCGGATGAAGTCCTCGCGCTGCTTCTCCTGCCAGTGTGCGGCGGCGGCGTCCGCACCGTCGCCGTACTTCGCCCGCCCGTCGACCTCGACGACGACGCCCTGGTCCGGGAACCAGAAGTCGACGACTGCCGTCCGGTCTCGCGCACGGCTGAAGACGTGCTGCTGGACGGGCTCCGGCGTCCCGAGCAGTCGGAAGCGCACCCGGCACACCGACTCCGCCGGGGAGTCGGACAGCGCCGACCCCATCCCGAGCGCCGCCGCCGCCTTCGTCCGGCCCTTCGGTCCCATGAGCGTGCGTTCGTGCTGTAGACCTTCCGGCGTCGCCAGTCGCCAGCGCAGCACGTGGTCCACGACGGGCAGCGCGTGGAGCAGCGGGCGCGAGGCAGCGAGGTCGACTGCGGTTCGGCCCGGGGTCGTCGTCGGCCGACCACGAGCATCGTGGTCCCGAGACAGCGGACGACCTGCGCCACCGTGTCGGACGAACCAGGACGTGACCCGTGTCCCCGTTGCCGTCGGGTCGACGACGTGGACGCGCGGAGGCCAGTCGCCGACGACGGGCAGACCGAGGACCGCACAGGCCGATTCGTGGCTGAGGACATCGTGCTCCCGGAGCCGGGGGAGCGAGGCTCGGACGAGGAGGACGTGTCGCTGCTCAGGACCGAGCGCGGCGGTGGTGCCGCGGACGACGAGCACGCCCGGTCGTACACGTTCGTACGCCCCTCGTGCCGTCGCCCGCTCGAGTGCCCGTCGTTCGGCATCGGGCAGGCGTGCCGTCCGCACCAGTTCGACCTCGTCAGCTGTCCTCATGCGACGAGGATGCTCGACGGCCGATCAGGCCAGGGCTCGATCGGCGCACTCCGTGGAGGAGCCAGGTCGGACTCGTGCCTGTGCAGGAACGAGCCTGGTCGATACAGGCGCATGCTGCGACGGAGCACCTGTCGATCGACGCGCGGAATGTCGAACGATGCCCGCGCACAGAGTGCGGGCGCATGGGGCGACGTTGCGCGTGACGATCGACGCGTGTGATGTCGAAGAACGCGTGCAACCGTGAGAGCCCGCCCCAGCCCCGCCGCGCTACCGCCGCGCGAGCTCCGCGCGCAGCGGCAGGTCCTGGTCCTCGAGGATGAACTGGGCGCCGACGGCCGTGCGCGCGTGCACGACGACCGGGGCGAGCAGGTTCACCGTCGTGCCGGACGCCCCCGGGTTGGCGACCACGAGGAGCATCGCGTCGGCGGGGTCGGTCAGGCCGATCAGGGCCGCCTGCTCGTCGGTGAGCTCGGGCGCGTAGTCGGGCAGGTGCACCGCGGCGTCGAGCAGGAACAGCCGCGCGTCGTCGCCGTGCAGGGCGAAGAGCCCCTCGGCACCTTCGACGGGCTCCAGGGTGAACACGGGTGCCGGCGACAGCCCGAACGGGGGCGTGGGGAAGGTCAGGTCGATGCTCATCGGAGGTAGTCCATCAGGGTCGGCTGCAGGACCTTCGCGGTGACGGCGAGGGCTGCCTGGTAGGTGGTCTGCTGCACCTGCAGGTCGAGGACCGCACCGGCGAGGTCGAGGTCCTCGATGCCGGCGCGACGGGTCTCCAGCGCGACGGACGAGGTCTTCAGCGCGTCCTGCGCGCCCAGTGCCGCCGCGTGCCGCACACCCACGTCGGCCTGCGCCGCACGGAGGGTGTCGAGCGCCGCGTCGACGTCGTTGAGCTTCGGGTTCACGTTCACACCGTTCTGCAGGTCGGCGACGATGCCGTCGATCACCGCGAAGGCCGACGTCGCGCCGGAGCCGAACGCCGCGGCCCCCGGGGTGTCGACCCGCACGGTCTGGGCGTCGCCGACGCGTCGGGACACCGCGGTGGTCGCAGCGGCGAAGCCGTCGGCGCTCGTGTAGGCGGTCGCCTCGGTCGAGGAGCCGGCGAAGACCGACCGCGTGCCGTAGGTCGTGTTGGCGGCGGACTCGAGGTCGGCCTTGAGCGCCCGGAACTGCGTGATGAACGCGTCGCGGGCGGTGTCGTCCATCACACCGGAGTTCGCGGCCTGCACGGTCAGGTCCCGCACCGTCGTCAGCACCGCGTGGGCGCCGGACAGGGCGCTGTCGGTCGTCGCGAGCCAGCCCACTGCGTCGTTCGCGTTGCGCGTGTACTGCGCGGCGGCGGCCTGCTCCTTCCGCACCTGCATCGACGAGCCGGTGCCGACCGGGTCGTCCGACGGCTTCGCGATCGCCTGCAGCGTGGTGGCGCGCTGCGTGGCGTCGGCGACGCGGGCGGCGTTCGCCTGCAGCCGCTCCGTCGCGGCCGTGATCGACATCTGGGTGGTCACACGGGTGATCACGGTCAGCCCCTCCCGACGAGTCCGACGCGGTTGATGAGCGTGTCGAGCATCTCGTCGACCGCGGTGAGGACGCGCGCTGCGCCCTGGTAGGCGTGCTGGTAGCTGAGCAGGTTGACGTTCTCCTCGTCGAGGTCCACGCCGGCGCCGGACTGCTGCTGCGTGCGCGCGCTGGTGAGGGCGAGTCCGGTGAGCGTCGCCTCCGACGAGGCCGTCCGGGAGGCGCTGCCCACCCCCGCCACGAAGCTCGCCCAGGTGCTGTCCGCACCCCCGGCGACCGTGCCGAGTCGCGAGAGCGTGTCGGCGAACGAGTCGTCGAGTTGTCCCGCCGCGTTCCGCGTCGCCAACCCGTCGCCGCCGGTCGGGACGACCGAGAGGCCCTGCGCGGCCGGGGTGCCCGCGGCGAGGGCGAAGAACGGCGCTCCGGTGGCACCCGAGGGCGTGGTGCCCTTCGCGTGCTCGGTGTTCACGGTCTCGGCGAGTCGGGTCGCGACCCGGTCGTACGCGGCCGACGCCTCGGCGATGGCGCCACCCGTGCCGCCGGCAGCGGGGGCGAGGAGTGCGAGCGCGCCACCGATCGAGCCGCCGTCGAGCGTCACCGAGCCGGCACTGCCCGAGGTCCAGCGGAGGGACACGGCAGCGCCGTCGCCCAGACGCGCGCCACCCTCGAGCGCGACGGTGCGGACGGTGTCGCCCTGCACGAGCGGGTTGCCGCCGAGGAGGACGTCGACGGTGCCGTCGGTGTTCGTCCGGACCGTGCCACCGGCGAGTCCCGCGATCTGCTGCGTGAGCCGGTCGCGCTGGTCCTGCAGTTCGTTCGCGCTGCCACCGGCGGCGAGGGCCGACCGGATCTGCACGTTCAGCCCGGCGACCTGCTCCGCCGCGTCGTTGAGCTGGTCGACCTGGGTCGCGGCCGTCGAACGAACCGTCGTCCACTGCGTGTCGAGCGCCTTCGAGCCGGTGGCGAGGGCGGTCGCGACGGTGGTCGCGGCGGCGATCACGGACGAGGCGGCGCCCGCGTCGTCGGGGTGCGCGGCGAGGTCGCCCCACGCGGACCAGAAGACGTCGAGCTGTGCCGACAGGCCGTTCTTCCCGGGCTCGTGCAGGCCGTCCTCGATCGCCGAGAGCCCGGTCGCGCGGGTCTGTGCCCAGGCCGACGAGCCGGTCGCCGCACGGAGGCCGGCGTCGAGCGTCAGGGAGCCGAGGCGTGCGATGCCGTCGACGGAGACGCCCTGCCCGGCGAGGGCAGCGGTGCCGTGCACGAAGCCGGTCTGCACGGCGGGGACGGACGATTGCGTGACGCGCTGGCGCGTGTACCCGGCGGTGCCGGCGTTGGCGATGTTCTGCCCGGTGACGTCGATGCCGGCGCGCGCCGCGGTCAGGCCGGAGTAGGCGGTCGCGAGGGATCCGAAGGTGCTCACCACGGTGCTACAGGGTCCCCTCGAACAGGCGTGCGCCGTCGGGACGGGAGCCGGAGCTGCCCGAGGCGTCGTACGTGGACGCGTCGCCGACCGAGCCGGCGAGGGTCTCCTCGGTGGCCTGGGCAGCCGTCCGGAGGAAGCGGTCGTTCTCGTCGCGGAGCGCGCCGATGTGCGTCGTCAGCTCGACCATCGCGGCGAGGTGCGTCGCGAGGATCTCGCCCCAGGGGCCGTTCGGCGCGGCGGCGACCACGTCGCGCAGGGGAGCGTCGGGGTCGACACCCCACTCCTCGGCGACGGCGGCACTCGACGCGGCGCGCTCGAGCCCGGTGCTGCGGAGCCGTTCGAGGACCTGCTCGACCTCGCGGCTGGCGTGCGACACCCAGCGGGAGCGCCCGGCGGCGAGCAGGAGCTGCTCCTCCTCGAGCTTGAACGTGAGCAGTTCGAGCAGTTCGCGCTCGCGCCAGAGGACGGCGGACAGGTCGTTCACGCTCATGGCTCCTCCCGGTTCGGGATCGGTGTCGGCGACCAGCGGGTCGTGCCGGTCCGCCTTCCGGTGGACAGCGGGGACTATCGACGCCGGGCGGTCCGTCGTAAGCGGACCGCGGCGGTGGAAGCGAGCACGAGGCGGGCCGGTGCTGCTCGGCGGAGCGGTGCTGCGCCTCCCGGCCGTGCGCTCCCGGGGGACGCACCGTCACCCAGACCGGGGGACAGAACCGGCGGTTCGTGCCGGTTTGTCCGCCGAAGTGCGGACCGCTGGAACCCCGCGTCCCCCCGCACTGGGGACGTTCACAGCCTGCACCGGTGACTTCCCAGCCGATACATTCGAACCGCACCGCGGGGGACACTCCCGCACCGCGTCGCAGGGGCGCGGGTGCACCGCCCGGAGGGAACCGGGTGGTTCTTCGTCGACCGCACCGGCCTCCCGAGGGCCGGTGTCCGTCGCGCCCACGGACGGGTCAGTCAGCACGTCGACCAGGGGAAGCCAATGGACCGGAACGCACGCAACGCGATGATCGTGGAGCACCTGCCGCTCGTCGGCTACATCGTGTCGGACGTCCGTGCGCGGGCCACCCACCTCGACCGTGACGACCTGGCTGCCGTGGGCTCGCTCGCACTCGTCGCCGCCGCCGAGGCCTTCGACCCGGAGCTCGGCGTGCCCTTCGGCGCCTACGCCCGTACCCGGATCACCGGTGCGCTCGCGGACGACATGCGCTCGTCCGACTGGGCGTCGCGCGGCACCCGGAAGCGCATCCGCGAGACCCTCGCGACGCAGGAGGCACTGTCCGCCCGACTCGGTCGCTCGGTCGGCGTCCAGGAGATCGCCGACGCGATGGGCGTCGACCGCCAGACGGCCGCCGATGCCATGTCCGACGCCGCCCGGACGGTCGGCACGATCGACGAGACCGTGCACGACGTCATCGCGTCCGAGGACCCGCTGCCCGGTGAGGACCTGCTCGAGGCCGAGAAGCGCCGCTACCTGCGCGCCGCCGTCGCCGCGCTGCCCGACCGGATGCGCTACGTCGTCGAGAACGTCTACTTCGGCGACCGCTCGGTCACCGAGGTCGCGGCCGAGCTCGGGATCACGCACTCCGCGGTGTCGCAGCAGCGGTCCGAGGCGATGCGGCTCCTGCGGGACGGCCTCGCCGAGCACTACGGCGACGGCACCGCGGTCGAGCCGGTGTCGCGCACGACCGCCGCGCGGCGCAGTGCGTACCTGGCGCGGGTCGCGGCGAACGCCGCTGCCGGGGTCGCCCGCGCCGTGCAGGACGCGTCGGTGCCGACGGCAGTGGCAGCCAGCTGATCTTCGGCGGGACGATTTCCCGCCGACACCTAACGACCTCGGCGGACCTGCCGAGAGTCACGGATGTCAGCCCATGGACGGGCAGACACCACCACCCAAGGATTCACGGAGGAAACCACCATGGGTATGTCCATCAACACCAACCTCTCGGCACTCAACACGTACCGGAACCTCAACTCGACGCAGAACGACCTGTCGAAGTCCCTCGAGAAGCTCTCGACGGGTCTCCGCATCAACCGTGCTGCCGACGACGCTGCCGGTCTGACGATCTCCGAGGGACTCAAGTCGCAGGTCGGTGGCCTCACGGTCGCCGCCCGCAACGCGCAGGACGGCATCTCCGTCGTGCAGACCGCTGAAGGTGGCCTCACCGAGACCCACTCGATCCTCCAGCGCATGCGCGACCTCGCCGTCCAGGCGGGTAACGACTCGAACAACGAGACGTCGCGGGCGGCGATCTCCACCGAGGTCGGTCAGCTCCAGAAGGAGCTGTCCCGCATCTCGGAGTCGACCAACTTCAACGGCCTGAACCTGCTCGACGGTTCGAACAGCAAGATGAAGTTCCAGGTCGGCGCGAACGGTGACGCCAGCAGCCAGATCACGGTCGACCTGACCAAGGCGAACGTGGCCGACGTCGCGAAGTCGTTGTCCGTTCTCAACGGCCAGGAGTTCACGCCGGACGCCGACGCAATTGCGACGCTCGCCGGAGGTACCTTCACCTCGAAGGCGGGCGACACGACGACGGTGATCACGACCGACCCTCTGGCCAAGGGCTCCGGCGACGCGGGCGCGTTCAAGGACACCGGTGAGTACGCTGCTGCTCTGAACGCCGACGCGAAGTTCTCGTCTGCGTTCGTCGCGGTCGCGAACAAGGAAGGCACCAAGGTCACCATCAGTGCGAAGGACGGTGGCGACGTCACCTCCGGCGTCGAAGCCCTTGGCGATGGAGCGAAGTCGACGGCCGGGATCGCCTTCGGCACGGCAGCTGAGGCTCAGGCCGCCATCACCACGATCGACTCGCAGATCAAGCTGGTTTCGGCCGCTCGTTCGGAGCTCGGTGCGGTCCAGAACCGCTTCGACCACGCCATCAACGTGACGAACGTGGCCAAGGAGAACCTGACCGCTGCTGGTTCGCGCATCACCGACGTCGACATGGCGCAGGAGATGGTCAAGTACACCCGCGACAACATCCTGAGCCAGGCCGGCACCTCGATGCTCGCGCAGGCGAACCAGAGCACCCAGGGCGTGCTCTCGCTCCTCCGCTAGCACCACCGACGCCGTCGTCCGGAGGAGTTCGAGTCCTCCGGACGGCGGCGTCACCACACCCACGACCACCCCCGACGACAGGGAGCCCCGCGATGTCGACGTCGTCCGTCTCGGGCAACAGTCTCGCGATCGACGGTCTGGTCAGCGGTCTCAAGACCTCCGACCTGATCAACTCGCTGATGACCATCGAGCAGGTCCCGCAGACCCTGCTCAAGAACAAGCTCACCGACACCAACTCGTTCGTGTCGTCGCTGCAGACGATCAACTCGCTCGTGCAGACGCTCGCGACGAAGGCCGGCGACGCCGCCAAGGCCACGTCGCTCGACGTGTACGCCGCGAAGAGCTCGTCCACCGGGGTCACCGTCGCGACCGACGCCACGGCCTCGGCCGGCTCCGTCAGCTTCCAGGTCGGGTCGACCGCGGCGGCACACGTCGGCGTCACCGCCGCGATGTCGACCTGGGCGTCCGCAGCCGAGCCGCTCACGCTCGTCGGTGCCGACGGGAAGAAGACCACCGTCACACCGGCCTCGGGATCGCTCGACGACGCGGTCACCGCGATCAACAAGGCCGGCGCCGGTGTGACCGCGACGAAGGTCGCGGCCGGGACCGACGCCGACGGCACGAAGCTCTACCGCATGCAGCTCAGCGCGACGAAGACCGGCGCAGCGGCCTCCTTCACGCTCTACCGCGGCTCGTCCGACGACGTGACGGCCGGTACCGCGACGAACGTCTTCACCCAGCCGGGAGCCGCCGTCGTCACCCAGGGCAAGGACGCGAGCGTCACACTCTGGGCGGGGACCGCCGCCGCGCAGACGGTCACGAGCCCCACGAACACGTTCGACGACCTGCTGCCGGGGCTCGACGTCACGGTCACGCAGACCACCACCGACCCGGTGACCGTCACGGTCGCGCAGGACACCACGAAGGCCCAGGCCGTCGCGTCCGGGCTCGTCGACGCGCTCAACGCCATCACCTCGTACTACGCCACGAACACGGCGGTGACGAGCACCACGAGTCCGACCACCGGCACCACGTCGACGAAGGCCGGCGTGCTCACCGGAGACGGCACGACCCGCGACGCGGTGCAGCGCCTCACCACGACGATGTCGACGCCGGTCAACGGGAAGTCGCCGTCGTCCATCGGCATCGTCATCCAGAAGGACGGCACCTTCAACTTCGACGCCGCGGTCTTCCAGAAGGCCCTGGCGGACGACCCGCAGGGCACCCAGGCCATGCTGTCCGGCGTCGCGACGAACGTCGGCGCCGCAGCGACGGCCGCGTCGGACAAGTACACGGGGTCGATCACGACCTCGATCACCGGGCAGCAGTCGGTCGCGAAGGACCTGACGACGCAGATCGACAACTGGTCGGACCGGCTCACCGCACGACGGGCGACGCTGCAGGCGCAGTACTCCGCCCTCGAGACCAGCCTCAGCAAGCTCCAGTCCCAGTCGGCGTGGCTCTCCAGCCAGCTGGCATCGACGTCGAAGTGACGGGAACGACCATGAACGCCTTCGACCTGCAGTCCGCCGCCTTCCGTCAGGCCGCACAGCCCCGCACGGTGACCGACCAGCGCCGAGCGCAGTACACGAACGAGGCCGTGCTCTCGGCGACGCCCGCGCAGCTCGTCACGATGCTCTACGACCGGCTGCTCCTCGACCTGCACCGCGCCGAAGCCGCGCAGACGACGTCCGACTGGGAGGCCGCGCGCGAGCAGCTGCTGCACGCCCAGGCCATCGTCGGCGAGCTGTCGTCCACGCTCCGCATCGACGTGTGGGACGGCGGCGAGGGGCTCCTCGCGATCTACAACTACGCGTCGACGTCGTTGATCACCGCGAACGTGCACCGCGACGTGCAGGCGACGCGCGACTGCATCCGGATCCTGGAGCCGCTGCGCCAGTCGTGGCACGAGGCCGCCGCGGCCCTCCCGACGACCCAGGCGCCGCAGGTCGGCACCGGGGGAGCGCTCGGTGTCGCCTGACCCGCACCCCACCCCCGCCGCTGAGACCGCCGACGTTGCGTGGGCCGCGGTGCTCGACGCCCTCGAGCACGAGCTGACCACGATCGACGCGACCACGGACGGCACCGCAGCGATCGTCCTCGACGCGACCCCGTGGGTCGTCCCGACCACGCTCGGACCGGTGCCGCGCGCGCTGGTGGGTCGTGCCTCCCGGCTGCTGGCCGCGCAGCGCGACCGGATGTCGACGCTCGAGACCGAGCGACGGCAGACCCTGGAGCACCTCGGCGCGCTCCGTCAGGTCGCGGCGACGGACGAGCCGCGCGGCTCCGTGTACCTGGACGCCTCCGCCTGAGGCGCGCCTGCTCGAGCGAGCACGACGACAGATGCGTCGTCGCACGACAGCGGTTCCGTCGTGTCGGTCGTGGGCCGTCGCGCACCTCCGGCCGGGACGACAGATGCGTCGTCGGACGACAGCGGCTTCGTCGCACCACAGCGGAGCACGCGACGAGTGTTCAACGAGCCCCGCCGCCGCAGCCAGCCCCCGCCCCCCGTTCGGGGCGAGCCCTAACGTCCCCAGCGCCGCCGCCGACAGCGCCCTCCGAGCACGGATCGCTCACTCGTTCGGCCACGGATCGGCCACCGCCAATCGGCGACGTCGCACGACGTCGCACACCGAGGGGACGGGCCACCCGTGTTCGATTCCGTGACGAGCGTCGCGCTGCAGAGCGCGCTCGACGGGCTGTCGCTGCGACAGCGCACCATCGCGAACAACGTCGCGAACATCAACACGCCGAACTACCACGCCGAGAAGGTGCGCTTCGAGGACGCCCTCGCGCAGTCGATCGTGCACGGTGACGGGCACGCGACCGCGACCACCGCGCGCAGCCTCGAGCCGACGAACGAGATCGGCAACAACGTCAACCTCGACCAGGAGACCCTGTCGAACGTGGACACGGTCCTGCGCTACCAGTTCGCCACCCAGGCGGTCGGCGGCGAGGCGACGGCCCTCCGCGCCGCGATGCGGACGAACTCGTGACGACCTTCGACGCGATCGGCATCGCGAGCACCGGCATGACCGTGCACCGGAAGTGGCTCGACGCGATCTCGGACAACATCGCCAACGTCAACACGGTCCGCTCGATGGACGACTCCGCGTTCCAGGCCCGCTACGTCGAGGTCCAGGAGGGCGCCGGCACGTCGGGCGCCTACGTCAAGGGCGCGGCGTTCGGCAGCGCCGCCGGACGCGTGACCTACGACCCGGACAACCCGCTCGCGAACGCGGAGGGCTACGTCCGCATGCCGGACATCGACCTCGGCACGCAGATGGCGGACCTCATCATGGCCCAGCGCGGGTACCAGGCGAACGCCGCCGTGGTCGACCGTGCCAAGACCGCCTACGAGGCGGCACTGCAGATCGGGAAGAACTGATGCCCATCGACGCACTGAACGGTGTGACCACCAACGCGATGACCCGTGCGTTCGCCGGCGCCACGGACGCTGCGACCGGTGCCGGAGCGCTCGGCGGTGCCGCGGGCGCCGGCGCGGTCCAGCCGACCACCGGCGGCGACGGCTTCGCCGCGAGCCTCGGCAACGCGGTCGACGGGCTCCAGCAGCTGCAGAGCGACTCGAAGACCCTGGCGCTCAAGGCCGTCACGGGCAACCTCGACGACATCCACGACGCCACCATCGCGTCCACCCGTGCCCAGGTCACCCTCGAGCTCGTCACCGCCGTCCGCAACAAGGGCGTCGACGCGTTCAACGAGATCATGCGGATGCAGGCCTGATGCCCGCCGCGATGCAGAACACGTGGGGGCGGCTCGTCGCCTACGTGAAGGGCTTCTCCGCCGCGCAGCGCACCATCGCGCTGATCGGCGTCGCCGCACTCGTGCTCGGTGGGATCGCCCTCGCCAGCTGGCTCGGCAAGGCGTCCTACGCGCCGCTCTTCACCGGACTGGCCGCAGCCGACGCGAGCTCGATCACCGACCAGCTGACGACCGACGGTGTGCCGTACCAGCTGACCGACGGCGGCGCGACGATCCTCGTTCCGCAGGACAAGGTGTACTCGGAGCGGCTCAAGGCGGCGTCGAACAACCTGCCGTCGTCGAACGAGGGCGGCTACTCGCTCCTCGACAAGATGGGCGTGACGAGCTCGGAGTTCCAGCAGGACGTCACCTACAAGCGGGCGATCGAGGGCGAGCTGGCGAAGACGATCTCGTCGATGGACGGCGTGAAGGCCGCCACCGTGCAGCTCGCCATCCCCGAGAAGACCGTCTTCGTGTCCGAGGAGAAGGACCCGACGGCGTCGGTGTTCGTCGCGACCGAGAACGGCGCGCAGCTCACCACGGACCAGGTGCAGTCGATCGTGCACCTGACGAGCGCCGCGGTCGAGGGGATGCAGCCCACCGACGTCTCCGTCGTGGACCAGAAGGGCCAGACCCTCTCCGCGGTCGGTACCGGAGCGACAGGCAGCGGCGCCGACCAGGCCGCCGACTACGACGCGGCCACCCGGAAGAAGATCCAGGACCTGCTCGACACCACGCTCGGACCGGGCAACGCGAGCGTCGTGGTCTCGGCGACGATGAACCAGCAGTCGGGCACCCGGACGTCGGAGAGCTTCGCACAGCCGAAGGGCGGTGCAGTCGCCCTCAACGAGTCCAGCTCGACGGAGGAGTACGGCTCCGGGTCCGGTGCGGGCGCCGGTGCGACCGGCGTCCTCGGTCCGGACAACATCGCGGTGCCGAACGGGACCGCCGGCGGCACCACCACGAACGGCACGGCCGCCGGTGACGACGGCTACAAGAACGAGTCGGCGACGAAGAACAACGCCGTCGACAAGACCACCGAGACGACGCAGATCCCCGCCGGTGGTGTCGAGCGGCAGACCATCTCGGTCGCCCTGAACTCGCGCGCCGACTCGGTGCAGAACGCGAACCTGCAGAGCATCAACGACCTGGTGTCCGCCGCCGCCGGAGCCGACAACGCCCGGGGCGACCAGGTCCGCGTCGCGATGATGGACTTCGACGACTCCGCGGCGAAGGACGCCGCCAAGGCCCTCGAGGAGCAGCAGCAGGCCGAGCAGCAGCAGGCCATGTGGTCGGCCATCCGCACCGCCGGCATCGTCGTCGCCGTCCTCGCCGCCGCGATCGTGCTCGCGATCGTGCTGGCCCGCCGTGCCCGCCGTCAGTCGCGCGAGGCCGTCGACGTCGGTGAGCTCGACGCCTTCGCCGGTGAGACGTTCGAACTGCCCCTCGGTACCGACGACCTGGCGATCCCGGCCGTCGAGCCGCGGACGGTCGCGCTGCAGACGCTGCCCCACGACGACGCCCCGACCGAGGTGCTGACGACGGACGAGATCAGCGCCGAGCGTCGCCGGCAGGAGATCTCCGCGCTGGCCGAGCGCGACCCGAAGCGCACCGCCGACCTGCTCCGCGGGCTCCTCGACGACCGGTCGCCGGTGTGAGCGCGCTCGTCCCGGTCCCCGCCGGCGGGGGCACCACCGACCGCGCCCTGACCGGCGCGCAGAAGGTCGCGCTCATCCTCATGCAGATGGAGACCGAGCGCGCGGCCGAGGTGATGAAGCAGTTCACCGAGCTCGAGGCCGAGGAGATCAGCGCCGAGATCGTCCGGATGCGCCGCGTGGACGACTCCGTCGTGGACCGCACGATGAGCGAGTTCCACCGCATCACGCAGCGCGGCCGCGTGCAGAAGCGCGGCGGCAAGGACGCCGCGCTCGGGCTGCTCGAGGCGTCGTTCGGGTTCGAACGCGCCGCGGGCGTGATGGACCGGCTGGCCTCGAACCTCGCCGGGCAGTCGTTCGAGTTCCTCGACGACGCCGAACCCGGCCAGGTCGTCAGCCTGCTCGAGGGCGAGCTGCCCCAGACCATCGCCCTCGTGCTCGCGCACCTGCAGCCCGGGCAGGCGAGCGCGGTGCTCGCCGGGGTCGACGACCGTGTCCGCACCGACGTCGCCCAGGCCTTCGCGACGATGGGCACGGCGACCCCCGAGGCCGTCGGGATCGTCGCCGGCGTCCTCCGCCAGCGCGCCGGTGCCGTGGTCTCGCCGCGCGAGAGCGTCGAGGTCGTCGGCGGCATCGCGCCCCTGGTCGAGATCATCAACCGCTCGGACGTCGCCACCGAGAAGGCCGTGCTCGACGGCCTCGAGGCGCGCGACCCGGAGCTCGCGGAGGACATCCGCTCGCGGATGCTCACGTTCGAGGACATCGTCAAGCTCGAGTCGCGCGACATCCAGCAGGTGCTCCGCGGCATCGACTCGAAGCTCCTCGCGACCGCCATGAAGGGTGCGCCGACGCCGGTCGTCGAGACGATCCGCGCGAACGTGTCCGAGCGCAACCGCGAGCTGCTGGACGACGAGCTGCAGGCCATGGGCCCCGTGCGCGTCTCGCAGGTCGAGGAGGCGCGCGCCGAGGTGGTCCGCTCCGTCCGCGAGCTGGAGGCCGAGGGCACGATCACCGTCCACCGCGCCGAGGAGGACGAGCTCGTTGACTGACACCACCGTGCAGCGCGTCGCGTTCCCCGTGCTCGGGAGCGCGACGACCCGCGACCTCGCAGCGGCCGCCGACGTGCGCGGCCACGCCGCGGGCTACGCCGCGGGCCTCCGTGCCGCCCAGGCCGAGACCGCTGCGCTGCACGCCCGGCTCGAGGCCGAGCACGCAACGCGACTCGCGGCGCTCCAGGCCGAGACCGTCCGCCGTGTCCAGGTGCTCGACGCGGCCACGAACGCGATGCTCTCCCAGGTCGTGCCGGTGCTGGCCGACGCCGAGGAGTCCCTGGTCGACGCTGCGCTCGACCTGGCCGAGGCCGTCGTCGGACACGTGGTGCGTTCCGGGCGCCAGGACGACGCGACCGGCGAGGGCGACGGCCAGGAGGCACGCCCCACCACCGGTGCGGAGGCGACCGTCCGTCGGGCGCTCGCCTCGGTCGACGCCACCGTCGCGGTGGCCGTCCGGCTCAGCCCCGCCGACGCAGCCCGCGTCGCCGACCTCGCGCTGCCGGTCCCGGTCGTGCCGGACGTGGCGCTGCTCGACGGCGACGCCGTCGTGGACCTGCCGGACGGGCTGCTCGACCTCCGCATCGGCGCAGCGCTCGACCGTGCGCGCGCGGCGCTGGGCCGCTCCGCCGACCGGCCGGAGGCGTCCCGGTGACCGCGACCCTCCTCCGTCCCCGTGGGCTCGACGAGGCGATCGCCCTCGCCGCGCCGCAGCGCGTGGGCCTCGTCACGAGCGCGGTGGGCCTCGGGCTGACCGTCGCCGGGGTCGAGGCCCGGATCGGCGACGTCCTGACCGTCGGCACCGAGGGCAGTCCGCAGACCCCCGTCGAGGTCGTCGCCACCGATCCCACGGGTGTGCGCTGCATGCCGCTCGGACGCCTCGTCGCGGTGACCGCGGGCACCCCCGTCCGCCCGACCGGTCGTCCCGTGCTGGTGCCGACCGGTGCAGGGCTGTTCGGCCGGGTGCTCGACGGGCTCGGGCGGCCGATCGACGACCGTGGTCCGCTCGACACCGACGGCTGGGTGCCGCTCGACCACGCGACGCCGAACGCCATGGCGCGAACGCGGATCGACGCGCCGATGCAGCTCGGCGTCCGCGTGCTCGACACCCTGACGACCGTGGGTCGTGGACAGCGCATGGGCCTGTTCGCCGGCTCCGGCGTCGGCAAGTCCTCGCTGCTGTCGATGATCGCGCGCGGGAGCGACGCAGCCGTCAACGTCATCGCCCTGGTGGGGGAGCGCGGCCGCGAAGTTCGGGAGTTCCTCGAGGACGACCTCGGGCCCGAGGGCCTCGCCCGCTCGATCGTCGTGGTCTCGACGTCCGACGAGCCGGCCCTGATGCGCCTGCGCGCGGCGTTCGTCGCCACCCGGATCGCGGAGTCGTTCCGCGACGCCGGGCAGGACGTCGTGCTCATGATGGACTCGCTCACCCGCGTCGCGATGGCGCAGCGCGAGATCGGACTGTCCGTGGGCGAACCGCCCGCGACCCGGGGCTACCCGCCGTCGACCTTCTCGGTGCTCGCCGGGCTCCTCGAGCGCGCGGGCACCGACCGGGTCGGCAGCATCACCGGGCTCTACACCGTGCTCGTGGACGGCGACGACCACAACGAGCCGATCGCGGACAGCGCCAGGAGCATCCTCGACGGGCACGTCGTGCTCGACCGGAAGCTCGCCGTGACCGGGCACTTCCCCTCCGTCGACGCGCTCGGCTCGGTGTCCCGCGTCGCCTCGAAGGTCACCGAGCCGTGGCAGCGTGCTGCGGCCACCGCGCTCCGGAAGGTGATGGCGGCCCGCCGGAACGCGCAGGACCTGCTCGACGTCGGCGCCTACCAGCCCGGCACGAACCCGCTCGTCGACGCAGCGGTCACCCACCAGGACGCGATCGACGCGTTCCTCCGACAGGGGATGGACGACCGCGCCGACGCCGGGACGTCCTGGCGAGCCCTCGACGCCCTCGTCGCCCGACTGGGGGTGTCCGCCTGATGGCCCGACGCTTCCCCCTCGCCGGCCTGCTGCGTCTGCGGCACGCCGAGCAGGACCGCGCCGCCGCCGCCCTGGCCGCCGCGAACGACCGTGTCCGCGACGCCGCCGACGCCCGCATCGCCGCGCGGCGGAACCTGGCGGACCGCGAGCAGGAGCAGCTCGTCACGGACGCCGCGACGCTGAGCGCGCTCGCGGCCGCGCGGGCCTCGACCCGCGGGATGCTCGAGGAGCTCGACGCCGTCGCACGCACCCGTCGTGCCGATGCCGATGCCGCCCGGACCGCGTACTCCGCCGCCCGCCGTGCCGCGCTCGGCCTCGAGAAGCTCGAGGGCCACCACGACCACGAGCAGGCCGCCGCCGACCTGCGCGCCGAGCAGGACGCCCTCGACGAGATCGCGGCACGACGCCGCACGGAAGGTGGTGTCCGATGAGCGTCGACGCCGTGCTCTCCCGGATCGCCGAGATCCGCACCCAGATCGACGCCCTGCGCGGCGGTACCACCGCCTCCGCGGGCGGCTCCGCCTCGAACGAGGCCACGACCCGCGCGTTCGCCGACGCCCTGGCGACCGCGACCGGGACGTCGACGAGCGCCGGCGCCGCCGGCACCGCTGCTGCCGACGGGGCGTCCCGCACGCCGGCCACCTCGGTCGACGCGGGCCGCGGCACCCTGGCGACCGGCAGCGGCGCCACGGGGTCCGACGTGGTCGAGGACGCGAAGAAGTACCTCGGCGTGCCCTACGTGTTCGGCGGGACGACCCGGTCCGGCATGGACTGCTCCGGGCTCGTGCAGACGGTGTTCAAGGACCTCGGGGTGACCATGCCGCGCGTGGTGCCCGACCAGGCGGACATGGGGGTGCCCGTCGGGTCGCTCAAGGACGCGAAGCCGGGCGACCTCATCATCCCGAAGGGCGAGCAGCACATCGTGATCTACGTCGGTGACGGCAAGGTGCTGCACGCACCCCGACCCGGCAAGGACGTCCGGATCGTGGACAACTGGTACAAGGACTCCGACATCGCGACGATCCGCCGCATCGTGCCGAGCGAGGCCGCGGCTCCTGCGGCGACCCGCTCGGTCTCCGCAGCGGGTGCGGCGCAGTCGGTCACCGACCTGCAGACCGCGGCACTCCTGTCGGCGATGCGGGGGAGTGCTGCATGAGCACCGTGAGCACGACGACCCTCTCCCCGGCCCCCGCCGCACCGGGGAGCGCTGCGACCGCCGGGTCGACGACCTCGGCGCTGCCGTTCGGCGCCGCCCTCGCCGCGGTGCTCGCGCCGGCCGCGTCGAGCACGGCGTTCGGTGTGTCGGTGGGGACCGCGGGCGTCACCGGTGCGCCGTCCGGGACGGCCGCCGCCTCGGGTGCCCCCGCCACGGGCGCTCCGGCCTCGACCGCCGCTGCCCCGAACACCGCGGACACGACCACCGCGGACACGACGGCCGCTGTCCCCGCCACCGACCCGACGCTGCTCGGCATCGTGCCGGTGCCCACCGCCCTCGTCGCGGTCCCGTCGGCCAGCGCCGCCGCCGTGTCGGACGATGCGGTGTCGCCCCAGGTCGGGACCGCGGGGACGGACGGTGTCGCGCCCTCGGCCGGCAATGCACGACCGACCGGGGCCTCCGACCCGCTCGGAGTCACAGAAACGCGCGGGACCGCCGGTCCTGCCAGCACCGCGGACCGCGCAGCGACGGCCGGGATCGCTACGCCGGCACCGGTTGCCGGCTCCGGACCCGCCGTTGCGCGCTCCACCGGACCGCAGGTCGGCGTCGTGCCGTCCACGACCGCTCGACCTGCAGGAACGTCCGGCGCTCCCCGGCCCGGTGCGGCACAGCCCGCCGTGGTCCGTCCCGCTGCGGCGCCGCTCGAAGGCGACGTGTCCGACTCATCCGACGTGTCCGCGGGAACGACGCCCGTCCTCGCGACCACGCCGTCGACGACCGGTGCACCCGGCGCGCCCTCGACGACCGCCACCTCTGCGGCGACCGGCTCGACCGTCGCGTCCCCGTCGGTCCTCGGACCCGTCGCGGTGGACGGGGCGTCGAGCTCCGCCGCTCCCGGAGCCGCGACAGCCGTCGCCGTGACCGCGTCCGCGAGCACGACGACCGAGACCACCACTGCCGGGACCACCACGACCGGGACCACCACGACCGGGGCCACCGCGACCCTGACCGCCACGACCCTTCCCACCACGACGGCGAGCAGCCCGCTCGCGACGACGGACGCCGCGGCCGAGGCCGCCGGCCCCACGGCAGCGACCAGCGTGTCGTCGGCGCCGCAGGCCGGTCGCCCTGCCGACACCGCTACGGCGAGCACGGCGACCGCCGCCGCCCCGGTCGTGCAGACCGGACCGGCCACCGGGGCCCGGAGCGACCACGGGTCGGACCGGCGGACGGGCGGCCAGGGTGATCCGAGCCTCCAGGCCGTGACCGCCCCGCGCAGTGGCGAGACGCCGTTCGCGGTCCCCGCACCCGCGACGACCGGGCTCCCGACCGCGCCGGGCGCGGCGACGGCGAACGCCCCGGTGCCCCTCGCACAGCAGCTCGCGCGCCCGGTGTTCACGCTCGCGCAGGCCGGTCCCGGCGACCACGTCGTCACGGTGCAGGTCACGCCCGACGCGCTCGGTCCCGTCACGGTCCGCGCGCACGTGACCGCGCACGGGATGCACGTCGAGCTCTTCGCCGCGTCGGACGCCGGCCGCGACGCGGTCCGGCAGGTGCTGCCCGACCTCCGCCGTGACGCTGCCGGCAGCGGGACCACCACGACCCTCGACCTGTCCTCCCAGAACCACCCGGGCGCGCAGCCCGATCGCGACGACCGGCCGGCACCGACGGTGCTGCGCCCGGGAGTCGGCCTGGAGGCCCGCCCCACCCCGACCGCGCCGGTCACCACCCGGCCCACCACCGTCCGATCCGTCGGACTCGACGTCCTCGCCTGACGCGGACACGAGAAGGAGACCACACCATGCCCCTCGACGGCATCACCGGCTCGGTGGACGCTGCCACGCAGGCAGCGGCGATCGCCCAGACCGCCGGTGCGAAGAAGTCCCAGACGATGGACTCGGAGGTGTTCATGAAGCTGCTCGTCACGCAGCTCCGGAACCAGGACCCGTCCTCGCCGATGGACACCAACCAGATGATCAGCCAGCAGACGCAGCTCGCGACGATGGAGCAGATCACCAACCAGACCACGACGGCGAACGAGAACTTCTCGCTGCAGATGCGGATCGCCGCCGCGAACCTCGTCGGGAAGCAGGTCAGCTACACCGACGCGAGCACCGGGACCGCGGTCTCGGGCACCGCCACCGCCGTGTCGTACGCGAACAGTGTGCCGACCGTGACCGTGAACGGGAAGGAGGTCGACCTCGACGTGATCTCCGGTATCAAGCCCGCCTGACCCGCGGCCGCGCTCCTCGTCCCCCTCCTGTTCGTCCTCCCTCCACGAGTCTTCCCTCCACGAGTCTTCCTTCCACGAAAGGTCGCACCATGCTCCGCTCCCTCTACTCCGGCATCTCCGGTCTCCGTTCGCACCAGCAGATGCTCGACGTCACCGGCAACAACATCGCCAACGTCAACACCGTCGGCTTCAAGTCGTCGACCACCGTCTTCCAGGACACCCTGTCGCAGATGACCCAGGGTGCCGGAGGACCGCAGACCGGCCTCGGCGGCACGAACCCCGCGCAGATCGGCCTCGGCGTGCAGGTCGCCGGCGTCTCCACCAACTTCGCGCAGGGCTCCGCACAGGCCACCGGCAAGGCCACCGACCTGATGATCTCCGGCGACGGGTTCTTCGTCACCCGCCTCGGCAACGACAACGTCTACTCCCGCGCCGGCGCGTTCGACTTCGACGCCGACGGTCGCCTCGTCACCGCCGACGGCAAGATCGTGCAGGGCTACTCGGCCACGAACGGTGTGGTCAACGAGGGTGGCGGCCTGACCGACATCCGGCTGCCCATCGACGCCGCAGCACCCGCGGTGCGGACCACGACGGCCGGGGTCACGGGCAATCTGCCGTCCGAGACCGCCGTCGACGCCCAGAAGGTCCGCGAGGCCACCGTCTACGGCCCGGACGGCGAGAAGCGCTCCCTCACGCTGACCTACACGAAGACCTCGGCGACGCAGTGGAGCGTCCAGGGCCGCATCGACGGCGGGACGCTCGGCCCGGCGACGACGCTGACGTTCAACACCGACGGGTCGCTCGCCAGCGGTGGCCCCGTCACCGTCGGCGGGATCACCGTCGACGTCTCGAAGACGACCGGCTACGCGTCGCTCGACACCGCGTCGATCTCGGAGCAGAACGGCAGCGCGGCCGGCTCCCTGCAGGGGTACTCGATCTCGAAGGACGGCACCGTCGTCGGGTCGTTCTCCAACGGGTCCTCGCTGGCGATCGGCCGCATCGCCCTCGCCACCTTCGCGAACCCGGCCGGCCTCGAGAAGACCGGCGCATCCGGGTACCGCGCGACCGCGAACTCCGGCCAGGCCACCGTCGGCGCACCCGGCGACCCGGGTGTGGGACAGCTCGCCTCGGGCACCCTCGAGATGTCGAACGTGGACCTGTCGCAGGAGTTCACGAACCTGATCGTGGCGCAGCGCGGCTTCCAGGCGAACGCGCGGATCATCACGACCTCGGACGAGGTGCTGCAGGAGCTGACGAACCTGAAGCGGTAGGGGAGCGGGGCGGTCGGTCGCGGCCGCGCCGTCCCTGCTCCTGCACGGTGCGGGGCCGCCGCTCGGGCCGTGGCGAACCACGGCACGAGCGGCGGTCCCGCAGGCGCTAGCGGGTCCCGGCGCCGGGCGTGTCCCAGTACGACGGCTGTTCGTACTGCTCGGACCACCCGCGACGCATCCGCGTCGCCGCGCGGTCGAACGCGTCGACGAGGTCCGTGTCCGTGGTGAGCAGCGCCTGCAGGCGGAGCCCGTCGTACAGCGCCAGCAACTGCTGCGCGCCCCGGACCGGGTCCATGGTCGCCGGCTCCCGTCCGTCGCGGACGTCCGCTGCGAGCCCGTCACGGATCGACTGCCGGAACCGCCGGTAGGTGGACCGGTGGTAGTCGGCGCCCTCCACCGTCGGGTCAGCGGCGGACGCGAGACTCGCGGCGAGGAGTTCCATGAGTGCCGGCTGCTCCGCATGTGCAGCGAGCAGGGCGTGCAGGAACGGGACGGTGCCCTTCTCCGCCATCAACGGCACGAGCGGCGCCGCGATCGTCTGCGTCCACCGTTCGACGGTCGCGGCGAGCAGCGCCCGTTCCGTCGGGAACGCCGCACGGACCTCGTCGGCGTCCATGCCCGCGCGCTCAGCGACGACGTCGAGGGTGAACCGGGAGACGCCGCCGTCGTGGAGCGCGGCGATCGCCCCGTCGATCGCGCGCGTGCGCGGTGCTTCGTCCGTTTCGGCCGTCCGGCTCGTCAGGGGTGCCAGCGGGTGCTTCCGGAACCACTCCAACAGCCCTCGCGCCCGGGTCAGGCCGAACATGGGGTCGGCTGGCTGGCTGGGGCCGAACAGGTCACTGAATCCCGGGACCTGCTGCATCAGCGGATCGAGCGGCTGGAACGCCATCGACCAGTCCGGGAACGACCGCTGGGCGACGGGCTCGTCCGCCAGGATCCGGACGTTCGTGTGCCGAGGGTCACGGCGGACCTGTTCGAAGCGGACAGCAACGGTCTCGTCGTCGCCCTCGATGATCCCGAGGCAGTTGTCACCCTTGTGCGCCAGGATGCCCGTCACCCCGAGGGCCGTGTTCTTCTCCCGCCCGACCGCGAGGATCTGCGCGAGCTCGGTGTCCGTGATCGGACGGGTCTGTGTGCTGGTGTACACGATCGAACGCATCGGTGCTGGTCTCCCTGCCGTAGTGGAACACGGTGCGCTCTCGAGTGAACTGCCCTGTCTACTGCTCCGCAACCCCCCGACCGGGCGCGGACAGTGGTCATCCCGTGAACGCCCCCGTGCAGGAGTTGCGGACCGGCCGGAGACGGGCGGGACACGGGACACGGGAAGCAGTGCCTGGCTGCAACCCGAATGCAGCCAGACACGACACCGTCCGGATCACGAGTCCGGTACGGGGACCATCGAACCAGGCCGTGAGGAGGCCCTCGAGACCCACAACGCGGGGAGAACGACCGTTCCCCGGCGTGCCTCGCTCGTCGACAGATCGCCTCGCAGGTGCTCCGGCGTTCACCGCTCGCGGAGGATCCCGAGGAACTCGTCGGCCATGCCGAGGTGCTGTTCGAGCTTCGCGCGCCGCTGCTCGGTGTCGCGGATGTACTCGTCGAGCTGCTCGCGGAGACGCGCCTGCCCGGGTCCGTCACCGACGACCTCGAGGGCGTCGACGACGGCGAGCAGTTCGGCCATCTGTTCGAGGGAGAAGCCGAGCGGCTTCATGCGACGGATGATGAGCAGCCGGGCGAGGTCGGTGTCGGTGTAGAGCCGGAAGCCGCCCTCGGTCCGGCCGGACGGGTGCAGGAGACCGACCTCGTCGTAGTGGCGGATCGTCCGGTTCGACAGGCCCGTACGGTCGGCGAGCTCGCCGATGTGCATCGTCGTCGGTGCGGCTCGCTCCGTCATCGGCTTCTCCTTCGTGGTCCTGCTGGGCTCTGGCGAGCGTAGCGCCGTCGTGTCCCCGGCCCCTGTACCAGGTATCGACAACCCTTCCGTGGCGGTAGGGTTCGGGAGTCCCCAGTGAAAGCGAGCGTGGCATCACGTCCTCCCCGAACACATCTGACATCACCCTGCCCACCCCGGGTGCCGTCCCACCGGCGGATCCGACAGCGACGCCGCCCGGCCGGACGGCGAGGGGTGTACGTGGCTGGTTGCCGTGGGTCGCGGTGATCGCTGCGGGCGGTGCCCTGTCGGTCATGAGTGCGCCGGGGCAGACGGCGGGCCTGTCGGTGTTCACGGACCCGCTGATCCGGGAGCTGGGCATCTCACGGACGGAGGTGTCGACGAGTTACCTCATCGGCACCCTGCTGGGTGCGTGCGTCCTGCCGTTGACGGGTCGAGCGTTGGACCGGTGGGGCGTCTGGCGGATGACGATCATCATCGGGGTCGCGTTCGCCGTGTTCCTCGCCGCGTTGAGCTTCGTCGCGGGGATCGTCGGCCTGACGGCTGGGTTCGTCGGTGTGCGCATGGCCGGGCAGGGCGCGCTCTCGCTCGCCGCGACGACGCTCGTCGCCCGCAGCATCGCCGACCGACGGGGCCTCGCGCTCGGGATCGCGTCAGGGATCGGCTCCGGGGGGATCTCCCTGGTGCCGGTGTTCGTCGAGACCCTGATCGCGGGCACCGACATCCACGTCGCGTGGCGGGTGGAGGCGGTCGTCGTCGCCGCGGTCGTGATCCCGATCGGATTGCTCCTTCCGCGACGTACCGCCACTGCCCAGGGCAGGAAGTCCGCGGAAACTGCCGGTGGCGGGCCGGTGTGGACGCTCCGGGAAGCGGCCGCCACCGGCATGTTCTGGACCATCGCTGCCGGGCTCGCGGTGTCCGGGATGCTCAGCACCGCGCTGGCCTTCCACCAGGTCGCCGTCCTCGGCGAGCGGGGCCTCACCCCGGGGGAAGCGGCCGCGAACTTCCTCCCGCAGACCGTCACCGGCATCGCCGCGACCCTGCTCACGGGCGCGCTGTCGGACCGCATCCCGCCGAAGTTCGGCGTCACCATCGCGATGACGACCCTCACCGGCGCACTCCTGCTGCTCCCGATCGTGCACACCGGGTGGACCGCTGTCCTCTACGGGCTCGTCCTCGGCGCCGCCGGCGGAGCCCTGCGTGGCATCGAAGCCGCCGCGTACGTCCGGTACTACGGAACGGCGAACATCGGCGTGATCCGCGGCGTCGCGACCGGGACGAACCTCGCCTCGACCGCGTTCGGACCGCTGCTGCTCGCGCTCGGCCACGAGGTCGCCGGCGACTACACCACCCCGGTGCTGGTCGCCGCGATCCTGCCGGCAGTCGTCGCCGTCGTCTCCGTCTTCGCCCGCGCCCCACGTCACCCGGCACTGCACAGCTGATCGGCCAGCGGCACGCGAGTACCAGCGGCCGCCCGCGCGCGGGTCAGTGCGCGCGGAGTTCGTCGAGGAACTCGTCGACCATGTGCAGCTGCTCCTGGAGGCGCCCTCGTCGTGTCTCAGCGTCCCGGATGAACGCAGCGACCCGCGAACGGACCGCGGTCAGGTCGACGTCGGGCTGCGCTTCGTCGAGCATCTTCACCGCGTCCACCAGGATCCCGGCCTCCCCGAGGGAGAACCCGAGCGGTTTCGTCCGCCGCACCATCAGGAGTCGGGCGACGTCGTCCTCGGAGTACAGGCGGAAGCCGCCTTCGGTGCGGCCGGACGGGTGCAGCACCTCGGCGGCGTCGTAGTCGCGGATCGTCTTTACACTCAACCCGGTGCGCTCGGCGACCTCGCCGATGTGCATCAGGTACTCGTTCGACATCGTCACGTCGTCACCCTCCACTTGCGCAACAACCCTTCCGTTGCGTTAAAGTCGAACCATACCAACCTTCCCGCGACGGAAGGGTTGGATCCGGCTGGACGCTCTGCCGCCGCCGGCCGTGCGCGATGACGCGCCCCACGACAGCTCTCGCGGGCGCAGCGCCCGCACCCCCATCCGAAGGAGACCCGTGACCACCGTCACGCAGTCGGTGCCCGTCCAGGTGCACCACAGCCCCACCGTCCTGTCCGCACTGCGGAACCCGAAGATCCTGCTCCGTGAGGTCCTGGCCGGCCTCGTCGTCGCCCTCGCCCTGATCCCCGAGGCGATCTCGTTCTCGATCATCGCCGGGGTCGACCCCCGCGTCGGCCTGTTCTCGGCGTTCGTGATGGCTGTCGTCATCTCCTTCGTCGGCGGCCGCGCCGCGATGATCACCGGCGCCACCGGAGCCATCGCCCTCGTCGTCGCGCCCGTCGTCGAGGAACACGGTCTCGACTACCTCATCGCCACCGTCCTCCTCGGCGGGATCTTCCAGCTCGTCCTCGGCGGGCTGGGCGCGGCGAAGCTCATGCGGTTCGTGCCCCGGTCCGTGATGGTCGGCTTCGTCAACGCGCTCGCGATCCTGATCTTCACCGCGCAGCTGCCGAACATCATCGGCGTCTCCTGGCTCGTCTGGCCGATCGCCGCCGCTGGCATCGCGATCATCGTCCTGCTGCCACGCCTCACGAAGGCGATCCCTGCACCCCTGGTCGCGATCGTCGTCCTGACCCTGGTGACCGTGTTCGCGTCGATCGCCGTCCCGACCGTCGGCGACGAGGGCAAGCTGCCCGACAGCCTCCCGAGCCTGTTCATCCCGAACGTCCCGGTGAACCTCGAGACGCTCACGATCATCGCCCCGTACGCCCTCGCCATGGCGCTCGTCGGGCTGCTCGAGTCGCTGATGACCGCGAAGCTCGTCGACGAGGTCACCGACACCGGTTCCCGCAAGACCCGCGAAGCCCTCGGGCAGGGCGTCGCGAACATCGCCTCGGGCCTCTTCGGCGGCATGGGCGGCTGCGCGATGATCGGCCAGACGATGATCAACGTCAAGGCCTCCGGCGCTCGGACCCGCATCTCGACGTTCCTGTCCGGCGTGTTCCTGCTGGTCCTCGTCGTCGGGCTCGGCGACGTCGTCGCGATCATCCCGATGGCAGCCCTCGTCGCCGTCATGGTGATGGTGTCGGTCGGGACCTTCGACTGGCACAGCATCAAGCCCTCCACGCTCAAGCGGATGCCGGTCGGCGAGACGATCGTCATGGTCCTCACCGTCGTGATCGTCGTCGCCACCGACAACCTCGCCATCGGTGTGATCATCGGTGTGATCGCCGCGATGGTCGTCTTCGCCCGCCGCGTCTCCCACTTCACCAACGTCTCGCGGAGCATCGAGACGCTCCCGACCGGTGAACAACACGCGCTGTACACCGTCGAGGGTGAGCTGTTCTTCGCCTCCTCCAACGACCTCATCACCCAGTTCGACTACTCGGACGACCCCGAGCTCGTGATCATCGACATGACCAGGTCGCACGTGTGGGACGCCTCCACCGTCGCCGCGCTCGACTCGATCGAGACGAAGTACCACCAGCACGGCAAGCGGGTCGAGATCCGCGGCATGAACGACGCCAGCCGGGCCTTCCACGGCCGCCTCGCCGGGAACCTCGGCGCCGGCCACTGAGGCCGCTCCGACCTCCGCCCGGCCCCGACCCGGGGCACCGAGTGAACGGGCGGAGCAGCGAGGCCGGTTCCTGATCCACCGGCTTCGCGGCGGGCACCGTCACGTCGTCCACGGACGGTGCCCGCACCTCACGTCCACGGGAGCCAGCTGTGCCGAAACCACCCACCATCCACGACGTCGCCGCCGCCGCGCACGTGTCACACCAGACCGTGTCCCGCGTCCTCAACGGCGCCACCAACGTCCGACCCACGACCCGCTCGCGCGTCGAACACGCGATCCAGGCGCTCGACTACACCCGCGATGACCAAGCCGCAGCACTCGCCCGCCGCCCGCGGCGACGGACGACCGACTGACGACGGTCCCCCCCTGACGCCCACGGCCCCTCCGGCAACTCGCCGTCAGGGGCTGTTCGTGGCTCAGCACGGTGTCGTCCGGATCGACGCGTTGCTCGTTGACCGGCGAGACGTGCGGTGGGAGGCTCGCTCGATGCGAGGGAGTGAGCGAGCGCTGATGCTCCGGCCCACCACGCCTGACGACCTCCTCGAGGTGCGGGCACTGTTCCGCGATCCGGCGTTCGAGGGATGGGGCGGGCCTGGGTTCCGGTCCGACTCGCAGCTCCGGGAGAAGTACGTGGGCGCTCGTCTCCCGGACGTCGAGTGCTTCCTCGTCGAGGTCGACGACCGAGTGGTCGGCTTCACGCAGTTGTACGCGGATGGATCGGGCGCCGGTACGGACCTCATCCTGCTGCCCGCGGAGCGTGGTGCGGGTGTCGGTCGACAGGTGGTCGAGGCCCTGCTCGAGCGGGTCCGGGCGAGCGGCAGGACCCACTTCGTGGTCGACCCGTCACCCGAGGACCGCGGTGCGGTCGCGTTCTGGCGAGCTGTCGGCTTCCGAGGCCGAGGCACCATGGCGTACCCGCTCCAGGAGACGGACGAGCAGCAGAACGTGGTGAGGTGAGGTCGTGCGCATCCGATCAGTGGCAGTCGTCGTCCGTGACGAGCGGGTGCTCGTGATCGAGCGACGCAAGGACGGGCGGAGCTACTGCGTGCTCCCCGGTGGTGGCGTCGAAGCGGGCGAGGACCTCCGTGCGGCCTGCCGCCGTGAGCTGCTCGAGGAGACCGGGCTCGACGGTCACGTGGGCGACCTGCTCGACGTCCCCGTGGAGAGCGACACACCTGCCGTGTACTTCACGGTGCGGGTGAGCTCCGCGGAGCTGTCGCTCGGAGGCCCGGAGCTGCAGCGTGCCTCGGAGCGCAACGAGTACGCCCCGACCTGGATCGCCGCGACGTCGCTCGACGACGTGCACCTCGTGCCCGCTGAGGCGGTACAGGCGGTACGCCTCGTCCTGCGCGCCACCTCGCCATCGTCCGAGCCGCTTCGGTAGCCGACCGCCCAGCGGACGGTTCAGCCGTCGGGGCTGCGCCGGGCCAGGTCGTTGCGACGGGAGAAGTCCTCGAGGGCCGCACGGTCCGGCAGGAGGACCTTCGGTCGTCCGAACTCGTCGAAGGCGTGTCGGTACCGGAGCCGGTTCGTCCTGGCGGGTCCGAGTATGAACCGGATCATCTCCATGCGGAGACGGTCGCGAGTGCCCTCCAGGCTCCCGGCGCGGTCGGGTTCGAAGAGCGTCCGGCGGACGTACCGGACGACGCTCGCTGCCGGCGAGGCATCCAGGACCACCAGGCCCGTCGCCCGCCGGAGCCGCTCGGGAAGCCAGCGGGAGTAGTTGCCGTCGATGACCCACCGATCGGTGCGCACCACCTCGTCGTGCATCAGCTCGAACTCGTCGTCCGGGCGCTCGACCCACTGTGTCCCGGGCAGGTGCCGGTACTGGTCCAGATGGATCACCGGAAGGGAACGGACTCGGCCGACGGCCGCCGCGAGGGTCGACTTGCCGCTGTTCGACGGCCCCAGGATGCAGATCCGCTGGCCGAGGTCGTCGAGGTCCATGTCGCGAGTCTTCCACGGGCACGTCGACGGTCCGGCTGCCCTGGATCGTCGGTGATCACCCGTCGGGCAGTCCCCGGTCGACCCTGCCCCCGTACGGTGGACGGGTGTCATCGTCGCTCCGCAGCCCGGGGACCTCGCGTCCGAAGCTCCTCACCGTCACGTACGTCGTCGTGACCGGTGCCCGCAAGTGGCTCGCTCGCGGACTGACGCAGCTCGGCTGGCGCCCGGCCCTGCTGCCGTACTCCGGCTACGCCGACGCGCAGCAGGGCCGTGTCCTGGCCCGGGTGGTGCTCGCGCCGGCATCGGTCGACCCGGCCGCCCGACGTGGGATCGCCGCATGGCGTCGGCTGCTGACGGTGGAGCGCCCCGACGTCGAGGTCGAGGTCGAGCTCGGCGGTACGACCACGACGGCGATCAGCGACGAGCAAGGGCTCGTGGACGTGAGCGTGGCGCTCGAGCACTCGTCGGGGTCTGCTCCCGAGGACGCCGTCCTGCGGCTGCCGGGGCGAGCGCCGACCCGTGTGCCGATCCACGCCGTCGCAGGCGGGTCACACCGGGGCGTCGTCTGCGACATCGACGACACCGTGTGGGTCACGGGCATGTCGAACCCGCTCGCAGCCGCCCGACGGACGTTCTTCGGCAGGAGTGCGACGCGGAAGGCCGTCCCCGGCATGGCCGAGCTCGTGCAGGACGTCGTCCGTGGTCAAGGTCAGCCGACGGTCGTCTACGTCAGCAACGGTCCGTGGAACTTCGCGGGGATCGCCTCGCGGTTCCTGCAGCGCAACGGGTTCCCGGCCGGCACGCTGCTCATGACGGACTGGGGGATCACGCCGACGCACTGGTTCCGGGACGGGAAGGAACACAAGCGGTCCTCCCTCCTCCGGCTGCGCGAGGACCTGCCCGACGTCTCCTGGGTGCTCATCGGCGACGACGGCGAACACGACCCCGAGCTCTACTCGGCCTTCGCCCGCGACCACCACGACGCGGTCGCAGCGATCGCCATCCGTGAGGTGCAGGAGTCCACGTCGGGGCGTGAGCAGGTGACGCTGGTGCACGGCGTGCCCGTCGTCCGGGGCCGCGACGGGAACGCGCTGCTGCCGTTGCTGCGCCGAGCGCTCGAGCAGTGACCGGCAGGACGGCGACGTGGACGACTCCACCCGGCTCCTGCGACTCCTGACCCCCGAGCAGTCGTGGACCGAGGTCGTCAGGGACGCAACACGACCGCCCGACCTGACGGGCCAGCGCGACCGTCAGTGCCTCGGGCCCTCGCGGAGTTGGGCCCGGTACGTGCCCGGTGCCGTTCCGCAGGCCCGGGTGAAGTGCGCGTAGAAGCTCGACTGCGACCCGAAGCCCGCCGCGTGCGCGATCTCCGAGATCGTCAACGAGGTGGTCGCGAGCAACCGCTGCGACTCGGCGACCCGGCAGCGCGTCAGGTACTCGAGGATCGTCGCGCCGACGTCCTGACGGAACACCGTCATCGCGTAGTGCGGGTGCAGGTGCGCCGCGGCAGCGACGTCGGCGACGTCGATCGGGTCCCGGAACCGGTCGACGACGAACCGCACCATGTCGATCACCCGGTGCATCGCGTCCGCTGTGCCGTGTCCGTCCTCGGCGCGCAGGGCGAGGGCGTCACGGTGGTGGCGGAGGAGCCGCCGGACGAGCGCCTGGGCCTCGAGGTTCGCGATCACCTCGGCGCCGTCGTCCGCGAAGTCCCGCTGCCACGACCCCAGCATCGACTCGACGTCCCGACCGGCGGCAGCCGTGGGCACGACGACGGGCCGGTTGAGGAGCATGGCGCCCAGGTCGTGGTCGGGCAGCCCCCACGCCAGGACCTCGCCGAGCGGGATGTGCACCCAGCGGAACTGCCCGGTCCCGGTCGCGTCGCCGACGAGCTGGTGGGGTGTCCACCCCCAGAAGAGTGCGATCTCCCCGGCGTGGACGCTCACGGGCGCACCGCCGAACCGGTAGTCCAGCCGCCCCTCGAGGACGAGGTTGATCTCGAGGTCGTCGTGCCGGTGCGACGACGCCATGAGCGGCGCCGGGCCGCGATGGCTCCAGTACGCCGCTTCCACCGTCTCCACGTCGAGCACACCGCGAGCCTACGACAGCGCACCGCCCGACCGGCAGGGCCGGCACCGCCCGCTCGGCCGGGCGGGCACCCGTCGGGGAGCAGCCCGTCCGAGGATCCTGGAACCCTCCCGTCCGAAGCCGGAGGACCCGGGGGAGCCTCGCTTCCTAGCGTGACGACATGACCAAGATCACCATCATCGGCGCCGGCGGCTTCGTCTTCCCCTTCCGCCTCATCGGCGACCTCGTGAGCTTCCCCGCACTGCAGGACGCGACCCTGCACCTCATGGACCTCGACGCGGGCAGGGTCGCCCGCACCGCGACGGCCGCACGCGAACTCGTGGCCCACCACGGGCTCGGGGTCGAGGTCCTCGAGACCACCGACCGGCGCGAAGCCCTCGACGGCGCCGACGTCGTCATCATCACGTTCCAGGTCGGCGGGGTCGAGTCGTACCGGTGGGACGTCGAGATCCCGCGGAGGTACGGCATCGACCAGGCGGTCGGCGACACCGTCGGCCCCGGCGGCGTCTTCCGGTTCCTCCGGTCCGTCCGCGCCTACGAGGACATCGCCCGTGACGCCCTCGAGCTCTGCCCGGACGCCCAGTTCATCAACTACGCCAACCCGATGGCGATGGCGACGGCGTTCCTCAACGCGAAGGGCCTGCGCACCGTCGGGCTGTGCCACAGCGTGCAGGGGACGACGCGGATGCTCGCCCGGACCCTCGACGTGCCGTACGACGAGGTCGAGTTCGTCAGCGCCGGCATCAACCACCAGGCCTGGATCCTCGAGTTCCGACGCCGGGGCGGCGAGGACCTGTACCCGCGCCTCCGCGAGGTCATGTCCGCGAAGCACCGGCGGGGGACCGCGGCGTCCGACCTGCACGACGACGACGGTGACCACAGCGAGGCCGCCGTCGCCGCGAGCAACTACGAGGGTGGGAACGAACAGGTCCGCACCGAGCTGATGCGGTCCTTCGGGTACTTCGAGACCGAGTCCAGCCACCACGCGAGCGAGTACGTCCCGTACTTCCGGAAGGACCCGGAGACCGTGCTCGAGTACATCCCGGAGCGCTGGGACTACTACGAGATCTGCCTCGCGCACGACGAACAGGGCGACGTGGACGCCCAGCTCGAGAAGCTCAAGGCCGACCTGTCGCCGAGCGTGGAGTACGGCGCGTCCATCGTCAACGCGATCGTCACCGGCGTCCCCGCGGTCGTGTACGGCAACGTGCCGAACAGCACGGGCGTCATCCAGAACCTGCCGTCCGACGCCTGCGTCGAGGTCGCGTGCCTGGTCGACGGCAAGGGCGTGCAGCCGACGTCGTTCGGCGAACTCCCGCCCCAGCTCGCCGCGCTCAACCGCACGAACACCAACGTGCAGACGCTCGCCGTGCGCGCCGCACTCACGGGGGACGTGGCACACGTGCACCACGCGGTCGCGCTCGACCCGTTGACCGCAGCGCACCTGACCCTCGACCGGATCGCCGCGATGACCGACGAACTCCTGCACGCGCACGCCGCGCTGCTGCCCGAGTCCCTGCGTCCGGCGTCGGCGGTCACCCCCGGTGCGCCCGCGGGAGCCGACCGGGAGGCTCGTCCCGCGCTCGTCTGACCCCGCACGCCCGGCGCGGGGCCACCGTCCCCGCGCCGGCGCGGCCACCCGTCGGGTCGCGACCGCCGCACCGGTCGCGACCCCTCCACGCGGGGCGCGACGACGCGCCCGCGCAGGCCGCGCCTCCCGTCCGAACGCACACGGCACCACGACCTCGAAGGAGAGGACCATGCCGACCCGACCATCCCCCCAGCTGGCCAGACGGGGGTTCCTCGCGCTCGCCGGCATCTCCATGGCCGGCGCACTCGCGGCCTGCGCGGGGCAGGGGACCGCCGCGCACGGCGGCACCAAGCACATCCGCCTGTCGACCTGGAACATCCCGACCGACATCACCAGCTACCAGGCGATCGCCGACGAGTTCGTCGCCACGCACCCCGGCACGAGCGTCGCCGTCGAGGTCACGACGGGCCAGTTCCACCAGTGGTTCATCACCCGCCTCGCCGCCGACCTCGCCCCGGACATCATCCGGATCACCCCGCAGCAGATCGGTCGGTACGCCGCCAACGGCAGCCTGGTCGACATCAGCGGGCAGGTTCCCGCCGACTACCGGGCCGACTACACGGACCCGTTCTGGGCGATCGGCGCTCGGAACGACGGCGTGTACGGGGTGTTCCAGCACACCGACAACTTCATCACCTACTACAACCGCACCGTCATGGAACGCATCGGCGTCACGCCGCCGACCGCCGTCGCGGACGCCTGGACGTGGGACGAGTTCCTCGACGTCGCCCGCGAGGTCAAGCAGGTCACCGGGAAGTACGCCTTCGGCTACGGCTGGAGCGGACCGGAGACCGCGTACCGGTGGCTGCCCTTCGTGTACCAGAACAGCGGCGCCTTCCTCGGCGAGGACGGAGCGACCCCGTCGATGGACACCCCCGAGGCGATCGGTGCCCTCGAGTTCGGACGGAAGTGGTACGCCGAGGGCCTCGCCACCACGGGCAACCTCAGCAAGACCGGCGGCGGCGACGTCGCCCGGAACCTCTTCATGACGGGGCAGATCGGGATGATGCTCAACAACCCCGAGCCGATGGCACAGCTCGACGAGGAGATGCCCGACGACTGGGGCACCGCGCCGATGGTGCGCAACACCGGCGAGGCGAGCGACCTGGGCGGGAACGCCCTGGCGGTCACCAAGTCGAGCCGGTACCCGGAGCTCGCAGCGGAACTCGTCGTGATGATCACGAGCCGGGCGAACGTCGAACGCTTCTGCCACGACGGCAACTGGCTGCCGGCTCGGAAGTCCCTCGACGCCGCCGACATCGGGTACGCGACCCACTCCGACACCATGCAGCAGTTCATCGACCAGGGCGCGACGATCCCCCTGTCGATGGTGAAGGCCGAGAGCGGGCAGTACTTCGCATCGCTCAACGCGGTCTTCGCCGACTACCTCGACCTGTGTCTCCTCGGGCAGCTCAGCCCGGAGGACGCAGCAGACCAGATGATGGGGGCGATGCGCAGTGTCACTGCGAACTGAGACCGCGCCGGTGCACCCGGCGACGACCAGGCCGCCGACCGGCGGGCTCCGCGCCGGACGGCCCACCCGGTCGCGACGGGGCCGCTTCGTCCCGTACGTCTTCGTCGGTCCCGCGGGACTGCTCTTCCTGGCGTTCTCGCTCGTCCCGATCGTCATCGCGGTCCTGCTGAGCCTGCGCGACAGCAGCACCTCGATCGGCGACGGGGAGTGGATCGGGGGCGGCAACTTCGTCTCCATGGGCTCGGACCCGTTGATCGTGACCGCGCTGCGGAACACGCTCGTGTTCACGATCGGGACCGTCCCGACGTCGATGGCGATCGGACTCGCGCTCGCCGTGGCGCTCAACCGACCGCTGCCGGGTCGCGGGGTCTTCCGTGCGCTGTTCTTCGTCCCGATGGTCGCCGCGGGCGTGGTCGTCGGCGTCGTCATGTCGTGGATCTTCAACGGCGACTACGGCGTGGTGAACAACCTGCTCGAAGCCCTCGGGCTGGGACGGTCGCCGTGGTTGACCGCTCCCGGATGGGCGATGGCCACGCTGGTGATCGTCGTGGTGTGGACCCGCATCGGGTTCTGCATGGTGATCTACCTCGGTGCGCTGCAGTCCGTCCCCGCCGAGCTCAAGGAGGCCGCGGCGATCGACGGGGCGTCCCGCTGGGCCCGGTTCCGGACGATCACGTGGCCGCTCCTCCGACCGACCACGTCGATCCTCACGATCCTCAACGTGGTGTTCTCGCTGCAGGCGTTCGACGTCATCTACGTGATGACCGGCGGCGGTCCGGGCTTCTCCACCACCGTGCTCATCCAGTACGTGTTCCGGTCGGCGTTCATCGACGCCCGGATGGGCTACGCGGCAGCCCTCGGACTGGTGCTGGTCGCGATCCTGCTCGTGTTCACGCTGCTGCGGCAGCGGGCCGACCGCAAGGCGGAGGAGGTGCTCTGATGGCCGTCCTGGAGACCCGTGGTCGTTCGGCCGCACCGCGCGCCCGGAGACGTCACCGCCCGCGTCGGTGGTTGCTCGTCGCCGTCCTCACCGCACTGGCGGTCGTGATGGTGTTCCCGCTGTACTGGATGGTGGTGTCTGCGCTCACGCCCGGAGGGCAGTCGCAGAGCGGCTCGTTCTACCTGTTCCCCGCAGAGCCCTCGTTCGACAACTACGCCCAGGTGTTCAGCACCCAGCCGGTGTGGCGGTGGCTCGGCAACTCGGCGCTCATCACGAGCCTCGGCACCGCGCTGAGCGTCGTCGTGTCGCTCATGGCCGGGTACGCGCTCGCGAAGTTCCGGTTCCTCGGCCGCGGTCTGCTCTACGCCGCGTTCCTCGTCACGATCATGATCCCGATCCAGGTGACGATCGTGCCGAGCTTCCTCGTCGTCGCGAAGATGGGGCTCGTCGACTCCCCGTGGGCGGTGATCCTGCCGACGCTGTTCGACGTCGTCGGGATCTTCATCGCCCGGCAGTTCATGCTCGGCGTCCCGGACGCGCTGATGGAGGCTGCTCGACTCGACGGTGCGGGGGAGTTCCAGACGTTCTTCCGCGTGGTGCTGCCGTCGTGCGGGCCGCTGGTCGGTGTCCTCGTCATCCTCGGCTTCATGACCCGGTGGAACGACTTCCTCTGGCCGCTCGTCGTGCTGCAGGGCAACGAGAACCTCACCGTGCCGGTGGCGCTCTCGACCCTGACGAACAACCCGGCGTTCAGCTCCCCGTGGGGGGCCGTGATGGCGATCGCGACGGTGACCGTGCTCCCGTTGCTGGTGGTGTTCCTGGCCTTCCAGCGGCAGTTCGTGCAGGGCATCGCGTCGACCGGCATCAAGTAGGACCGGTGTCGGTGCCGCCCCCGCAGCGTGGCACCGACACCGTCCCGCCGCCCGGTCGGCCAGTCGTCAGGACCCCGCTGTCTCGAGCATCGCGAGCACGTGCGGCGCGCTCCACCGGAACAGCGCGTCCGACGGCGGCGACGCGAGGTCCTCGCCCCAGATCGCGACCGCCGCGCCCGACATCGGTGCGGCGAGCCGCGACCCGGAGTCACCGTCCCACGTCCGCAACGACCAGTGGGCCCGGAGGTCGGCCGCCGTGTACGCACTGTCGGCGGGGTCGAGGTCGGTCGGCACCTCGTACAGGTAGTAGGAGTCGTAGTTCAGCAGGTCGGTCCCCACCGCCGCCAGGTCGTCCGCGCCGGCTCGGTGGGCTCGGCGGTCGCGGCGCTCCGCCGGGTCCTCGGTGTCGCCGTCGAAGCTCCAGTACGTGACGTGGATGCGCGGGTCCAGCCGTCCGACGACGGCCCGGTCGATGCCGTCGTTCCAGGCCCAGACCTCCCGGTCACCGACGGCGGCGGCCATCGTGTTCAACCACCCGACCCGCTGGGCCGCCGTGGCGTCGTCGCCCCACTCGTCGCCGCCGATGTGCACGGTGCGGCTGGCCGGGAAGGTCCGGGTCACCTCGCGCAGCAGGTCTGCGGCGAGGCGGGCACTCGCCGGCGCCGTCACGTCGAGTTCGCTCTCGTCGGCTCGGATCCGGTCGACCCAGCGCGCACCGTGCCGGGCCTCGAGCAGGGCGAACGCAGCCGCCATGTGCCCCGGTGTGTCGATCTCGGGCACGATCGTGATGCCGCGCCGTGCCGCGTGGTCGGCGATCTCGCGCGCCTGCGCGGCGCTGAGGAAGGGACGGCCCGTGACCCGGCTGGTCCACACGCCGTCCTCGAGGTCGGCGTTCGCCGTGGTCTGCCCGAGCACCGCACTCTCGATGCCGACGTTCTGGTCGTCGGTCAGGTGCAGGTGCAGGAAGCGCCCACCGTCGTCCGCGAGCAGGTCGACGTACTGCTCGATGAGCGGGACCGGGTAGTACGCGCGAGCGACGTCGAGCATCACCCCGGTGGTCGGTCGTGCGGGTGCGGACCGGCCGGTCCTGACCGAGGCGGCCGACGCCCGGCACCCGGCCGCCGCGTACGCACCGGTGCAGGCGCGGACGGCGTACGTCCCGGCCGGTGCGCGTGCCGGTGCCCGGTGCGACACCCGGACGGTCGTGCTCGCCCCGGCAGCGAGCGATGGGATCCCGACGTGCCCGAGCGTGTACTGCCGGCTGCCGGCGGTCAGCGAGAGCCAGGCGTCGCGGGCCGGCTTGCGGGTCGTCGAGTGGTTCGTGAAGCGCAGCGTCGTCCGGACGGTCGTCCGGGTCGCCGTGACGCTGCTGGTCGCGGTGAGCTTCGTCGCGGTGACGCTGGGGGCGCGCCCCGCGGTGCCGGCTCCGGCAGGGTCGCCGCTCGGCACGAGCGTGTCGACACCCACCAGGACCGCCGCGCACGTGACGATCGTCAGGGCGAGCGCAGCGGCGCGAGCTGCGCGGCGGCGACGCGGGGGTCCGCTCTCCGCGGGTGCCCGCGACCCCTGGCCTTCCTCGTCGGATCCTGCACGCGCCACGACGTCCCACCCCTCGGTCACCGCGCCGTGCACGGGGGTCGTGCTGTGCGGTCCTGCTCCGACCCGGGTCGAGCAGACAGGCCCGACTGTAGCGGAGCGCGGACGCGCTGCGGGCGCTGCAGCCCGCCGAGGGGACGCCGCCCGGTCCCCGCGCGGGGAGACGACCTGCCGGTGACGGACGGGAGGCGCGCGGCGGGACCGCCGCGTTCCTCCCGTCCGGTGCGGTGCGGCACCCCACCGGACCGCACCGCAACGGCGGAGCACCCCGCTACGGAATCCCGCAAGACCGCAATGCGGTTCCCCTGTGCTTGTGGAGCGACACACCCGAGAGTACGTTCAGCCCAACGCTCAGCGTCGGAGTGGGACCACGGTCCCCGATCCGGGCTGGCGACATGCAGCGACGGGGGGATCCGGCGCTGTCCCGACCCTCTCCGCACCGCTGACCCAGGCGGCTCCCGCGTCACCCTGCGCGGCGTGCCGTCGTGCGGTGCTGCCGAGTGTCGTGTTCCGTACCCGAAACCGAACACCGCACGAAGGACCCGACCTCATGCACCCGCTCGTCCTCTTCGCGTCGCAGACCTCGACCCAGGTCGTGCTCGACAACATCGCCGCCTTCGGTCACGAAGCGCTCAAGTACTTCCCGATCGGCATCGCCGGCATCATCGTCTGGGCACTGTGGCTCTACCGCGTCGTGCTCTCGGCGCGCGCTCGTCCGGTCGAGAACGGCTTCCGCACGACGACCTCGGTCGTGGTGCCGTCCTTCCACGAGGACCCGGACATCCTGCTCCGCTGCCTCGACTCCTGGCGGGAGCAGCACCCGGACGAGATCATCATCGTCCTCGACGTGGCGGACACCGAGGCGTACCGCCGGATCGTGGCGGTGGGCGACCCCACCGTCAAGCCGGTGCTGTTCCACCACGTCGGCAAGCGGAGCGCGCTCGGCGAGGGCATCCGTCGGGCGAAGTACGACGTCCTGGTCCTGGTGGACTCGGACACCTCGTGGGAGCCCGGTCTCCTCGAAGCCGTGCAGATGCCCTTCGTCGACGAGCGCGTCGGCGGTGTCGGCACGCAGCAGAACGTCTACCAGCGGAACTCGAGCATCTGGCGCATCATCGCCGACTGGCTGGTCAACCTGCGGTACTTCAACTACGTCCCGGCGATGGGCGCGGCGGGTGCGGTCCCGATCCTGTCCGGTCGGACCGCGGCCTACCGGCGCTCCGCCGTGCTGCCGGTGCTCGACAACCTCGAGAACGAGTTCTTCCTCGGCCGCCGGTGCATCGCCGGGGACGACGGCCGTCTGACGTGGCTCGTCATCGCGTCGGGCTACAAGACCGTGCACCAGTCGTCGGCGAAGGCGCTGTCGATGTTCCCGGCGAGCGGCAAGGCGTTCTTCAAGCAGCGCATCCGCTGGAGCCGCAACTCCTACCGCACGTACCTGACGGCGATCGCCAAGGGGTGGGTCTGGCGGGTGCCCTTCGTGACGAAGATCACGGTGCTGCAGATCATCCTGACCCCGGTGACGATGGGCATCACGATGTGGTACCTGCTGTTCAGCCGCCTGGAGCTCAGCACCGTCGGCGTCCTGTTCACCATCGGCTGGCTGCTCTTCGGCCGTGCGGTGCGCGGGGTCTCGAACCTCAAGCGCCACCCGCTCGACCTGCTCGTGCTGCCGATGCTCGCCCTCGTCGTGATCGCGGTCGCCCTGCCGATCAAGGTGTACTCGTTCGTCACCATGAACAAGCAGGGGTGGCTCACCCGGCACGCCGACCAGGTCGGGGGTGACGGGCAGCAGGCTCGGACCCTCCAGCCGGAGACGACGACCGGTCGCCGGGTGGCCTCACCCGGTGTCGTCCTGCCGCAGGGTGCCGTCGCGGCGACCTCCGACGACCAGGCGGTCGCGGCATGAGCGCGCTGACGAAGACGACGCCGCGGCTCGCCGCGGGGCTGCTCGTCGGTGCCGGGCTCCTGCTCACGGGTGTCCTCGGCGTGCCCACCGCCGCCGTCGCGGCGACGACGTCCGCGGCCGCGGCCCCGGTGACGGGACGACCCTACGGGGGCGACCCGGACAAGGAGGCCCGGCTGGTGACGGCCGAGAACGACCGCATCTACAACGTCCGTGCACTGGCCTCGGCGGCGCGGTGGAGCGGCCTCGCGGTCTCGCAGCCGTACCGGCTCGCCACGGGCTCGTCGTACACACTCGTCCTCGTCGCCCGTGGTGCGGCGTACACCGTCGACGACCTCGCACGGCTCGCACCGTCCACGTTCGTCAAGCAGCCGGACGGCTCCTGGTTGCTCAGCGAGAACATCGTCGTCGAGAACGGCGCGACCCTGCGACTCGCGAGCCCCGACGGCCTGCGCATCCACCTCGCGAGCAACCACGAGGGCTTCGTGTCGATCGTCACCCAGGCCGGCAGCCTGCAGGTCGTCGGTTCGGCGAAGGCTCCGGTCACGATCGACGCCTGGGACCCGCAGGCAGGGCGGGTCGACCAGCAGACCTCGGACGGACGGGCGTACGTCCGGGTGCAGGGCGGGACCGCGACCCTGCAGTACGCGGCGTTCTCGCACCTGGGGTTCTGGAGCGGAACGACCGGCGGGGTCTCCCTGACCGGGACGAACCTCTCCACCCTGGACCAGGCCTCCGGCGACCAGCAGGGCAAGACCGAACGGACCACGAAGGACGTCTTCGGCAACGCCATCCTGCCGACCGGCGAGCTGCCGAAGAGCGGCAGCGCCACGGCGAGCGCCGGCGGCTACAGCTACGTGTCCGCCCTCGTGCAGCACGTCACCTTCGCCGGGAACGCCTACGGCCTCTTCCTGACGAGCGCGGACGGCGTGACGATGTCGGACGCCACGGTGGAGCACTCGCTCATCGACGGCCTCGTGCTGCACCGCTACGTCACGAACTCGACGTTCACATCGGTCCGGTCGACGGACAACGCGGTGGACGGGGTGAAGATGACGCGGGCGTCGACCGGCATCGTCCTCAGCCAGGTGACCGCCTCGGACAACGGTCGCAACGGGATCACGCTGAACGGCAGCGGGCTCGCGGCGGGGCCGAACGCGGCCGGCATGCCGACGACGACCTACGGCAACAACGCGCTCTCGGACAGCAACAGCTCCGGCAACGGGCGCTACGGCATCGAGGTGATCGGCGGGAAGAACGTCCGGATCAGCGGGTCGACGGTCGCACGCAACGAGATGGGCATCGTCGTCCGGCACGACGCCGACGACGTGGTCGTCCGCAACAACGTGGTCAAGGACTCGTCGCAGAACGGCATCGCCGTCCTCGACGGGCCCAGTCGCACCGAGGTCTCCGAGAACTCGGTCGACGGCGCGGACATCGGCGTGTACGTCCGGGACAGCGCGACCTCGTCGGTGACGAACAACGCGATCGACGATGCCCGCGTGCACGGGGTCACGATGGTCGGGGCGGTGGGTGGCACGGCCGTCGAGAACAACACGGTGGACGGTCGCGGGCCGAGCGCGATCGACCTCGCCCGGTCCGACGGAGCCGCCCAGCAGGGCAACACGACCGTCGAGTGGCAGTCGACGAAACCGTTCCTCGTCACCCTGCGCGCGGTGTTCCAACCGTTGACGGTGCTGTGGCTCCTGCTACTGACGGTGGTGCTGGTCGCGGCGATCGGCGGGACACGACGTCGACGTCGGGGACAGCGCGAGCTGCCGTACGCGAAGCAGGCACCGCTGTCCAGCTACACCCGCGGCGCGGTGGACCCGGCCTCGCTCGGTCTCCCGCCCGTGGCGGGCCGCGGCACGCACGCTGCCGAGCCGGGTGCGGTCGCACCCTCGGGGAGCTGACCGGTGACGCGACGACCCCGTCGCCTGCGGTCACACCTCGTCGTCGGCGCAGCGGGCCTGGCGGTCGGAGCGCTGGTGGTCGGCGGTGTGTGGGCCGCCACGAGCGGTGCGGACCGGGGGGACGAGCAGGCCGCTCGCCCCCGGCCGACGCCGAGCGTCGAGCAGACCCCGGCCGCGACGCCGAACGGTGTCCCGGACACCCGTGCGACGCCCGACGCGACCGCGACTGGATCGCCCGACGCCGGGACGGGACAGGCCTCCCCGGTCGACACGGCCCGGTGCGACGCCGCCGCGACGACGACGGTCAGCACGGCGAAGGCCCTGGAGAAGGCACTCGACGACGCTCGAGCAGGGGCCGTGATCCGGCTCGCGTCCGGCACGTACACCGGCCGGTTCGAGGCCTCCGCGGCCGGGACGTCGGACGCACCCGTGACGCTGTGCGGCCCGCGTGACGCCGTGCTCGACGGCGGCGACGTGGAGGGCGGGTACGTCCTGCACCTCGACGGCGCGTCCTACTGGCGGCTCGAGGGGTTCACGGTCCGCAACGGGCAGAAGGGCGTCATGTTCGACGACGTCCAGCACTCGACGGTCGACGGCCTCACGGTCACCGACATCGGTGACGAGGGGATCCACCTGCGCGCCGACAGCAGCGACAACACCGTCCGCGGCAACAGCGTCAGCAGGACCGGTCTCCGGAAGCCGCAGTTCGGCGAGGGCATCTACATCGGCTCCTCGAAGAGCAACTGGTGCAAGGTCTCGGACTGCCGTGAGGACCGCAGCGACCGAAACGTCGTCACGGGCAACACCATCGCCGACACCGCTGCCGAGAACGTCGACATCAAGGAGGGGACGACCGGAGGCACCCTCTCCGACAACTCCTTCGACGGTGTCGGGATGCAGGGCGAGAACCACGCCGACTCGTGGGTGGACGTCAAGGGGAACGGGTGGACCGTCACCGGGAACCGGGGCGTCCGCTCACCGCTCGACGGCTTCCAGACCCACGAACTGCTGTCCGGCTGGGGGACCGACAACACCTTCACCGACAACCGCGTCGACCTCGGCAACACCGACGGCGTCGCGTTCGCCCTCCGACCCGTCGAGGGCAACACCGTCTCCTGCGACAACACCGTGGTCGGCTCGAACGAGTTCAGCACCACGGCCTGCACCGACTGACACCCGACGGCCACCGCGGTCCGTCACCACCCACCCTTCGCGACCCGAGAGCGAGCCCTTCCCATGTCTGCTTCCGTCACACCCATCCCCGACACCGCGATGCCGCCGGTCGCCCACCAGCCCCGCCTGACCGTCATCGGCACGGGGTACCTCGGCGCCACCCACGCCGTCTCGATGGCCGTCCTCGGGTACGAGGTCCTCGGCGTCGACGTCGACCCCGCCAAGGTCGAGGCGCTGATGTCCGGCCGGGTGCCCTTCCACGAGCCCGGCCTGCCCGAGCAGCTCGCGCAGGCCCTGGCGTCCGGTCGGCTGCGGTTCACCTCGTCACTGCGCGAGGCCGCCGAGTTCGGCGACGTCCACTTCGTCTGCGTGGGCACGCCCCAGCAGCGGGGGTCGCACGCCGCCGACATGACGTACGTCGACTCCGCCTTCCGCGAGCTCGCGATGCACATCGACCGCCGCGCGCTCGTCGTCGGGAAGTCGACCGTGCCGGTCGGGACCGCCGAACGGCTCGCCGCGCTCGTCGCGGAGGTCGCCCCCGCCGGGACCGAGGTCGAGGTCGCCTGGAACCCGGAGTTCCTCCGCGAGGGCTACGCCGTGCAGGACACGCTGCACCCCGACCGGCTCGTCTTCGGCGTGCAGACGGCGTGGGCCGAGGCGCAGCTGCGTGCAGCCTTCCGCCCGGTCCTCGACGAGGGGACGCCGCTGGTCGTGGCCGACCTGCCGACGGCGGAACTCGTCAAGGTGGCCGCCAACTCGTTCCTCGCGACGAAGATCTCCTTCATCAACGCGATGGCGGAGGTCTGCGAGGCGGCCGGTGCGGACGTCAGCGTCCTGGCGGGCGCCCTGTCCCACGACACCCGCATCGGCGGCCGCTTCCTCAAGCCCGGCCTCGGCTTCGGTGGCGGGTGCCTGCCGAAGGACATCCGCGCGTTCTCGGCCCGGGCGCAGGAGCTCGGTGTCGGCCAGGCGGTCCGCTTCCTCGACGAGGTCGACGCGATCAACCTGCGCCGCCGCCAGCGGACCGTCGACCTGGTCACGGAGATGGCGGAGGGGGACCTGGCGGGCAAGCGGATCGCGGCGCTCGGCGCGGCGTTCAAGCCGAACTCCGACGACATCCGCGATGCGCCGGCGCTCGACGTCGCACGGATGCTCGACGAGGCGGGTGCCGTCGTCACCGTGTACGACCCCGAGGCGATGGAGAACGCCGCGCGCGCCTACCCGACCCTGCGGTACGCGCCGTCGCTCACCGCGGCGGTGATCGATGCGGACGTGGTCGTGCTGCTGACCGAGTGGGAGCAGTTCCGCACGGTGGACCCGCACGACCTCGGCGCGCTCGTCCACCACCGACGCATCGTCGACGGCCGGCACGCGCTCGACGCGGACGCGTACCGCGCGGCCGGCTGGGAGCACCGTGCGCTCGGCCGACCGTCCGCGTCCGGCACGGTGGAGATCGCGGTCGACGAGCAGGACCGCCTGCAGGCCACGGCCTGACGGCCGGACGTCTCGGTGGGGGTACCACCGAGGACGCGCCCGGTGCACGACGACGTGCACCGGGCGGTGCGGAGGAGGCGGCTTCGGGCAGTGCCGCCCCTCCGCGCAGGGTGCTGCTCAGGCGCCGAGCAGCTCGGCGGCCTCGCGCACCGCGGTCGGGGCTCCGGCGAGGTGCCAGTCGTGCCCGTGGGCCCGGACGACGGTGGCCGCGCCACCGGCGCCGTCGACGAGCGCCCGCCCCGGGAGCCAGTCCCAGTCGGCGCAGTCGGTCTGCACCCAGAGGCCGATGCGGCCCGCTGCGACGTCCACCAGGTCGCAGGACCCCGACCCGCTGATCCGGACCGTTGCCGCCGCTGCCAGGAGCGCCGTCATGGGCGCCGCCTCGGCGGCGCGCAGGTGCGAGCTGTTGAGGAAGGTCGCCACGCTCGTCGCGGCGAGGGTCACGTCCTGCACCGGCGGCACGGCCTCGCCGTCACGGGTCGTCACCCCGTCCGACGCCACCCACGTCTCGTCGGCGAGCGGACGACGGACCGCACCGACCCGGAGCACGCCGTCGACCTCGAGCGACACCGCGCTGCACCACGCGGGCAGGCCGGCGACGTAGTTGAACGTCCCGTCGATCGGGTCGACGGTCCACCGGCGTCCGTGGGTCGCCTCGGACCGGGTGCCCTCCTCGCCGAGCACCCCGTCGTCCGGGCGGTGCTCGAGCAGCATCCGACGGACGAGGTCCTCGGCGGCGCGGTCGGCGGCGGTGACGAGGTCGGCGGCCGAGGTCTTCCGCTCCGCGTCGGTCCCGTCCCGACGCATGTCGGCCGCGAGCCGGGCGGCGTCGGTCACGAGGGCAGCGGCGAGGGCGTGGTCGTCCATCCGGCAACGGTAGCGGGCGGAGGACGGACGACGCAGGCCCGACGTCGCAGCGTCAGGACGTCGTACGGGATCCGGTCCGAGCCGTCAGGACGCCGTCAGGACCGGCTCGGCCCCGAACAGTCCGCCACAGGCTGGTCGTCGTGGACACGAACCGAGACCGACGACCGCTCCCGACACGGCGCACCGGGTGGCACCCGTGGGGCCGGTGCACCGTGCAGCCCGTCTCCCGCGCACTGTGGAGCGGGCGCACGCTCGAGGTGCACGCCCCGGGGACCACCGCGGGCGAGCTCCTGCTGCTCCGAGCGCTCCAGGTCTGGGGTGCGGCCGGCGCACTCGTAGCGGTCGCACTCGTCGTGGCGCTGCACCGCGTGCCGGCGGTCGGCCTCGTCGTCGCCGTCCTGCTCTACGCCGCCGGTCCCGTCCTGCTCGTCCGGGCGACACGGCGGTTGCGTCCCGGGGTCAGACGCTTGACGGTCACGGTGTTCCACGGCAACGGTCAGCCGGAGGTGCACGGCGACGTCCGGCTCCTCGAGGCCTCGCTCGACCTGCTCTGCCTGGTCGAGGACGCCGTCCGTCGCGGGCAGGTGTCCCGCGTCGAGTACGAGCAGGTCTGGGGACAGGTGTGGCGGGCGATGCCCGAGCCCGCGGCGCGGGCCGCAGGCCGACCGCGGTCCGGCGAGGTCGCCCAGCGGCGTGGGACCCACCGGTGAACGGCGTGCCCGAGCCGACGGCGTCGGCGCCGCCGGATGCCGAGGTCGACGATCCGACGGTCGTGCTCGGTGACGACTGAGCACGCGGTCGGCCCGCGGGCCGGTCCGCACGACCGGGCACGATGGTGCCGCGGGGACCACCGGACGGGAGGCCCGTGGCGGCCCCGCCCCGCGCCTCCCGTCCGTCGTCCGCTACAGAACCGCCTTCGGCACCCGGTGCAGGGTCACCGCCCCGACCGCTGCGAACGGGTGCAGCGGTTCCGGGTCGCCGGAACCGGTCGGCCCGCCGAGCTTCGAGTCGCCGACCGCGCTGAGCACCGCGTAGGCGTCCTCGGCCGTCCACCCGTGGTCCTCGACGAGGAACGCGAACGCGTCCTCGTAGCCGCGTCGGACACTCTCCTGCACGGGGTCGCCGAGCCCGACGAAGAGCCACTCGTCGTCGGTCTCGATGCGCGGCGCACGGATCGGCCGACCGCCCTGCAGGAGGTCGACGGAGACGATCGCGGTGCCCTGCGCCTCGATCGCGACGAAGGACGACTCGCCCTCGGCCATGATCGCGTGGATGTCCCCGACCGACAGCAGGGCACCGGGCACCCGGACCGGCAGGTACACGGTCGAGCCGGGACGCGCCTCGGTGACGTCCATGTTCCCGCCCTCGGCGTACGCCGGCATGATCGTCGAGTTCGTCCCCGATGCCGGTGCGACGCCGATGCAGCCGATCATCGGTCGGACCGGGAAGGCGTGCCGGTCGGTGACGTGCACCACGCCGTCCTCGATCGGGCAGCGACGGGCGAAGACGCCCTCGGGCATGATGTGCTGGAGCGCGCCCGATCCCGGCAGCGACACCGACCACCCGTGGGTGGTGAGCTGGATGTCGTGGATGTGCACCGCGAGCACGTCACCGGGCTCGGCACCCTCGACCCAGACGGGGCCGGTGACCGGGTTGATCGGTGCCTGCAGCTGCGCCAGGTCGTGGTGCTCGTCGAGTTCGGCGTAGACGGCGTCCGTGGTCTCGAAGCCGATCGTCTCGCCGGTGCCCGGGGTGATCCGGAGCACCGGCTCCCGGTCGGCGGCGAACCCGGGCCGCCCCAGGGTGTTCGGCAGGAAGTGGTCGGGGGTGGTCATCGGTGGCCCTTCTCCGTGGTGGTGGTGTCGAGGCCGCCGACGGACCCCTCGCCCAGTGTGCCGGGCTCTTCCGACCCGACCTCGGTCGAGCGGCCGGTCCGGCGGTAGTAGAGGAACACCGCGGCGCCGACGACGAGCCAGACGATGCCGCCGACCTTCGCCTCGACGGCGGCGTTGAGCAGGACGTAGCCGATGATCAGGAAGCCGATGAGCGGCACGACGAGGTGCAGCAGCCAGTTGCGGGACCTCCCCTTCACGACGTGGTGCACGACGACCGACACGTGCAGGAGCATGAAGCCGAACAGCGCGCCGAAGTTCACGAGCGACGAGATGGTGTCGATCTGCCCGACGAAGAACAGCACGAGGATCGCGGAGAGCACCGAGACGACGATGATCGCGTTCTGCGGGACGAGCCTGCCGTTCAGCTTGTGCAGGAACGCGGGCAGCTGCCGGTCTCGGCTCATCGAGAAGAGCAGGCGACTCGTCGCGGCCTGGGCGGCCATGGCGTTCGCGATGCCGACGGCGAGCACGTTGACGGCGAAGAACGCGGTCGCCCACCCGCTCGAGGAGGCCTGCTCGACGATGGTGAAGAACGCGTTCCCTGCCTCGCCCTCCGGGAACGAGTCACGACCGCCCGCCAGCGCCGACGCGAGCCACGTCTGCAGCACGAACAGGAACGCGACGATGACGAGTGCCAGGACCATCGCGAGTCCGGCGCCACCGCGGCGGCCGGTGGACTCCTCGGACAGCGTCGAGATGCCGTCGAAGCCGAGGAAGCTCAGCACGGCGATCGACAGGGCGCTCGCGATGAGCGGTGCGGACACCTTCGACGGGTCCCACACCTGGTCGGTGCTGAACGAGGCGCCGGGCACGGTCCCGCCGGTCAACGCGACGATCGCGATGACGACGAAGATCGCCACGAAGACGAGCTCGATGAGCAGGAAGATGCGGTTCGCGAGCTTGAGGGACGAGACACCGAGCAGGTTGATCACGGTGTTGATCGCGACGAACACGAGTGCCCAGAGCCAGCGGGGCGTGCCGGGGAAGATGCCGACCATGCTCTCGGCCGCGAACACGTAGAGCAGCGTCGGGACGAGCAGGTAGTCGAGCAGGATCGCCCAGCCCGCGAAGAACCCGGCGGTGGGGTGGATGCCGCGACCGACGTACGAGAACACGCTGCCGGCGAGGGGGATCGACTTCGCCATCTGCGCGTACGCGAGCGCGGTGAAGATCATCGCGACGAGGCCGACCAGGTAGACGAGCGGCACCATGCCGCTCGAGGCGTTGTAGACGGTGCCGAAGATCGCCCACGGGGCGATCGGCACCATGAAGACGAGCCCGTAGACGAGCAGGTCGGTGGTTGAGACGGAGCGCTTGAGCTCCTGCTTGTAGCCGTAGGCCTCGAGCTGCTGCTGTGCAGAGAGCTCGCTGTGCTGCTGCGACATCGTGGTTCCGTTCGGGGAGACGGTGCGTGGGAAGGGGATGACGGACGGGAGGCGCGTGGCGGGGTGGGACGCGCTGGTCCGGTGGGAGGTGTCGGATGGGAGGCGCGTGGTGGGGGTGAGGACGCGCCTCCCGTCCGACGGACGGTCGGCCTGGTGGGCCGGGTCGGGTCAGCCCGTGGGCTGGTCGCTGAGTGCGTGGTCGTCGTGCTCGGCGAGGAAGGCCGCGACCACGCGGCGGAACTCCTCGGGCTGCTCCAGGTGCGAGCAGTGGCTCGCACCGGGGAAGACGTGCTGGCGGACGTCCGCGATGCGCTCGACGAAGGGCTGCCACGTGGCGGGCGTCGCCTCGTCGTGCTCACCGGCGACGACGAGGGTCGGGGTGACCACACGGTCGAGCCGGTCGATGACCGTCCAGTCGCGCATCGTGCCGACGACGTGGAACTCGTTCGGCCCGTTCATGGTGTGGTAGACCGTCGGCTCCTGCTCCATCTGGGTCTCAGAGTCGACGAAGTCCTGCGGCATGGGGACGACGCGGCACACGTGGCGCTCGTAGAACACCTGCGTGGCAGCGAGGTACTCGGGGTCGTCGACGGTGCCGGCGTGCTCGTGTCGGGTGAGGGCTGCCTGCACGTCCTCGGGCAGCTGCGCGCGGAGCTCGGCGGCGCCCTCGACCCAGAGCTGCATCGACGCGGGGGAGTTGCAGATCGCCAGGGAGCGGAGGCCCTCCGGCTGCCGGACCGCGATCTCGGAGCCGAGCATGCCGCCCCACGACTGGCCGAGCACGTGGTGGTCGCCGAGACCGAGGTGGTCCACGAGGGCCGCGTACTCGTCCACGAAGAGCTGCGGGGTCCAGTACTCCGTCGGGGCGTCGGGTCGGTGGGAGCTGCGGCCGCAGCCGAACTGGTCGTGGTGCACGACGGTGCGACCGGTCTCGTCGGCCAGTGCCGCGAGGTTCCGGAGGTAGTCGTGCGCCATGCCGGGGCCGCCGTGCAGGACCACGAGCGGGAGCGCACCGGGGGTCGGGGCGTCGGGTTCGGTGACGCGGTACCAGGTCTCGCCGTCCTGGAACGGCATCGTGCCTTCGGTGATGCGGGACATGACGCACAGCATGGACCGGGCAAAGGTTCTCTGCAATACCTTTTCTCGTCCTTTAACGTGGACGAAACGCAAGGAGGGGGCCGAGTGTCAGATCGCGCGACGGAGACCCGTGTCGACGAGGTCGAGGACCGGCTCGTCACCGCCGTGGCCGTCGGGGAGTACCTGCCCGCCTCCCGGCTGCCGCCCGAGCGTGAGCTCGCCGTGCTCCTCGGTGTCGGACGTGTGACCGTGCGCGCGGCCCTCGCGCGACTGGTCGACCGCGGCCTGCTCGAGACACGTCGAGGACGGGGCGGCGGGACCTTCGTCCGTTCGCAGTGGCCGGACTCGTCCTCCGACGCCGTCGCCCGGACGCTGCTCGCACGCTGGGCCGGCATCCGCGACACCACCGACGCGATCGCCCTGCTGCACGGCGCACTCGCCACCGCAGCGGCCGAGCGGATCACCGACGACGGCCGGACGACGCTGCGCACCCGGCTCGAGGACTTCCGCGCCGCCGCGTCCGGGCTCGAGAAGCAGCAGGCGGACGCGGTGCTGCACCGAGCGATCATCGACGCCGCCGGCAACGCCGTGCTCGCAGCGGCGCTCGCCGACCTCGAGTCGCAGGTGTCGATCGCGGCGCCCGCACACCTCTGGGGCACCGCCGAGGGCATGGCCGAGATGGAGCACCGTGCCCTGCTCGAGCACGAGGGGCTCGTCGACGCCGTCTGCGCCGGGCGGTCGGTCGACGCGGGGGTGCTCGCACGTCGGCACGTCGGCATCGACCTCGAACTGCTCGAGCGCGCGATGCTCCGGGCAGGGCAGGTCCCGACCTCCTGACGGCGTCCGTCGTGCATGATCGTCGCAACGGAGGTGCACGTGGCGGAGATCCTGGTGGTCGAGGACGACCCGGCGATGGGCGCGCTCGTCGAGCGTGGACTGGTCGGCGAGGGGCACGCGGTCACGGTGGTCACCGACGGCGTCGCCGCGCTCGTGGCTGCGGCCGCGCGGTCGTTCGACGCGGCGGCGATCGACGTCATGCTCCCCGAGATGACCGGGTTCGAGGTGTGTCGTCGGTTGCGCGAGACGGGCCAGGACTTCCCGGTGATCCTCGTCACCGCGCGGGATGCCGTCGACGACCGGGTCTTCGGGCTCGACGCCGGCGCGGACGACTACCTCACGAAGCCCTTCGCGATCGCCGAGCTCAACGCCCGGATCCGGGCGCAGCTCCGCCGCAGGTCCGCCGGTGCCGTGACCGTCGTGCAGGCCGGCGCCGTCCGACTCGACACCGTGACCGTCCGGGCGACCGTGGCGGGCCGGGACCTGCCCCTCAGCGTGAAGGAGTTCTCGCTGTTGCGGTACCTGGTGCAGGGGGCGCCGGAGACCCGGTCCCGGGCGGAGGTGCTGCGTGAGGTGTGGGGGAGCGCCGAGCACTTCGACCCCACGATCGTCGACCAGTACGTCAGCTACGTGCGGAAGAAGCTGCACGCCTCGGGCGCCGACGTGGCCATCCGGACCGTGCGGGGCGTCGGCTACGCGCTCGACGTCGTGTCCCGTCCGTGAGGCTCATGCGGCGGCTGTCCGTCCGCGCGCGCATCACGATCGGGAGCGTGCTCGTCGGCGCGGTCGTGCTCTCCCTGGTCGCGCTCGTGCTGCACGCCGAGGTGCGGCAGGCCACGCTGGAGACCGACCGGTCCCTCGCCGTCGGCGACGCGGCGCCGTTCGTCGCCGACCTCCGGGACAACCCGGGTGAGGCGCCCGACCGACCGGCCGACGGCGTCCTCGTGGGGATCCGCTCCTCGACCGGCGAGTGGATCGTCGACACGCTGCCGGACGACCTCCGCCGGTCGCTCCCGGACGGCGTCCCACGATCGACCACGACGCTCCGGCTCGGCGACGGGCACCGCAGCGCGACGCTCGTCGGCACACCGGTCGCGAGCGCCGACGGACGGTTCGTCGTGTGGGCTGCGCAGGACGGCCGTGCCGGGCACGAGACGGTCGAACGCGTCGACCGCTCGCTCGTCGTGGGGACCCTGCTCGCGCTCGTCGCATCGGGCCTCGCCGCCTGGCTGCTCTCGACCGTCGCGCTCCGACCCGTCGCGCGGATGCGTCGGACCGCCGAGGCGCTCAGCGGCGGGGACGCGACCGGGCACCTGCCCGTCGGCCCGTCGGAGGACGAGCTCGCCGACCTCGCGAGGACCCTCAACGCCTTCATCGACCGGCAACGCGAGAACGCGGTCCGCGAACGACGGATGGTGTCCGACGCCAGCCACGAACTCCGGACGCCGCTCGCGGCACTGACGGCACGACTCGAGCTCGCGCACCGGTCGTCCGGTGACGCCGCCGCGCTCGAGCGGGAGCTGGCGGCCGCCGAGTCCGACGCCGCGCGTCTCACCGCACTCGCCGACACCATGCTCGAGCTGAGCCGGCTCGACGAGACGCAGGCCACGCCGTCGACCACCGCAGCGGAGCTCGTGACGGAGCTGATGGGCAGTGTCGACCGGGCTCGGGCGCTCGGGGGGACCAGCGGGGTCGACTTCACCGTGGACGTGCCCGACGGTGCCGAACGGTACGGCATCACCCCCGCGGCGTTCGGACGGGTCGTCGACAACCTCGTCGCGAACGCGATCGCCGCGGGCGCTCCGGACGTCGAGGTCGGCATCACGTTGGTCCGGCAGGAGGACCGCGCACTGCAGCTGGTCGTCCGTGACGACGGTCCCGGTGTGCCGGAGGACTTCCTCCCGCGTGCGTTCGACCGCTTCACCCGTGCCGACGACGCACGGCGGGCCGTCCTCGGTGGCAGCGGACTGGGCCTGGCGCTCGTCCGAGGGCTCGCCGAGCGGGCGGGCGGGGAGGCCACGCTCGCGAACGCACCCGGCGGCGGCGCCGTCGCGGTGGTGCGACTGCCCGCGCGCTGAGGCCCGGGGACGGCCCTGCTTCGTTCGAGGTCTCGAACGAAGCAGGGCCGTCGTTCCGGGCTGCTTCATGGGACCGGTGTCGATGCTGAACGTCACCCGATCACCTGCTGGAGAGGAACGAGACGATGATCGACACCGCTCGCCCCACCCGACGTGCCGCGGCGGCTCCGCCGCGGCACTTCCCGGCACCGCCCGCGGAGCCCCTCGAGGTCGCCGCCCGGCGCCGTCGCCGATCCGGTCGCGGCCGTGCTGCGGTCACCGACCTGCTCGGTGTCCTCGCGTGGGCGTCCGCCGCCGTCGCCGTCGCGCTCTGGCTGGCCTCGCCGGGATCGCACTCGGTCTCGGGCGTCGGCGGCGTGCTCACCGACACCGGGATCGTCGCCGGTCTGGTCGCGACCGACCTGGTGCTCGTGATGCTCGTGCTCGCCGCGCGCGTGCCGCTGATCGACCGCGTGTTCGGCCAGGACAAGGCGATCGCGGTGCACCGGTCGCTCGGCGAGCCCGTGCTGTACCTGCTGCTGGCACACGGCGTGCTGCTGACGCTGGGCTACGGCGCGTCGTCGGGTACCGGCCCGATCGCCGAGACCGTCTCGCTCTTCTCCACGCCGGACATGCCGCTCGCGTACCTCGCCCTGGGGCTGTTCGTCGCGGTCGTGGTGTCGTCCCTCGTCGCGGTCCGGCGTCGACTGCCGTACGAGGCGTGGCACGTCGTCCACCTGCTCAGCTACGCCGCCGTCCTCGTCGCGTTGCCGCACATGCTCAGCGTCGGCAGCGTGCTCGGGCAGGGCACCTGGCAGCGGGTGTACTGGATCGCCGCGTACGCCGTCGCGCTCGGTCTCGTCGTCGTCCACCGCTTCGTCCGACCGGTGGTCGTGAGCCTGCGGCACCGCATCCGGGTGGTGGCGGTGGAGCCGATCGCTCCCGGAGTCGTGTCGATCCACCTGGCGGGCCGCGACCTCGACCGGCTGGGTGCCCGCGGCGGCCAGTACGGCGTCTGGCGGTTCTGGTCCGCGCGGACCTGGTGGCACGCCCACCCGGTGTCGTTCTCGGCCGTGCCCGGACGAGAGCGTGCCCGGATCACCGTGCGCGACCTCGGAGCGGGGTCCGCGCGCCTCGGGCGGATCCGGCCGGGTACCGCGGTGTCCCTCGAGGGCCCCTACGGCCTGTTCACGACCCGGGCCCGCACGGCCCCGTACCTCGCCCTCGTCGCATCGGGCATCGGGATCACGCCGGTCCGCGCGCTGCTCGAGGACACCGACCTGCGTCCCGGCGAGGCCACGGTGCTCCTGCGGGGGACCGACGCCGAGCAGCAGTACCTGTGGCAGGAGACCGCGGAGCTCGCTGCGGCGACCGGGAGCACCCTCTTCGCCGTGGTCGGGCACCGCGCGAGGTCGCAGGAGAGCTGGATGACGGAGGACGACCTCCGTCGTGGGGTCAGCCTGCGGTCGGTGTTCCCGCGGTTGCTCGAGTCCGACCTCTACGTCTGCGGGCCGCAGGCGTGGTCCGACCTGGTGGTGCGGGAGGCCCGGCTCGCCGGCGTCCCGGAGCACCAGATCCACCAGGAACGGTTCGGGTCGTGAGGGCCCGGGTGGTCGTCGGCGGCGTCCTGTCCTCGGTGGCGGTGCTCGCCATCGGGTGGCAGCTCGGCGGACAGCCGGCCGTGACGACACCGGCGCAGGGCACGACGTCGGGGAGCGGGTCGTCCGGCAGCGCCGGCTCGGGCGGGACCTCCGGCTCGTCGGCGTCGCCGGGACCGTCCGGCACCGGCTCGTCGGCGTCCGGCTCGTCTGCATCCGGCTCGTCCGGCGCGTCCGACTCCGGGACCTTCACCGGTGCCGCGGCGCAGACGCAGTACGGCGAGGTCCAGGTGCAGATCACCGTCGCCGACGGGAAGATCACCGACGTGACCCCCCTGCACCTGACCGACCGGGACGGCCGCTCCGTCGCGATCAGCCAGCAGGCCGCCCCGATCCTCCGGCAGGAGGCCCTGCAGACCCAGTCGGCGCAGATCCAGGCGGTGAGCGGCGCGACGTTCACGAGCGGGGGCTACACCACGTCGTTGCAGTCCGCGATCGACCAGGCCGGCCTGTGAGCGTCCTGACGTTCGAGACGATGGGGACCGTCGTGAGCCTCCGCGGTGCCACTCCGGAGGCCGCGTCCGCGGTCCGCGCCGTGTTCGCCGGGTACGACCACCGCTACAGCCTCTGGGACCCCGCTTCGGTGCTGAGCCGCATCGCCGCCGGGTCGCTCCGGCTGTCCGATGCGCCGACCGCGGTCCGGGACGTCTACGCGCTCGCCCTGTCGTGGCGGGATCGGACCGGTGGTGCCTTCACGCCCCACCGCCCGGACGGGGTGATCGACCTGTCCGGCGTCGTCAAGGCACTCGCGATCCGTGACGCCGGGGAGGTCCTCGACACCGGCACGGACGCCTGGATGCTCAGCGCCGGCGGCGACGTACTCGTCCGCGGCACCCACCGACCCGACGAGCCGTGGTCGGTCGGTGTCGTCGATCCCGGACGTCGGGACACCGTCGTCGGGGTCGTGCGGCTCGGCGGCAGCCGACGTGCGGTCGCGACCTCGGGGACCGCGGAGCGCGGGGAGCACATCTGGCGGCGGAGCGCGCCCGTGTTCGTGCAGGCGACCGTCGTCGCCGACGACGTCCTGACGGCGGACGTCCTCGCGACGGCCGTCGTCGCCGGGGACGAGGACGACCTCCGGCGACTGACCGCCGACGGAGACGTCGACGTGCTCGCCTTCACTGCCGACGGCCTCGTCTGGGCGACGCCCGGTGCGGCTCCCTGGGTGTCGTCAGCGCTCGGGCCGGGCGCTGTGCCCGTGGCGGGGCCGCTCGAGCAACCGCCCACGGGGCGGGCTCAGCTCGGCGTCGATCCCTCGAGCCGCGCCTCCTCGGCGTCGTAGCCCGCGCGCACCTGCCGGAGCACCAGGTCGTCGATCTCGTCGTCGTCCCGCAGCCGCAGCAGGGTGGCGGCCTTGTGCCGGACCAGGGCGAGCTCGAGCGCGACCGTCGCGTCGTGCCGCTGCAGCGTCGGGTGGTCCTCGTCGTCCTCCTCCCGAGCCTGGATCACGTCGAGGTGGGCCTCCAGGTCGCGTCGGACGCGGTCGATCGTCGCCCGGTCGGCACCTGCCCTGCGCGCCAGGCGGGGGAGCGCGTCGAGCGCTTCCTCGACCGCCGTGCGCTCGGCGTAGCGGCGTTCCTCGCCGACGGACTCGTCCTCGGGGAGCGCCGCGCGCCGCAGGACGGCGGGGAGCACGAGTGCCTGGCCGACGATGGTCACGACGACGACGCCGGCGGTGACGAACACGATGAGGTCGCGGTCGGGGAAGGCGCCCCCGGACTCGAGCGTGCGCGGCACCGCCACCGCCATCGCCAGGGAGACCGCACCGCGGAACCCGGCGAAGCCGCTCACCAGTCGGTCGCGTCGACCCTCCCGCGGCTCGCCGCCGAACCGCCGGGTGACGAGCCAGACGGTTCCTCCGATCGTGCCCTCGAAGGCGAACCGCACGAGCACGAGCACGACGGAGACCGCGAGCACGAGACCGACGCCGCTCCACAGCTCACGGGCGGCGAGGGCACGGGCAGCGACCATCGCCTCGATGCCGACGAGCACGAACAGCGCACCGTTGAGCAGGTACGTCAGGAAGGACCAGAAGGCGCGGACCTGCTGGCGGGTCTCCGCCCGGTCGAGCTTCGGAGCGACCTGGCTCACGACGATGCCCGCGGCGACGACGGCGAGCACCCCGGACGCGCCGACGGCCTCGGCGCCGAGGAACGCCGCGAACGGCACGAGCAGCGTGACGAGGTTCTCGAGCACGACCGTGTCGACCCGTCGGAGCACGAGCGAGCCGAGCCACGCGGCGAGGAGTCCGGCCGCGACCCCGCCGACGTACGACAGGACGAGCATGCCGGAGACGTTCCAGAACGTGAGCTCCTGCGTCCCGACGGTCACGGCGACCGCGATGCCGTACACGACCAGGGTGGTGCCGTCGTTCACCAGGCTCTCCGCGCGGAGGACCGTGACGTTCCGGCGGGGCAGCATCTTCGTGAGCACACCCACGGCCGTGGCGTCGGTCGGGGCAACCGCTGCGCCGAGCACCCAGGCCGGCCCCCAGGGCATGCCCAGCAGGTGCAGGAGCGTCGCCACGACGCCGGCGGTCACGACGACGAGCAGCGTGCCCATCAACACGATGCCGCGCAGGTTCTTGCGGATCTCCCGGAGCGACGTGGTGAGGCTCTCCCAGTAGAGCAGTGCGGGGAGGAACAGCAGCAGCACGGCCTCGGCGGGCAGTTCGACCCGACCGAAGGTGGGGACGAAGGCGAGCAGCGCGCCGATGACGAGCAGGAGCACGGGCGGCGCGATCCTGATGCGGTCCGCGACGGCAGCCGTCACGGCGATGGCGAGCCCGAGGGCCACCACCAGTTCTGGACCGAGCACGTGTCTCCTCAGGATTCGTTGCGACGCGTCAGTCAACGCCGAACGTGCTGCACGTCCTTCCCGATCGGTCCGGCACGGATGGTGGAGGGCGGCTATGCTCCACCTGTATGGGGGTACAGTTCGACGACGGCGCCGCGCAGGGACTCGTGACGGCAGCATCACACGCAGACCGGGTCCTCGCTGAGCAGGGGGCAGGGAGACGCAGCTCGGCAGAGTCGGCGTCGCAGGAGTTCCGGGGCGCGTACGCACGCCTCTTCCAACAGGCGTGCGCGACCGAGGCCCAGGATCGAGCCCGCTTGGCGTCGGTGCTCGACGACCTGGCGCGGCAGGTCCGGCTCGCCACGCAGCTGGCCGCCGAGGAGCGCGCTCGGCTCGCCGACGTCGCGGCCTGGGACGCGCGTGAGGCGGACCGCGCTGAACGACGGGACGACGACGCGGTGCAGTGGATCGCCTCGGGGGTGGAGGGGCTCTTCGACCCGCGGCCGACCGCGCCGCCCGTGCAGCCCCCGACGGTCGCCGTCGCGTTCTCGCCCACGCAGCGCACCAGGACCTCGACCGGCTCCGGATCCGCGACGAGCAGCGCCGACCCGACCGACCTCCGGAGCTTCGTGACGCACGCCCGAGCGGCCGACACCGCGCTCCGCGCCGAGGTGGACCGGGTCGGGACCGCGTGGTCGCGCTTCGTCGCCTCGTGTTCGTGGGTGCCGACCGGCGGCCCGGGGTTCGTCGACGGCGCTCGGCGCCTCGTGGACGAGAACGACGCGGACGCAGGATGGATCGAGCACGTCGCTGGCGCCTTCGAGCAGGCGGGCAACGGCACCCTCACCGACCGGGTCCTCGACCTCGTCGTCGCCGCCGCCCTCTCCGCCGAGGGTGTCGACCCCCTCGAGGTCCTGTCGCACATGGATCCGGAGGTCGGAGCGGCGTGGCTGGCGGCGAACCCGGACGTCCTCGACCGGCTCGTCGCGGATCCACCCGCGTGGGGGACGTCGTCGACGGTGCTGTCGGCGATCGTCGGAGCGGCCCGCGCCGCCGACCTGCCGCCGACCCGGTACGCCGACGTGCTGCAACGCATGTACGTGACCCGTGCGGCCGAGAAGGTCGGCATCGACATGGCGACGTGGCAGCTGGACCGTGGAGCTCCGGCACTGATGCCGCAGGTCGCCGGCTCGTACGAGTACTACGCGAGCCTGTACCTCGACGATCCCGCCTTCACGTGGGCCGGCATGGCGAACATGGTCGGCCCGGACTTCGCGGCGGGCTTCCTCGACCTGCACTCGTTCCGCGACCACATCCAGACGGCACGTCCGCTGGCGCCTCCGTCGATCCGACCGCTCATCGACCAGCTGGCCGGGATGGGCGACGACGAGATCGCCTTCTACGAACGCACGTTCCTCGGCATGCAGAAGGACATCTTCCTGGACGCTTCGACGATGCACGAGGCCTACCTCGACGGCGGCATGACGAGCATCGACGAGCTCCGTGCCGCGGGGCTCCTCCGCGGTGCGAACGACGACCCGGTCGACGCCGCGCTGTCGGAGCGGCAGACGTACTCCGCCTGGCAGGACATCGACGCCGGCAGGCGCACGGGGGACCAGGACCGCATCGCACAGGGCAACGAGACCCTGCTGCTCCGCGAGCAGCGCGACACCATCCAGGGCGCCTACCAGCAGATGCACGACCGAGAGCCGACCGGTGAGGCCCTCACGACGATGTTGGGGATCGTCGGCGACGCGTCCATCCCCGGAACCAAGACGCTCGGCCAGTTCGAGGGCGGCATCGACGTACCGGTCGACGTGAACCCCTTCAGCCCCGGCACACAGGGCTGGGTGGACCACTGGTACATCCCCCAGGGGAACATCTCGGAGTTCGATACCCGGTGGGACTACATCGAGGGAGACACGCTGCCCGCGTGGCAGCAGCTCGTCCAGGACGACCCCGACCGTGCCCGCGGACTCGTGGGTGGGTCGGTCCCCGATCGGATCCGGCAACGTCGGCTCGACAACCGCATCCCGGAACTCCTCGACAACCTCCACGACTCGGAGCTCGCATGGCACTGAACGCTCGTCGCCCAGGGATCGCGGCAGCGGTCGTCGCCACCGCGGTCGTCGCCCTGCTGTCGGGCTGCGCCGGCCCGCCACCGGGGGCCCAGTCCGACCCCTCCACCCGTCCCGACCGAAGCGAGACCGACGTGCAGCACAACGGCCCCACCCCGACCGCCATGCGCCTCGAGGACGGCGTGGAGGTCTGGGACCTCACCGGCACGCCGAGCGTCGAGGCGTTCGGCGTCGACACCGACGGCGAGTCGCCGGTCCGGAACGCGGTCGCCGCCTACAGCTCCACCGATGATCGACCGGCACGCTTCGTCCTCCCGGGCGACCGGGTCGTCGACCTGCCGGTCGGCGAGGTGATCGTCACCGTCGACGACTACCCGGACGGGCTCACCGACTCCTCCGGCGAGGTCATCACCCCGGCAGGTCGGTCGTTCGTCCTGCAGGTCGAGGGACCGACGACCTCCGGTGCGGCCGCAGGGGTCGCGGCCTACCGGGACGCGCTCGAGTCGGCCGACCTCCCGACGAACGGAGCGGACGAGCTGCAGGAGAAGGTCGAGTCGGTCCCCTCGATCGACGGGACGGAGACGAGCGGGCGGCTGGGCGCGAGCACCGACGTGCCCGTGCCGGACGGGATGTCCGCGGCGCTCAGCTCGCGGTTCCGTCCGTCGGACACGACGCCGACGTTCCGGATGCAGCTCTTCGTCTCCTGGGAGCCGGTGCCGATCCCCTGAACGGTGAGGGGCGGCACGGACCGCGATCGCGTCAGCCCGCCAGGGTCCTCCGCCGGGACCGTCGCGCCCATGCCCGCCACGGCAGCGAGCTGGCCAGCGCGAGACCGATGACGACGGTGCCGAACCAGGCGACGACCACCCCGGGGACCGGCACGAGCAGGCTCGTCCAGAGCAGCACCGCGAGGACCCCGAGGACGTACGCGGCCCCGGCCTTCAGGTACCGGAGGCGCTTGAGCGTCGCCGCCTGGTCCAGGCGCGACGTCGTCCGGGCGAGGAACACCGCGCCGACGGCGATGGCTGCGACCGCGAGTGCGGCCTGCTCGAGCGCACCGAGTCCGTCCACGCCGAGCACGCCCGACCCCGACAGGCTGTACACGCCGTCGAGGATCTCGAACAGCATGAAGACGACGAGCCCGCGTTCGAAGACCACCGTCGAGGCGTAGGCGTGGACCCGCCACGCGCCGCTCGTTCCGACCGCTCCGGTGTCCGTGCCGTCCACGCCCCGCAGCGCCCACCGGGCGATCCGCTTCGACACGAGGTACGCGCCGACGCCGGCCGCGCCGCAGACGGCGACCGGCAGCACCGTGTCAGGGGCCGACGCGTCGTGGCGTCCGACCAGGACGGTCGTGACGAGCACGCCGGTCGCAGCGGTGACCACGGACCAGACGCGCGGCCGCGCGACCCGGGCGAGCCGTGCCTCCAGACCGCCCAGCCAGGACCGCCGTGACAGGCGGTCGGTGTTGAACAGGTACTCGGCGAAGACCAACCAGATGAAGGCCGCGCCGAAGGCAGCCAGTGCGGGACGGACCTCGGCGAGGTGCGCCGAGAAGGACCCGGGGGCGAAGACGGCCTCGTCGACGGCGGACGCGGGGTCCGCCGCTCCGCCGACGGCGACGGCCGCGGGTGGCAGGAGCAGGCGCATCGCGAGCACTCCGGCGACGATGCCGAGCGACAGGAAGAGCCGTCGTGCGGGGGAGTGCAGCCGACCGGCGATGCCCGCCATCGGGACCGACGAGTCCGCGGCCATCGCGATCTCGAGCAGGGCGAGTGCGGCGAAGGCCAGGGCGGCTGCCGGGCCGAGGGTGACCCACGCGGCGGCGGCGGCGGCCGCCACGGTGAGGACGAGGGGGACGGTCAGGAGCGATCTCGTGGCCATGTCCCCATGCAGCACCTGTCGGCTGGATCGCGCATCCGTCCCGTCTGGCAGACGCGTCGGAGGCACCGGTGCGTTCTCCGGAACGGGTGACGGCCCGTCCCCACTTGCGGGGACGGGCCGTCGGGTGCGGTGACCGGAGAGGTCGCCCGGGCGGTGCTGAGGGTCAGTCGTGGAACGTCTCGATGGACGCGCCGAGCGAGTTGAGGCGCTCCTGCAGCTGCTCGTAGCCGCGGGCGATGATGCCGACGTTGCGCAGGACGCTCTCGCCCTTCGCGGCGAGCATCGCCAGCAGGATGACGACCGCGGGCCGCAGGGCGGGCGGGCAGCTGACCTCGGCGCCGGAGAAGTGCGTCGGGCCGGTCACGTCGAGGCGGTGCGGGTCGCGCAGGGTGACGCTCGCGCCGAGGCGGGTGAGGTCGAGCAGGTGGATCGCCCGGCCCTCGTACACCCAGTCGTGCACGAGCGTCGTGCCCTCGGCCATCGCTGCGATGACGACGAAGAACGGCAGGTTGTCGATGTTGAGGCCCGGGAACGGCATCGCGTGGATCTTGTCGATCGGCGCGTGCAGCTCGGACGGGTGCACCGTGATGTCGACCAGGCGCGTGCGACCGTTGGCGGCGGCGTACTCCTCGCTGACGTCGAACCGCAGGCCCATCTCGGCGAGGGTCGCGAGCTCGATCTCGAGGAACTCGATCGGCGCTCGGGTCACCGTGAGGGTGGACGCGGTGACGATCCCCGCGGTCAGGAGGCTCATCGCCTCGACCGGGTCCTCGCTCGGCCAGTAGTCCACGACCTCGTCGATACGGCTCTTCCCGGTGATGCGGAGCGTCGTCGAACCGATGCCCTCGACCTGCACGCCGAGCAGTTCGAGGAAGAAGCAGAGGTCCTGCACCATGTAGTTGGGGCTGGCGTTGCGGATCGTGGTGACGCCGTCGCGGGCGGCCGCGGCGAGGATCGCGTTCTCCGTGACGGTGTCACCGCGCTCGGTCAGCACGACCGACTTCGTCGGCACCTCGGTGTTCGCCACGTCGACCTCGTACCAGCCGGAGGTCGCCTCGACGTCGACGCCGAACGGCCGCAGGGCGATGAGGTGCGGTTCGACCGTGCGGGTGCCGAGGTCGCAGCCGCCGGCGTAGGGCAGACGGAACGAGCCGTAGCGACCGCTGAGCGGGCCGAGGAACATGAGCACGCTCCGGGTGCGCCGGGCGGCGTCGGCGTCGATCGCGTCCAGTCGCAGGTCCGACGGGGCGACGATCTCGAGGACCTCGCCGTCCTCCGACCACGTGACGGTGGCCCCGAGGCTGCGGAGCACGTCGATGATGCGGTCGACCTCGACGATGCGGGCCACCTTGTGCAGCCGGGTGACCCCGCGGTTGAGCAGCGACGCGCAGAGCAGTGCGACGGCGGCGTTCTTGCTCGAGTTCACGGCGATGGAGCCGCTGAGCTTCCGACCGCCCTGCACCCGGAGGTGGGCGCGCTGCGGGGCGCCGCCGATCGAGACGATCTGCTGGTCGAGCGCGTCGCTGATGCGCGTGAGCATCTCGAGCGACAGGTTCTGTCCGCCCTGCTCGATGCGGTTGATCGCGCTCTGGCTCGTGCCGACGCGTTCGGCGAGCTGGGTCTGGGTCATGCTGCGGCCCTTGCGGGCGCCCCGGATGAGGGCGCCGACCTCGCGCAGCGGAGCGGCGGCGGGCGCGGTGCCGGTCGGCTCGGCGGGCGTGACGACGGTGGTGGTGTCGGACATGGTCGCCACGGTAACACGCTCATGAGATAAAACAGGGGACATCGCCCGGCGATCATCCAGGATCGGATCGGGAATAACTCGTCCATGAGAGTTCAGGCCGGCAACCAGCCGCGGTCCTCGCCGCTCCACCGCCACATCGTCGAGGGGCCGAGGGCGGGTCGGGGGTCGCGCAGCCAGACCGTCGTGTCGGGGGTCCACCCGGCGATGACGCTCGCCGGGGTGCCGTCAGCCGAGTGCAGGGTGCCCTCTGCCGAGTCCAGGGTGCCGTCGGCAGAGTCCGCGGTGCCGTCGGCCGAGTCCGCGGTGCCGTCGGCCGAGTCCGCGTCGACCGGGATCGCGGTACCGGAGGCGCGAAGCCATCCCCGCAGGGTCAGGTGCACCGCGTCGTACCGCTCGGCGATCGCGGCCCAGTCCGGCACGACCCAGGCGCCGTCGCGACCGGTCGCCCGGTACCAGTCGTGGCGACGGGTCGTGGCCGTGACGTCGATCGGTGCCGCACGGCAGAGCGCGGCCCAGTCCTCGGCGTCGTCGACCACCACGATGCGCGCTGATGGATCGACCGCAACGGGGGCGACCGCAGCGCGCTCCCACCCGGTGTGGTCCTCGACCGCCCACAACCCGAGTGGCCCGCGGCCGTCGCGTTCGGTGGTGGTGTCGAGGAGCCCGCCGGGAGGGGTCGTCCACCACGTCCCGCTGATCGGCGCGGTGACCGGGTCGCCCAGGCCGTGGGAGCGTTCGTCCAGCAGCTCGCGCCGCCACTCGGCGAGCACCGCTGCGGCACGGCGAACGGCGCCGCCGTACCCGGACGTGTCCGGGGTGACGGTCCACTGTCGCGGAGCCGGAGCCGGAGCCGCAGCCGGGGCCGTGGCGAACAGCGCCTGCACGCCTGGGGCAGCCGCCACCGCCGTGGCGATCCGCTCGTGCAGCGACCGCGGGACGACGGTCCCGAGCAGGACGTCCTCGGCGTCCGGCTCCTGCCACCACATCGCCGACTCCGCTACGCGACCGAGGGCCGCGAGCACCTGGTCGAGCGTGGCCGACGCGGGGTCGGCAGCGTCGAACAGGGCCTCGACGGCGGTGACCACGTCGTCGTCCGACGGAGCCGGACGCGGCTCGGACGCTCCGGGTCCGAACAGCGAGACGCCGTCACCGCGGTGGACGGAGGTCCAGTAGGACGCCCAGAAGAGCGTGTCGTCGTCCGGCTGGTCGCCGACGGTACCGAGCACGACCTCCCAGCAGAGGCGCCGCCCCCGCGGCCCGGCGAGCAGGTCCTCGACGATGGTCACCACGCCAGGCTAACGGGGGTGCGACCGTCGCCGATAACGACCGGTGCACACCCACGGACGGGTCTGCATCCCGCCCCACGGACGGCGGCGGGACGATCGAGAACCAGGACGGGCCATGATCGTCGTCACACGACTCAACGGCAGCGCATTCGCTGTCAACCCCGACCTCGTGGAGCGCATCCAGGAGACGCCGGACACGACGCTCATCATGGTCGACGGCGCCAAGTACATCGTGCGCGAGTCCATGGCCGACGTCATCGGCCTCGTCGCCGCCTACCGCGCGCGGATCGTCGGCATGGCCTACGGCACCGACACCGCGGTGGACGCGACCGGACCGCAGCCGGTCCTCGCGCCCGTCGCGCCGCTCGTCACCAACGGACGACGCGACGCCGTCCGGAGCCAGGACGGGGGGCGCTGACCGTGGACATCGCAACGATCGTCGGCATCCTGCTCGCCTTCGGCGCCCTGTTCGGGATGGCGCAGATGGAGCACGTCGAGATGGCGGGACTCTTCCTGCCCGCGCCGATGCTCCTCGTCTTCGTCGCCACCATCGGCTGCGGCGTCGCGAGCACCACCATGAAGGACGCCCTCGCCGCGTTCAAGACCGTCCCGAAGGCGTTCACCGGCAAGGTCACCCCACCGCAGACGGTCATCGACGACGTGGTCGGGTTGGCCGAGACGGCCCGCGCCAACGGCCTGCTCGCGCTCGAGCAGGAGGCCGACAAGCACGACGACCCGTTCATGAAGAAGGCCCTGCAGAACATCGCGGACGGCACCGACGGCGACGAGCTCCGGATCCTGCTCGAGGACGAGATCGAGTCGAACGCCGCACCGATGCGGAGCGCCAGTGCGTTCTTCATGGGCCTGGGCGGCTTCGCCCCGACCGTCGGCATCATCGGCACCGTGGTGTCCCTGACCCACGTGCTGGCGAACCTCGGCAAGCCCGACGAGCTCGGCCCGCTCATCGCGAGCGCGTTCGTCGCGACGCTCTGGGGCCTGCTCACCGCGAACTTCCTCTGGCTGCCCTTCGGCGGCAAGCTCCGGAAGCTCGCGCAGCTCGAGGCCGACCGGCAGACCCTGCTGATGGAGGGCCTGCTCGCCGTGCAGGCCGGCAGCCAACCCCGACTGCTCGGTGAGCGCCTCACCGCGATGGTCCCGCCCGCAGCGCGCGGTGCCGGCGGCAAGGACGGGAAGACCGCGAAGGCCACCGCCGACGACCAGCAGCTGGCGGCCTGACCGTGAGCGCGAACCCCCGCGGGCGCGGGCGCGGCCGGAAGAAGGGCGGCCACGACGAGGCCGAGCACCCGGACGAGCGCTGGATGGCGTCGTACATGGACATGATCACGGTGCTCATGTGCATGTTCCTCGTGCTCTTCGCCATGTCGTCGGTCGACCAGGAGAAGTACATCGCGCTGAAGAACTCGCTCGCGACGGGGTTCGGCGAGGTGAAGTCCGGCAAGGTCGACACCGCCTCGGGCACGATCGTGTCGAAGTCCCAGGTGACGAAGGACGGCAAGGGGTACGCGACGGACAAGTCCGACGCCGACCACTCGACCGCCGCGTCCGGCGCCGACGACACGAACGTCGACCCGGCGTCGACCGCGGTGCCGCCGGTCGCGTCGAAGGCCGACCTGGCGGCGGCCCAGCGGGAGCTCGACGACCTCAAGGCGATCGAGGCGGCCATCCAGGGCAACCTCGAGCAGGCGGGGGAGTCGTCGAAGGTGCAGTTCGCCGTCGACGACCGCGGCCTGACGGTCCGGCTCGTCGGGAGCGAGACCTACTTCGCGACGAACAGCGCCGACCTGTCCGACCAGGCCCGCCGCATCATGGACGCGATCGCGCCGGTACTGAAGACCAGCGGACACGACGTCAGCGTCGAGGGCCACGCCGACCAGCGGAACTCGACCGCCCCGTACGCGACGAACTGGGAGCTCAGCGCCGCACGCGCGACCGGGGTGCTCCGCGACCTGGTCGAACGGGGCGGGATGCCGGCGGACCACGTGCAGAGCGTCGGCTTCGGGTCGAGCCGCCCGCTCGCGAAGGGCGCGAGCGACGCGGACAACACCCTCAACCGCCGGGTCGACATCGTCGTGCTGTCGAACCAGGACCAGGACGTCAGCGAGCTGATGCCCGCCCTCGCCACGGCGCAGGACGGAGCGCGACAGGGGTAGACCCCGGCGGGCAGGGCCCGCACCCCAGCGCGGACCGGACCGCAGGACGAGCGCCGACGAGCGGCCACGGGTCGCCCCGACGCCGGGTCCGCCGCCGCCCCAGAACGGGGCACAGCGCTGACGCCTGCCCGTCGCCGGTCGACAGACGCACCCGTGACCGACACCCTGCCAGCGCCCGAGGTGTACGACTTCGCGCGCCCGTCGACGCTCGCCCGCGAGCACGCACGGGTGCTCGAGCTCGCCTTCGAGACGTTCGCGCGGCAGTGGGGCACGCAGCTCACCGCGAAGGTGCGTGCCGTCAGCCAGGTGACCTGCGAGCAGGTCTCGATGACGACGTACGACGAGTACGCCGCGTCCCTGCCCGCCCTCACCGGCATGGTGCTGCTGCCGATCGCCGACACCGCGCCGAAGGGCGTGCTGCAGGTCCCGCTCGACGCGGCCCTGACGTGGGTGTCGCACGCCCTCGGCGCATCGAAGCCGCTGCCGACACCGGAGCGCACCTTCACGCCGATCGAGCAGGCCCTGGTGCGGAAGATCGTCGAGGACGCCCTCGACGACCTCCGCTACTCGTTCGGCGGGCTCCTCGCGCACGAGGTCACCACCGGCGGCTTCCAGTTCAACAGCCAGTTCGCCCAGGCCGCGCAGAAGGGCGACCTGATGATCGTCGCCGCGTTCTCGATCCGGGTCGGCGACCGCGTCGCACCCGGCACGCTCGCCCTGCCGGCGGAGGCCGTGCTGCCGCAGCTCGGCGAGGACACCACGAGCGTCTCGGCCGCCGACGCCCGCGCCCTGCTCGACGCGCAGCTCGCGAACGTCCCGGTCGGCGTCAGCCTGCACTTCGCGCCCGCCGCCGTGCTGCCCACGCAGGTGCTCCGGCTGGCCGTCGGCGACGTCCTGCCGCTGCCGCACCCGCAGCACCGCCCCCTGACCATCGCGGTCGACGGCGAACCCGTCGGTACCGCCGCCGTCGGCGCCAACGGCTCGCGCCTGGCCGGCATCGTCGTCACCACCACCGATCCGGAGCAGCACGCATGAGCGCCACCACCACCCTCCACGCCACCGCGGCCGAGTCGCTCGCGGCGCAGCTCCCGACGGCGGCACCCCTGACCGCCGTGCCCCTGCCGGGAGGCGCGACCCCGGTCGTCCTCGAGGCCGCCGTCGACGGTGTGGTCGCGTCCTTCGTCGGCGGACTCTCCGCGGACCTCGCGCTGGTCCTCACCGACCTCGGCGCGGTCGTCGCCGCGGGCGGCGCCGACGCCGGCCTGGTCGACGTCACCGACGTGCTCCGCCCGTCGCTCGAGGCCGCTGCCTCCGTGCTCGGCGTCGGTGTGCTCGGGGACGCCCGTCGCGAGTCGGCGGCCTCGCTGTTCGCCGACCCGGAGACGGTCGTCTTCGAGCTCACCGCGGGCGGGGTCCCCGGCGGCTGGTTCGCGCTGCGCGTCCGTGAGAACGGCACGGTCTCGGCACCGCTCGCCGCCGGCGCCGTCCCCGCCGGGAACCTCGGTCGCATCAACAACGTCGAGATGACGCTGACCGTCGAGATCGGTCGGACCCGGATGTCGGTGCGCGACGTGCTCGGCATGGAACCCGGCGCCGTGGTCGAGCTCGACCGCAGCGCCGGTGCCCCCGCTGACGTGCTGCTCAACGGCCGGTTGATCGCCCACGGCGAGGTCGTCGTCGTCGACCAGGACTACGCCGTCCGCATCACCAGGATCCTCGACGTCGCCGAAGCGGTCTGATCCGTGGACACCCTCTGGATGGCACTCCGGGTCGCCGTGTCGCTCGGCGTCGTGCTCGCGCTGATGTGGGTGCTGCACCGCCGTGCGACGAAGGGCGGTCTCGGAGCCGCGGTGAAGGCCCGGGGACGCCGGTCCGCCGCGGTCGAGGTCGTCGGTCGACAGGGCATCGGCGGCAAGGCGAGCGTCGTCGTCGTCGACGTCGAGGGGGAGCGTCTCGTGCTCGGCGTGTCCGAGCAGAGCGTCTCGCTGCTCCGGAGTGGTCCGACCCCCGCGCCGGAGCTCACCGTCGTCGCCGGGCCGGTCGCACTGCCGACCGCCCCGCGCGCCGTCGCGTCGGCACCCGAGCCCGCCGAGCCGACCTCCGCCGGGCCGACCACGGTGGCGGCCCCGTCCGCCGACGCGTTCCGTGCGGAACTCGAGCGACAGGACCACGCCGCCACGGGCCTCCCGGCCGACGCCGCGCCCGTGCTCCCGATGCGTCCCCGCGGTCCCGCGCGTCGTCCGGCCCGGACCGTCGTGCCGACCGCGCAGCAGCTCCAGGGCTCCGTGCTCTCCGCGGACACGTGGCGGCAGGCCGCCGCCGCGCTCCGAGGCCGGCGGGCCGGGTGACGGCCGCGCTCCGGACCGGCCGCACCGCCACCCTCGTCGTCCTGGGACTGGCGACGGTCGCCGGTCTCGTCCTCCTGACCACCACCGGCGCGCACGCCGTCGGCGTCACCGCGCCGACCGCGCCGGCGGCTCCGACGGCACCCGCGAGCGGTGACTTCAGCGTCAGCGTGAACGGGCCCGACGGTGCGCCGTCCTCGGCGATCGTCACGCTCCTCGGCATCACGCTGCTCAGCGTCGCGCCGGCCCTGCTGCTCATGATGACGTCGTTCACGAAGATCTTCGTGGTGCTCGCCATGACCCGGAACGCCCTCGGGCTGCAGGGGATCCCGCCGAACCAGGTCATCGCCGGGCTCGCGCTCTTCCTGTCCGTGTTCGTGATGGCCCCGGTGCTCGGGCACATCAACGACGACGCCCTGCAGCCCTACCTCGCCGGCCACATCGACTTCGCGAAGGCGGTCGAGGTGGGCACGAAGCCACTGCGGACGTTCATGCTGCACCAGACGCGCGAGGAGGACGTCGCGCTCATCACGCGCGCCGCCGGCCAGGCGAACCCGACGGACCTCGACGCCGTGCCCATGACGACCGTGATCCCGGCGTTCGTCATCTCGGAGCTGCGGAGCGCCTTCATCATCGGCTTCGTCATCTTCATCCCGTTCCTGGTCATCGACCTCGTCGTCTCCGCCGCGCTCATGTCGATGGGCATGATGATGCTGCCGCCGGTGATGATCTCGCTGCCCTTCAAGATCCTGCTGTTCGTCCTCGTCGACGGCTGGGGGCTCATCATCACGTCCCTCATCGAGAGCTACCAGGTGGTGCGCTGATGAACCAGCAGGCGGTCATCGACCTGACCCTCCAGGCACTCCTGGTGGCCGGCAAGCTCGCGGCCCCCGTGCTCGTGACCTCGCTCGTGGTCGGCTTCGCGATCTCGCTCTTCCAGTCGGTGACCCAGATCCAGGAGGTCACGCTCTCGTTCGTGCCGAAGGCGGTCGCCGTCGCGATCGCGCTGGTCGTCTGCGGCAACTGGATGATCGCCGAGATGGTCGCGTTCACCCACGTCGCGTTCGACATGATCCCGAAGCTGCTCGGGACGTAGCCGTGGACCTCGCCATCGACGCCGACCGGCTCGAAGCCACCATGCTCGCCGGGGTCCGGCTCGTCGCCTTCCTCGTGATCGCGCCGCCGTTCGCCTACAAGGCGTTCCCCGGCACGGTGAAGGTGATCCTCGGGCTCGGTCTGGCGATCGGTGTCGCACCGCGGGTCGGCCTCGGGTACACCGCACTCGACACCGGTGGGTTCCTGCTCGCCCTGCTCACCCAGCTGGTCGTCGGGCTCGGTCTCGGCTTCCTCGTGTACCTCGTGTTCGCCGCGGTGCAGTCCGCCGGCGGGCTGATCGACCTGTTCGGCGGCTTCACCCTCGCCCAGGCGTACGACCCGCAGTCCCAGGTCAACGGCGCGCAGTTCACCCGGCTGTTCCAGATGGCGTCGCTCGCGCTGCTCTTCGCCAGCGGTGGGTACCAGCTCATCGTCGCGGGGCTCGTGCGGTCGTTCGACGCGGTGCCGCTCGTCGCGGCCGACGGTTCGCCGGGCACCTTCGCCGTCGGCGGCTTCGCCTCGGTGCTCGTCGCGGCGGCCGGGCAGATGTTCCTCGCCGCACTGCAGATCGCGGGGCCGCTCGTCGTCGTCCTGTTCCTGGCCGACGTCGGCCTCGGGCTGCTCACCCGCGTCGCCCCGGCGCTCAACGCGTTCCAGATGGGCTTCCCGATCAAGATCGGGCTGACCGTCGTGTTCGCCGGTGCGCTCTTCATGGCGCTGCCGGCCGTCGTGTCGTCCCTGACCGGCGACGCCGTCGCCGCGATCACCGGGCGGGGGTGAGACGGCGTGTCCGACGGAGGGAGCGGCGAACGCTCCGAGAAGGCCACCCAGAAGCGGATGCAGGAGGTGCACCGCAAGGGGCAGCTCGGCCGCTCGCAGGACCTCGGCGCCTGGGTCGGCATCGCGACGGCCGCCCTGGTCATGCCCGCTGCGATCGGCAACGCCGCGGGTGCGGGGGAGCAGCAGCTCCACGCCGTGCAGCGCGTCATCGCGGACCCGACCGTCCCCGCGGTCCGGCAGGCACTGTCCGAGGCGCTCGGCTCCGTGGCCGGCACCGTCGGCCCGATGCTCGCCGTCGTCGCGGTCGCCGTCGCGGCGGTCTCCGTCGCGCAGGGCGGCGTGCACTTCCGGCGGATGGCCCCGCAGCCGGACCACTTCGACCCGGTCGCCGGGTTCAAGCGGGTCTTCGGCGTCCAGGCGCTCTGGAACGGCGTGAAGGCACTGCTGAAGACCGCCGTCGTCGGGCTCGTCCTGTGGTTCGCCGTGCAGTCGCTCGTCCCCGTCCTCATGACGAGCGGTTCGCTGCCGCTGTCGTCCGTGCTCGACGCGGCGAAGGAGGGCACCGGGACCCTGCTCCGTGCCGCCGTCGCCGCGGGTCTGGTGCTCGCCGCGGTCGACGTGCTGGTCGTCGTGCGCCGCAACCGCAAGCGCACGATGATGACCAAGCAGGAGGTCAAGGACGAGTCGAAGCGCACCGACGGCGACCCGCTCGTGAAGGGCCAGCGCCGGTCCCGACAGCTCGCGATGAGCCGGAACCGGATGATCGCAGCGGTCGGGGACGCCGACGTCGTCATGACCAACCCCACGCACTACGCGGTCGCGCTCCGCTACGAGCCCGGGAAGTCCGCACCCCGTGTCGTCGCGAAGGGTGCCGGGCCGGTCGCCGACGTCATCCGGTCGACCGCCGAGGAGTCGCGCGTGCCGATCGTCCGCGACGTCCCGCTCACCCGGGCGCTGCACGCGGCGTGCGAGCTCGGGCAGGAGGTCCCGGTCGACCTCTACACGCCGGTCGCCCGGGTGCTCTCGTTCGTCATGGCGCTGAAGGCCCGTGGCGCCGCCGCCGGGACGCACGCCGCGCCCACGCCGACCACGGCCGACGAGGTCGCGACCGTCCTCGACCCCACCACGCTCACCGGCGACGCCCGACCACGGCGCCTCCGCACCCGTCCGTCCACCACCGAAGGGGCACCCGCATGAACCGCAAGGACCTGCCCAAGCTCGCCGTCCCGGTCTTCATCGTCGGCATCGTCCTGCTGCTGATCCTGCCGGTGCCGTCGTTCCTGCTCGACGTGCTCATCATCCTGAACATCCTGCTGGCGCTGGTGATCCTGCTCACGACGCTGTTCGTGAAGAAGCCGCTCGACTTCTCGGTGTTCCCGTCGCTGCTCCTCGTCGCGACGCTGTTCCGCCTCGGCCTCAACGTCGCCTCGACGCGACTGGTGCTCGGCGAGGGCTTCGCGGGCGACGTCATCCAGGCCTTCGGGCACGTCGCGGTGTCCGGCTCGATCATCATCGGCGCCGTCGTCTTCCTCATCCTCGTCGTCATCCAGTTCGTCGTCGTGACGAAGGGTGCCGAGCGCGTCGCCGAGGTCGGCGCCCGCTTCACCCTCGACGCGATGCCCGGCAAGCAGATGGCGATCGACGCCGACCTGAACGCCGGACTCATCACCGATGCCGAGGCGAAGGAACGCCGTGCGGCAGTCTCCGCCGAGGCCGACTTCTACGGGGCGATGGACGGCGCGTCGAAGTTCGTCAAGGGCGACGCGATCGCCGGCATCCTGATCCTCGTCATCAACATGCTCGGTGGCGTCGCGATCGGCATGCTGCAGAACGGGCTCTCCGTCACCGACGCGCTGTCGAAGTACGGCATCCTGACCATCGGCGACGGCCTGGTCTCGCAGATCCCCGCACTGCTGATGGCCGTCTCGACCGGCATGATCGTGACCCGGTCGGGTGCGGAGACCGAGATCGGCGCGTCGGCGACGACGCAGCTGACGCAGTCGCGGAACGCGCTGGTGATCGCCGGGGTCGCCGCGATCGCGATGGGGTTCATCCCCGGCATGCCCGTCGTGCCGTTCCTGCTCATCGGCGCCGGGCTGCTGTTCGCCGGCTGGCGGCTCTCGCGGCAGGCGGCGCAGCAGGCGGCAGCGGCCGAGCAGCAGCAGGCGCTCGAGGCCGCGGCCCCCTCGGCGGACAGCCCGGAGGACCTGCTCGAGCAGATGCGTGTCCACGCCCTCGAGATCCTGCTCGCACCGGACCTGGTCGACATGGTGTCCGGGTCGTCCGACGACCTGCTCGGTCGCGTGCGTGCGCTCCGCCGGAAGATCGCCGTCGACATGGGCGTCGTCGTGCCGCCCGTCCGCACCCGGGACAGCATCGAGCTGCCCCCGTCGACCTACGCGATCCGCATCGCCGGGGTCGAGGCCGGTCGCGGGACCGCACCGTCCCGCAGCGTGCTCGCGCTCGGCGACCAGCTCGACGGGCTCCCGGGCACCACGACGGTCGAGCCGGTGTTCGGTCTGGCCGGCAAGTGGGTCCCCGCCGAGCTCCGGCACGCGGCCGAGATGACCGGCGCGACCGTCATCGACCGGGTCTCCGTGCTCGTCACGCACCTGCAGGCCGTGATCGGCGACAACGCGGCCCGGCTGCTCACCCGCGAGGACGTCAAGGTGCTCACCGAGGGCGTCAAGCAGGTGAACCCCGCGGCGGTCGAGGAGCTCGTGCCCGGCATGCTGTCCCTGGCCGAGGTGCAGCGCGTGCTCCAGGGCCTGCTCGCCGAGCGCGTGCCGATCAACGACCTCGGCCGCATCTGCGAGGCGCTGACGCTCCGCGCGAAGGTGTCGACCGACCCCGAGGGCCTGGTCGAGGCCGCCCGCGCCGCCCTCGGCCCCGCCCTGCCCGCCCGCCACGCCGAGGCCGGCACGCTCCGCGTCATCATGATCGACCCGCTGCTCGAGCAGTCGATGCTCGAGGGTCTCCGCCCGTCCGAGCAGGGCACCCAGATCGTGCTCGACGCCCACCGCATCGAGCAGGTCCTCGGGTCCCTGCGCGACGCCGTGCGCAGCGTCGAGGAGCAGGGCCTGTCCGCCGTGCTCGTCTGCGCCCCGCAGCTCCGACCGGCCGTGCACCGCATGGTGTCCGCGCAGGCGAACGGCCTGCCCGTGCTGTCCTACCAGGAGGCCACCGCCGCGGGCTCCACCATCGAGACCGTGGGAGTGGTCCGTGCCGCCGACCCGATCGCTGCGTAGCGGCCCGACGCTCGAGGCGGTCCGCGACGCCCTCCGCACCGAGTTCGGTGCGGGAGCCCGGATCGTCTCGGCCGAACGCGTGTCCACGCCCGGCATCGGTGGGCTCTTCCGCCGCACCCACGTCGAGGCCGTCGTCGAGGTGCCGGACCCGCTCGACCCGCCGACCGCCCGGGTTGCGATCGCCGACGGCCCGGCCACCCGCATCGGGATCGCCGCGCTCCTCGCCGACGCCGAGGCTGCCGAGGCCCGCATCGCCGCAGGCGACGGCACCGCGTCGACACGGGCGGACGCGTTCGCCTCGGTGCTCGACGGCTTCGCGGCCGACGGGATCGCCGCGGCCGCCCCGCGCCCCGGCCGCCCCGGGACGGACGTGGGTCGGGTCGACCCGGCCGCGCCGCGCCTCCAGGACGGCCCGTCGCCGGCCGTGCCGGGCACGGACGAGGACCACGGTCGGCCGGGAGGCCCGCTGCCGGTCGCGGGACCGGCTCCCGTCGTCCCGCTGGTCACCGCGGTGTCCGCCCCGGCGTCCGTCCGTCCGGTGCTGCCGGTCCCGGCCGTGCGGTCGGCCGACGGCGACCTCGTGCTGCTCGTCGGGCGTGCCACCGACGTCGACGCGGCGGCGGGGGTGTTCGCCGGACGGTACGCACTGCGCCCGACCGACGCCGCCGACCGGCGGGCGGGGATCCTCGCGCGCGCCGAGGGCGTGCGGAACGGCCACGCGCTGCTGGGCGTCTCCGCGTGGGACGACGCGACGACGATCGAGGGACTCGCCGCCGACCAGGTGTGGGTCGTGGTCGACGTCGGTCGGAAGACCGAGGACGCCCGGGCCGTCGTGGCCGCGGTCGCCGGGCGGGTACCCGTCGCGGGTGTGGTGGCCATCGGTGCGGGGGAGACCGCCACGCCGGAGTCCGTCCACCAGCTGGGCCTGCCGGTGGTGTCGCTAGGCTGACGGGGTGCTGGTACTCACGCGGAAGGTCGGCGAGCGGATCCTCGTCGGTGACGACGTCGTCATCACGGTCCTCGACAGCCGCGGCGACGGCGTCCGGATCGGCATCGACGCACCGCGCGGGGTGAAGATCCAGCGCGAGGAGGTCGTCCGCGCCGTGATCGAGGCGAACGCGGAGGCCGCTGCGGCGGCCGCTGCGTCCGGTGCCGAGGGCGCCGACGACGCCGAGGCGCGACTGCGCGCTGCGCTCGGCGACCGGGGACGGGCGTCGGACCAGGGCTGAGCGCCGCGGTGGCGTCCGGGCGGGCGGTGTCCGCCGGCTCGTGCGCAACGCTCGTGCGGCTCTGTGGCTGGGCGTCTGTGCGGCGGTGCGTCTGTGCGGCGGTGCGGCCGTGTGGCTGTGCGATCAGCCCGGCAGGCCGATCGCGGTCCAGGCGGCGAGTCCGGCCCAGCACGTGCTCGTGAGCGTCCCGACGATGAACCGCTCTCGCGCCTCGGCGGAGTCGAGCTCCGAGAAGCGACCGAGGCCCTTCACCGCGACGACCGCCGCGACGATCTCGAGCCGGCCCACCAGCACCGCGCCGATCACCGCGAACCGTTCGAGGAACCCGATCGCCGCCCCGCCCCGGAGCACCTCCGGGCGTCGACGCTCGACGGCGGGTTCGTCGGCGCGCGAGACCAGGATGCCGCCGTGCCGACCCCGCTCGACGCCCTCGCGCATGGCGAAGCCGAGCACGGTCCCCGTGACGGCACTCCCGGCGAGGACGCCGACGGCGACGACCGCGGTGGTGCCGAGCACGCGGAGCGCGGTCGTCGGTGCGGCGGGTGCCAGGTCGAGGAGCTCGGCGGCGAGGACGACCGCGACGACCACGACCGCCGGCACCGCGCGGGCGAGTGGCGGGACGCGGTGCACGGCGCTGAGCGCGGCCACCGCGAGCAGCACGACCGCACCGACCAGCCAGACCGTCATGCCGGGGTGTCCGCTTCGGTGAGGAGCCTCGCGAGTGCCGCGTGCACGGCGTCGTCGGAGCGCAGGTCGGCCGCGAGCCAGCGCTTCGCCACCGCCTGCGGGGTCACGCCGAGCAGCTCGGCGGCCTCGGTGCGCGAGTGGCCGGCGCGGAGGAGGTCCGCGAGCTCCCAGCCCTCCCGCGACCGGCGGCGACGGGCCCGGACGGTCTGGGCGACGAGGGGCTCGACGTCCGCGGTACCGAGCCGGCGACCCGGGGCGACCTCGAGGGCGAGGTGCTCGGGGACGTCCTTCGCGCGGTCGACCGCGGCGCGTGCCTGCACGAAGGCGTCGCCGCGCGCGGCCCGGGTCGAGCTCGGCACCGGTTCCTCGACGTCACCGATGCCGATGCCGATGCTCCAGCCGTCCGTCCGGGCGAGGGCGAACACCACGTCGAGCAGGGTCTCCGCGTCGTCGAGCAGGAACTGGAACTCGTCGCCGGCGGTCCGCTCCGGCGGGAGCACCACGTGCCCCGCGGACGCGGTCCGGACGACGTCGATGGCCTGCTCGACCCGGTCGTCGTCCGAACGACTGCCCACCTGGTCCACCGTCACCGCGTACATCGCACCTCCGCCGTCAACCCTACAAGGTTGATTCTTCCGATATCAACCCTGCAGGGTTGATCACGGACGCGGCTTCTTCTCCTGCTCCGGCAGCCGTCCCGCAGCGGCCTCGGCGGCGAACCACGCTGCCGCCTCCTCCTGCCGCGCGCGCTCCTCGCCCAGGGCGATCGGCGCGCGGACGAGCTCGGGGTCGTAGCCGAACGACTCGACGAGCTGCGGGACGACCGGGCGGAGCCGGGCCACGAGCCGGTCGACGTACGCCGACACCGCCCGGGCACGCTGCGCCGACAGGCGTCCGTGCACCAGGTGCCAGTCGAGGTGCTGCTCGACGAGCCCGAGGGCGAACAGGTCGCGGAGCCAGACGAGCACGCGGCGGGTGTCACCGGGCGCCACGGCCTCGATGGCATCGGTGAACGCATCCCACTGCATGAGCTCGGCGTGCGCCTTCGCGGCCTCGATGAGCTCGTGCTGCGAGCGGTTGAGGAGCTTCGCGGCCCGTGCCCGGTCCTTGCCGGCCGAGGCGAGGCGCACCCCGATCTCGGACACCATCGTGTCGACACGACCGGCCAGCAGCGCGCGCTGGGTGCGCGGGTCCTGCAGGTCCGTGACGCTCGCCGCGAGCGATCCCCGGTCGACGACCGTCTGCCCGAGTCGACGGATGCCGGACGCGTCGGCCAGCTTCGACGCTGCCTGCGCAGCGACGAACCGGGCGGTCGAGGCGGCGTCGCGCGGCGCCTTCGCGCGGAAGTCGGTGAGCAGGCGCTTGCCCACGAGCTGCAGCAGGATCGTGTTGTCACCCTCGAAGGTGACGTAGACGTCGAGGTCCGCGCGGAGGCTCGTCAGCCGGTTCTCGGCGAGGAACCCGGCGCCGCCGCAGGCCTCGCGGCACTCCTGCAGCGTGTCGAGCGCCGACCAGGTGGACATCGCCTTGAAGGCCGCCGCCTGCGTCTCGAGGTCCTCGCGGCGCTGCGGGGTGTCCTCGCGCCCGCTGAAGACGTCGTCGAAGGTCTGCAGCAGCTTCTCGTGTGCGAACGACTGGGCGAAGACGGTCGCGAGCCGGGGGATCAGTCGGCGCTGGTGACGGCCGTAGTCGAGCAGCACGCCCTCGTCGCCGCCGCCCGTCGGGAACTGCCGGCGTTCGGCGGCGTAGGTCAGCGCGATCTGCAGGCCGACCTTCTGCGCGACCACGGCGGCGCCGTCGAGCGAGACCCGACCCTGCACGAGGGTGCCGAGCATGGTGAAGAACCGTCGACCCGGCGACGCGATGGGGGAGGTGTACGTGCCGTCCTCGGCCACGTCGCCGTACCGGTTGAGCAGGTTCGTGCGGGGCACCCGGACGTGGTCGAACCAGAGCCGCCCGTTGTCGATGCCGTTCAGCCCGCCCTTGACGCCGTCGTCCTCGCCACCAACGCCGGGCAGGAACGCACCGTCGCCGTCGCGCAGCGGTACGTAGAACGCGTGCACACCGTGGTCGACGCCCTGCGTCACGAGCTTCGCGAACACGACGGCCGCCCGCCCGTGCAGCGCCGCGTTCCCGATGTAGTCCTTCCAGGCGCCCCGGAACGGCGTGTGCACGACGAACTCCTGCGTGTCCGGGTCGTAGGTCGCCGTCGTCGCGATGCTCTGCACGTCCGAGCCGTGCCCGGTCTCGGTCATCGCGAAGCAGCCGGGCACGTCGAAGCGGATGATCCCCGGCAGGAACTCGCGGTGGTTGCGCTCCGTGCCGAGGTGGTGCACCGCGGACCCGAACAGGCCCCACTGCACGCCGGCCTTGATCTGCAGGGACGGGTCCGCCGTCGTGAGCTCCTCGAACGCCGCGAGGTTCCCGCCGTGGTTCTCCTGGCCGCCGAACTCGGTCGGGTACGGACGCTGGATCGCACCGGCGTCGACGAGCACCCGGAGCTGCTCGAGGACGCGGGCCCGGTGCTCCGCGATCGGCTGCCCCTCGATCTTGTGCAGCCCGGGGTCGCGGGACAGGCGCCGTGAGATGCGCCGGTCCTCGGCCCAGCGGCCGAGCAGGAGCTCCCCGAGCAGCGTGGTGTCGATGCGGACGTCGGTGTCCGTCCCGCCCGTCGGCGTGCCGGCCGCCGGGTCGCCCGTGGCGTCGGCGTTCGGGGCCTCGGTCGTCGAGGTGGGGCGTGCGGGGGCGGTGTCGACCATGGGGAGCCTTCCTGAACTGCTCTGTCCGTGTTGCACTCCACACGTTAGGCACCTCGGCCGAGTGTTGCTCGAACGCCGTGCGGGCGCACAACGGCAGACCGCGGTGCCGGGCACGGGTGGTGGGAATCCTCCAAGGCCCGCCCGCGGAGGTTTGTACGCGCCCCGCTCCGATTCGGACGAGCGGGGTGCCCGGGGGCACAGTGGACGGATGTCTCGCACCACCCCACCCAGCGCTCCGGCGCAGCAACGCACCTTCTTCGGGCAGCCCTTCGAGCTGTCCACGCCCTTCGCGGTGGAGCTCTGGGAGCGGTTCTCGTTCTACGGCATGCAGGGCATCGTCCTGATCTACATGTACTACACCGTCACGCGCGGCGGCCTCGGCATCGACGAGGGCATCGCCAACGGGATCATGGGCGCGTACGGCGGCGCCGTGTACCTGTTCACGATCATCGGCGCCTGGGTGGCGGACCGGCTCATCGGCGCCGACCGCACCCTCTTCACCAGCGCGGTCGTCGTCATGCTCGGCCACATCGGGCTCGCGCTGATCCCGGGGGTCGCGGGCGTCGGGGTCGGCCTCGTGCTCATCGCCCTCGGCTCCGGCGGGCTCAAGGCCACCGCCACGACGATCGTCGGCGGGCTGTACAGCCGCGACGACCCTCGTCGCGACGCCGGGTTCTCGCTCTACTACCTCGGGGTGAACCTCGGGGCGTTCTTCGGTCCGCTGCTGACCGGGCTGCTGCAGTCCTCGCTCGGGTTCCACTACGGCTTCGGGCTCGCCGCGGTCGGCATGGCGGCCGGGCTCGTGCAGTACGGCATCCGCCGTCGGAAGCTCCCCGACTCGGTCCGGCACGTCACCAACCCGGTCGAGCGTCGCCGCCTGCCGCTCGTCGCCGTGCTCGTCGTCGTCGCGCTCGCGGTCGTCGTGGTCTCGGTGCTCACCGGACTGCTCACGGTGACGAACCTGCCGACGGTCGTCGTCGTGATCGTCATCGTGGCCACCATCGCGTACTTCGTGGTGATCCTGACCAGCGGGATCACCGCCGAGGAGCGTTCCCGGGTGTTCGCCTTCATCCCGCTCTTCATCGCGAGCGCCGTCTTCTGGTCGCTCTACCAGCAGCAGTTCACGGTCGTGACCCAGTACTCGGACCAGCGCCTCGACCGATCGCTCGGCGACTGGGTGATGCCCGTGTCGTGGGTCCAGTCGATCAACCCCGTGTTCATCATCGTGCTGTCCGGTGTCGCCGCCGCGATCTGGACGAAGCTCGGTGACCGCCAGCCCTCCACCCCGACGAAGTTCGCGCTCGGCACCGGGATCATGGGCATCGCGTTCCTGCTCTTCCTGCCGTTCTCGGGCACGGGCGAGAACGGCACGCCCCTGATCGCGCTCGTGGGCATCCTGCTCGTCTTCACGATCGCCGAGCTCCTGCTCTCCCCGGTCGGGCAGTCCGTCGCGACGAAGCTCGCGCCGCCGAAGTTCCAGACCCAGATGGTCGCGCTCTTCTTCCTCTCGGTGTCCCTCGGCACGGCGGCCACCGGGGTGCTCTCGCAGTACTACTCGCCGACGAACGAGGTCCCGTACTTCACCGTCCTCGGCCTGGTCGCCGTGGCGGTCGGGGTCGTGCTGCTCGTCTGCGCGAAGCCCGTCCTGCGCCTCATGCGCGGCATCCGCTAGCCCCGAGCCGCATCCGGTAGCCTGGACACGGCCACGACGGCCACCGCCACACCGGCCCCGCAACCCAAGGAGTCACCAATGCTCGAACTCATCGCAGGCGTCATCATCGGCATCGGCGTGCTCGGTGGCGTGGGCATGTGCATGGCCGTCGCCGCCATGCTGAAGAGCGGCAACGAGGAGTACTAGACCCCGTCCGCAGTGTCCGGCGTGACCGGCACCAACTGACGACCCAGGACGGTCGCGCGCTCGAACGGGCCGCGGCCGTCCTTCGTGTACGCGGGCTCGTCGAACGCGATGGTCCAGGTGCGCTGCGTCCCACCGAGCTGCACCCCTCCCGGAGCGACGATCACCCCGATCGGCTCGCCCTCCCACTGCTCGCCCCCGCGCTCGAGGTCGACCACCTGCACGAGGGCTCCGATGCCGAGGCCGCCGGGGTCGCCCGGGCGCGCTCCGTCGTCGGGGCGGGGGCTGCGAGTGCGACGTCCGAACACCCGGCCACCGTACCGCGCCCCGCACGGCGATCGGCGGACGCCGGTCCCGCACTCCGCCCCCCGCCTTCTGCCCTCCGCCCTCCGCCCTCCGCCCTCCGCTCGAGCGGGCAGGACACGCCGCCCGCAGGACGCCGAGCGGGCGGTACCTGTCGGCCGGCGGCCCAGACCGTGACAGATCCCGCCCGCTCGCGCCCGCTCGCACAGGCCGGCGGCGGGCCGGTGGCGGGCAGACGGCGGTGCGGCGGCGGTGCGGCGGGGTCGGCGCCGGCGGCGTCGGACGGGAGGCGCACGGCGGCGCCGCGCCGCGCCTCCCGTCCGACGAGTGGGCAGGACACGCCGCGCGCAGGCCGCCGAGCGGGCTTGATCCGTCGCCCGCCGGATTCGACTGTGACAGATCTCGCCCGCTCGCGGATGGAGCCCTGGTCACCGCCCCGACCCGCACCCGTCGTCGGCGCCCACCGCGGTCGCACGACGTGCCGTCCGCTCCCGCTCCGGTGGCAGGACCTGCCGTCGCGTCGGGAGGTGAGCGGCAGGTCGTGCGACCAGGACCTGCCTCCGAGTACCCGCCTGCCGCGCCGGCCGACCGGCCGCCGACCGGCCGCAGCGCCGCAGCGCCGCGGCGCCTACGCCCGGGCGATCTCCGTGACGGACGAGTGGCCCGTGTCGGGGTGCTTCCGCATCGACAGCAGGCGCTCCATCGACGGCTCGAGTGCGGTGACCTTGTCGAGCGGCGCGCTCACCACGAGCTGGAACCCGAGCCGGAGCCACGCCGTCACGGCACGCCCGGCGAACTCCGAGTCCGCCTTGATGAACGCCTCGTCGAGGAACACCGGCGCGAACCGGGGCCGCGGCCGGGTCTCGTCGCCGAGCTGGTAGCGCAGCGCCGCACCCACGATGAACGCCACCAGCTCCTGCGTCTCGCCACCCGACTTGTCCCCGAGCGAGGAGTACACGCCGAGGTCGTTGCCCTCGGGGTCGTACCGCACGGCCGTGATCTCCATGTGCCGGCGGACGTCGAGCACGGCGTCGCGCTGGGTCGTCCGTCCACGTGCTGCGGCCGGGTCGGGGCGGATGACCGCCATGAACCGACGCAGGCGTCGGAAGCGGGTCTCGAGCACTGCGTCGGTCAGCTCGGTGTCGACCGACGCCGACAGCGCGCGGAGCTCCCGTCGGAAGGCGGTGACGTCCTCGCGGGTGACCCGGCGGATCTGGATCTTCAGGCGGTCCCGGTTCGCACCGAACGGCAGCTCGCGCAGGATCTCGTTGACCGGTTCGAGCCGTTCCTCGATCTCGACGACCGCGCGGTCGAAGGCACCGGCGAGCGGGACGAGGTCCTCGCCGCTCCACTGCGACAGCCGCCGACGCCACTCGCTGCGGCGCGCGTGCAACCCGGTCGCGAGGATCTGGTCGAGGATCGCGTGGTAGTCCGGGTACGACGCGACACCGGTGCCGAGGTTCGGGTCGGGCCAGGCGTCCTGGTACCGCTGGAACGTCAGCGTGAGCGCGGTCGAGGCGGCCGCGGCGCCGTCGAGCGCCTGCGCGAGCCGTTCCTCGAGCCGGCGTCGCAGTCGGCGCGCGGCGTCGTCGAACCCGTCGATGCCGTCCGGGGCGCCGACCTCCTCGAACGTCTCGGCGAGCAGCCGGGACTGCTCGTCGTCCGGCAGCGACTCCGGGGTGTCCTCGAAGCGGGCGAGGATCTCGGCCGCGGCGTCCTGGCCGTCGACGAGCACCGCGTGGCGTTCCTCGAGCCGCGTGACGGAGAGCCGTGCACCGGCTCGACGGTCGGCGGCTTCGTCCAGGGCACGACGGAGCCGGGCGACCGACTCGCGCAGGGTCCGGAGCCCGTCGTCGGCCGCGAGCAGCGCCTGTCGCTCGGCGTCGAGCCGCGCCAGGGACTCGTCGAGCCCGGCGACGTCGATGCCGTCCCAGGTGGTGTCGACGACCTGCTGGTGTGCGGCGCGCAGGGCGTCGAGGGTCGCGATGTCCTGCGCGACGTCGGTGCGTCGGGCCTCGAGCGTCGCGAGGTCCTGCGCGATCGCGGCGAGCTCCCGCTCGACGGAGGCCATCCGGGCCTCGTTCGTGAAGCCGATGACGTTCGACTGGCGTCGGTCGCCGTGCGCGCCGCGACGGCCGTCCCGGAGTTGACCGGACGGGGTCACGCGGCGGCCGCCACCGCCGAGCTCCGCGGCGGAGTCGACGCACCGCGCGTCGATCCGGTCGGACTCGATGCGTTCGCGGACCCAGGTGCTGAACGGGGAGTCCTTGATGGTCAGCTTGCCGGAGACCATCGCCGGGTCGCCGTCGAGGTCGAGGTGCGGGCCGGTGGGCACGCCCTCGAACTGCACGCGGACCGGGAGCTGGAGCGCGTCGATCGCCTCGCTGAAGGACGACAGCTGGTCCTCGTCGACGAGCAGCGTGCGCGCGACGGGTGCCAGCACGGACTCGATGGCCGTCCGCCAGTGCTCCTCGGCCGGGAGCACGTCGAGCAGCTCGGCGACGAACGGCAGCGCGTCGGGGGAGATGCCGGCGGCCCGGGCCATCGCCAACCGCGCCTCGTGCATCGGCAGCGGCATCGCGCCCTGCCGGTGCTCGAGTGAGCGGCGCTCCTGGCGCAGGGTCCGCTCGCGGTCGAGGAGCGGGTACTCCTCGCGCGTCAGGGCGTCCCGACGGTCGTCGAGCTCGGCGCGTGCCGTCGCGTACGACCCGAGGAAGGCGTGCGACGCCGCCTGCGCCTCGGTGAACGTGCGCTCGGAGGTGAGCGTCAGCCCGAGCGCGGTGGTGCGCTCCTCGAAGGTCGCGCGCGCCCGGGCGACCGCGTCGCGCTCCCGGATCCGGCGGTCGATGCGGTCCTCGAGCTGTGCGAGGGCGTTGCCGCCCTGGTCACGGAGGCGTCCCTCCGCCTCGCGGAGCTCGACCTCGACGGCGGCGTGCCGGGCCTCGGTCGCAGCGACGTCGGCCCGGGCTGCGGTGCGCTCGCGTGCGTTGCGTTCGACCTCGGCGTCGAGCAGGGCACGCTTCCGCGATGCCGTCCAGTGCGCGAACGGCGAGACCTCGGCGCCGGTGGCGATGCCGTCCAGGGCGTCCGCCGCGGCCCTCGACCGGGCGATCTCGTCGTGCAGCTCGACGATGGGGGAGAGGATGCGGACCTTGCGCTCCTCGGTGTCCATCGCCTCGTACGCCTCGTCGAGCGCGGAGAAGTGCGCGAGGGCGCGGTCGGCCGCCTCGTACGTCCCCGGGGTCTCGAGCACGAGGGACTTGTAGAGCGCGTCGACCGTGGGCAGGTGCTGCCCGGCCTGGATCCGCGCGAGCAGGCGCATGGCCCGGTTGCCACCACCGGAGTCGCCGATCCCGAGCCGGGTCTGGAGCGTGTACGCGAGCTCCTGGTAGGTGTCCCGCACGACGAGCCCCGGCACACGTCCGGTCAGTTCGAGGTGGTGGAAGCGCGACGGCACGAAGTCCTCGAGCCGGCGGAGGTCGAACGTGTCGTCGACCGTCGCCATGGTCATCTGGATGTCGCCGACGCCCCGCGCCCGCTTCGGCACGAGGTACGCCCGCAGCACCGTGAAGCGCCGCTCGTCGTCGTTCCGGAAGGTCACGGCGACGGCGCCCCAGGTGGTCTGGTCGTCGCCGCGCAGGTTCACGTCGCGCAGGGCGCCCGTCTCCGGGTCTCGGCGCGTGTCCACCTTGCCGCGCAGGTACGTGAGCAGGTTCCGCTGGTCGGCGCTCCGCGCACGCCCGGTGGTCGCGTCGTTCGAGGCGCCGTTGAACGGCACGTCGGACGGCATCATGACGGCCAGGTAGGCGTCCATCAGGGTCGACTTGCCGGTGCCGGAGGCGCCCGAGATCAGCGTCGCGGTCCCGGACAGCTCGACCTGACGGTGGCCGTGGAAGCCGCCCCAGTTGACGACCTGCATCGACTCCGCCCGCCACTGCGCGACGGTGTCGAAGAGCGCCGGCAGGGCGCCGGTGTCGATCGCGGTGTCGGTCATGCGTCCGTCTCGCCTTCGTCGTCGGGGTCGGTCGGCTCGGCCGGGAGGCCCGTCACGGCTCCGTCGGTCGGCGCACCGCCGTCGGTGGTCGCGTCGCGCAGCCACCGGTCCAGTTCGCGGAGCTGCTCCAGGGGGAGCAGGACCTCGACGACACTGGCCACGCGGAAGCGGTCGGGATCGGTCGTGCGGATGAGGATGCGCGCGGTCACGAGTCGCTCGACGGCCTTCGCGACACGGGACTCGTCCCGGGTGCGGTCGGTGGTCGCCGGCAGGAAGCCGGACACGTGCCCGATGATCTCGGACCGGTCGACCACGACCTGGTCGAGGCCCGGCCGGGCGTCCGCGCGGAGGCGCATGCGCAGGTAGACGAGGACGATCGTCTCCTCACGCGTCCACGGCACGTCACGCAGCAGCGTCGGGAAGGCCCGGCGCTGGCTCTCGGACCGTGCCTGGCGCTTCCAGGCGACCTCGCGGTCGCGGTCGACGTGCAGTTCGAGGAAGAGGTCGTTCAGCCGCGACCGGAGCTGGTGCTCACCGTCGGTGATCGCGCGCCACTCGTCGGCGTGCGTCCGCGCGCTCACGTAGGTGTGGCGGAGCAGCGCGACCAGGGCGCGGCGCTGCGGCTCGTCGAGCCGGCCCTCGTCGCCCTCGAAGAGGGCGAAGCTCGACTCGTCGCGTTCCTCGTCCTCGTCGTGACGCTCGTCGAGGACGGGGTCGGAGCCCTCGGGGTCCGTCTCGTCGACGGGAGCCGTCGTGGTGTCGCTCACCGTGCCTCCAGGCCGTTGTCGTCGTCGTGCTGGTCGTCCGCCCCTGCGCCGGTCAGGGACGCCGAGGGCATGCGGAAGGTGACCGTCTCGCCGTCCGGTCGCACCGTGCGGTGCGGGACCAGGTGGGTGGCGGTCTCGAAGTCGTCGTTGCCGGTGAGCAGGTGCGCGAGGCCGAAGAGCTCGACCGGACGGCGCTGCTCGGGCGGCAGCGCGTGGAAGGCCGAGACGCTGTCCGGGGCGCTGCGGAGCGCGGCGCGGAGCTCGGCGAGCAGCGGTCCGCCGTGGCGGCGCAGCGACTCCACGTCGAGTTCCTCGAAGACGTCGTCGTCGGGCTCCTCGATCGGCGGTGGCACCGCCTCGTTGTCGGGGTCGTAGAAGCGCTCGCGCAGGGTGCCGACCTCGGCGGTCGCGGGGAGCAGTCCGAGCGGGACGCGGTCGCGGGCGGACCCCGAGTCGATCCACGCGGCGAGCCCGCGGTTCACCGAGCGGAGCACCGCGTCGAGCTCACGGTCGCGGACGACGTCGTGGGCCACGATCTGGTCGCGGAGCGTCGCGGTGAGCTGGCGTCGCTGAGCGAGCACGTCCTCGATGCCCTGGCGCAGGATGCTCACCGTGTTGCGGAACGCCCGGCGCTCGCCCGCCCCGAGGGACTCGGCGAAGGGGTGCGCGAGGATCGTCGCGATGTCGTCCCGGAGCCGGAGCAGCAGGGCGTCGTCGCGCAGCAGCTCGAACGCGCCCTCGAACGCCCGACCCTCGGGAGTCGCCTGCATGAGGTCGTCCGTCCGGGCCAGGTAGTCGTCGAGGATCTCGCCGATCGGACGGACCTCCTGCCGGAAGTCCTCGACGATCGAGCGGTGCATCGTCGCGACCGCCTCCTCGACGCGCTTGAAGTCGCTGGGCAGCTGCCGGATGAGGTCGGCCACGTTCGTGTAGCCGTCGTGCATCCGTGCGTCGTCGACCTCGGTGACCTCGCCGCGGGCGATCCGCTCGCGTTCGGCCTGCAGCTCCGCGATCTGGGCGTCGATGCGACGGACCTGCACGTCCGGGTCCGGCTCCGCGCTGGCCGCCCAGCGGTGCACGGCCTCGACGATCATCGCCAGGCGGCTCTCGCTGATGAGCGCCCGGTCGGCGCTCAGGGCGTCGACGAGGTTCAGTGCCTCGAGGGCGTGGCTCGTCAGCGAGTACTGCTCGTCGCCGTCGGGGGAGTTCGAGCGGACCAGCCACTGCGCCGCCACCCAGTCGCGACAGAGCGCGCGGCCGTTCGGGCGGGCGTCGGCCTCGTTCTCCCCGTGTTCGCTCGCGGGCACGCGGGCACCGGTGGACTGCAGGCGGGCGACGTGCTCCTCGACCTGCAGGTGCATGCGGTCGGCCGGGACGTACTGCACGTCACGGTCGAACACCGTGCGGAACACCGCGATGACGGCGGCGCTCGTCGGGCGGGACATCAGCCGGAGGGTCGGGCGGTCGAGCACCGCGCGCACGCGGGAGAACTCGAGGTCGACGTCGGTCATGGGTCCTTGCTCGCTGGTGTGTCGTGACGGTCCGGGCCGAGGAACGAGAAGAGCCCGACGCGTGTGCGCCGGGCTCTGCTCGGGTGTTCTTCAGGCCCTGAATGGGCACGTGGGCGATACCAGACTCGAACTGATGACCTCTTCGGTGTGAACGAAGCGCGCTACCAACTGCGCCAATCGCCCCCTGCACTTGCGTGCCAGTCGATAGTAGCGGACGTTCGGGCCTGCACCGAACACGGCGCGTCACCCGGGTGTGGCGCGGGTGCCCTCGGTGCCCGTGCGTCGTGCCTGGTGCCTTGTGCGTCGTGCTCGTGCGTGGTGCCTGGTGCGTCGTGCTCGTGCGTGGTGCTCCTGCTCGCGCTCGTGCTGATGCGTGCTGGCGCCGGGTGAGAACGGGCGTACCTGATGGGAACGGGCGTACCTGGTGCTCCGCGACGACCAGGTACGCCCGTTTCCACAGTGCACTGCGGCCGTCATGGGAAAGAACGGGCACTCGAAAAGCCCCGCGATCCGCATGAACGCGGGGGACACGCCCGGTGAACGAGGAGGATTTTGGCGGAAGGCGTCCGGTTCGTATAGAGTTCTTCTCGTCGCCGCGACAGCGGAGAGACAGGAGCGGCCCTCGGGTCGCCGAAATGCGGATGTGGCGCAGTGGTAGCGCATCACCTTGCCAAGGTGAGGGTCGCGAGTTCGAATCTCGTCATCCGCTCGAGTGTGGGAGTCTCCGGACGACCACGACTCACCAGAGGGTATCCCACCGTTCGGGTACTCACGGAGACGTGAACCTCGATGGTGGGGTGGCCGAGAGGCTAGGCAGCGGCCTGCAAAGCCGTCCACGCGGGTTCGAATCCCGTCCCCACCTCCAGCAACACCCTCCAAGATCCTGCACGACCCTGGTCAGCAGATCTCTGGGCGATTGGCGCAGCGGTAGCGCGCTTCCCTGACACGGAAGAGGTCACTGGTTCGATCCCAGTATCGCCCACCATCCGAGAACCCCCGCTCCGGCGGGGGTTTTCTCGTTCCTGCGGTCGGAACACGGGATCCGCGACGACACCCCTCCATCGCCCGTGGCCGTCGCCGAGGTGGTGGCCGTCGTCGGCCGGTCGGGAACGACTACTGGACGATGTGCAGTGCCCTGAGCCGGTCGACGGGGCCGACGGCCCAGCACCGCTTGCCGAGTCCGGAGGCGATGCCTGCTTCGACGTGCGCGGCAGCGCCCGCAGGGAGCACGAGCACGAACTCGTCGGCGGCCCGGAGCGCGGCGAGGTCCTGTTCGAAGCGCTTCCGCACCGCCGTCGAACCGAGCGCAGCGTCATCGGCACCTCCTGGGACCGCGAGGACGGCGGCCTCGTCGTCGTCCTCCGCTCGCACGAAGGTGCCCGGACCACCTTGTACGGTGTCGGTGACGAGGAGGATGCCGTGACCGTGGAACGGGTGCTCGCCGGTCCGTGCGTGGCGTGGCCGGAGGACAGCAGCTTCATCCGAGAGGTCCTGGACCGCACCGGTGACAAGTGGACCGTGCTCGTGATGACCACGCTCGGCGACCGGACCCTGCGCTACTCGGACCTGCTGGCGAGCATCCCCGGCATCTCGCAGCGGATGCTGACCGTGACACTCAAGGCACTCGAGCGCGACGGACTCGTGGTCCGGCAGGCCCCCGCGGAGATGCCGCCCCGGGTGGACTACGGCGTGACCGACCTGGGTCGGTCGTTGCAGGTCGCGGTGATGCAGCTGGCGCAGTGGGCTGCAGAGAACCACGCCGCCGTCGCCGCGAACCGGGCGCTGCACGAGCGGATCGGAGTCGGCCGGGCACGGTCCGTCGACGCGGACACGCACCCGGCCGGATGACCGCATGCGCCTACCCCTCGATGACGATCTCGTGGGTGGAGCGTCCGGTGTGGAGGTCCCAGTAGCGCGGAGCGATCTCGGACGGGGACAGGCTCGGCACGTGGTGGTCCGCGGGCTTGCTGTCGGTCACCCACACCCCGATCGCGACGTGCGCGACGTGGACACCGGTGTCGTCGGCGTCGAGGGCGGCACCGAGGTTGAGCGCCCAGTTGCGCAGCGCCGCACCGCCGACGGTGACGTTGCCGAACATCGGCGCCGGTCGGACCGAGCCCGCGCCGGTGGTGACGATGATCGTGCCGGCGCCGGCTGCACGCATCGCGGGCAGGACCGCCTCGACCGCGGACATCCCGCCGTAGAGGGAGTACTCGATCTGCGGCTGCACGTTGTCCGGGGTGGTCGACCGCACGTCTGCGGGGGCGAGGGCACCACCGGTGGTGTCGGCCGGGGAGTACTCCAGCACGTCGACGGACCCGAAGTGCTCGGTCGCAGCCCCGAGCGCTGCGGTCAGGCTCGGCCGGTCCGTGACGTCAGCGGCGAACCCGGCAGCGGTGATGCCTTCCTCACCGAGCTGCGCGGCGAGCCGGTCGAGCTTCTCCTGGGTGCGGGAGACCAGCGCGACGGAGAAGCCCTCGTGGCCGAACGTCCGGGCGATGGCGAGACCGAGGCCGGGGCCGGCTCCGATGATGGCGATGGTGGGCATGGGCTGCTCCTGTTCTGTTGCGGCCGCGGGCGGCTCGCGGCGGGTTCCTGACGGGTGGGCCTGCGAAGGTGCGTCCGAGGAGTCTGCGTCGCGACGAGAGCCCGTACAAAAGGCACATCGAGGTGCGCACACGTGCGGGTGGGCCCGCACGTCCCGGGCCGATCTGCGTACAGTGGACCCGCAAGGGGGAGCGCATGGGGGACATCCAGTACGACGAAGCGGCGGCGAATGCCGTCGTCAGGGCAGCCAGCGCGGCCGCCGATCGCCTGCGCGGGCAGGGGGCAGCGCGTCGGAGCGCCGCCGAATCAGCCCTGGACGACTTCCGCGGCGCGTACGCGAAGCGCTTCGAGGAGTCGGTGCAGATCGAAGCCGACGACCGGCCGAAGCTCACGTCCGCGCTCGACGACCTCGTCGAACAGGTGACCGAGGCCACCGCTGCAGCGGAGCAGGAACGGCAACGCCGTGAGCAGCTCGCGGCGTGGCAGCTCCGGCAGGACGAGCGGGACCGCCAGGTCGCGGCCGATCCGCTCGGATTGCGCGGGAGTCCGTCGCTCGGTGTCTTCGACTTCAAGCCGTCGGAGACGCCGATCGCTGCGCCGACCATCACTGTGGCATTCTCGGCGCGGGGTCGGACCCGCACCGGTGGCGGGACGGCAGAGGGGACGAGCTCAGCTGTCCCCGGTTCGCTCCGGTCCTTCGCGAGCGACAGCCGCGCCGCAGATCGCGCCGCGGAGGAGAAGCTCACGACGCTGCGGACCGCGTGGCACGGCTTCACCGGGAGCTGTGGCTGGGTGCGCATCGCGAGCGCGTCGTTCTTGGCGGGTGCGGACCGGCTGCTCGACGAGAACCGCGAGGATGCAGCGTGGCTCGAGCGGATCGCCGACGCCTTCGACCGGGCCGGTGGTTCCGGCGAGCTCTCGAACGCGACACTCGACATCGCAGCACCGGCCGACCTGCCTCCGGCGCTGCAGCAGATGCTCGATCCAGACCTGACCGCGAGCGAGGTCGCGGCACTCTGGGCACAGCTCGGATGGTCGTCCTCCCGCAGGCAGGACGTCCGAGCGCTGCCCCTGCCGGTACTCGCTCGCCTCGGTAACCTCGAGGGTGTCGCCTACTGGGCTCGCGACACGGCGAACCGCACCGTGCTCGACGCCCGGATCACCGAGGCTGAGCAGGAGGTGGAGGCGCTGCAGTCGACGATCGCGTACGACAACGGGACGGCTTGGGGTCGGGCGTCGGAGAACCTCGAGGCCCTGCGCGCGATCGAGACCGCGAGTCGACCGAGTGACGAGACGAAGGGGCGGCGATTCGTGATGGCGCTGACCGACGACCGCCCACCGCTGGCTGCTGTCTCGATCGGGGACCTCGACACGGCGCAGAACGTCACGTGGGCCGTTCCCGGAATGGGCACCACCGCGAAGGACATGGTGGGGTGGACCGAGGGTGCGCAACACCTCTACGACGCGCAGGAAGGGCTCGGACCTGCAGACCGGGCCGTCATCGGGTGGATCGGGTACGAGACGCCCCCGCAGCCCGTGATCAGCGGCAAGCTCGACTTCGGCGTGCTCGGGAGCGACTACGCCAAACCGGGCGGTGACAACCTCGCCGCTTCGATCAAGGGTCTCGACGCGGTCCGCGCCGGAGACATGCCGACGACGAACGTGGTCGCGCATTCCTACGGCACGACCGCTTCAGCGTACGGCCTGACTCAGGAGGGCATCCACGTGGACACCTTCACGTCCATCGGTTCAGCCGGGCTGCCGAACTCGGTCGACAACGCGGACGACCTGAACGCCGGCCATGTATACGCCGCTCAGGCACGCGATGTCTGGCTGATCGACCCGGAGAAGGGGGACCAGTGGGCCTGGACCGGTCGCTTGAGCGCCGAGCACGGCCAAGACCCCACGGATCCGGACTTCGACGCCACCGTGTTCGGAGCTGACGGCACCGAGGGCCTCAACCCGGTGGAAGACCACGGAACGCTCACGGAGTCGAAGCGCGGTTATCTCGACCAGAACACCGAATCCCTGCAGAACATCGCCTTCGCGACCACCGGACATCCGGAGGACTTGACGAAGCGCAAGGACCTCGGCCCGACACAGTTCCAGCAGTCCCTTCTGGAGAACCCGCAGTGGACCCTTTGAAACCACACGAACCGGCCCGCGTCAGCGGCAGACTGCGCAACGTCGTCGTCGTGCTGCTGGCGACCACGTCGATCCTGTCAGCATGCAGCGCTGACCCCGGAGGAGAGAGCATGAAACCGTCCGAGGCAAAGAAGTCGATCGTCGATGTGGTCGAGCACACGACGAAGTCGATCGGCGGCGACTGGAACGTGTACAGCGGTCCAGCGGCAGAGAGCTGCGACCGTCCCGGCGCTGGGTCTGGAGCTCGTTGGAGCTACATCGTCGAGCGGAAGGCGCTGGACGGAGTCGACCCGGCCGCTGATGTCGAACGGGTCGAGCAGGCCTGGAAGGATCAGGGTATTGCCGTCGAGCGCTTCGAGAGCGGATCGGCGGATCCCCTCCTCGGCGTTCGAGGTAGCGGGGGCCCGGTGACCTCGATCGGGTTCAACGCCTTCCCTCAGCGCTACAGCGTGACCGGCGAGTCGGTGTGCTTCGACGGGGATGTCGACGATCTCCGCGGCGCGGGCTGACGCGGCCGCACGACGTGACGACGACGCGCACGGGGCGTCTGGCCCGAAGGAGCACCGCAATCGCCGTGGTCGCAGTCTTGTCGACGACACTGACCAGCTGCGCTCGCAGCACAAGTTCTGACGGCGGTAGTGCAAACCCATCGGTTGCCAAGAAGACCGTCGTCGACGTGGTCGAGCGCTCGACCGCCGCGGTCGGCGGCAGTTGGCAGGTCTACCGGGGCCCCGCCGTGGAGCCGTGTGGCGATGCGCCGGAGCGCGTGCGGTACGTCTTCATCATGGAACGAACGGCCGCGGCGGAAGGCCAACAGGCGGACATCGATGCTGTGAAGGACGTTTGGAAGGACGAGGGTATCGAATTCTTCGATACTCGGACCGATGGCGACGACCCCGTACTCGGTATCCGCGGCAAGGGCGGCCCGGTCACTTCGATCGGTTACGACGCGCGCCCGGCCCGGTACAGCATCTCGGGCGTGTCCACCTGCGCGGTAGGTGACGCTTCGCATCTCCGCGACGAGGAGTTCCCGGCTGCCCGGTGACCGGCGTCGCGACGCGGGCTGCGGAACGTCGGACGGCGCGTTCAGCCGGGCGATGTGCTGTCCCGGTGTACGGACACGCGGAGCGCGGCGCGCACCGTGTTGGTACCGCCAACGGAGGGGGAACAGATGAAGGGCGACCAGCGTCGCGATCCAGGCACCGACCGGGACCGACGGACCTACCGGATCGTCTCCCGCATCGGCTTCACCGCTGCTCCGGCGATGTTCTTCCTGCCGCTCCTCGTCCCGATGTTCTCCGGCGGCTACCGGTCGTGGCCGATCGTCTGCATGACGGCGGCGTTCGCGGTGCTCGTCTCCGCGTCCTCGTTCGCCGCCATGGCGAGCACGCCACCTGACGGGAACCCCGGGGCGCACCAGCTGTGGGCGATCCCGGTCGCCGTCGTGGCCCTGCTGCCCGGGGCGGTCCTCTCCTCCGGGCTGTACCTGACGGTGGTCGCCCTGCTGAGCCAGGCAGCTGCGACAGCGCCGGGCTGACGGAAGACGCCCGCCTGACAGGACACGCCAGCCCGACGACGGGCGCGGACGGTGCTCGTCAGACCGGACGGTAGATCGCGATCGGGGGAGCGGACGGGTCGCCGTCGTCGTGCGCGTCGCCCGTGGCGAGCCAGGTGCGACCCTCGTGCTCGATGGTCGTCGGCAGGTTGCCGTGCACGAGGATGCGGACGGCCGGCGAGTCGCCGTCGATCAGGTCCACACCGTGTGCCTCGGTGCCACCGGGGTTGTCGTGCACGTAGCTCATGCCCCGAGTGAACCCGGTCGGCCTGGGAGTCCGGGACCGTCCGGCCGCTCGCAGGGTTCGGGTCGCCGCGATCGGCCGGACGAGGGGTGGGTGGCCCCCGGCGCCCTGCCCGGACGGACTCGGGGCACCGAGGAAGCATCCGGAGCCGACGGCGGCTCGGATCGGTCGGCGCCCAGAGGCTTGCGGTTTCCCGCAATCCCGCACCCGACGGCGATCGACGGTGCGTGCGACGCGCCCGGCTGCGCCGTGGATCTCGGTCGCGGGAACGGTTCGGGGTAGAGTGTGGGTGTACGCGGATGTGGCGCAGTGGTAGCGCATCACCTTGCCAAGGTGAGGGTCGCGAGTTCGAATCTCGTCATCCGCTCGGAACACGAAGGCCCTGGTCACCGACCAGGGCCTTCGTCGTCTCAGGCCCGGTCTCCTCGGAGAACCGGGACGACCAGGACTGTCACGCGCCGCCGAAGCGCTCTGCTCGCACGTCGGACAGGTCGTGGCCGAGCTCGCCGAGCCACCGCAGCACCTGCTCGACGAACGGGGTCGATCCGCAGACGTACACGAGCGCTCCGGACCCGGGCGGCAGGACGGCCCGGTCGAGTCGGTCCCGTGTGAGACGCCCCACGGGTTCGTCGGACCCCTCCGGAGCGCGTCGGCTGTACACGTGCGTGACCTCGAGCGGCGCGGCCGCGCGCAGGGCGTCCGCGAGCTCCTCGCGGAAGAACACGTCCTCCGGCGTGCGGGTGGCGTACAGCAACCGGAACGGCGTCCGGTCGGCAGCCTCGGCGTGTGCGGTGACCATCGGGAGCAGCGGGACGATGCCCGACCCGCCGGCGATCAGCTGCACGGGCCTCGTCGACGCGCCGGGTCGCCACACGAACCACCCGCCGAGGGGCCCGTGCACGTCGAGGGCGTCGCCGACCTCGATCGCGTCGACCAGGAACGGGGAGACCTCGCCGCCCTCGACCCGGTCGACCGCGAGCGTCACCCGGGTGCCCGCACCGGACGAGGCGATCGAGTAGGAGCGCGACGCCTGGTAGCCGTCCTCGGCGGTGAGGCGCAGGTCGAGGTGCTGCCCCGGGTCGTTGCCCGGCCAGGTCGGGACGTCGAGGACGATGCGGCGCGCGACCGGGGTCTCCGGTGCGACGGAGGCGACGGTGGCGGCGTGCCAGGCCGGCCGTCTGCGGGCGGGGGCCGACGCGCTCGGGGCGGTCCGCGCCTCCAGGCCGTCGACGGGGGAGGGACCGCTCACCAGTACCGCTCCTCCTTCCAGGGGTCGCCGTGCATGTTGTAGCCGGCGTTCTCCCAGAAGCCCGGCTCGTCCTCGGCCTGCATGACGATGCCGCGCACCCACTTCGCGCTCTTCCAGAAGTACAGGTGGGGCACGAGCAGGCGGGCCGGGCCACCGTGCTCGGGGATGAGGGGCGCGCCGTCGGCCTCGAAGGCGATCCACGACCGTCCACCGAGCAGCTCGGCGCGTGGCACGTTGGTCGTGTAGCCCCCGAAGCTGTGCACCGTGCAGAAGTCGAGCGAGGTCTCGACGTCCGCGAACAGGCGGTCGAGGGAGACGCCACGCCAGGGCATGTCGAGCTTCGTCCAGTGGGTGACGCAGTGGATGTCGACGGTGACGTCCTCGACGCCGAGGGCGTGCACCTCGTCCCAGGTCCAGGTGCGGAGCCCCGTCTCGGTGCGGATGGAGAAGCTCCAGTCGGCCGGCTCGATGTCGGGGGTGGCCCCGGCGGAGAGCACCGGCCAGTCGCGCACGAGGGTCTGTCCGGGCGGGATGCGCGGGTCGTCGCGGTCGTCGCGGCGGCCGCCGAAGCCCCGGGTGAACGTCGCCATGGAAGCTCCTCGTCTCGGTGCGGCGGCTTCCCGCCTTCCCGCTCGGTCCGGCGCTCCCGCGGACCCGCCGTGTAACGGATCGGTAAACACTGGAGCGCGTCGTCACCAGCGTACCGATGCCCTCGGATCGGTGCGCCCACGGGCATCGAGGGGGCGCCGGGCGGCCGTCGGGCCGAGGAGCGGGGCTCGCGCTCCGAGCCGGCTCCCTCTATCGTTCACCGGAACGATTACCAGGAGGGGTCACCCCGAATGCAACCCATCGTCCACGACGACCGCGACGTCCGCGGTCCCAGCCGGCGCACACTGCTGACCGGTGCCGCCGGGCTGGCCGGGCTCGGCCTGCTCACGCTCACCGGGTGCAGCTCCGGCGCGGCAGCCGGCACCGCGGCGTTGCCCGAGGCCGCCGCGACCGGCGCCACCCGAGCGGGGGGACGGCTCCGGGTGGCACGCCCCGCTGCCTCCGCCGCGGAGACGCTCGACTCGGCCAGCTCGCTGTCCGCCTACGAGTACCTCGGCGCCCTGTACAACCGGCTGGTCAGGCTCGACGAGCAGGGGACGACCGTGCCCGACCTGGCCGAGGAGTGGTCCGCGAACGCCGACGGCACCGAGTGGACGTTCCGTCTCCGGCGTGGCGTGCGCTTCCACGACGGCGCACGGTTCACCGCGGACGACGCGATCGCGAGCATCCGGCACATCCTCGACGAGGCGACCGCGTCGCCGCAGGCCGGGGTCCTCGGTGAGGTCATGGACGCCTCGTCGATGACCGCGGTCGACCCGTACACGCTCCGGTTCGCGCTCACGAAGCCGAACGCCGAGTTCCCGTCGCTGCTCACCGCCTACCAGTGCTACATCGTGCCGGCGGGCGCCGTCGCGGACATCGGCCGGACGGGCATCGGCACCGGTCCCTTCCGCCTCTCGTCCTTCACGCCCGCCGGTGCCGGGAGCGTCGAGGCGTTCGAGGACCACTTCGCGGGTCGCCCGACGCTCGACGGCATCGACTTCTTCTCCGTCCAGGACACCACCGCGCGCGTCAACGCCCTGCTCGCGGGCCAGGTCGACCTCATCTCGCAGACGAACCTCGACTTCGCCACCGCCCGGGTCGTCGCGGCCTCCGACCGCGCGACGATCGCCCGCTCCACGAACGCGCAGTGGTACACGATCCCGATGCTCGCGACGAGCGACGAGTTCGCCGACCCGAGGGTTCGACAGGCGATGAAGCTCGCGTACGACCCGCGCACGATCGTCGACACGGCCCTGCAGGGCACGGGGGCGCCCGGCTGGGACAACCCGGTGCCGCCGCAGCTCGCCGCCTTCGTCGACGAGCACCGCGAACACGACCCGGACAAGGCGCGCGCACTGCTCCGGGCCGCCGGTGCCGAGGGGCTCCGCACGTCCATCTACACGTCGTCCTACGAGTCGGTCTTCACCCCGTTGGCGGTGGCCTACCGCGACGCGGTCGCCGACGCGGGCATCCGGCTGACGATCCGGAACGCGAGCGCCGACTCCTACTACACCCAGATCTGGATGCAGAAGCCGCTCATGGTGAGCTACTGGTTCACCGGGCGACCGATCGACCAGCTGCTCAACCAGATCTTCCGCACCGGATCCTCCTACAACGAGAGCGCCTGGTCGAACCCGACCTTCGACACGCTCCTCGACGACGCCCGCGCCGAGATGGACGACGCGAAGCGCCGGACGCTCTACCAGGACGCCCAGCGGCTCGTCGTCGAGGACGGCGCCGACATGACCCCGATGTTCGGGGACCGCCTGGTCGGGCTGTCCCGCGACGTCGTCAACTACTCGGAGTACGGCTTCGAGTTCGACTGGCTCCGGATCGGACTGCGCCGATGAACGTCCTCGTCCCCGCCCTCCGTCGACTCGGCATCGCCGTGCTGACGGTGGTCCTCGCATCACTGTTCGTGTTCCTCGCGGTGCAGGCGCTGCCCGGCGACGTCGCGCAGCAGCTGCTCGGGCAGAACGCCACGCCCGAGGCGGTCCAGCAGCTCCGGGCGACCCTCGGGCTCGACGAGAACGTCTGGCTCCGGTACCTGCAGTGGCTCGCCGGCGCCGCACACGGCGACTTCGGCACGTCGCTCGTCAGCGGCGAGCCGGTGGCGCCGACGCTCCTCACGGCGTTCCGGAACAGCATGCTCATCGCCCTCCCGGCGATGCTGGTCGGCGTGACGCTGTCGCTCGCGCTCGGCGTGCTCGCGGGTGTCCGCCGCGGTCGTGCGACCGACCGGGTCGTCTCGACCGTCAGCCTCCTCGTGATGAGCGTCCCCGAGTTCATGGTCGCGACCGTCCTGGTGCTGCTGTTCGCGATCGGCCTGCCGGTGTTCCCGGCCGTCGTGCTCCGCGGGAGCGACGCCACCGTCGCGGAACTCCTGCCGACCGTCTGGCTGCCGATCGTCGTGCTGACGCTCGCGATGGCGGCGTACATCCTCCGCACCGCGCGCTCGTCGACCATCGACGTGATGGCGTCCGAGTTCGTGACCACCGCCGAGCTCAAGGGCCTGACGATGCGCAGGGTGGTGTGGAAGCACGCACTGCCGAGTGCGCTGCTGCCGACGCTCAACGTCATCGCGCTCAACGTCGCCTGGCTGCTCGGCGGGGTGGTGGTCGTGGAGAACGTCTTCAACTACCCGGGCATGGGCAAGCTCATGCTCGAGTCGGTCTCGAACCGCGACCTGCCGACCATCGAGGCGATCGCGCTCCTGAGCGCCCTCGTCTACGTCGTCTGCAACCTCGCGGCCGACCTCGTCGCCCTCGCACTCGACCCGAAGCTCCGTACGCGGCAACGCCGCACCCGGACCCGCCCGGTCCGCAGCACACGGAAGGCCCACGCATGACCGCCGTCGCCCCAGGCTCCCGCAGCGTCCTCGGCGCGGCCGTCGCGCCGTTCCGCAGCTCGACGGCACTCGGCGTCGGCCTCGCGTTCATCGCCGTGCACCTCGTGCTGGCGGTGCTCGCGCCCGTCATCGCCGGACACGACCCCGTCGCGACGGACGCCGCGGACGTGCTCGCCGGCCCGAGCTGGGCCCACTGGCTCGGCACGGACCAGTACGGACGCGACCTGCTGTCGCGCACGCTCAACGGCGGCCGGTACGCGCTGCTCGTGACCTTCCTCGCCACCACCATCGCCGTCGCCGTCGGTAGCGTCCTCGGCTGCGTCACGGCGTACGCGGACAACTGGTTCGACGAGGTCGTCATGCGCGTGGTCGACGCGCTGCTCAGCGTGCCCTCGATCCTCGCACTCCTCGTCGTCGTGACCGTCTTCGACGCCGGACTCTGGGTCATCGTGCTCGCGGTGACCGTCGTCTACGCACCCGCCGTCACCCGCGTGGTCCGTGGTGCCGCGCGGACGGTGATCACGCAGGACTACGTCACCGCGGCCCGCGCCCGCGGCGAGCGCGCCGTGTCGATCGTGTTCCGCGAGATCCTGCCGAACGTGCTCGACGTCGTCCTCGTCGAGTTCGCCATGCGGGCGTCCTGGATCGTCCTGCTCGTCGCGTCGCTGTCCTTCCTCGGCTTCGGGGCGAACCCACCGACGCCCGACTGGGGGCTCATGGTGCAGGAGAACCGGACGGCGCTGACCGTGGTGCCGCTCGGCACCCTCGCGCCGATCGTGGCGCTGGCGACGCTCGTCGTCGGCCTCAACCTCGCCGCCGACGGGCTGGCCAAGTCGCTCGGCGTCGACCGCGCACAGCAGGGAGCGGGCGCATGACCGACCAGCAGACCGTCCACCGCCCGCAGTCGGGGGAGCCCGAGCAGCGGCCGCTCGTGCGCGTCGAGGACCTCGCCGTGTCCTACGCCGCCGGGCGTCGCACGGTGCCCGTCGTGCGCGGCGTGTCCTTCAGCGTCGCCGCTGGTCGCACGCTCGGCCTCGTCGGTGAGTCGGGCAGCGGCAAGTCCACCGTGGCCCGCACCCTGCTCGCACACCTGCGCGCCGGGTCGCGCATCACCGACGGCCGCGTCCTCGTCGACGGTCAGGACGTCTTCGCCCTCTCGGCCGCGGGGCGTCGGGCGCTGCGGGGCGGGACGGCCTCGGTGGTGGCGCAGAACGCCGGGCAGGCGCTCACCCCGTCGATGCGCGTCGGGGAACAGGTCCGCGAGGCCCTGCGCGCACACGGCGAGCCCGACGGGCCCGACCGCGTCGTGGAGCTCCTGCGGCTCGTCCGGCTCCCCGACCCCGACACCATCGTCCGGCGCTTCCCGCACCAGCTCTCCGGTGGGCAGCAGCAGCGCGTCGCCATCGCCATGGCGGTCGCCGCGCGCCCGCGCGTCCTGGTGCTCGACGAACCGACGACCGCGCTGGACGTGGTCACGCAGGCGGCCGTCCTCGACCTCGTCGCCGACCTGGGCCGCGAGCTCGGCATGGCCGTGCTGCTCGTGAGCCACGACCTCGGGGTGGTGTCCGCGATGGCGGACGAGATCGCCGTCATGCGCGCCGGTGAGGTCGTCGAGCACGCCGCGACGGCGGCGCTCTTCGCCGCGCCGCAGCACGAGTACACCCGCGCGTTGCTCGCCGCGGTACCGGACGGCCGACGGCCGGAGCAGCGACGGCCGGAGCAGCGACGGCCGGGAGGCGCGGACCGCCCCCGGCGCGACGCGCGCGTCCCCGGGACGGTCGCCGACACCGCGACCGGCAGCGCGCCTCCCGGGTCGCCGGTCGAGCCGGCGGTCGAGCGCCGCGTCGTCGACGCCCAGGACCTGGTGGTCCGGTACCGACGCGGCCTGCCGGCCGCCGTCGACGGTGTCTCGTTCGCCATCGCGCCGCGCGAGACCCTCGCGGTCGTGGGGGAGTCGGGCAGCGGGAAGTCCACGCTCGCGACGACCCTCGCCGGCCTCGTGCCCGCCGAGTCGGGCTCGTTCACCTACGACGACGGCACGGTGCGCGGTGACCTCCGCGAACCGGTCGCGGCGCGGTCGCAGGAGCTCCGACGTGCCGTGCAGCTCGTGTTCCAGAACGCCGACACCTCGCTCAACCCCCGTCGCACCGTCGGTGCTGCCGTCGGTCGGCCGCTCCGGCTGTTCACCGGGAGCTCCTCGCGGGCGCGCGTCGGCGAACTCCTCACGCAGGTCGGACTCGGCCCGGAGTACGCCGACCGGCTGCCGGCGCAGCTGTCCGGCGGACAACGGCAGCGCGTGGGCATCGCCCGCGCTCTGGCAGCCGAGCCCCGGCTGGTGATCGCCGACGAGATCACCACGGCGCTGGACGTGCAGGTCCAGGCCGGCATCCTCGCGCTGCTCGACGACCTCCGCCGCGAGCGCGGGCTGAGCTGCCTGTTCATCAGCCACGACCTCGCCGTCGTGCGGGGCGTCGCCGACCGGGTGGCGGTGATGACCGGCGGGCGCATCGTCGAGGTCGGCCCGACCGAGCGCGTCTTCACCGGGACGAACCACCCGTACACGCGCACCCTGCTGCGGGCGACGCTCGAACCGGGGCAGACCGAGCTCCCCGACGTCGGCGACGGCGTGCAGCGCTGGCGGGACGCCCCGGGCTGGACGGACCACGGCGACGGACACCGCACGAGGAACTGGGAGGACGCATGAGCACCCCGCACCTGACCGCGATCGGTCCCGACCCGCGGCTGCCCGAGGGCGTCACGGTCCGGGACGAGTGGATCCCGATGCCCGACGGCGTCCGGCTGCACGCGCGCACCTGGGCTCCCGCCGACCCCGACGGACCGCTGCCGGTGCTCCTGGAGTACCTGCCGTACCGGCTCGACGACTGGACCGCCCCCCGCGACTCCGAACGGCACCCCTGGTACGCGCAGCACGGGTACGCGTCGGTCCGGGTCGACATCCGCGGCACGGGGTCGTCGGACGGCTTCTTCGACGACGAGTACAGCGAGCAGGAGCTCCGTGACGGCGAGGCGGTCATCGCGTGGCTCGCCGCGCAGCCGTGGTCCTCGGGTGCGGTCGGGATGTTCGGCATCTCGTGGGGTGGCTTCAACGCGCTGCAGCTCGCCGCACGGGCCCCGGCGGCCCTGCGGGCGATCGTCACGGTGTGCTCGACCGACGACCGGTACGACAACGACGTGCACTACGTCGGCGGTGCGGTCCTCGGCATCGACATGACGGCCTGGGGCGCCACCATGTTCGCCTTCAACTCGCGACCGCCGCGTCCCGAGGTCGTCGGGCCGGACTGGGTCGACCGGTGGCGGGCACGGCTGGACCGGAACCGGCCGATGACCCCCGTGTGGCTGTCGCACCAGGAGCGCGACGACTACTGGCGGCACGGCAGCGCGGGTGAGGACCACTCGGCGATCCGGGCAGCGGTGCTCGCGGTCGGCGGGTGGGCGGACCCCTACCGGGACGCCGTGCTCCGCCTGGTGGAGCACGTCGACGCACCGGTGAAGGGCATCGTCGGGCCGTGGTCGCACCAGTACCCGGACCGCGGTCTCGCGCCGGGGCCGTCCATCGGGTTCCTGCAGGAGACGCTCCGGTGGTGGGACCGGTGGTTGAAGGACGTCGACACCGGGGTCGAGGACGACCCGGCCCTCCGCGCCTGGATCAACGAGGGCGAGGCCCCCGCCACCCACTACGCCGAGCGCCGGGGCCGGTGGGTCGCCGCCGAGGCCTGGCCGTCGACCGCCTCCGCCGACCGCACGGTCCCCCTCGACCTGCTGCGCGGTGGTGGGGACGGCCCGGTGGTCGTGCGGTCGCCGCAGCACACCGGGGTCGACGCCGGTCGGTTCTTCCCGTTCGGCAACGCCACCGACCTGCCGCCGGACCAGCGCGCCGAGGACGGCCGCTCGGTGTGCTTCGACCTGCCCGTCGACGAGGCGTTCGACGTCCTCGGCAACGTCACGGTGCGCCTCACCGTGACGAGCGACCTCCCGCGGGCGACGCTCACGGTCCGGCTGTGCGACGTCGCGCCGGACGGGTCCTCCACACTCGTGACCCGCGGCGTGTGCAACGCCGCGAAGCGGGCCGGAGCCGACCGTGCCGACCCGCTCGAGCCCGGCGTGCCGACCGAGCTGGACGTCCGGCTCGTCTCGACCGGACACCGCTTCGCCGCGGGCCACCGGGTGCGGCTCGCGGTGTCCTCGTCGTACTGGCCATGGGTCTGGCCGCACGGTGCCGCGGCGACCGTGACGCTCGACCCGGCGACGTCGTCGGTCACCCTGCCCACGTGGACGAGGGCGACGGACGACGGTGTGCGGTTCGAGGAGCCGGTCCGGTCGACCCCCCTCGCGATCGAGCTGACCTCGCCCGTCGACCCGCTGCCGCAGCGGACCGTCACGCACGACGTGGAGACCGGCGAGTGGACCCTCGACGTCGACCCGGGGTACGGCGGCGGCCGCGTCTACCCGGACGGGCTCGTCTTCACCGAGGACGCGCGCGAGACGTACCGGATCCGACAGGACGACCCGACGAGCGCTCGTGCCACCTCGCGCTGGGCGATCGGGCTCGACCAGCCGGATTGGGCGGCACGGGTCGAGACGACGTCGGACGTGACCGCGACGGCCGACGCCTTCCACCTGGTGAACACCGTCCGCGCCTGGGCCCGCGACGGCGCGACCGGAGCGCCCGAGGTGCTCGTCGCCGAGCACACCTTCACCGACGAGGTCCCGAGGACGTCGGCGTGACCGGGGCCTCCCGCGTCCGGCAGCGTCCGGAGGTGCGCCGGGCGATGATCGTCGACGCGGCGCGCGCGGTCATCGTGCAGCGCGGCGTCGGCGCGACGGGCCTCCGCGACATCGCGGCGGCGGCGGACGTGTCGGTCGGCACGGTGACCTACCACTTCGGCAGCGTCGCGGAGATCCTGAACGAGGTCGTCGTGCTCGAGACGGAGCGCTTCTACGGTGCGATCGTCGCCGCGGTGGACGCCGAGCCGGACCCCGTGGTCGGACTCCGCATGCTCGTCGGACCACTGTTCGGCGACACCGAGCAGGTCCGGCAGCACTGGCGCATCTGGTCGGACTACTGGACCGCCGTCGCCCGACGGCCGGAGGTCGCAGCGGAGTACGCCGAACGGATCCGCGTGTGGGAGGCGTGCCTCGTCCGTGTGGTCGAGCGCGGGCTCGCCGACGGCGTGTTCCACACCGACGACGGCCCGGAGGTCGTGGCGCTGCGACTCGCGGCCTACAGCGACGGTGTCGCGACGCAGATCGCGCAGGGCGTCCCGACCCTCACCAACGCGGTCGCGCTCGCGTGGATGTGGCGGTTCCTGTCCCAGGAGCTGGGGATCGACGCGGCGACGATCGCGGGCGCGGGGCAGGGGACCCCTGACGAGGGCTGACGTGCCCCGATCCTGCCCCGCCGGAGCGGGGCAGCGCCGGAGCACGTCAGCGCCGGTGCGTGCTCGTCTCGTGGTCGTCGAACAGGACGTCGGGAGCGTCGACCCGGCGATCGGTCACGGTGGTCGGGCTCTCGAGGTGCACGGCGCCGGACGGAAGGATGCCCGCGCCGCCGAAGCGCTCCATCACCCGCCACTGCGCGACGACGTCCTCGCCGGAGTGCTGCGGGGGCAGGGCGTCCCAGAACCGGAAGCCCCCCACCTGTTCGAGGGCGTCACGGTCGTAGACGACGCACGCGCCGACCCAGGCGACCCGGTAGGGCACCCACCCTCCGGTCTCGACGTCGAGCTCCGCTGCGACGTGTGCCGGGTTCGCGGCGTTGTGCAGCGACAGTCGGTCGAAGCCGGGCGTCCCGCGGCGCACGACCTCGGGCACGACCGGGCCGTCCCACGGTTCGAACACGGCGGTCTCGTGCGGTCGACGGTCCTGCAGGTACGACAGGCCCTGGACGGCGCTGCCGACGAAGCCGCACCCCAGGTCGCGGAGCGCGTCGAGCATCCGGCGGACGGTGCCCGGTTCGAGCCAGACGTCGTCGTCGAGGTAGAGCACCGCGGGAGCGGTCGCGTGGTCGAGGAGGTGCTGGCGGTGTTCCGCCAGACCACGCCGTTCCGGGTGGGCGAGGAGCGTGACGGGACGGCCCTGTGCCTCCAGGACGCGGAGCATGGCGGCCACCGCCGGTTCGGAGGCGGCGTCCTGGCCCGCTGACTGGTCGCTGAGGACCAGGCGCAGGTCGACGTCGGTCTGCGCCGCGAGCCCGGCGAGCGTCGTCGCGAGCTCGGCCGGCCGCCCGACGGTCGGCACCAGGACGTCGACCTCGGCCGGACCGCGGTCGTCCGTCCGGGGGCGTGCCCAGGCACCGGACCAGCGGGCGGCGGTCACGGTGCCGGGTCGGGCTCGACGGCGGGTGCCGTGGAGTCCGCGGTGTCGGTCGCCGGAGCCGTGCCGGCGGCTGCGGCCGCGGCGGCGGTGGCCTCGCGGATGCGCCGCACGACCGCGGTCGTCGAGTGCTCCGGCACGTAGTCGACCATCACGACCTCACCGCCGTACGCCCGGACGACCCCGGTCTCCTCGAGCATCTCGGGGGAGTAGTCGCCGCCCTTGACGTAGACCTCGGGGCGCAGGCGCTCGATGAGCGGGATCGGGGTGTCCGTCGCGAAGACGGTCACGAGGTCGACGCAGGCGAGGGCGGCGAGCACGCCGGCCCGGTCCTCGGCGGTGTTGATCGGACGCTCCGGACCCTTCAGCCGGCGGACCGAGTCGTCGTCGTTGAGGGCGACCACGAGCAGGTCGCCGAGCTCGCGGGCCTGCCGGAGGTAGGTGGTGTGCCCGCGGTGCACGACGTCGAAGCAGCCGTTCGTGAAGACCACGCGACGGCCGGCGGCACGGGCGGCGTCGACGGCCAGGGCGAGGTCGTCGTGGTCGACCACGGTCGCGGCGGGGGCCGTCACGGAGTCGATCAGGGCCGCGGCGGTGCAGACCGAGGTGCCCGCCTCGCGGACCACGACGTCGGCGGCGGCCTGCGCCACCGCGATCGCGTCACGGAGCGGAGCACGCACGGCCAGGGCGACCGTGGCGGCGGCACAGAACGTGTCGCCCGCGCCGGATGCCTGCTGCTCCGACGCCGGCGTCGCGCGGGTTCGGAAGGCCTGGTCCGCGCCGGGCTCGAGCAGGACGGTGCCGTCGCGGTCGAGGGTGACGACCGCCGCACGGGCGCCGCTGCGGGCGAGGACCTCCTGCCGGGCGTCCACGACGACCGGCACCCGGGCCGAGCCGGCTCCGAGGTCGCGACCGAGCAGGCCGGCGGTCTCGCCGGCGTTCGGGGTGACCAGGTCGGGGTGCAGGTCGGCCCACCGCGTCAGGTCGTGGGCATCGACGACGACGGTACCGGGGCGGTCGCGGTCGAGGACGGGCACGACGTCCTCGGGTTGCACACCGAGGCCGTAGTCGCACACCACGGCGGCGTCGGCGCCCCGGACGGCGCGGGCGACGGCCTCGCCGAGGCGGGTACCGGCGTGCGCGTCCGGCGTCGCCGCGATCTCGTCGACGCGGACGACCACGCGGTCGCCGCCGACCACCCGCGACTTCGTGGTGGTGCGGGCACCGGCGACCTCGACCAGGTGGGTCGTGTCGACGCCGGCGGTCTCGAGCCGGTCGCGGAGGACGCGTCCGGACTCGTCGTCACCGATGAGTCCGACCATGCGGACACGGGCGCCGAGGGCGCGGGCGTTCACCGCCGTGTTCGCGGCGCCGCCCGGGACGGCGACCGTCTCGGTCACACGGACCACGGGCGCCGGGGCCTCGCGGGAGACGCGCTCGGCCTCCCCGACGGTCCAGCGGTCGAGGATGCAGTCGCCGATGACGACGACGAGCGGTTCGCGGTCGTCGACCGAGGCGACCAGGTCGCGGACGAGACGGACGTCGGCGGTCATCGGGTTCCTCCGGTGGTGCGTGCGGGGGCGGACTCGAGGTGCACGACGGTGGTGGTCGTCATCTCGTCGAGCAGGTGCGGGCCGTAGCCGAAGCCGGCGCCCGAGGCCCCGCGCGGCTGGGCGCTGCCGCCCGGTGCGCCGCCGAACACCGCGTTCACCTTGACGGTGCCGACGGGGAGCTCGGCTGCGGCGCGGAGGGCGTGACCGGTGTCGCCGGTGAGCACCGTCGCGGCGAGGCCGTACCGGTCGGCCGCGGCGAGGCGCAGGCCCTCGTCGAACGACTCGACGACGCGGACCGGTGCGAGGGGACCGAAGGTCTCCTCGGTCATCACGACCATGTCGTCGGTGCAGTCGGTCAGGACGGTGGCCGGGTAGAACGTGCCGACACCGCCGGGCGTCGTCCCGCCAGTGCGCACGGTGGCGCCGCGCTGCACGGCGTCGTCGACGTGCGCCTGCACCGTGCCGCGGAGCCGGTCGTCGACGAGCGGACCGAACTCGGCGGCGGGCGATGCCGTCCGTCGCTCCGCCTCGGCGACGAGCGCCGCGGTGAACTCCTCGGCGACATCGCGGTGCACGTAGACGCGCTCGACGCTCGTGCAGATCTGACCCGTGTTCGCGAAGGCGCCGAGCGCGACCTGTGCGGCGGCCCACGCGGGGTCCACGTCGGCGTCCACGACGACCGCGTCGTTGCCGCCGTTCTCGCGGATGACGTGCGCGCGCGTGCTCGCGGCGACCTCGGAGAGGCGGTCGCCGGTGGCGGTGGAGCCGACGTGGGCGTACACGTCGATGCCGTCCTGCTCGAGCAGCGCCTCGCCGGTCGAGGCGTCACCGTCGACGCCCACCAGGACGCCCTCCGGCAGGACCTCGGCCAGCAGCGTGTTCAGCCGGGCGATCGTGCCGGGGCACCGCTCGCTGCCCTTGTGCACCACGGTGTTCCCGGTGACGAGCGCGGCACCGAGGATCCCGAGCGCCACGGCCACCGGGTCGTTCCACGGCGTCAGGGCGAGCACCACGCCGCGGGGGTGGGGGACCGACCAGTCGGCCGCACCGAACTGCCCGCGGAGCGCCTCGCCGCGGTGGACCGGGCCGAGCTCGGCGTACTGCACGAGCGTCCCGATGCCGGCCTGCACGCCGCCCATCGCGTCGCCGGGCACCTTCCCGGTCTCGCGGGTGTTCAGGTCGGCGAGCTCCTGGGCGTGGTCACGGAGGTGCGCTGCTGCTGCGTGCAGCAGGGCTCCGCGCTCCGCCGGTGCGGTGCGCGCCCACGCGGGTGCGGCCGCCCGTGCGCGCGCGACAGCGTTCGCGACGTCCTCGCTCGTGGAGCGCGGGGTCGTCGTGGCGATCGACCCGTCGACGGGGTCGGTGACGACCATGTGGTCGGTGTCGGTCGCGGTCGCTGACGGGGTGGCGAGGGTCATGGTGTCCTTCCGGAGACGGGCGTACGGTTCCACGCTGCTCCCGGGGACCTGTGCGGGGTGCCGGTTTCGGGTGCTCGGTCCGGAGAGCGCACCGGTCGGGTCCGGGACGGCGTCGGCCCGGCAGCGCTCTCGGCTCGGTTCCGGTAGACGGGTGTGGTGCAACTGATCGGCAACGGTGGAGAACGCTTCGACGACGTCCGGGAGATCGCGGTGCTCCGCGGCGGTGGCCTGGGGGACCTGCTCTTCGCGGTCCCCGCGATCGAGGCGCTGCACGCCGCGTACCCCGACGCCCGCATCACGCTGCTCGGGAGCCCGCTGGCCTCGGCCGTCCTGCGCGGACGGACCGACGCGGTGCACGCGTTCGAGGAACTCCCGGTGTCGCCCGGGGTGCGGGACGCCGGGGAGGGTGCGCCGGCGCTGCACGACTTCGAGTCGCGGCTCCGCGGCCGGTTCGACCTCGCCGTCCAGCTGCACGGCGGCGGTCGGAACTCGAACCCGTTCCTGCTGCGCCTCGCCGCACCGCACACCGTCGGCACCGCGACCGAGGACGCCGAGGTCCTGGAGCGGTGGGTCCGCTACGTCTACTACCAGCACGAGGTGCTCCGCGGGCTCGAGGTCGTCTCGCTCGCCGGTGCCGCCCCGGTCACCCTGGACCCGCGCGTGCACGTGAGCGCCGAGGAGCGCCGTGCCGTGCGCGACCGCCTCGGCGTCGCCGGCCACCTGGTGGCCGTGCACCCCGGCGCGACGGACCCGCGGCGCCGGTGGAGCCCCGAGCGGTTCGCAGCCGTGGTGTCCGCGCGGCTCGACGCCGGCGACGACGTCGTGCTCGTCGGCGACGCGACGGACGTGCCGGCGGCGCAGGCCATCCGCGGTGCCGTGCCGGTGGCCCTGCACGACCGTCTCCACGACCTGACCGACGCCCTGCCGCTCGCGGAGCTCCCCGCGGTGCTCGCGGCCGCTGACGTCATGGTCGGCGACGACTCCGGCCCGCGGCACCTCGCCGTCGCGGTCGGCACCCCCACGGTCGGCGTGTTCTGGTTCGGCAACGTGGTGAACGCGGGCCCGATCGACCGCGGACGGCACCGGGTGCACATGTCCTTCGTCACGCGCTGCCCGGTGTGCGGCATCGACGTGACCCAGGTCGGGTGGACCGCTGAGCGCTGCGAGCACGACCCGTCGTACGTCGACGAGGTCCAGCCCGAGGCCGTGCTCACCGACGTCGAGGACCTCCTCGCGACCGTGCGACCCCGGGAGCGAACGGCCGCACCGGTCGTCTGAGCCGGCGCAGGAGTGCACCCGGACGCCGGCTCCGACCCCGTCGGGAACCGAGCGATCGGGCGGGACGTGCCACGCGCACTGCGCCGAGCGGGCGCGATCCGTCGCCGGGCGGCGCCGAGCGTGACGGATCGGGCCCGCTCGGCAGGGCGGGAGCGAGCGGGCAGACCCAGCGGGCAGACCCAGCGGGCAGACCGAGCGGACAGCCGGGCAGCTGGACCGAACGACGGGAGGCGCGGTACCGACCGGCACCGCGCCTCCCGTTGCGTCGTCAGCGGGGCCTACGGCCAGCTGGGCTCCGTCGCGGGCATGATCGACAGCTCGCGGATCTCGCAGCCGGCCGGCTGCGACAGCGCGAACAGGATCGAGTTCGCCACGTACTCCGGCTCGATGAGCTGCGCGTCCGGGCCCGGCTTGTACTGCTCGGTCCGGCCCTCGAAGAACGCGGTGCGCATGCCGGCGGGGATGATGTTCGTCACACCGATGCGCCCGGCGGTCTCGGCGGCCAGCGCCTGCGAGAAGCCGCGCACGCCGAACTTCGACGCCGAGTAGGCCGTGCCGTCGCCGACGCCCTTGAGCGCGAGCGACGACGAGATCGTCACGACGCGGCCGTGCGTCGCCTCGAGGGCGGGCAGCGCGGCGCGCACCACGGCGGCGGTGCCGAGCAGGTTGACCCCGACGATGCGCTCCCAGTCGCCCGAGGAGATCCCGCCGATCGGCGCGGGCTTGTCGATGCCCGCGGCGGTGACGACGGCGTCGAGTCCGCCGTGGCGCTCCGCGGCCTCGCGGACGGCGCGCTCGGTCGCCTCGGTGTCCGTGACGTCCACGGCGACGGCGTCGGTGCCCTCCGGGACGCCGTCGACGCGCAGGTCGAGGACGATGGGGGTGCCGCCGGCCTCGACGACCGCGGCGACGACGGCCGCGCCGAGACCGGAGGCGCCGCCGGTGACGAGGACGCGACCGATGGGGGTGGTGGGGACGGGCATGGACTTCCTTCCGGGAGTGGCGTGGTGCCGGTCCGTCGGCGGTGCCGACGGGACGTGTGTGGTGACCGGTGACGGACGGGAGGCCCGTGGCGGCGGTGCGCCGTGCCTCCCGTCCGACGTGTGGTCGGGGTGGGTCCTCAGCCGACCGCGGCGAGTGCCGCGGCGAGCCGCGTGGTGGACCGACCGGGGTGGAACGGGACGGTGACGACCCGACCGCCCCACTCGGCGAGTGTGGCTGCCTCTGGGAGCTCGCTCGCGGCGTAGTCGCCGCCCTTCGCCCAGACGTCCGGGCGGAAGCGGCGGAGGGCCTCGTCCGGGGTGTGCTCGTCGAAGACGACCACGGCGTCGACGCAGTCGAGCGCGAGCAGCAGCTCGACCCGGTCGTCCTGCGTCATGATCGGGCGCTCCGGCCCCTTGAGGGCGCGCACCGAGTCGTCCGAGTTGAGGCAGACCACCAGGCAGTCGCCGAGCGCCCGCGCTGCGGAGAGCGTGCGGGCGTGCCCGGCGTGGAGCAGGTCGAAGCAGCCGCCGGTGGCGACGACGGTCCCACCGGCGCTGCGGACGTCGTGCACGACGCGCAGCGCGTCGCGGTCCACGCCGGGGACGGGCACCGGAGCCGGGCCGTCGTCGGCGAACAACGCGGTCACGCCGCCGGCCGCGAGGTACTCCGAGGCAGCGAGCACGCCCGCGGCGACGGCCTCGGCGACGTCAGCACCCTCGGCGAGGGCGATGGCGACGCCCGCGGCGAGGCGGTCACCGGCGCCGCACGGGTCGCCGGCGGTGACGGACGGGGCCGGGACGAACCGGCTGTCCAGCGCGGCCGGCCGGGTGCCGTCCCCGCTGCGACGCGAGGCGACGAGTGCGCCGCGGTCGCCCATCGTGACGGCGACGGCGTCGACGTCCCAGGTCCGGACGAGCTCGGCCGCGGCGTCCGTGGCGAAGGGCACGCCCTCGCCGGACAGGTCGGTGAAGCGCCGGGCCTCGCTGGTGTTCGGGGTCACGACCGCGGTGCCCGCGACGGGGGAGGCACCCTTCGGGTGCGGGTCCCAGACCACGGGCGTCGTGCGGGCCACGGCGGCGAGGGCGGTACGGAGCCCGTCGGCGGCCGCGACGCCACGGCCGTAGTCGGCGACGACGATCGCGTCGGCGCCCTCGAGCGCCGCGGTCATCTCGGCGGTCGTGCCGGGGACGGGCGGGGTGGCGCACCCCTCGTCGATGCGGACGAGCGCGTGGTCGACCACGCGGACGCGGGTCTTCACCGGGGTCGGCGCACCGGACGGACCGGCGACGACGTGCACGTCGGGCAGCAGGGCGCGGATCTCGTCGGCACGGTCGTCGTCGCTCAGCACGGTGACGAGCGTCACGTCGTGGCCGTCGCGTACGAGCATCGAGGCGACCAGGCCGGCGCCACCGGCACGACGGTCGTCGGTCCGGACGTCGACGACCGGGACGGGGGCGTCCGGGCTGAGCCGTTCGCTCGTGCCCGAGACGTCGACGTCGAGCAGGGTGTCGCCGACGACGACGATGCGACGCCGGGTGCCGTCGCCGGAGCCCGGCGTCGCGCTGGCGGTGCGCTCCGTGCCGCTCACCGGCGGCCGCCGCGGCGGAGGGCCGGCTCCATCGCACGGCAGAGGGCGTGCACGAGGACGAGCTGCGCCTCCTGCACGTTGGCCGAGGGGCCCTCGATGCGGATCGCGTCGTCGACCGCGTCGGCGAGCGGGTTCGGCCCGGGGCCGGTCATCGCGATCGAGCGTGCACCGACGGCCCGAGCGGCCTCGGCCGCGCGGAGCAGGTTCGGGCTCTTGCCGCTCGTGCTCAGCAGCACGACGACGTCACCGGCGCGCGCGTGCGCCGTCACCTGGCGGGCGAAGACCTGGTCGTAGCCGTAGTCGTTCCCGATCGCGGTGACGGCGGAGCTCTCGGCGTGCAGGGAGATCGCCGAGTACGCCGGACGGTCCCCGTCGAAGCGGCCGGTCAGCTCGGAGGTGAGGTGCTGGGCCTCCGCCGCCGAGCCGCCGTTGCCCGCGGCGAGCAGCCGACGGCCGGCGACGAGCCGTGCGGCGATGTCGTCCGCCCACGCCGCGATGTGGTCCTTGTGGTCGACGAGCGAGGCGATCACGGGCACCGAGGCGGCGATGTGGTCGACGACGGTCCGGACGCTGGCGCTCTCGGTCTCCGGCTCACGCGTGCCGGTCTGCTGCTCGATGGTCATCGTGCGGTCCTCTCCGTCGGGTGCGGCAGCACCGCGGGCGTCGGGCGGGCGGTCCGTCCGGCGCGTCCGGGACGGGCGCCCGGGATGGTCGTGGCGGGGGTGATCCCGACGGGGTCGTTCGACACGGGTGCCGTGTCGGTCCCGGTGGCCGCGACGGCGGGCGTGGCGAGGCCGTTCGCGGCGCCGGCGACGAGGCGCTCGTACACGCGCTCGCTCTCGGCGGCGACCTTGTGCCAGGTGTACCGGGACTCGGCGCGCTCGCGACCCGCGCGTCCGTACGCGTCGCGCCGCTCGCGGTCGTCGAGCAGCGCGCCCACGGCGGCGGCCACGGCCTCCTCGTCGCGGGGCGGGACGTGCAGGCCGGTGGCGTCCTCCACGACGGTGTCGATGAGTCCGCCGACGCTCGACGCGACGACGGGACGACCGCACGCCATGGCCTCGAGCGGCACGATGCCGAAGGGCTCGTACCAGGGGGCGCACACGACGACGTCGGCGCTGCGGTAGACGGCGGGCATGTCGTGCTGCCCGAGCTGGCCGCGGAAGCTCACGTGCTCGCGCACCCCGAGCGACCGGGCCAGGGCGTCGAGGCGCTGGTACTCCGGGTCGTCGGCGAGGTCGGCTCCGGCCGTGCCGGCTCCGCCGACCACCACGAGCTCGGCCTCGCGGCCCTCGTCGAGCAGCTTCGCGAGCGCGGCGATGGTCGTGCCGACACCCTTCCGGCGCACCAGGCGCGACGCGGTGAGCACCCGGAAGGGGCGCCCACGCTCCTCGACGGGGCCGTCCGGCCGGAAGAGCTCGGTGTCCACACCGCACGGCACCACGGAGATGGCGTGCAGCGGCACGCCGAGGGTCTTGAGCTCGAAGGCCTCGTCGGAGCACGTCGCGACGACCTGGTCGACGCTCCGGCCCACGGCGGGCTCGATCCACTCGCGCTCCGCGGGACTCGTGTCGGCGGTGCCCTGGTGGCGACGCTTCACGACGCCCAGCGCGTGGAAGGTCTGCACGACCGGGATCCGGACGCCACCGGTGCGGGCGTGGACCTGCTTGACGGCCTCGAGCGCGGCGTACCCGGACATCCAGAAGTGCCCGTGCACCACGTCGGGGCGGTCGACGAACCACTCCGCCGCGAGCACCGAGGCGAACGTGTCCATGAACGGGAACAGGTCGTCCTTCGGGACGTGGCGGGCGGGCCCGGCGTCGACCTGCACGACCTCGACGCCCGGGCGCAGCAGCACGCGGACGGGCTGGTCGGCGTCGTCGCGCCGCGTGTACACGGTCACCTGGTGGCCGCGGTCCGCGAGGGCCGCGGACAGCTCGGCGACGTGCACGTTCTGTCCACCGGCGTCGACTCCGCCGAGCACCGCGAGCGGGCTCGCGTGCTCGGACACCATCGCGATCTTCATCGGAGGCTCCCTTCCAGCGCGGCGTCCGCCGCGCGTCCGCGTCGCGCACCACGCGCGACGGCGTCGTCGAGGAGGTCGTCCCAGTCCGCCAGGTACCGGCCGAGCGCGTGCCGCTCGAGCGCGGCCTCTCGGGCGACGGCACCGCGGCGACGGGCCTCCTCGGGGTCCTCCAGGAGCGTCCTGGAGGCACGGACCAGCTCGTCGACGTCGGTCGCGATCGCGCCGGCCTCGGCGGGCACGGTCCGTGGTGCGTCGGTCGTCGCGAGCACGAGGACCGGCATCGCCATGTGCATCGACTCGATCAGCGACAGGCCGAGCGACGTCCAGCGGTTCGGGTGCACGTACGCGCGTCGTTGCGCGAGTGCGGCGTGCATGGGGTCTGCGGGGACGTCGCCGAGGGCGACGACGCGGTCGCCGAACCCGAGTTCGGGGAGCCGGTCGGTGCCCATGCCCCAGAGGTCGACGGGTGCGACCTCGGCGAAGCGGGGGAGCAGGTCCGTGCCGACCACACGGCCCCGGCGGACCGGTTCGTTGATGACGACACCGAAGCGCTCGAGCGCGCCGGTGTAGAGCGGGCCCGGGTCGACGACGCCGTGCTCGACCACCGTCGTGCGGGTCGTGCCGCAGTCCCACATGAGGGCGTTCCAGTGCGTGACGTGCGCGATCACCAGGTCGTCGCGGTCGCGCATCGGGTGCAGGCTGCTCGGGACGTCGACGCGCGGGGCGTTGTGCTCGACGAAGACCACGGGGACCTCGCGGCCGCGGAGCAGGCGACGGGCCTCCTCGAGCTCCTCGGTGCGCTGCACGACGACCACGTCGACCTCGGCGTCGGCGAGGTCGGCCGGGTCGATCTCGATCGCGTTCGCCGGCCAGTCGCGGCCGCCCCGCCCGAGCCCCCAGCCGTCGCGGGCCGGTGTGGTGGGGATGAGGTACTCGTGGGGGCCGCGGACGAAGGCGTCCATCCAGCCGCCGTGCACGTGCCACACGAGGATCCGCATGCAGGGCCTTTCGACGGTTCGGTGCCCCTCCGGACAGCTGCCCCGCCGGCGCTCGCGCGCGCTGCGCAGGTGCCGGGAAGAGGAGCAGGAGGAGCAGTGGCGCACGCTACGGGAGCACTGCTGGTCCTCCTCGCAGCTTCTCCTGCTTCATCCGCTGAGCGCACTGCCGTCCGCGACGGCGCCGGGTCCGGTGCCGCGCGCCAGCAGGCGTCCGTGTGCGTCGAGGACGTCCTGCACGCGCACTCCGGACAGGCACGGGTGGCCCGGGACCGGGCACTCCCGGGCACGGCTCAGGCGGCAGGCGGCGGTCTGGTCGCCGAGCAGTTCCACCTCGGGTGCGTACGGGGCCCACTTCACCGCCGGCACCACCGGCGAGAACAGGCTGACGATGCGCGCACCCACCGCGGCGGCGAGGTGTGCCGGACCGGTGTTGCCGACGACGACGACCTCGGCGCCGGCGAGGACCGCGGCGAGCTCGGCGGGCGACGTCCGACCGCCGAGGTCGACCGCGGTGTCGCCCGCGACGGCGGCCGTGAGCGCCCGCTCGCCGGGGCTGCCCGTGACGACCACGGGGATCCCGCGCTCGGCGTAGGCCGCGACGAGGGCACGGTGGTGCTCCTCCGGCCAGGAGCGCGCCGGGACGCTCGCGCCGGGGTGGACGACCACGTAGCGGTCCAGGGCGGCCACCTCGGGTGGTGCGACGGCGTCGATCCGCACCACGAGCCTCCCGTCGTCATCCGCCGGCAGGGCGAACCCGGCGGCCTCGGCGATGCGGAGGGCGCGCTCCGGCTCCGGGAGGTCCTCCGGCAGGTCCTCGCCCGGGCGGAGCCGCACGTCGAGCAGCGACCCGGGGTGGTCGACCGACGCACCGGAGACCCGGGGCACCCCGGCCAGGCGGAGCAGCAGGGCGACCGGCAGGGGCGACTGGTGGAACGAGGTGAGCACGACGGCCTCGTCGGGCTGTTCCTCGGTGACGAGCGCACGGAACTCGCCGAGCAGCGCGTCGTCGATCGGCCGCGCGGTCTCGGTCACCCAGGGCGCTGCCCAGACCCGCACCCGGTCGACCCCGGGCAGCAGGTCCGCGGCCGGGGAGCCCTGGGGGCCGCAGAGCATCGTGACGTGCGCGGCCCCCGCGGCGACGGCGCGCACGGCGGGGCCGGCCACCAGGACGTCGCCGAACGAGTCGAGCCGGACGACCAGGACGCGCGGACCGGTCCGCTCGTCGGCCGTGGTCGACTCCGCACCCTCGGGACCGCGCTGCTCGGCGCGGCTCACGCCCGGGCCGCCGGGACCCGGGCCAGCACGAGGGAGACGGCGTCGTCGAGGGAGCCGGCGACGGTCTCCGCCGCCTCGACCTCCTCGGCGCGCGTCCGCGGCGTCGGCACCAGCACGCCCTGCGCACCCGCCGCCGCCGCCGCACCGACGTCGGCGCCGATGTCCCCGACCACCACGATCTCGGACGGGTCGAGCCCGAGCCGTCGCGCGGCGTCGAGCACCATCCCCGGACGCGGCTTGCGGCACGCACACCCGTCGCCGGCGTCGTGCGGGCAGACGCACCAGACGTCGAACGGGCCGACCAGCTCGTCCACGCGGGCGTTCGTCGCGTCGACCTGCTCGCGGGTCGCCAGGCCCTTCGCGATCGCCGACTGGTTCGTCACGACCCCGACGCGCAGACCGGCGGTCCGGGCGCGCTCGACCGCGCGGTGGGCGCCGGGCACGGGGACGACCTTGTGGGGGTCGGCGTTGTACGGGACGTCGATGACGAGGGTGTCGTCACGGTCGAAGAGCAGACCGCGGACGGCGCGGTCCTTCGCGAGAGCCATGCTCCTTGGTACCGTCCGCCGGCCGGGAACCGGCCCAGGCGCGGCCGGATACCGTCGGACCGTGACCGCCGTCCCCGCCCTGCCCCCGTCCGACGGACGCCCCGACCTGCTCGTCCTGCGCGCCATCAAGCTCGGGGACGCGCTCGTCGCCGTCCCCGCACTGCACGCGCTCCGCCGGGCGTTCCCCGGCCACCGGATCACCCTGGCGACGACCGCGTGGCTCGCCCCGGTCGTCGAGCTGCTGCCCGTCGACGTGCACCTCGCGCAGCACGGGCTCGACCACCCGATCGCCGCCCCCGCCGGAGCGGTCGACGTCGCGGTCAACCTGCACGGTGCCGGGCCGGAGTCGTCCGACCTCGTCGCCGCACTCGGTGCCCGGCGCGTGATCGGCCACGCCGACCCGACCCACGGGTACGAGGGCCCGGAGTGGCCGGACGACGTCCACGAGCGGGAGCGCTGGGCGGACCTGCTCACCTGGCACGGCATCCCCGCCGACCCCGACGAGGTCGCCATCGCCCGCCCGGCCGCCCCGTCCGCCGCGCCGGGTGCCGCGGTCGTGCACATCGGCGCCTTCCACGGTGCGCGGCACTGGCCGACCGACCGCTTCGCAGCCGTGGTGCGAGGGCTCCGCGAGCGCGGCCTCGACGTGGTCCTGACGGGAGGCGCGGACGACGTCGAGCGCGCCACCGCCGTCGCGCAGTCGGCCGGCTTGCCGCCGGAGGCGGTCCTCGCGGGCGCGCTGGAGCTGCAGGCCTTCGCCGGCGTCATCGCATCGGCATCGCTCGTCGTGACCGTCGACACGGGGGCGGCCCACCTCGCCTCCGCCTACGGGATCCCGTCCGTCGTGGTGTTCGGGCCGGCGCCGCCCGAGGCCTGGGGACCGCCCGCCTCCGGTCCGCACGTCGTGCTCACCGACGCGTCCGTGCGCCGCGGGGACGTGTTCGCGGAGGACCCGGACCCGGCGCTCCTGGCCGTCGGCGTGGACGACGTGCTCGCCGCCGTCGACTCGCTCCCGGTCGCCCCCGTCACTTCGCCGTGAACCCGCCGAGGGGTCGTCGGTAGCGTCGAGGCGTACCTGTCCTGCTCGAAGGGAGCGCCCCGTGTTCGAAGCCGCCAACATCCGTGACTGGATCGGCCTGCCCGTCGTCGACGAGACCGAGGACAAGATCGGCACGCTCGAGAGCATCTACTACGACACCGCGACGTCCGATCCCGCCTTCGGCGCCGTCACCACCGGGCTGCCCGGGTTCCAGAAGCTGCTCTTCGTCCCGCTCGTCGGTGCGACGGTGGCGCCGAAGCACCTGCTCGTGACGTTCCCGAAGAAGCTCGTCAAGGACGCCCCGACCATCCCGACCGACGGTGAGCTCGAGGCCTCGACCGAACCCGTGCTGTACGAGCACTACGGCCTGCAGTACCAGACCGGCAGCAACGGGGAACGGCGCCTGGGTCGTCGCTGACACCGGCACCCGGGACGGGCAGGTAGCCTTGCCCGTCCCGTCGTCGCGTCCACCCGGAGGACCCCCTGCAGCGCACCACCCGCTCGAAGCGGTCGACCGCCGTCGCCCTCGTGCTCGCGGTCCTCGCCGCGGTCGTCGTCGCGCCGTCGGGCCCGGTCGCGGTCGCACCGACCGACGGCGCCGTCGCGGCGCCGATGTGGCCGGTCCCGGAGCCGTACCCGGTGACGGACGACCCGGCCGAGACGCTCGCCGACCTGCCGCCGGGCAGCGAGTACGTCGCACTCGGCGACTCCTACTCGGCCGGCTACGGCCTGGGCGACCCGACCCGGCTGCCGACGAGCGCCTGCGCGCAGTCGGCGCGCGACTACCCCCACCGGCTCGCGGCGCGCTTCGGACTCGACCTGACCGACGTGACGTGCGCGGGGGCGACCAGTCGTGACGTCGTGTCGGGGTACCAGTTCCGCGGGGTGCCGCCCCAGGTCCGGGCACTGTCCGAGGACACCCGGCTGGTCACGCTGACGATCGGCGGCAACGACGCCGACCTGTTCGGCACCGCCGCATCCTGCCTGGCGCTGTCCTCCCGCGGCCCGGTGTTCTCCGGTCGGGACGCCCCGTCGTGCCGCAGCACCCTCGTGCACGACGGGGTGGACGACCTCGACGTGCGCATCCGGTCCCGGGTCGCGCTCGGGATCGCGGACACGCTCGCCGCGGTCCGCCGGGCCGCGCCGAACGCGGTCGTGGTCTTCCTCGGCTACCCGGCGATCTTCCCGGACGCGGCCCACACGCCGGCGCGGGGGTGCTTCCGCTCGGCGCTCGACCTCGGCTCGCTCGTGGGGTCCTTCCCGCGGGACACCTACCCGTTCACCGACGGCGACGTCCGGTACCTGCACGGGGTCCAGGAGTCGCTCGACGAGGTCTCGGCGTCCGCTGCCGAGGCGGCCGGCGTCCCGTTCGTCGACGTGTTCGCCCGGTCGCAGGCGCACTCGGCCTGCGCGACCGACGACCCGTACGTCGCGGGCGTCTCGCTCTCCGGGGCGGGCGACCTGAGCCGCATCGACATGGTGCCCGGGGCCCTGCACCCGAACGGGCGCGGGGTGGCGTGGTTGACCGGGCAGGTGGCCTCGGAGCTCCGCCGGCTCGCGGACTGAGCCGTGCACGGCCGCTCGTCGTAGGGTCGATCGGTGGTCACCAGCGCCGGACTCCTGCTGCACCGTCGGTCGCCCGTGGACGGCACCCCGGAGGTCTTCGTCGCGCACATGGGCGGACCGTTCTGGCGTCGACGCCCGCGCGCGTGGTCGATCCCGAAGGGGCTCGTCGAGGACGGTGAGGACGCACTCGACACCGCGCGCCGCGAGTTCGCCGAGGAGATCGGGGTCCCCGCACCGACGGGACCCGTGCTCGACCTCGGCGAGGTCCGCCAGGCCTCCGGGAAGCGCGTCCGGGTCTTCGCGGCACGGGCCGACGACTTCGAGGTCGACGAGGTGCTGAGCAACACGGTGCAGGTCGAGCTCCCGCGCGGTTCCGGTCGGTTCGTCGCGGTCCCCGAGGTCGACGACGCCCGCTGGTTCGGCGTCGAGGAGGCGCGCGGGGTGCTCGTGTCCGGCCAGGTCGTCGCGCTCGACCGGCTGCTCGCGGTCCTGGAGGGCCGGTGATCCGCGACCCGCACCGGGGCTGTCCCTCGTCCGCGCTGCCCGGATAGCCTGAGCAAGCGTCGGGTATTCGTCGGCGCCGACACAGGGGAGCACACATGCGCAGATGGCGCTCCGTCATCGCCGGCGTCATCGCCGTCGCACTCGGGGCAGGACTGGCGGTGAGCGGCGTCACGAGCGCGACGGCCGCGACCACGGGGAACTGGGCCACCGTCACGGTGGACGGCACGAGTCGTGCGTACACCGGCTCGATCGCGCTCCCGGGGTTCCCGGACACCACCTTCACGTCCACCTCCCGGCAGGCCACGGTCGTCTCCGGCGCATCGACGTGGCAGGGGGCGTCGACGCCGCCCGGCACGGTCTACGGCACCAGTCGCGGTGCGACGTACCTCAACCAGCGGCCGGCGGCGGACGACGCGCGGAGCCCTGCCGTCACGACCTGGACGTTCGACGGTGGGACGCCAGGGGCCGGCGGTTGGTCCTTCGTCCTGGGCGACGTCGACGCCGACCAGGCGACGATCTCGGCGACCCTCGCGGACGGCACCCCAGCCACCGTGGACCAGCTCGGCTACGCGGGTTCGTACAACTCGTGCTCGACCGTCTCGCCCGGCGGGTGGAGCTGCCCGCGCGATCCCGGAGGCGTGGCGGCGGGTCAGGACCTGCCGTCCTGGGACCCGGCCACGGGGGTGCTGCGGGGCAACGACGCCGCGAACGACACCGCCGGCGCGAGCGCATGGTTCACACCGACGGCGTCGCTCGCGACGCTGACCATCGCCTACCAGCAACGCAGTGGCCTCCCCGTCTACCAGACCTGGTTCGCGAACCGGACCTCGTCCCTCTCCGGCACTGCGGCACTCGACGGCGAACCACTGGTGGACACGCTCGTCACCGTGACCGCTCCGAACGGCACCGAGTACACGACGACCACCGGTGCCGACGGTGCGTACGCGTTCCCCGCGCTCACCCAGGCCGACGGGTACCGGGTGTCGATCGCGACCCCGGACAACGCGGCGGTCGACCGCGCTCCCGCGGTGGTCGACCTCCGGACCGACGTCACGGACGCCGACTTCGTCCTCAGCACGGTCCCGGGGACCGTCGACCTCGACGGCTCGGTGGTCGACGCCGACGGCCGCCCCGTCGCCGACGCCGAGGTGACCGTCACGGACACCTCGGCGCTGCCCCTCGCCACCGTCGTCACGGACGCGGACGGGCGCTGGCGTGCCGTCGGCCTGCCGGCCGGCACTGCGGTCGTCGCGACGGTGAGCGGTGCCCCGCCGGTGTCGGGCTCGACCGGTGCCGACGGTGCCCCGGTGGCTGCGCTCGACCCGATCGTCCTGCCGATCAGCGTGGGGACGATCACGGGCCGCGTGACGCTCGACGGCGGCGCCCCCGCCGCACCCGCGCTCGTGGAGGTCCTGCAGGGCGGTGGCGTGGTGGCCACCGTCGAGACGGACGCCGACGGCACGTACGGTCTGGCGCTCCGGCCCGGCACCTACACCGTCCGTACCGAGGCCGCGGTCGCCGGTGCTCCGGAGCCGACCGAGCTGACGGTCGAGGTCACCGCCGACGGCACGGTCCGAGCGGACTTCCCGTTCACGACGCCGGTGGCGGTCACGGTCGGGCAGGCCGGTTCCGTCCGCTACGAGGACGGCACGCCCGTCGTGGACACGACCGTCACCGCACGGCCGGTCGAGGCCGGTTCGGGTGCCGTGGTCACGGTCGAGACGACCGCCGACGGCGGGTACTCGCTCGCCGGGTTGACGCCGTCGACGGAGTACGCCGTGAGCGTCGAGGGGGCCCCCGTCCGGACGGTCACGACGCCCGCCACGGGGACCGCCGCCGACGCCGTCGACTTCGTCCTGCCCCTGCCGACGGTCGACCAGCCGGGCACGGTCAGCGACGCGGACGGCGCCCCCGCCGCGGCCGTCCCGGTCGTGGCGACGCTGACCGGTGACGACGACGGCGAGCCGGTCAGCACGACCACCGGCGACGACGGCACCTTCGTGCTCGAGGGGCTCCGCCCGCTGACCGAGTACACGATCACGGCCGGGACCGGCCCCGAGCAGTCGGACCCGGTGGTGGTCACGACCGCCGCGGTCGGCGGCACGCCGGAGCCCGTGCGCCTCGTCCTCGCCGAGGTCGCCGTCACGCCGGAGCCCACCCCGACGGTGACGCCGCAGCCGACCGACGGCCCGACCCCGAGCGCGGCACCCGTCGCGGGCGGTACCGGCACGGGCGACGGTGGTGGCCCGACCGGTGGCGGACTGGCCTTCACCGGAGCCGACGTCACCGCCGCGGTCGCCGTCGCAGCGCTGCTGCTCCTGACCGGCGGCGGGTTGCTGTCGGTCCGCGCGGCACGTCGTCGACGGTCGGTCCCGCAGGACTGACCGCACACCCGGCCGTCGGGCTCGGGGCTCCGGGCTCCGGGCTCCGGGAGACGGGAGCGGGGCGGGTCGACACCGGTCGGCCCGCCCCGCTCCCGTGTCCCGGGCTCAGCGCCGCCGCTGCGTCCGCACGGATCCCGTCGCGGTCGACACCGTGCCGGTGGCGACGCCGATCGACCCGGTGATGGTGGCGATCGCACGGCTGACGACCGGCACCGAGCTGGTGACGACCGCGAGCGAGGACGTGATCGCCTCGACCGACGTCGTGGACAGGTGCTCCTGCGCGTGCGTGTGCACCGGGAAGCCGCGCCGCGCCGCGAGCACGACGCCGAGCGAGCCGATCAGCACGACGGCGCCGGCGAACGGCAGGTACTGCAGGCCGACCGCACCGAGCGCCTGCCCGCCGACGGCTGCCCCGCCCGCGATGCCGATGTTCGACGCGCCGTTGACGAGGGCGCCGGCGATGTCGGGGGAGACGCCGCCGGTGCGGATCGCCGCGGCCATGAAGAGGGTGCCGGTCGTGCCGTTCGCCGCCATCCAGACCCCGGCGACCACCATGGTGCCGAACAGCGAGCCGTGCACGAACGGCAGCACGGCGAAGGCGGCGGCCATCACGGCGACGGCGGCGATCAACGTCTGCCGCGGTGCCCGGTCGACGAAGGTGCCGGCGAGCCAGAGGCCCACGATGCCGGTCCCGCCGAGCACCAAGAGCGCACCGCTCACCATGCCGGCGTCGAGCCCGGCGTCGATCGCGTACGGGCCGATGTAGGTGTAGACGACGTAGTGCCCGGCGAAGAGCAGCAGGTCGGCGACGACGACGGAGAGCAGTCCGGTGCGGGCCCACGCGCGGGGTGAACCGACGTGCGGGGACGCGGTCCCGCTGACCGCCGGCAGGAACGCGACCGCGACCAGCGCGAGGACGGCTGCGGCGAGCGCGACGGAGCCGACGGCGGGGCGCCACCCGATCGTCTGCGCGACCCAGGTGGCCAGCGGCACGCCGAGGACGAAGCCGAGCGAGCTGCCGGAGTAGACGAAGGCGATCGCGCGTCCGGCCAGCCGCGGGGGCACGATCCGCGTCGCGTAGGCCGACGCGACCGAGAAGAAGAGCGCGTGTGCGACGCCGCCGACGACGCGACCCGCGCAGACGACGGCGAAGCTCGGCGCGACCGCGACCAGCACGTTCGAGACGGCGTAGCCGACCAGGGTCGACACCAGGACCGCCTTGCGGGGGAGCCGCGCGGTGAGCGACGTCAGCGGGAGGGCGAGGATCGCCACGGCTGCGGCGTAGACGGTGACGACGAAGCCCATCGTCGACTCGCTGACGCCGAGGTCGCGGCTCATCGTGCCGAGCAGCCCGACCGGCATGAGCTCCGTGGTGATCGCGAAGAAGGTGGCGAGCCCGAGCACGGCGATGCCGACGATCGAGCGGTTGGTGACGGTGATCGGCCGCGTGCTCGTCGACACGGCCGAGGTGGTGGTGTTGGTGGACACGCTGCTGACCTCCTCCGGGGAACGCCGGAGCGCGCGTCGGACCGGCCGTCGTGACGGCGGTGCGCGGTGCGCGCTCGCGGTGGGTGTGGTCCGGGTCGAACGACCCGGTCGGGTTGTGACGACTCCACGGCGAGTGCGCACATCCAGTGTTGCACGGAGCATCCGGATCGCGCGAGGGGGTCGCCGAAGAATCTTGTAGCGCTCCAACGAGATGCTCGGACGAGCATTCCCGATCAGTTCTCGTTCGTCACCGTGCCCTGCACACCGCCGCCGCGCAGGGTGACGGTGAGCGTGCCGCTCATCGACTGGGCGGAGAGCGAGACGTTCCCGTGCAGGGCGTCCTCACGCGGGTAGCAGGCGGTGGTCGACTCGAGCCGGTTCGCGGTCGCCACCAGGCAGATGGTCTCGCGGTCGGTCCCGACCCCGGCCCACACGTTCCACGGGGTCTCGAAGGCGCTGCCGTCCAGGGCCCGGTTCGTGAACACGAGCCGGGTCGTGCGGAGGCTCACGGGCGCCTCGACCGGGCCCGGCAGCTGGTCCGCGGAGGTCTGCGGGATGTCCAGCAGCTCCTTGAGGGTGATCGCGCCGGGTGTCGGTGTCGTGCTGGGCGCGGCGGCCAGCTGCCCGTCGGTCGTGCCCACCAGCGTGCCCGCCGCGAACGCCAGGCCGACGACCGCCGCCGCGCCGAGCGCGATCCAGGCGCGCGGCCGCGCGGTCCAGAGCAGTCCGCTCACCCGCGTCCGCCACGCGGGCCTCCCGGCCTGGAGGTCCGCCCCGCCCCCGGCGCGGACGGCACCCGGCCCCGTGGCCGATTCCTGCTCGCCCTCCGGCCCGACCGGGTCGGCGGGCGCCGACGCACCGGCCGAGCCGGGCCCGGTCCGGATCGGCCCCGCCGCCGGTGTCGGTCGGTCAGCGGTCGACGCAGCGACTGACGACCGTCCGGCCTCGCTCGTCGTGCGGTCCGCCGGACGTCCGTCGTCGGTCGTCGTCCCGGCCGGCGGCGTCGCACCCGCGACGGTGCTGCCGTCCCGGAGCCCACGGAGTTCGAGCCGGGCGCGCGCAGCGTCCTCGGCCGCGACCCCGGCGCCCCACGCAAGGGCCTCGAGTCGTGCCCGTTCCGCCGTGACGTCCTCGTCGGCCATGCGCACTCCCGGTCCGGACGCACCGGACACCCACATGCTCCCACCCGGACGACGGCACGTCCGCCCCCCGAGCGGGAGGTGTCCAGTCCCCGAGGCGTAGACGGGTGGCATGAGCACCGACGCAGGAACCGGGCACGACGCCTCCGGCCACGACCAGACCCGGCACGACGCCGATCCCGAGACGCTCGAGCCCCTGAGCCACGACACCCAGTCCGGCGAGGCCGACTACGTGGCGACGAGCCCCGGCTGCAGCGGGACCGAGCGGCACGTCCCCACCCCCGACGAGGAGCAGGGCCGTGGCACCGAGTACGACCCCGTCGACCAGGGGCCCCAGCAGGAGGGCCAGGGCGGCTGAGACCGGCCGCCCCGCGCCCCCTGCCCGGCTCAGCGGACGATCCGCCGCAGCACCGCGCGCTCCCCGAGGGTCCAGGCGGCGCTCGTGACGACGTAGAGCGTCGCGGCGAGCGGGACGACCGCGGCGAGGACGACCGACGCGAAGGGCGCCCAGCGCGCCAGGGCAGCCGCGGGACCGGCCCCGGGCGTACCGGCGGCCGGCTCCGCCGTCGGGTTCCAGTGCACGGTGGCCCGGCGCGACGCCTCGACCACCACCGCCATCACGACGAGCAGCACGAGCACCACCCAGGCGTGGCTCCACAGCGGCGACGCGAGCGCCACCAGGAGCGTGTGCCCGAGCGGGATCCCGACCAGTGTCGCGTCGAGCAGGGCGTTCGCGGCACCGGCGACCGACGCGTGCGTGAAGAGCGCGTACACGAGCGAGAGGACCGGAGCCTGCGCGAGCACCGGGAGGCACCCGGCCAGCGGGGAGACGCGCTCGGAGAGGTACAGGCGCTGCACGGCCTCCTGGAGGCGTCGCGTGTCCGCACCGTGGCGCCTGCGGAGGGCGGCGAGCTGCGGGGCGAGTCGACGCCGGTCGCGCTCGGCCCGGACCTGCAGGACGGCGAGCGGGACGAGCACGATGCGCACGCCCAGGGTGAGCGCCACGACGGCGAGCGCCGCTGCGGCGCCACCGGCGACGGGGGACAGGGCTGCGGTGAGCGCGGTGAGCAGGTCGACGCCGGCGCGCAGCAGGTCGCCGACGACGGGCAGGGTGGTGATGTCCATGACGTTCCGTTCGAGTGGAGGGGTCCGTGACGACGTGACCCGACCACCCGCGGGCGGTCAGGCCGGGGTCGGCGCTCCCGGTGCTCGCGACCGCACCTGGCCGTCGGCGTCGGGGTGGCTCCACGCGATGCGGGTCGGCCGCTCCACCGCTGCGCCCGTCCGCTCGGAGCCCTCGGCACCCGGATCGACACCGAGCGCCGTCGCGAGCAGCCGGACGACGAGCACCGTGACGGCGACGGCGGCGAGGCCGAGTGCGGCGACGGCGAGCAGGGGCGCCGGGGAACCCGACGGACCGAGCAGGCCGGCATCGCCGATCTGCAGCACCGCGAGGGCGCGCAGCAGGAGTTCGACGACGGTCATGGTCCGTTCAGCGTAACCCCCGCGTGCCGTCGAGGACCGGCAGTCCCGGACGGGCAGGATCGCAGGCATGACCGCAGGATCGCCGAGCACCCCAGCGACCCTCGCCCTGGAGCGGGCGGGGATCCCGTTCACGCCGCACGTCTACGAGCACCACGAGACCGCGACCAACTTCGGTGAGGAGGCCGCCGCGGCACTGGGGCTCCGTGAGGACCAGGTGTTCAAGACGCTCGTCGTCTCGGTGGACGGGCAGCTGGCCGTGGCGGTCGTGCCGGTCGCGAACCGCCTGGACCTCAAGGCCATCGCAGCTGCCCTCGGCGGCAAGAAGGCGACGCTCGCCCAACCTGCCCTCGCCGAGAAGCGGACCGGGTACGTGGTGGGCGGGATCAGTCCGGTCGGACAGAAGACCAGCCTGCGGACGGTCGTCGACGAGACCGCGCTCGAGCACCCGAGCATCTTCGTCTCCGGCGGGCGCCGCGGGTTCGACATCGAGGTCGCGCCGGCCGACCTGGTCCGCGTCACCGGCGCCTCCACGGCGGCCATCGCGAGGACCTGAGTCGGTCTGACGCAAGTTTCTTCATCCGCCGGGAATGGAGCGGGTCCTCCAGCGTTGCATTGAGTCGAAGGCACTCAAGTTCCCAGGAGGTCCCTTTGCCAGCAACGTTCGGCCCGACCGGTGGCGACGACGCGTTCGACGCGTTCATCGCGCGGCTCATCGCGGCCCAGCAGTCCGGCGCCCAGCGATCCGTCCCGCTGGGACGCCCGGTCGACATCACGCGGCTCCTCAGCCGACGTACCCACGAGGTGCTCCAGCACACCGCCGAGTACGCCGTCGCACAGGGCCAGCACGAGATCGACGCGCTGCACGTCCTGCACGTGCTCGTGCGCACCGAGCCCTTCACCGCGGTCCTGCGCACCGCCGGTGTCGACCCGGAGCAGTTCGCCGCCGAGGTCGAGCAACGCCTCCCCGCGCCGACGGAGCCGCGTCCCGGGCGCACCGGGCAGCCCGCCCTGACCGGGACCGCACAGCGGATCCTGCTCGAGGCGACCCAGGCCGCCAAGGCCTTCGGCAGCACCTACACCGACCCCGAGCACGTCTTCTTCGCGCTCGTCACCGACCAGGACACCGTCACGGGGCAGCTGCTCGCGAGCGCCGGTGTCACCCCGCAGCACCTGCAGGAGCACGCCCAGCAGGCCGCGGCAGCAGCACGAGAGGGGCGCCCGATGCCCGGAGCCACCGAGACCACCGCCGACCCCACGAACGGCACGACGAGCGACACCCCGACGCTCGACCGGTTCGGCACCGACCTCACCGAACGCGCCCGCGAGGGACGCATCGACCCGGTGATCGGCCGCGCCGACGAGATCGAGCAGACCGTCGAGATCCTGCTCCGCCGCACGAAGAACAACCCCGTCCTCATCGGTGAGCCCGGCGTCGGCAAGACCGCGATCGTCGAGGGGCTCGCCCAGCGGATCACCGACGGCGACGTGCCCGCGCTGCTCCGGGGCAAGCGGGTGGTCGCGCTCGACCTCGCCGGCATGCTCTCCGGCACCCGGTACCGCGGCGACTTCGAGGAGCGCCTGACGACGGCGATGGACGAGATCGCGGCGCACGCGGACGAGCTGATCGTCTTCATCGACGAACTGCACACCGTCGTCGGCGCCGGGGGCGGTGGCGAGGGCGGCTCGATGGACGCCGGCAACATCCTCAAGCCCCGCCTGGCCCGCGGCGACCTGCACCTGGTCGGCGCGACGACGCTGCGCGAGTACCGCCGCATCGAGAAGGACGCCGCGCTCGAGCGGCGCTTCCAGCCGGTCCGGGTGGGGGAGCCGAGCATCGAGGACGCCGTCGCCATCCTCGGCGGCCTCGCCCCGCGCTACGCCGAGCACCACGACGTGACCTACACCGACGACGCCCTGCGTGCCGCGGTGGAGCTCTCGCACCGGTACGTGACCGACCGGCACCTGCCGGACAAGGCAATCGACCTCATCGACCAGGCCGGGGCACGACGCCGTCTCGCCCTGTCGGGCGACGTCGACGTCGAGGCGCTCCGTGACCAGGTCGCGGAGCTGCAGGCCGACAAGGACCGCGCGGTGGCCGAGGAGCTGTACGAGGAGGCGTCGCGCCTGCGCGACGAGATCGACGGACTGGAGGCGCAGATCACCGCCGCCTCGCAGGGGGACGCGAGCAGTGCCTCCCGGCCGTCGACCGCCGACCGCGTGATCACCGAGGCAGACGTCGCCGAGGTCGTGTCGCGTGCCACCGGCATCCCGGCGACCCGGATCTCGCAGGGTGACCGCTCGCGCCTCGCCGCGCTCGAGGACGAACTCCACGAGCGCGTCGTCGGCCAGGACGACGCCGTGCGCGCCATCGCGACCGCCGTCCGACGCAGCCGGACCGGCATGGGCGACCCTCGTCGTCCCGTGGGCAGCTTCCTGTTCCTCGGCCCGACGGGCGTCGGCAAGACCGAGCTCGCGAAGGCCCTGGCCGGATCGCTCTTCGGCGACGAGTCCGCCATGCTGCGGTTCGACATGAGCGAGTTCGGCGAACGGCACACCGTCTCCCGCCTGGTCGGTGCCCCTCCCGGGTACGTCGGTCACGAGGAGGCCGGGCAGCTCACCGAGCGCGTCCGTCGCAACCCGTACTCGGTGGTCCTGCTCGACGAGGTCGAGAAGGCGCACCCGGACGTCTTCAACCTGCTGCTGCAGGTGCTCGACGACGGCCGCCTCACCGACGGACAGGGACGGACGGTCGACTTCCGGAACACCGTCGTCATCATGACGTCGAACATCGGCTCGGAGTTCCTCGCATCGCGCTCCGGTGCGCTCGGGTTCTCGGCCTCGGCGGACGGCGGCTACTCCGAGGAGGACCTGCGCGCCCGTGTGATGGGCAGGCTGCGCGAGTCGATGCGGCCCGAGTTCATCAACCGCATCGACGAGATCGTGCTCTTCCGCAAGCTGTCGCAGGAGCAGCTGCGGTCGATCGTCGACCTGCTGCTGCAGGACACCGCGCTCCGGCTCCTCACCCAGGGGATGACCCTGGCGGTGTCCGAGGCGGCGACCGACTGGCTCGCCGAGCACGGGTACGAGCCCGAGTACGGCGCCCGTCCGCTCCGTCGACTCATCCAGCGCGAGGTCGACGACCGCATCGCGACCCTGGTGGTCGACGAGCAGGCGCACGCCGGCGACACCGTCCGGATCGACCTCGAGGACGGCCGGCTCGTCGCCCGGGCGTCAGCCCCGGCGACGGTCTGATCCGACCCGCTCACACGGAACGGCCCCGGCACCCCAGCGGTACCGGGGCCGTTCCGCGTCCTGCGACGTCCTCGTCTGTTCTCGGATGCAATTCCGGAAATGTTCGAGAAAGGGGTTGCGCTCGCATTCCCGACGCCGATAGTGTTCACGAGCATCACCGGCTGTACGAGACCGAGAGGGGGCCGACAATGATGATCGCCATGACGAACCCGTTCCGTGGAATCCGTGGGATCGGCGGCACCCCGCTCCGTTCGCACTGACGCGGGACGTCCCGCTCCAGCCGTTCTCCTCGATCGACCGAGGTCCCGCTCGTCGCTGCCCTGAGCACGCGGTGGTGCGGTCCCGATCGTCGTCGCACAGCCCCGCTGTGCCGCACCACACACGCCGTGCAGGCCACGGCTGCCCGTCCAGCTGACGGACGCCCGTCCGGTTGACGGACGCCCGTCCTGCGGACGGCAGCCGGGGGCGCGGCGTGGTGGATCGAGATCGGACCGCGAGCGGCGGACGTCTCTCCGACGATTCCACTCGGTGACCCGATCGGTCACCGACAATGCAGCCGCGCGCATTCCTGCGCGCCCTGCCGATCATTCTCGCCCGCATTCACCGGGCGTTCTTCGCGAACCCGTTCCCGACGCATCCACGCGGTCGGCGGTCGGGATCTCCGTCATGCCCTCGGGCACCCACGAAAGGCACCATCGTGTCGAACGACATCGACGTCCGTCCCCCCGACACCCGCGCGGTGCGCCGCCGGGTCACGCTCGCCGACCGCATCGCCCTCCGGATCGGCATGTCGCTGATCATCTGGAGTCGACGGACGCACCACGTGCGTCCGTCGGTCGACCACGCCACCCGTCAGCGGCTCGACCGGGAGCGGCGCGAGCGCGAGCTCGAGCTGCTCGTGCGGAGCGCCGCGATGCGCATGTGGCGCTGACGCGCCGCCACCCGGCCCGGCTGCGCCGACGCGGCGGCGCGCGTCCGGAGCCGCAGCCGCAGCCGCAGCCGCGACAGCGCCGCGCGCACGGCCTCCGCACAACCAGAAGCACCTCGCGCCATGCGATCGCATGGCGCGAGGTGCTTCCCGTTGTGCTCCGCGACGAACGCCACACTCGCCGCGCCCGCCGCACCTAGGGCACCCGCCCCGCGCGGGACCGCGACCCCGCGCCTACCGCTTCCGGTTGGCCACCAGTGCGACCGCGTACGACGGGAACCACGTCCCCGCCGCCGGCCCACCGTTGCAGGTCCCGTCGCTCGCCCCCGGCGTCTTCACCCAGAGCAGGGCGTCGAGCCGGGTCGTGCCCGCTGCGACGTGGGGCTTCCCTCCGAGACCGGCCCCGGTCGGGTTGCACCAGGTGCCGAGCCACCCACGACCGTTCCTCGACACGTCGACGACGTACCGTGCTCCACCCGTCATCGCGCTGAGCCGCTCGGCGTAGGCCCGCTCACCGTCGACGCCGTAGAAGTTCGCGACGTTCGTGAAGAACCCCCGGGCCTGGGCGACACCGGCTTCCCGCAGGTACGTCGCCTGGAGCTCCGCGGGGTTCCAGTCCTCGTTCCCGCCGTCCAGGTAGGTGGGGACCCCCGCGGCGGCGTACACGCGCACGGCCGCCGCGATGAGGCCCGGCCGTCGGGCTCGCTCGGCGGTGCACGTGCTCAGGTGTGCCAGGGAGTCCGGCTCGACGATCACGACGGCCCGGTGCCCCTGGAGGTCGGCCGCGATGCGACGGTTCCACGCGGCGTACCGGGACGGGGAGAGGCCGCCCGCCGAGTACCCGCCGCAGTCGCGGTTCGGGACGGCGTACGTGACGAACACCGGCGTCGTGCCCGTCTTCTCCGCGGCGGCGAGGTTCCGCGCGATCACCCGGTCCAGCGCGTCGCCCGTGTACCACTCGCCGAGCCAGATCGCGATCGGCTGCTGCGCGATGGTGCGGGCCGCTGCGGCCTCGGTCGTCCTCCCCGCCGCGCTGAGCGCCGCCGCGGCCTGGGCGGGCTGGCTGTCCGGCTGCCGGTACAACCCACCGGCGAAGACCTGCCCGGGCGTCGCGGAGTGGAGGGCAGCGCGCGGCAGCGGCGCGGTGGACGCCGCCGTCGCAGCCGCGGGGAACGTCACGGTGCCCCCGACCACCGCCGTCGCCACGACGGCGAGCGCGACCATCGTCCTGATCCTCGAGTACATGGTCCCCGTCCTGTGTCCGTCCGCTGCCGGGACGTCCCTGCCGTCCCGCTCCACCTGCCGCAGACCATCAGAACCCGCGGGGCGGCGTCGGGGCGATCTCCAGAACGAGGGACAGGCGACGGACGGCCGGGCGCGTGCGGCGCCTGCGGTCGCGTACCGTTGTGCGGTGACCGAAACCGCAGCTGCACTCGTCGAACGCCTGACCGCCATCGTCCCGGACTTCCCGAAGCCCGGGATCCTGTTCCGCGACGTGACGCCGGTGTTCTCCGACCCCGTGGCGTTCGGACGGGTCTGCGAGGCCCTCGCGGCGCCGTTCGCGATCGGTGCGGGCTTCCAGGCGGTCGCCGGCATCGAGGCCCGCGGCTTCGCCCTGGCCGGGGGCATCGCGGCCCAGCACCAGGTCGGCGTGCTGACGGTCCGCAAGGCCGGCAAGCTGCCCGGCGAGGTCCTGAGCGAGCAGTACGCGCTCGAGTACGGCGAGGCAGAGCTCGAGCTCCGGCCGGGCCAGCTCCCGCAGGGCACGCGCGTGCTCGTCGTCGACGACGTCCTCGCGACCGGGGGCACCGCTGCGGCGACGATCACGCTCCTCGAGCGTGCCGGGTACGAGGCGATCGGCTTCGCGTCGCTGCTCGAGCTCGACGGGCTCTCCGGTCGGGAGCGCCTCGAGCCGCGCCTGCCCGTCACGACGCTCGGCCGCGTCCCCGCCTGAACCGCTGCCGCCGGCCTGAACCGCTGCCGCCGGCCTGGACCGCTGCCGCCGGCCTGGACCGCTGCCGCCGGCCTGGACCGCCGCGGCCGCGCCTTCACCGCCGCGGCCGCGCCTTCACCGCCGCGGCCGCGCACTAGTCTTGACCCACCCCTGAACCAACCGAGGAGCACCACGATCGTGACCGACGCAGTCGCACCAGAGCCCGCAGACCTGCCCCAGGCACCCGAGCCCCGCACCGCGACGACGGCCACGACGGGCACCGAGCTCTTCGACGGCGTCCGCGGTGTCGTCGCGATCCGCGTCGGCGGGGTGCTCAAGGACCTCGCGGCCGACGTGGAGGCGGGGGAGACCGTCGAGCCGGTGACGCTCGACGAGCAGGACGGCCTCGACATCCTCCGGCACAGCGCCGCACACGTGCTCGCGCAGGCCGTGCAGCAGATCAACCCGGACGCGAAGCTCGGCATCGGCCCGCCCGTCACCGACGGCTTCTACTACGACTTCGACGTCGCCGAGCCCTTCACCCCCGAGGACCTCAAGGCCATCGAGAAGGGCATGGACCGCATCGTCAAGCAGGCCCAGCGCTTCCGGCGCAAGGTCGTCACCGACGACGAGGCCCGCGAGCTGATGACGGGGGAGCCCTTCAAGCAGGAGCTCATCGGCCTCAAGGGCGCCGCGGCCGAGGGCGACTCCGGCGAGAGCGTCGAGGTCGGGGCCGGCGAGCTCACGGTCTACGAGAACGTCGACCCGAAGTCGGGCGAGGTCGTGTGGCAGGACCTCTGCCGTGGCCCGCACGTCCCGCACACCCGGTGGATCGGCAACGCGGCGAAGCTCATGCGCGTCGCGGCGGCGTACTGGCGCGGCTCGGAGAAGAACCCGCAGCTGCAGCGCATCTACGGCACCGCCTGGCCGGACAAGGACCAGCTCAAGGCGTACCTCGTCCGACTCGAGGAGGCCGCGAAGCGCGACCACCGCAAGCTCGGCGCGGAGCTCGACCTGTTCTCGTTCCCGGACGAGATCGGCTCTGGCCTGGCGATCTTCCACCCGAAGGGCGGCATCATCCGCCGCGAGATGGAGGACTACTCGCGCCGCCGGCACGAGCAGGAGGGCTACTCCTTCGTCTACACGCCGCACATCACGAAGGGCGACCTGTTCGAGCAGTCCGGCCACCTCGGCTGGTACAAGGACGGCATGTTCCCGGCCATGCACATGGACGAGGCCCGCGACGAGGACGGCAACGTCACCCGACAGGGTGCGGACTACTACCTCAAGCCGATGAACTGCCCGATGCACATCCTGGCGTACCGCTCGCAGGCCCGCTCCTACCGCGACCTGCCGCTCCGGATGTTCGAGTTCGGCACGGTCTACCGCAACGAGAAGTCCGGCGTCATCCACGGCCTGACCCGCGTGCGCGGCATGACCCAGGACGACGCCCACATCTTCACCACGCAGGAGAAGATGAAGGAGGAGCTGACCACGACGCTCGAGTTCGTGCTCTCGCTCCTCCGCGACTACGGGCTGGACGACTTCTACCTCGAGCTCTCCACGAAGGACCCGGAGAAGTACGTCGGCGACGACGAGGTGTGGGAGATCGCCACGAACACCCTGCGCGAGGTCGCCGAGGAGTCCGGTCTCGAACTCGTCCCGGACCCCGCCGGTGCGGCGTTCTACGGTCCGAAGATCTCCGTCCAGGCCCGCGACGCGATCGGTCGCACGTGGCAGATGTCGACCGTGCAGCTCGACTTCAACCTGCCCGAGCGCTTCGAGCTCGAGTACACGGCCCCGGACGGCTCGCGGCAGCGTCCCGTGATGATCCACCGCGCCCTGTTCGGCTCGATCGAGCGCTTCTTCGGCGTCCTCACCGAGCACTACGCGGGTGCGTTCCCGGCGTGGCTGTCCCCGGTGCAGGTCGTCGCGATCCCGGTCGCCGCGGAGTACGGCGACTACCTCGACGAGGTCGTCGCGAAGCTCCGTGCGCACGGTGTCCGCGCCGAGGTCGACCACTCGGACGACCGGATGCAGAAGAAGATCCGCACGCACACCAAGGCGAAGGTGCCCTTCCAGCTGATCGCCGGTGGCGACGACCGCGACGCCGGGGCGGTCTCGTTCCGCTTCCGCGACGGTCGCCAGGACAACGGCGTGCCGGTCGACGAGGCGGTCGACCGCATCCTCACTGCGATCCGCGACCGCGCACAGGTCTGATGGACCGCACGGGAGGCTCGGAGTCCGTCCCCGGGACCGGTCACGTCGTCGACGTGGCCGGTCCCGGGGCCCCGGCCGACTCCGGGAGGCCGGCCGGCTCCGCGATCCCGGCCGACCCCGGTCCGCCGGTCGTCGACACGGGCGGTGCCGCGGGCACCGGCAGCGCGGACGACCCGCTGGTGATCCGCGACGCGGCCACGGGTGCGGCGGTGCCGGACGCCTTCCAGCGCCTGTGGAACCCGCACCGCATGGCCTACATCGAAGCCGGGCGCGAAGGTCGGGGCCGCGGGCACGAGGACGACTGCCCGTTCTGCGAGGCACCGCGGAAGTCCGACGAGGACGCCCTGATCGTCGCCCGGGGTGAGCACGCCTACGTGCTGCTCAACCTGTTCCCGTACAACAACGGGCACCTGCTCGTCTGCCCCTACCGCCACGTCCCGCTGTACGACGAGGCGACCGCCGAGGAGATCCGGGAGATCGCCGAACTGACCCAGACCGCGATGCGCGTACTGCGTGCGGTGTCGCACTGCGACGGCTTCAACATCGGCATGAACCAGGGCGAGATCGCGGGCGCCGGTGTGGCCGCGCACCTGCACCAGCACATCGTGCCGCGGTGGGCGTCGGACTCGAACTTCTTCCCGATCATCGCCCGGACGAAGTCCATGTCCCAGATGCTCGGTGACACCCGCCGGCTCGTCGCCGACGGCTGGCCCGCTGCGGACTAGACTGTCGGCATCATGAGCGACAGCACCAGCACCTCGGGCACCAACGGCACCTCGATCACCGGCTCCGACCGCGTCAAGCGCGGCCTGGCCGAGATGCTCAAGGGCGGCGTGATCATGGACGTCATCGACGCCGAGCAGGCCCGCATCGCGGAAGAAGCCGGCGCGACCGCCGTCATGGCCCTCGAGCGCGTCCCCGCCGACATCCGCGCGCAGGGCGGCGTGGCCCGCATGTCCGACCCGTCGATGATCGAGGAGATCATCGCCGCCGTCTCGATCCCCGTCATGGCGAAGGCCCGCATCGGCCACTTCGTCGAGGCGCAGGTGCTGCAGGAGCTCGGCGTCGACTACATCGACGAGTCCGAGGTGCTGTCGCCCGCCGACTACGTCAACCACATCGACAAGTGGAAGTTCACGACGCCCTTCGTCTGCGGCGCCACGAACCTGGGCGAGGCACTCCGTCGCATCACCGAGGGCGCGGCGATGATCCGCTCCAAGGGCGAGGCCGGCACGGGTGACGTGTCCGAGGCCACGAAGCACATCCGCACCATCTCGAAGGAGATCGCTGCGCTCCGCCACCTCAAGGAGGACGAGCTCTACGTGGCCGCGAAGGAGCTCCAGGCCCCGTTCGACGTGGTGAAGGAGGTCGCGCAGACCGGCAAGCTCCCCGTCGTGCTCTTCACCGCCGGTGGTGTCGCCACCCCGGCCGACGCCGCGATGATGATGCAGCTCGGTGCGGACGGTGTGTTCGTCGGGTCCGGCATCTTCAAGTCGGGCGACCCGGCGAAGCGCGCCGCGGCGATCGTCAAGGCCGTGACCTTCCACGACGACCCGAAGGTCATCGCCGAGGTGTCCCGCGGTCTGGGCGAGGCCATGGTCGGCATCAACGTCGCCGACGTCCCCGCTCCGCACCGCCTCGCCGAGCGCGGCTGGTGAGCGCCCGACCCCGCATCGGGGTCCTCGCGCTGCAGGGTGACTTCCGCGAGCACATCGCCTCGCTGACGGAGCTCGGCGCCGACGTGGTGCCGCTCCGTCGGCCCGAGGAGATCGAGGCGCTCGACGGCGTCGTGATCCCCGGCGGTGAGTCGAGCGTCATGGACAAGCTGTCCCGGACGTTCGGCATCGCCGAACCGCTGAGCGCAGCGATCCGCGGGGGACTCCCCGCCTACGGCACCTGTGCCGGGATGATCATGCTGTCCTCCCGGATCGCCGCGGGCATCCCGGGGCAGCAGACGCTCGCCGTGCTCGACACGACCGTGCGCCGCAACGCCTTCGGCAGCCAGAACGACTCCTTCGAGACCGACATCCCGATGCCGGCACTCGGCGAGGCCCCCGTGCACGCGGTGTTCATCCGCGCCCCCGTGGTCGAGGAGCACGGCGCCGGCGTCCAGGTGCTCGGTGCCCTCGCCGACGGGCAGGTCGTCGCCGTGCAGCAGGACGCCGTGCTCGCGAGCGCGTTCCACCCCGAGGTCGCCGGCGAGGACCGCTTCCACCGCCGCTTCCTCGACATCGTCCGCAGCGCCTAGGTCCTCCCGACCCGCAAGACGCAACGTCGGCGGTTCCTCGCAGCGGCATCGCACTGCGCGGTGTCGCCGACGTTGCGTTTCGCGCAAGGGGGCGGGGCGGCGGTGATCCGCGCCTCCCGGCCGGTACACTGGTCCGGATCTTCCGCTAGACGCAAGGAGCACCGTGTCCGGGCATTCCAAGTGGGCAACGACGAAGCACAAGAAGGCGGTCATCGACCAGCGCCGTGCGAAGTCGTTCGCCAAGCTCATCAAGAACATCGAGGTCGCCGCGAAGATGGGCGGCGCGGACCTGTCGGGCAACCCGACCCTGGTCGACGCCGTCCAGAAGGCCAAGAAGACCTCGGTCCCGAACGACAACATCGACCGCGCGATCAAGCGCGGCGCCGGCCTGACCGGTGAGTCGATCGAGTACACGACGATCATGTACGAGGGCTACGGCCCGAACGGTGTCGCGATGCTCGTCGAGTGCCTCACCGACAACAAGAACCGCGCTGCGGCCGAGGTCCGGACGGCGATGTCCCGGAACGGCGGCACCATGGCCGACCCGGGCAGCGTCGCCTACAACTTCTCGCGCAAGGGCGTCATCTCGGTCACGAAGACCGACGGTCTCGACGAGGACACCGTCATGACGGCCGTCCTCGACGCGGGTGTCGAGGACGTGGTCGACCAGGGCGGCGGCTTCGAGGTCATCACCGAGGCGAGCGACCTCGTCGCGGCGCGCACGGCGCTGCAGGACGCCGGCATCGACTACGACTCGGCCGATGCCGAGTTCGTCCCCGGGGTGAAGGTCCCGGTCGACGCCGACACCGCCCGCAAGGTCTTCAAGCTGATCGACGCACTCGAGGACAGCGACGACGTGCAGAACGTCTACGCCAACTTCGACATCCCCGCGGAGGTCCAGGCCGAGCTCGACGAGGACGAGGACTAGTCCGGTGCTCCGTGTGCTCGGGGTGGACCCCGGGCTCACCCGGTGCGGCGTCGGCGTCGTCGAGGTCGCACCGAACCGGCGCGCACGACTCGTCCACGTGACGGTCGTGCGCACGCCCGCGGACATGGCGTTGGAGCAGCGGCTCCTGCGCATCGCCGACGGCATCGCTGCCGAGATCGACGACCACCGCCCCGACGCGGTGGCGGTCGAGCGTGTCTTCGCACAGGCGAACGTCCGGACGGTCATGGGCACCGCGCAGGCGGCGGGGCTGGCGCTGCACGCCGCCGCCGCCCGTGGGCTGCCCGTCGGGCTGCACACGCCGTCGGAGGTCAAGGCGGCGGTCACCGGCTACGGGAACGCCGACAAGCGCCAGGTGCAGACGATGATCGCGCGGGTGCTGGGGCTCGACGAGGCCCCGAAGCCCGCCGACGCCGCGGACGCGCTCGCCCTGGCGGTCTGCCATGCCTGGAGGCTCGGATCACCCGACCGGGTCGGTCCCGGCCCGTCGACGCTCACCCCGGCACAGCGCGCCTGGCGGGACGCGCAGGCCGGGGTCGCGGACACGCCGCTCGCGCGTGCCGCTGCCGCGGCATCGCGTCCGGGTGCCGCCGCGCGGCGGGCCGGCGCCGTCGGTGGGCGGCCCTAGGCTCGTGGGCATGATCGCGAGCCTCCGGGGAACCTGCATCGACGTCTCCGGATCGGCCGTCGTGGTCGAGGTCGGGGGAGTGGGGTACGCCGTCACGGTCACCCCGGCGCACGCACTGACGATGCGCCACGGCTCCGAGGTGTTCCTGCGCACGGCGATGATCGTGCGCGAGGACGAGCACCTGCTCTTCGGCTTCGAGTCGACCGACGCGCTCCAGGTGTTCGACCTGCTCCGCAGCGTCTCCGGCGTCGGGCCGAAGTCGGCGCTCGGTGTCCTCGCCCACATGGACCCGGCACAGGTCGCGAACGCCGTCGCGAGCGAGGACGACTCGGCGTTCCGCAAGGTGTCCGGCATCGGCCCGAAGACCGCGAAGCTCATCACGGTCGCCCTCTCCGGCAAGCTCGTGGCCTTCGAGCAGGCGCCTGCGTCCGCGACGGCCGCGGGTGGCAGCGCGCACCCGGCCGCGCTCGACGTCGTGTCGGCGCTCGTCGGACTCGGCTGGCGCGAAGACGCGGCACAGTCCGCCGTCGACGCCGTCGTGGCGAGCGACCCGGGTGCCGCTGCGATGGGCACGCAGGCCCTGCTCCGCGCCGCGCTCGGCACCCTGCGTCCCGCGGGGGCCGGCCGGTGAGCGGGATCACCTCGGCGGGAGCCGAGTCGCAGGAGGAGCTCGCCTTCGAGGGCGCGCTCCGACCGAAGTCGCTCGACGAGTTCGTCGGGCAGCGCAAGGTCCGCGGCCAGCTCGACCTCCTGCTCAAGGCGGCGGCCATGCAGGAACGCACCCCCGACCACATCCTCATGGCCGGTCCGCCCGGGCTCGGCAAGACGACCCTCGCGATGATCGTCGCGCACGAGTCCGGTCGGCCGCTGCGGATGTCGAGCGGCCCCGCGATCCAGCACGCCGGCGACCTCGCCGCGGTGCTGTCCTCCCTCGTCCCCGGCGAAGTGCTCTTCATCGACGAGATCCACCGGATGGCGCGCTCGGCGGAGGAGATGCTCTACCTCGCGATGGAGGACTTCCGGATCGACGTGATGGTCGGCAAGGGAGCCGGCGCGACGAGCATCCCGCTCGACCTCGCGCCGTTCACCCTGGTCGGTGCGACCACGCGTGCCGGGCTGCTGCCGAACCCGCTCCGCGACCGCTTCGGCTTCACCGCGCACCTCGAGTTCTACGAGAAGGACGAACTCGAACAGGTGCTGATCCGCGCGGCGCACCTGCTCGACCTGCGCATCGACCGGATCGCCCTGCGCGAGATCGCCGGTCGTTCCCGCGGCACCCCGCGCATCGCGAACCGCCTGCTGCGCCGGGTGCGCGACTACGCCCTCGTGCACGGCACCTCGGACGGGATGGCCGCCGTGCAGGGGGCGCTCGACCTGTACGACGTCGACGAGCTCGGGCTGGACCGGCTCGACCGCGCCGTCGTCGAGACGATGCTCACGCGGTTCGACGGTGGCCCCGTGGGCCTGAACACCCTCGCCGTCTCCGTGGGCGAGGAGTCCGAGACGATCGAATCGGTGGTCGAGCCCTTCCTGGTCCGCGTCGGACTCGTGACCCGGACGCCCCGCGGGCGGATCGCGACCCCGCAGGCCTGGCGTCACTTCGGGATGTCCCCGGGCGAGGGAGCCGGCGCACAGCCCGGTCTGTTCGACGACTGATCCCGTATACGATATTCTGATCCCGGCTGCCCGAGTGTCATGGTCGGCCCGCACGGACTCAGGCGGTTGCCCGATCGCGGACACGCCCGTGCCCTAGACTGCTACGGCCCGAAGCCGAGCAGCGACCGCTCCGGCTGGATCCGAGCAACCAGAGAAGGCACCGCCCCCATGGACCAATCACTCTTCCTCATCGTCATCATCGTGGCGTTCGCCGCGTTCATGTTCTACAGCAGCCGCAAGCGCAAGAAGCAGCAGGCGGAGCTCCAGACGAAGATGGTCCCGGGCTCCCGTGTCATGCTCTCGTTCGGCCTCTACGGCACGCTCGTGTCCGTCGACGACGACAAGGTCACGGCGGACGTCGAGGTCGCCCCCGGCACCATCGTGACGGTGCACCGCCAGACGCTCTCGCGCGTGGTCGACGAGGACGCGTCCGACGTCGAGACTGCCGTGGTGGCCGACGACGAGACCACCGCCCCGAAGCCGGTCACCGAGCTCAACGGTGAGCCCGTCTACGGCGAGCGTGCCGACGAGACCGACCCGACGAAGCGCAAGACCGAAGACTGACGCCCTCGGCCGCCGGGTCCACCGACCCGGCGGCCACACCCCTGCCGCCGTCCGTGAGGTCGTCGGTCCTGAACAGAAAGACGAGACGACCGGTGGCACGATCGACACCCGTCAAGAAGGCGCTGCGCTCGCTCACCTGGTTGGTGATCATCATGGCTGCCCTGGCCGGCCTGAACACCGCCGCGTCGGTGCTCGCCGCCAACAGCAAGGACGACACCGACGAGTGGTTCGCCGGCGCGAGCTGGGTCCCCGAGTTGGCGCTCGACCTGCAGGGCGGCACGCAGCTGACCCTCGCGGCGCAGAACACCGAGGGCGGTTCCGTCACCTCGCAGCAGTTGAACCAGGCGGTCAACATCATCCGCCAGCGCATCAACGCGACCGGCGTCTCCGAGTCCCAGATCAACACGCAGGGCACGAACAACATCGTCGTGTCGATCCCCGGCAAGCCCGACAAGGCGACGATCGACCGGATCGAGGCAGCGGCGAAGCTGACCTTCCGACCGGTGCTCTACACCGAGGCGGCCACGAACACGGCGGTCGGCGGCAGCGATGGCGGGACCGCCTCGCCGACGCCGTACTCGCCGCCGGCATCGCTCGACGCGACCCCGAGCGCGAAGCCGACCAACGGCAGCGACCTGTCCCAGGTCACGCCGGCGCTGCAGGACCTGTACACGAACTACAACTGCGCGGCCCCGGACGACGTCACGACGGCGCCCGACGACGAGCCGCTCGTCACGTGCGACCAGGACGGCGCCGCGAAGTACATCCTCGGCCCCGTCGAGGTCTCCGGTTCGGGCATCAGCAACGCGACCTCGGGTCTCGCCACCGACTCCCAGGGCGCGACCACCGGGCAGTGGGCCGTCAACCTGACGTTCTCGGGCAAGAGCTCGGACGACTTCCGCGACGTCACGAGCCGCCTCGTCAAGCTCCCCGCGCCGCAGAACCAGTTCGCGATCGTGCTCGACGGCACCGTCATCACGGCGCCCGCCTCGAACGCGGCCATCACGAACGGCAAGGCGCAGATCACCGGCAACTTCACCGCCGAGTCGTCCAAGACCCTGGCCGACCAGCTGAAGTACGGCGCCCTGCCCATCAACTTCCAGGTGCAGTCGAACGAGAACATCTCGGCGACGCTCGGCACCGCGCAGCTCGTCGGCGGTCTCGTCGCCGGCCTGATCGGTCTGATCCTGGTCGTGATCTACTCGATCATCCAGTACCGGGCGCTCGCGTTCGTCACCGTGCTCTCGCTCGGCGTCGCGGCGGTGCTGACCTACCTCGTGATCGCGATCATGTCGTGGCGTGTCGACTACCGACTGTCACTCGCGGGCGTGGCCGGTCTCATCGTGGCCATCGGCATCACGGCGGACTCGTTCATCGTGTACTTCGAGCGCATCCGTGACGAGCTCCGCGACGGCCGTGGTCTCGAGAGCGCCGTCGAGTCGGGCTGGAAGCGCGCCCTCCGCACGATCCTGGCGTCGGACTCGATCAACTTCCTCGCCGCGGTCGTGCTCTACATCCTGGCCGTCAGCGACGTGAAGGGCTTCGCGTTCACGCTGCTCCTCACCACCCTGATCGACGTCGTCGTGGTCGTGCTCTTCACGCACCCGATGATGCAGCTCATCGCCCGGAGCCGGTTCTTCGGCGAGGGACACAAGTTCAGCGGACTCGACCCGTCCGCCCTCGGCGCCGTCTACCGAGGCCGGGCGCAGTTCCGCGCCCCGGTCGTGGACGGCAAGCGCCAGCGCAGCGCGGGCGAGGCCCAGCGCCGCCAGACGATCGCAGAGCGGAAGGCCCAGCAGGCCTCCGGCGACAACGGCTCCACGCCGGACGGGAAGGACGACTGATGGCCAGCTTCAGCCAGTTCGGCAGCGACCTCTACACCGGGAAGCGTTCGTACGACATCGTCGGGCGCCGCAAGACCTGGTACCTGATCGCCCTCATCGCGATCGTCGTCTCGTTGGCGGTGCCGTGGCTCCGCGGCGGGTACCACCTCGGCATCGAGTTCACCGGCGGGTCCGAGTTCACGATCTCGAACGCGAAGGACCTCGACCAGTCGGTCGCCACCCGAACGGTCGAGTCGATCGTCCCCGAGGGCGTGCCGCGCGTCTCCCAGGTCGGCCAGGACGGTATCCGCGTCCAGACCGAGCAGTTGACGGACCGCGAGACCAGCGAGGTGCAGGACGCCCTGGCCGAGGCCTACGGCGTGTCGGACGACCAGGTCGCCTCGACGTACATCGGCGCGACCTGGGGAGCCGACGTGCTCGCGCAGGCGATCCGCGGTCTCGTCATCTTCCTCGCGCTGGCGGCCGTGGTGATGGCCGTCTACTTCCGCACGTGGAAGATGTCCGTGTCCGCCATGGTCGCGCTGCTGCACGACCTGCTCATCACCGCCGGCGTCTACGGCATCGTCGGGCTCGAGGTCACCCCCGCTGCCGTCATCGGCTTCCTGACCATCCTCGGGTACTCCCTGTACGACACCGTCGTGGTGTTCGACAAGGTGCGCGAGAACACGTCGCAGGAGTCGCACCGCACCTTCGTGCAGTCGGTGAACCTCGCCGTGAACCAGACGCTCGTCCGGTCGATCAACACCTCGGTCGTGGCGCTGCTGCCGGTCGCCGCGATCCTCTTCATCGGGTCGTACGTGCTCGGCGCCGGCACCCTGCGGGACATCTCGCTGGCACTGTTCATCGGCATCATCGTCGGCACCTACTCGACGATCTTCATCGCGTCGCCGATGTACGCCCACCTCCGCGAGAACGAGCCCAAGGTCAAGGAGGCCGACGCGAAGAAGACGCGGGCGGCCGAGAAGCGCCAGCGCGAGGTCGACGCCGCGGCCGAGGTCGCCTGATGGCGGTCGAGGTGCACGACGTCGACGTGGCCGAAGCCCGACGCCGGCTCGACGGGGGCGCGCGGTTGTTCGACGTGCGCGAGCAGGGGGAGTGGGACGAGGTGCACGCCCCGGAGGCGACGCTCGTCCCGATGTCCGAGCTCGTGGCCCGCTGGCAGGAGATCGACGGGGGTGACCAGCCCGCCATCGTCGTCTGCCACTCCGGCGCCCGCTCCGCGCGGGTCGTCGCCGCCCTCGAGCAGTCCGGGGTGCCGGCGGTGAACCTGACCGGCGGCATGGTCGCCTGGGAGCAGGCGGGCGAGCCGGTCGTGCGCGCCGGATCGTTCGGCGACGCCCAGGGCGAACCGCGTCACGAGCACTGACCGGACGCGCGTAGGCTTGCCTGACCGTACCCGGACACCGGTCGCAGGAGGCGCATCATGACGGACACCCGTGAGTCCTCGTCGCAGGGTGCGCCCACGCCCGGCGCGAGCCGTCCCGGGTCCGCGCCGCGGCCCTCCAGTCCGCTGAACGCGACGACCACCGGCAACCTCGGTTCCCTGCGGTCGCTGCTGCCGCGCCTCTTCTCGCGCGCGCAGCCCGCAGGGGCGGTCGACACGCTCATCCGTACCGTCCGGTCGCACCACCCGAAGGCCGACGTCACGCTCATCGAGCGGGCGTACTCGGTGGCCGAACGCGCCCACGACGGCCAGAAGCGGAAGTCCGGCGAGCCGTACATCACCCACCCGGTCGCGGTCGCGCAGATCCTCGCCGACCTCGGGATCGGCACGATCACGATCGCCGCGGCGCTCCTGCACGACACGGTCGAGGACACCGACTACCAGCTCGACCAGCTGCGCGCGGACTTCGGCGACGAGATCGCGATGCTCGTCGACGGTGTCACCAAGCTCGACAAGGTCAAGTACGGCGACAGCGCGCAGGCCGAGACCGTCCGCAAGATGGTCATCGCGATGTCGAAGGACATCCGCGTCCTCGTCATCAAGCTCGCCGACCGCCTGCACAACGCGCGCACCTGGGGTTTCGTGGAGTCCGCGTCCGCGTCGCGCAAGGCCAAGGAGACGCTCGAGATCTACGCGCCCCTGGCGCACCGGCTCGGCATCCAGATGATCAAGCTGGAGCTCGAGGACCTGTCGTTCGCGGTCCTGCACCCGAAGCTGTACGTCGAGATCGACAGCCTGGTCAAGGAACGGCAGCCGAAGCGCGAGCAGTTCGTGCAGAACGTGATCGGCACGCTCAAGAAGGACCTGAAGGCCGCGAAGGTCCGCGGCGAGGTCATGGGCAGGCCGAAGCAGTACTACTCGATCTACCAGAAGATGATCGTGCGCGGGCGCGAGTTCGACGAGATCTACGACCTGGTCGGCATCCGCGTGCTCGTGCCGACCGTCCGCGACTGCTACGCGATGCTCGGCTCCGTGCACGCCCGGTGGACCCCGCTGCCCGGTCGCTTCAAGGACTACATCGCGACGCCGAAGTTCAACCTGTACCAGTCCCTGCACACGACGGTGCTCGGACCGCAGGGCCGTGCCGTGGAGATCCAGATCCGCACGCACGAGATGCACCAGCGTGCCGAGTTCGGTGTCGCGGCGCACTGGAAGTACAAGCAGCGTGCCCAGGGACGGGACGTCGACGCCTCCTCGACCACCGACGACCAGGACATGGCGTGGCTCGCCCACATCACCGACTGGCAGGCCGAGACGAGCGATCCGGGCGAGTTCCTCGATTCGCTCCGCTACGAGATCGGCGCCAAGGAGACGTACGTCTTCACCCCGCAGGGCAAGGTCATCGGCCTGCCCGCCGGTGCGACCCCGGTCGACTTCGCCTACGCGGTCCACACCGAGATCGGGCACCGCACGATGGGTGCCAAGGTGAACGGGCGCCTCGTCCCGCTCGAGAGCACGCTGTCGAGCGGTGACGTCGTCGAGATCTTCACCTCGAAGAACCCGGACTCCGGCCCGAGCCAGGACTGGCTGACGTTCGTCCGCAGCCCCCGTGCCCGCAACAAGATCAAGCAGTGGTTCACCAAGGAACGCCGCGAAGAGGCCATCGAGCAGGGCCGTGACGCGATCGCCCGGGCGATGCGCAAGCAGAACCTCCCGCTGCAGCGCATCATGAGCCAGGACTCCATCGCCGAGGTCGCCTCGTCGATGCGGTACGACGACGTCTCCGCGCTCTACGCGGCGGTGGGCGAGGGCCACGTGTCCACGCAGTCCGTCATCGAGAAGGTGCTCGGCAACGTGCAGACCGAGGCCGAGACGGACGAGCCCGAGCTCGCCTTCCCGCGACAGGTCACGAGCCGCCAGCTCCGGAACAGCGACAGCGGTGTGCTCGTCCGCGGCGCGCCCGACATCCTGGTGAAGCTCGCGAAGTGCTGCACGCCGGTGCCCGGCGACCAGATCGTGGGCTTCATCACCCGCGGTCAGGGCGTCTCCGTGCACCAGGCGTCGTGCACGAACGTGAAGTCACTGATGAACGAGCCGGACCGGATGATCGAGGTCGAGTGGGCCCCGTCGTCGAAGTCGGTGTTCCTCGTGCAGATCCAGATCGAGGCGCTCGACCGCTCCGGGCTGCTCAGCGACGTCACGCGCGTCCTGACCGACCACCACGTGAACATCCTGTCCGCGACGGTGTCGACGTCCTCGGACCGCCTGGCGCTCAGCCGGTTCGTGTTCGAGATGGGCGACACGACGCACCTCGACCGGGTGCTGAACGCCGTGCGGCGGATCGACGCGGTCTACGACGTGTACCGGGTCAGCGCGGGCTGACCCCGGCCGGCGCCTGATCGGGTGTCGCGGCGATCGCCTGGTCGAGACGCCGGGCCGCCTGCCGCACCATGGGGATCGTCCCGAGCGCTGCCAGGCGGCGCCGGACCTCGCCGACCCGCACCACCCCGATCGCCACGAGGCCGCGCAGGGCATCGCGCGCGGACGCGTCGAACGCGCCGGGCGCGCGGAGCAGGTCCACCGCGGTGCGCTCCGGCGAGGTCACCCGGATCGGGCCCACCAGCACGGTGTCCTCGGCGGGGAGCCGGACCTCGCGCAGCCGCACGTCGGGGTCGACACGGATGCGGACGGTCGGCGGGACACTCACCTCGACCGGCGAGGGCGGGCGCGACGTCGCACCCCAGATCCAGGCCGCGGACCGCCCGCTCGCCACCACACGGTCGTCGGGCACGCGCCACGCGTGCGCGGCGGCGCGGAGGGCGGGCGTCTGCGGTTCCGCGGGGGAGGCCCAGCACCACCCGACGGGGACGAGCTCGCCGGAGAGCACCGCAGCGCGGAGCTCCGTCTCCGGCCAGTCGTCGCTGGTCAGCAGGCGGGGTGTCGGCACCCGCTCATCCTGCCGGACGGACGATCACCGCGGTCGGGCCTGTGGAGAGGACGCCGGCCTCGGCCGAGCACGAGCACGAGCGCGCGCCCGTGCACGTGCGCCTGCGGGGCGTCAGCGCAGCACGTCGGCGCGGTGGACGAGCGCTGCCGCCCCGATGAGCGGCCCGTCCTGGGACAGCGCGGTCGGCACGATCCGGACCTTCGTCACGAAGCCGAACTCGACCCGCTCGGCCACCGCCTCGCGGGCGTACTCGAACAGGTCCGGCGTCACGTGCGAGAAGCCGCCGCCGATCGCGACGACCTCGAGGTCCACCAGGCTCGTCGCCGCCGCGACGGCCTGTCCGAGCGCCCGCCCGCTCCGCCGGACCGCCGCCACCGCGATCTCGTCGCCGGCCGCGTACGCGGCGGAGAGCTCCTCGCCGGTGCTCCCGGCGAAGCCCTGTCGCTGCGCCCAGGCGACGGTCTTCGGCCCGCTGGCGACCGCCTCGAGGCAGCCGGTACCGCCGCAGGCGCACGGGTCGTCGAAGCCGCCGCACTCGACGTGGCCGATGTGTCCGGCGTTGCCGGTGGGTCCGCTCACCGTGCGCCCGTGCAGGATGAGACCGCCGCCGACGCCCGTCGACACGATCATCCCCATGACGTGGTCCGAGCCCTGCGCCGCACCGACCCAGTGCTCGGCCAGGGTGATCGCGAGCCCGTCCATCCGGAGCGTCACCGGCACCCCCTCGGGGACCAGGGCCGCGACCCGGTCGCGGAGCGGCCACCCGCGCCACACCGGCATGTTGAGGGGCGAGACGAGGCCGTGCTCCTCGTCGACCGGACCGGCCGCGCCGACCCCCACGCCGACGAGCCGGGCGTCCGCCGGCAGCGTCGCGAGGGTCGCCGTCACGACCTGGTCGACCGCCGCCTGCAGCTCGTCCGCACTCCGCAACGGTCCGGTGGGCTGCCGGTGCCGGGTGCCGGGCAGGACGACGCCCTGGTCGGTGACGAGGGCCGCCTCGACCTTGGTGCCGCCGAGATCGACGGCCAGCGCGATCGCGGACGAGGGGGACAGGGGTGCGGTGCTGGACATGCGCGCTCCGATGCGGCGGTCTGGAGGCCCGGCTCACCGTGACGACGTGACCTCGCGTCGGTGCGAGCCGGCCCCGGCGGTGTGGTCGGGTCGGTCGTTGCTGGTCCGGACGTCCGGACGGACCGGGTCGGTCCGGAGGGACCGGGTCGGTCCGCTCGGGCCCGGGTGGGGCCGCTCGCGCGCGCGGGCGGCCGAGACGTCAGTAGGAGGAGGTGTCGTCGCCGAGTGCCGACGCGGTGCCGGTGGACGCACGGTGTGCGACCTCGTCGAGGATGCGTGCCGAGGCGCTCGTGCCGATGCGGTCGGCACCCGCCCGGACCATCTCGAGCAGCGTGTCGAGGCCGCGGACGCCGCCGGATGCCTTGACACCCGTGTCGGGACCGACGGTGTCCCGCATCAGGCGGATGTGCTCGGCCGTCGCGCCGCCGGCGGCGAACCCGGTCGACGTCTTCACGAAGGCCGCGCCGGCGCGCTGGGCCGCTCGCGATGCGGCGACGATCTCGTCGTCGGTCAGGAACGCGGTCTCGAGGATGACCTTCACCACGGTGTCCCCGGCGGCGTCGACGACCGCACGGACGTCCTGCTCGACCCGGTCCCAGTCACCGGAGCGCGCTGCGCCGACGTTCTGCACCATGTCGAGCTCGAAGGCGCCGTCGGCCAGGGCCTGCAGCGACTCGGCGACCTTCGCGGCGGTGGTCGTGGTGCCGTGCGGGAACCCGATCACGGTGCCGACGCCCACCCCGGTGCCCTGCAGGCGCTCCACGGCGTGCGCGACGTCGCTCGGACGGACGCAGACGCTGAAGACCCGGTGCGCCGCGGCCTCGTCGAGCTGCGCATCGACGTCGGCGCGGGTGAGCTCGGGCTTCAGGATCGCGTGGTCGATGAGGGCGCGCACGGCGTCGGCGCCGAGCTCGTGCTGGTCGGCCCGGTCCTGGTGTGCGGGGATCGCTGCGTTGTCCACCCGGAAAGCCTACCCGGAGGCGACGCGCGTACCGTGCCCTCCATGCAGGTCCTCGTCACCGGTGCGACCGGGTACATCGGCGGACGACTCGTCCCCCGCCTCCTCGAGGCCGGGCACGACGTCCGTGTCTTCGTCCGCACGCCGCGGAAGCTCCAGGACGTGCCCTGGCACGACGACGTCGAGGTCGCCGAGGGCGACCTGCAGGACGCCGAGGCAGTCCGGTCCGCCGTCCAGGGCGTCGGGGCCGTCTACTACCTCGCGCACGCGATGGGTGCCGACGGCGACTTCGAGCAGGCCGAACGGGACGCCGTCGAGACGATGGCGCGCGAGGCCCACGACGCCGGTGTGCGCCGCTTCGTCTACCTGGGCGGGCTGCACCCCGACGGCGAGCTGTCGAAGCACCTCCGGAGCCGGAAGGAGGTCGGGGACGTGCTCCTGGCCTCCGGCGTGCCGACGATCGCCTACCAGGCCGGTGTCGTGATCGGCTCGGGGAGCACCTCGTTCGAGATGATCCGCCACGTGACGGACGTCCTGCCCTGGATGCCGGCACCCCGCTGGGTCCGCAACCGCACCCAGCCGATCGCCGTCCGTGACGTCCTGTACTACCTCGTCGAGGCGCTCGGCATCCCCGCCGACGTCAACCGGACGTTCGACATCGGTGGTCCCGACGTCCTCAAGTACGGGCAGATGCTGAACGGCTACGCGGTCGAGGCGAAGCTGCCGCAGCGCCGCTTCACCGTCCTGCCCGTGCTGACCCCGGGTCTCTCCGCACACTGGTTCAACATCGTGACGCCGATCCCGCGGAAGCTCGCGACACCGATCATCGAGTCGCTCCAGTTCGAGTGCGTGCAACGCGAGCACGACATCGACCGGTACGTCCCGCGTCCGGAGGGCGGACTCACCTCCTACCGCCGTGCCGTCCGGCTGGCCCTGACGAAGATGCGGAAGGGCGAGGTGCAGACGAGCTGGCGCAGCGCCACGCTCTCCTCGACCCCGGCGGACCCGCTGCCGAGCGATCCGGAGTGGGCCGGGCACACCGTCTACGTCGACGACCGGAAGCGGCACTCGAGCGCGAGCGCGGACGACGTCTGGGGCGTCGTGGAGTCGATCGGCGGCGAGAACGGCTGGTACTCCTTCCCCCTGGCGTGGGTGGCGCGCGGCTGGATGGACAAGGTCGCCGGCGGGGTCGGCCTGAACCGCGGTCGACGCGACCCCCACCGCCTGGAGCAGGGCGATGCACTCGACTGGTGGCGGGTGGAGCGGCTCGAACGCGGGCGCTACCTGCGGCTCCGCGCCGAGTTCAAGTCGCCGGGACGCGCCTGGCTCGAGATGCGGGTCACCCCGAGCGACGACGGCGGCAGCGACTACCACCAGCGGGCGATCTACTTCCCCCAGGGACTGCCCGGACGCCTGTACTGGTACGGCATCCTGCCCTTCCACGGCATCATCTTCCCCGGCATGGTCGAACGCATCACGGCGGCGGCCGAGCGCGAGTCGCAGCACACGGAGTCGACGGGGCGGAACTGGACCCAGCAGAATGGGCCGCAGGAACCGGTACACGAGGAGGCAGCATGACCACCGAACACCCCACCGTCCTGTTCCTGGGCGACAGCATCACCGAGCAGGGTTCCTGGGACCAGTGGCTCCCGGGCGAGCGCACGAGCAACCAGGGCGTCGGCGGCGACACCACCGACGGGGTGCTCGCGCGACTCGACGCCGTGATCGCCGAGCAGCCCGAGGTGATCGTGCTGCTCATCGGGACGAACGACTTCGGGAACCACCGGTCGAGCGTCGAGCACGTCGTCCGCGGCGTCGAGTCGATCCTGGTGACGCTCCGCCGCGAGCTCCCCGGCGTCCGTCTGCTGCTCGTGTCGATCCTGCCCCGCCAGGCCGACTGGTGCGCCAAGATCGAGGAGGCGAACCGGCACCTCCGTCAGTTCGTCGCCACCTGCCACGCCCAGTACCTCGACCTCTGGCCGGCCCTCGCGGAGGACGACCACCTCGCCGACCGCTACACCGAGGACGGCCTGCACCTCACCGCCGACGGCTACCGCGCGGTCGTCGACGAGCTCGTCCCGGCGCTCGAGCGCGTCCGCGGGCTGCCGCCGATGTCCCGTCCGATCCAGGCGATCGACCTCGAGGAGGCCGGCGCCTGATGGCACGGAAGGGTCGGCCCCCCGCAGGCTCGTCGCTGCAGGGGGTGCCGACGCACCGCCCCGACGAGCGCCCGGCGACCACCGCGGCGTCGGCCGACGGGATGCCGCCCTTCACGCGCCCGGCACTCGCGCCGTCGCTGCTCGCCGCGGTCGTCCTCATCGCCTTCGTCGCGGTCCTCGACTCCTCGGGCTTCGTCTTCGTCCGGTGGGGCGTGACGGTGCTCGCGCTGATCGTGCTCGTCTTCGCCGTCCGGGGCCGCTCCTGGTGGGCCGTCGCGCTCACGGCCGCGATCGCGGTGTGCTGGAACCCCGTCGTGATCGTGCCGATCCCCGGCCAGGTCTGGGCGGGCCTCCAGCTCGTCGCTGCCGCGGCCTTCATCCTGACCGGCATCGCCGTCAAGGTGCCGCGCGGGACGGACTCGGGGCGCGCCTCCCGACCGTGACCGCGCGGCGCTCGCGCGCGCCCGCCGGACGGTAGGATCGCAGGAGCCGGGCACAGGGCCCGGCTGACGCGATGCGAAGGGCATGGATGAGCCACGAGACCGAGCCGGCGACCGAGAGTCCTCTGCTGAACCCTCGACCGTCCTCCGGCGGTCTCGACCGACCTGACGTCGTCGTCCGCAAGGGACGCCTGACCCTGGTCAACGGGCACCTGACGCCCCAGCAGTCGATGATCGAGGACCTGTTGTTCCTCGACGACGCGCTCACCGCCGGCGACGTCGACCACCTGCTCATCCGCGGCAACGACCGACGTCCGGTCGTCGCGGTCGACGAGCGCGACCGGCAGCGTGCCGAGAGCGCGATCATGGCCGCCGCGGTCAACGAGCCGTTCTACGCGAAGCCGCCGGGACAGCCCGCCGTGCTCGTGGTCGACGACGGTCTCGGATCGGTGGACGAGCCGGTGCTCCGGCTCTTCCGACCCCGGCTCGAGCCGATGGGACGCCTCCGCTACGGCGCCGAGACGAGCGTGCAGCTCGAGTTCTGGCGCGTGACCGACACCGAGGTGCTCGCCCCCGTCGAGAACGCCCTGATGCGCCGCAGTCTCCCCGTCGAGGAGTTCGAGCTCGTCGACATCGAACGCTACGGCCGCACCTGGCGCACCGTCGAGCACATGTTCGACGACCACGTGTCGGACATCCGGTTCCCGATCGACATCGTCTTCTCGTGGGTCGACGGCAACGCGATCGAGTACCAGCGGGCACGTCAGGCCGCGCAGGCGAACGCCGTGCTGGGGGAGGGCGACGATGCTCCGGCGCGCTTCCGACAGATCGACGAGCTGAAGTACGCGCTGCGCTCCGTCCACACCTTCGCGCCGTGGATCCGCCAGATCTACATCGCCACGGACTCGCCGGCGCCCGCGTGGCTCGCCGACCACCCGAAGGTCCGGATCGTCCGGAGCGAGGAGTTCTTCGCAGACCCCTCGGTGCTCCCGACGCACAACTCGCAGGCCGTCGAGTCGCAGCTGCACCACATCCCGGGCATCAGCGAGCACTTCATCTACTCGAACGACGACATGTTCTTCGGGCGGATGGTCGAGCCGTCGGTGTTCTTCAGCCCGGGGTCGGTGTCGAAGTTCATCCTCGCGACCACCCGCATCGGGCTCGGGACGAACAACCCGGCACGGAGCGGGTTCGAGAACTCCGCCCGCGTCAACCGTCGCCTGCTGCAGCAGCGCTTCGGCGCGGTGACCACACGGCACCTCGAGCACGCGCCCACACCGCTGCGCGCCTCGATCATGACCGAGATGGAGCACGAGTTCGCGGACGAGTTCCGCGCGACGATGGCATCGCGGTTCCGCGCGGCCGAGAACATCTCCGTGACGAACTCCCTGTACCACTACTACGCGCTGCTCACCGGTCGGGCGATCGTGCAGGAGAACGCTCCGGTGCGCTACGTCGACACGACGATGCAGTCCGGGCTGAAGGCGCTGGAGGACCTGCTCAAGAAGCGGAACGTCGACTTCTTCTGCCTGAACGACGGGAGCTTCCCGGAGGTCTCCGACGACGAGCGCACGCGGCGCGTGACGGACTTCCTGGAGAAGTACTTCCCGTTCCCGGCGCCGTGGGAGCAGGACGCGCAGTAGCCCCCAGCGGCCCGGTCTCCCTCGTGGCGGCGAGCGGGCCAGCCCTGGCGCCGCCGAGCGAGCGGGCCATTCCTGTCGCGCTGGGCGCGCTGGCGCGACGAGTCGTGCCCGGCGGACGACCGGCGCGCGGCATGTCGTGCTCGCTCGGCGGGCAGGAGTGGCCTCAGCGACGGACGGGAGGCTCGGCGCGCGTCCCACAGGGGCGTCACCCGCATCGCGGTGTGCGGCCTGCAGCGACGTCAGGCCGTCATCGGCGGACGACCGTCAAGGACGGACAGCCGTCGAGGACGGACAGCCGTCAGCGGCGGACGGGGGAGGTGGGCACCGTGTCGAGGGTGAACACCGGGATGCTCGAGGTGACGGGCGCCGGCTCGACGGCGGGGGCGATGGTGATGCCGGCCGCCGCGAGACGTGCCTCCGTCTGCTCCGACGACACCGGCTCCCCGACCGTGGAGTAGTGGCCGATCGGCACCACCGAGTGCACGACGTTGTTCCCGTACACGTGGACGAGGTTGAACGACTGCGCGCCGTCCTGCCCCCGGGTGCCGCCCTGGTACTCGGTGAGGTCCTGCGTGTAGCAGGTGGCACTCGCGACGGACACGGGCACGCCCGCGAACACGGCGCTCGTCGAGTAGTGCAGGTGTCCGGCGATGATCGAGATGACGTCCGACCCCTCGATCACCTCCGCGAGGGCCGCCTGGTCGCGCAGTTCGACGAGGACGGCGAGGTCCTGCACGCTCGGCACGGGCGGGTGGTGCATGGCGAGGATCGTGCCGTGCGGCGCCGCCTCGGACAGCACCTCGGCGAGCCAGTCGAGCTGCGCGGGGGAGACCTCGCCGTGGTGTGCCCCCGGCACGCTCGTGTCGAGGGTGATCACGCGGAGGCCGTTCACGTCGTAGACGAAGTCGACCGGACGATCGGTCGGCTGCAGCCCGAAGAGCTCCTGGCGGAAGGCACCGCGCTCGTCGTGGTTCCCCATGGCCCAGATGACCTGCGCGCCGATCCGGCGGGCAGCCGGCTCGACGATGTCGCGGATCCGGACGTAGGCACCGGCTTCGCCCTTGTCGGCGACGTCGCCGGTGACGACGATGGCCTCCGGGTGGGTGCCGGAGGCCTCGATGTCGGCGACGATCGCCGAGAGCCGTGCTGCGGAGTCGACGTCGCCGTAGAGCGCGCCGTCACCCGCCACGAGGTGGGTGTCGCTGAGGTGGAGGAGGAAGTGGTTCGGCCTGGGGTGTTCGGCCGTCCGGCTGTCCATCGGTCTCTCGTTCCGTTGGCGGATGCGTGGTGCAACACGTTGCCACACCGTCGATGACGAGTCCAGCACGCCACTCTGAATGCACGGTGAACCGGGAGTGGCGAGTCTGCACCAGAACAGGCGAACGAACGAGCCCCCCGACCACGGTGTGGTCGAGGGGCTCGTTCGTTCTTGCCGAGGAACCTAGTGGTTGCCTGCGCCCAGCGCGGGGGCCTGGGCCTGGTGGTCGCCCTCCAGTTCCGGGCCGTGGTGCGCGGCGTGCGCTGCCTCGAGCTCGGCCTTCGTGACCGGCGCGATGCGGTCCTCGAAGAAGAAGCGGGACAGGTTCGCACGGACCTTCTGCACACCGGTGATCCGACCCTTGGCGTCCGGACGGACCATGAGCGGCTTGTACTCGTTGAACTGCAGGAGCTTCCAGCGCTCGTACTCGTCGAGCTGCTCGTGCACCTCGATGTACTCGCCGTGCGGGAGCCGGACGATGCGACCCGACTCGTAGCCGTGCAGGACGATCTCGCGGTCCTTCTTCTGCAGCGCCAGGCAGACCCGCTTCGTGATCCAGAAGGCGACGAACGGACCGAGGACCGTCGTGGCCTGGATGACGTGGATCACGTGCTCGATCGACACCATGAAGTGCGTCGCGATGATGTCCGACGAGGCAGCGGCCCAGAGCGACGCGTAGAGCGTGATGCCCGCGGCACCGAAGGCGGTACGGGTCGGAGCGTTGCGCGGACGGTCGGCCAGGTGGTGCTCACGCTTGTCGCCCGTGACCCACGCCTCGAGGAACGGGTAGGCGAACATCGCGATGATGAGCGCCATGAGGACGGCGATCGGGACGAGGATGTTGAACGACACCGTGTAGCCGAACCACACGACCTCCCAGTGCGGCGGCACCAGACGGAGCGCACCGTCCGCGAAGCCGATGTACCAGTCGGGCTGGGTACCGGCGGACACGGGGGAGGGGTCGTACGGGCCGTAGTTCCAGATCGGGTTGATCGTGAACAGCGACGCGATGAGGGCGAGGATGCCCGCGACGATGAAGAAGAAGCCACCGGCCTTCGCGGCGAACGCCGGCAGGATCGGGACGCCGACGACGTTCTCGTTGGTCTTGCCGGGGCCCGCGAACTGCGTGTGCTTGTTGATGACGACGAGCACGAGGTGGACACCGAGCACCGCGACGAGGATCGCCGGGAGCAGCAGGATGTGCAGCGTGTAGAGGCGGCCGACGATGTCGGTGCCCGGGAACTCGCCACCGAACAGCAGGTAGGCGATCCACACGCCGATCACCGGGACGCCCTCGATCATGCCGACGATGATGCGCAGGCCGTTGCCGGAGAGCAGGTCGTCGGGGAGCGAGTAGCCGGTGAAGCCCTCGGCCATGGCCAGGACCCAGAGCACGAAGCCGAAGACCCAGTTGAGCTCACGCGGCTTGCGGAAGGCACCGGTGAAGAACACGCGGGCCATGTGCAGCATCACCGAGGCGACGAACAGCAGGGCGGCCCAGTGGTGGATCTGTCGGACGAACAGACCACCGCGGATGTCGAACGAGATGTTCAGGGTGGACTGCAGCGCGGTCGACATCTCGACGCCCTTGAGCGGCACGTACGAGCCGTTGTAGACGACCTCGGTCATCGACGCCTGGAAGAAGAACGTCAGGAAGGTCCCCGACAGCAGGACGACGACGAAGCTGTACAGCGCGACCTCGCCGAGCATGAAGCTCCAGTGGTCGGGGAAGATCTTGCGCCCGACCTCCTTCACCAGGCCCGAGATGCTCGTGCGCTCGTCGATGTAGTTGGCGGTGGCCCCGATGAGTCGGGACCCGCGCGTCGGCTCGGGCCGTGTGGCCGTGGCCGGCGCGCTCGTGGTGGTGGTGCTGGTCATCAGCGTTCACGCTCCCAGAAGGACGGTCCGACCGGCTCGTGGAAGTCGCTCTGTGCGACCAGGTAGCCGTCGTCGTCGATCGCGATCGGAAGTTGGGGGAGGGGACGTGCAGCCGGGCCGAAGATGACCTCGCAGTTGTTCGAGACGTCGAACGTCGACTGGTGGCACGGGCACAGCAGGTGGTGCGTCTGCTGCTCGTAGAGCGCGACCGGGCACCCGACGTGGGTGCAGATCTTGGAGTAGGCGACGATGCCGTCGTAGCCCCAGTCCTCGTGCCCCGCGGAGGGGTTGAGGTCCTTCGGGTCGAGACGCATGAGGAGGACGGAGGCCTTGGCCTTCTCCTCGAGCATGTGCTCGGAGTCGAGCATGCCGTCCGGGATGACGTGGAAGACCGAACCGATGGTGACGTCCGACGCCTTGATCGGCAGACCCGTCGGGTCCTTCGTCAGTCGCATGCCGGACTTCCAGAAGGTGTGGCGCAGGAGCTCGTTCGGGTCCTCCGCCGGGGCGAAGTCACGGACGAGGACGACACCGGGCAGCGGGAAGGCCACCAGGGCACCGATCATCGAGTTGCGGATCAGCTTGCGACGGCTGAACCCGGACTCCTTGTCGGCGAGCTGGAACGCCTCGACCGCCTTGGCACGGGTCGCGTCGGTGCCACGGGTGCTGTGACGCAGTTCCGTGATCTCGCGGTCCACGACGAGCGACTTCGACCAGTAGACGGCGCCGAGGCCCAGCGCGAGCAGGGCCAGGGCGATCGCCAGACCGAGCCAGAGGTTGCCGGCACGGACCGTGCCGAAGTCCTCGGGGTCGATCGGGAAGGCGATGTACGCGGCGATCGCGAGGACGCTGCCCACGATGGACAGGTAGAAGAACGTGGCGACCTGACGCTCGGCCAGACGCTGCTTCTTCGGGTCGACATCGGTGCGGCGCGCGCGGTGCGGCGGCTCACCCGGGTTCTCGAACGGGTCCGCGGGGACGACCGCGATCCCGGCCGACGTGCTGGTCGCGCCGTGCTTCTCGACAGCCGAGGACGAGTTCACTGCCTCGTCGTCGTGCTCTGCCATGGTGTTCCCTTCAGTGTCGTTCGACACGGACGATCAGTTGGACTTCGCGGTCAGCCAGACGGTCATCGCGACGACCGCGCCGAGTCCGAAGATCCAGATGAACAGACCCTCTGCCACCGGGCCGAGGGAGCCGAGGGCGAACCCGCCCGGCGACTTGTTGTCCTGCACGTACTTGAGGTACGTGATGATGTCGGCCTTCTGCTCCGGCGTCAGGTTGAGGTCGTTGAAGACCGGCATGTTCTGCGGGCCCGTGACCATGGCCTCGTAGATGTGCTTGCCGGAGACCGACTGCAGGTTCGGGGCGTACTTGCCCTCGGTCAGCGCACCACCGGCACCGGCCACGTTGTGGCACATCGCGCAGTTGATGCGGAAGAGCTCGGCACCCTCGGCAGCGTCGCCGCCACCGTTCGTGAGCTCGGAGGAGGGGATCGACGGGCCGGGGCCGAGCGACGCGACGTAGGCGCCCATGGCGTCGATCTGCTCGTCCGTGAACTGGGCGGGCTTCTCCTCGGCCTGGGGGCCCTGCGCGGCCATCGGCATGCGACCGGTCCCGACCTGGAAGTCGACCGACGCGGCGCCGACACCGATGAGGGACGGACCCTCGCCGGTGCCCTGCGCGTCGAGACCGTGGCAGGTGGCGCAGTTCGAGGCGAAGAGCTTCTCGCCCTCGTTGACCTTGGACTGGCTGGACACCGCGGAGGTGGTGCTGTCGTCGGCGTTGGCCGTCGAGCTGAACAGCGCGTACGCACCGCCGGTGGTCATGAGACCGACGACGATGAGCGAGACGGTCGCCATCGGGGAACGGCGGCCCTTCTTGGACTTGCTTCTGGTGAACATGCGGTGGGGGGTGTCCAGTTCCTACTTGAGAAGGTAGATGACAGCGAAGAGGCCGATCCAGACCACGTCGACGAAGTGCCAGTAGTACGACACGACGATCGCGGTGGTCGCCTCCTTGTGCCCGAAGTTCTTGGCGGCGAAGCCGCGGCCGAGGGTCAGGAGGAAGGCGATGAGACCACCCGTGACGTGCAGGCCGTGGAAGCCGGTGGTCATGTAGAACGCGGAACCGTAGGCGCTCGACGAGAGCGTCACGCCCTCGTGCCAGAGGTTCGCGTACTCGAAGATCTGGCCGCAGACGAAGATCGCGCCCATGCAGTACGTGACGAAGAACCACTCCGTCATGCCCCAGTCCTTCGGGTTCCAGCTCGTGCGGTGCACCTGGAAGCGCTCCGCGGCGAACACCGCGAACTGGCAGGCGAAGCTGGACAGCACCAGGATGATCGTGTTCACCGAGGCGAACGGCACCTCGAGCTTGGCGGTCTCGGTCGCCCAGAGCTCGGGCGAGGTGCTGCGCAGGGTGAAGTAGATCGCGAACAGGCCGGCGAAGAACATGACCTCGCTGCCCAGCCACACGATCGTCCCCACGGCAACGGCGTTCGGCCTGTTCAGGACCGGACCGCTGGCGGATCTGGAGAGAGGGGTGCTAGTCACGTCCTCCATTATGGCCGAAACCACTGACAGTGTTTTCGCAGGACACTGGCGGGTCGTTCGAACTCAGTACGATCGAGCCATGTCCCACGCACTCTCCTGGCCTGCAGTGATCAGCGCGCTCATGGCGCACGAGGACCTCTCGATCAGGCAGTCCACGTGGGCCATGGAGGAGATCGTCCAGGGACGTGCGACCGCCGCACAGATCGCGGCCTTCGCGGTCGCGCTCCGCGCCAAGGGGGAGACCGTCGACGAGGTCGTGGGCTTCCGCGACGCCATCCTCGACGCCGCCGTCCCGCTGGACGTCGACCCGATGGCGCTCGACATCGTGGGCACCGGCGGCGACGTCGTCGGCACCGTCAACGTCTCGACGATGGCCGCGATCGTCATCGCGGCCGCGGGCGTGCCGGTCGTCAAGCACGGCAACCGCGCGAGCTCCTCGAAGTCCGGCTCGAGCGACGTGCTCGCCGCGCTCGGACTCGACCTCACGATGGACGCCGCGCGTGTCGCGGACACCTTCCGGCGTGTCGGTCTGACGTTCGCGTTCGCGAGCGCGTTCCACCCCGGCTTCGCGCACGCGGCACCGGTGCGGCGCGAGATCGGGGTGCCGACGGTCTTCAACTTCCTCGGCCCGCTGGTGAACCCGGCACGGTGCGAGGCGAACGCCGTGGGCGTCGCACAGCTCGAGCTCGTCCCGATCATCACGGGCGTCTTCCAGACCCGTGGCGCGACGGCGCTCGTGTTCCGCGGCGACGACGGCCTCGACGAGCTGACCACGACGGGCCACTCCCACATCTGGGAGGTCACGGGCGGCCGCGTCACCGAGCACGACCTCGACCCGCGCGACCTCGGGATCGCCCGCGCGCGAACCGAGGACCTGCTCGGCGGCGACCCGGAGCACAACGCCGCCGTCGTGCACCGCGTGCTGGCGGGGGAGACCGGTCCGGTCCGCGACATCGTGCTGCTCAACGCCGCCGCCGGCCTGGTGTCCTTCCGCCTCGCCGAGGACCCCGAGCAGGCGGACCGACCGATCCTGCAGCGCTTCCGCGAGCAGCTCGCCGTCGCAGCCGGGGCCGTCGACTCCGGCGCCGCCGCGCGGAAGCTCGCCGACTGGGTCGGCGCCGCGCCGGCGGCCTGAGCAGCCCCGCGCGGGACGCCGGCGTCGGCGCGAGCCGCACCGGAGACGACGAGACGCCCCCGGATCCGGGGGCGTCTCGTCGTACGGGCGGCGTCCCGTGGCGAGCAGACGGACACGAGGACGCCGCTCCGGACGCACCACCGCAACGGCCTGGAGGCGCGGCACCGGCCCGTGGGACCGGCACCGCGCCTCCGTGCGGTCACCTCGTCAGTGCGTCAGCGCACGTCCTCGTCGACCCAGTCGAAGGTCTTCGTGACGGCCTTCTTCCACAGGCGGAGCTGGCGGTCGCGCTCGGCGTCGTCGAGCTGCGGCTCCCAGCGCCGGTCCTCCTGCCAGTTGGCGCGGAGCTCGTCGAGGTTCGCCCAGAACCCGACGGCCAGACCGGCGGCGTACGCGGCTCCGAGGGCGGTGGTCTCCGCGACGACCGGACGGACGACCGGCACGTTGAGGATGTCCGCCTGGAACTGCATGAGCGCGTCGTTGGCCGTCATGCCACCGTCGACCTTGAGCTCGGTCAGGTCCACGCCGGAGTCCGCGTTCACGGCGTCGAGGACCTCGCGGGTCTGCAGCGCCGTCGCCTCGAGGGCGGCACGGGCGATGTGCCCCTTGTTGACGTAGCGGGTCAGGCCGACCAGGGCACCGCGGGCATCCGGTCGCCAGTACGGCGCGAACAGGCCCGAGAACGCCGGGACGAAGTACACGCCGCCGTTGTCCTCGACGGTCTTGGCGAGGGCCTCGACCTCCGGGGCGCTGCCGATGATGCCGAGGTTGTCGCGGAGCCACTGGATGAGCGAGCCCGTGACGGCGATCGAACCCTCGAGGGCGTAGTGCGTCTCCTGGTCGCCGAGCTTGTAGCCGACCGTGGTGAGCAGCCCGTTCTCCGACCGGACGATCTCCGTGCCCGTGTTGAAGATGAGGAAGTTGCCGGTGCCGTAGGTGTTCTTCGACTCGCCCTGGTCGAACGCGGCCTGACCGAACGTCGCGGCCTGCTGGTCGCCGAGGATGCCGGCGATCGGGACCTCGCGGAGCAGGCTGGAGGACTCGACGTGGCCGTAGACCTCGGAGGAGCTGACGATCTCCGGGAGCATCGACTTCGGCACCCCGAAGTCGGCCAGGATGTCGTCGCGCCACTGGAGCGTCTCGAGGTCCATGAACAGCGTGCGGGACGCGTTCGTGACGTCGGTCTTGTGGACGCCGCCGTCGGTGCCACCCGTCAGGTTCCAGAGGACCCAGGTGTCGGTGGTGCCGAAGAGCAGGTCGCCCGCCTCGGCCTTCTCGCGCGCACCCTCGACGTTGTCGAGGATCCAGGCGATCTTGGTGCCGGCGAAGTACGTGGCGAGGGGCAGGCCGACGATCGCCTTGTAGCGGTCGGTGTCACCGTCGGCGAGCTCGTCGACGATCGACTGCGTGCGGGTGTCCTGCCAGACGATGGCGTTGTAGACGGCCTTGCCGGTGTTCTTGTCCCAGACCACGGCGGTCTCGCGCTGGTTGGTGATGCCGACCGCCGCGACGTCGTGGCGGGTGATGTCGGCGCGGGACAGGGCCTGGCCGATGACCTCGCGGACGTTGTCCCAGATCTCCGCCGGGTCGTGCTCGACCCAACCGGCACGCGGGAAGATCTGCTCGTGCTCCTTCTGGCCGACCGACTTGATCGAGCCGGAGTGGTCGAAGACGATGGCGCGCGTCGAGGTCGTGCCCTGGTCGATGGCGACGATGTAGTCGGCCATGGGTTCTCCTTGGGTTGCGTTCGGTGTGGTGGACGGGTGGTCGTCAGGAGACGACGGGGAGCAGGAAGGTCGAGGCACCGGCGGCGAGGGCGCCACCGACGAGCGGGCCGACGACCGGGACCCAGGCGTAGGACCAGTCGCTGGAACCCTTGCCCTTGATCGGGAGGATCGCGTGGGCGATGCGCGGGCCGAGGTCACGCGCCGGGTTGATGGCGTAGCCGGTGGGGCCACCGAGCGAGACACCGATCGCGATCACGAGGAAGGCGACGGGGACGGCACCGAGCTCGGCCGGGGTCTTGCCGTTGGTGAAGGCGAGCACGACGAACACGAGCACGAAGGTGCCGATGACCTCGGTGACGACGTTCCAGCCGTAGCTGCGGATGGCCGGGCCGGTCGAGAAGACACCGAGCTTGGCGGCCGCGTCGGGCTCCTCGTCGAAGTGCTGCTTGTACGCCAGCCAGACGATGACGGCACCGATGATCGCGCCGATGAGCTGGGCGATCCAGTAGAGGAACATCTCGCCGACGGTGATGTTGCCGAGCAGCGCCTGCGCGAGGCTGACCGCGGGGTTGAGCTGGCCGCCGGAGCTGTAGGACACGGTGACGCCGGCGAAGACCGCGAAGCCCCAGCCGATCGTGACCATGAGGAAGCCGGCGCCGAAGCCCTTGGACTTCGTGAGGGACACGGCGGCGACGACACCGCCACCGAGGATGATGAGCAACGCCGTGCCGACGAGCTCTGACATGAAATTGACGCCGATGCCGTCCATCGGTGACCTCCAGTGCGAGTGGTGGGGGTCCGGTGGCTGCTGCGTCCGGCACTCCCCGTCGAGTGATTGGGGCCGAGCATAGTGAGGCGGATCGTCGCGACGCGATCACGCAACGAGTCGAGTCCGCGAAACTGCACGAACGTGCACGAGCGGTGTGCGGTCCGGCATCCCGCACCGGGGCCGCGGGAGCATGGTCCTGCACGAACGTGCACCGGAGACGAACGGGCGGTCGCTGTAGGGTGAACGCACTCCGGTCGACGACGGCGGTGTGGATCCGCCCGCGGTCGACCCCCGTCCTCGTGGAGGTCCGTCATGAAGAAGCTCATCAACGATCCGCACGACGTCGTGACCGAGACCGTCCGTGGGTTCGCCCGGGCGCACGAGGGGCACGTCGTCCTGGTCGAGGACCCGATCCACCTGCACCGCGCCGACGCCCCCGTCCGCGGCAAGGTCGGCATCGTGAGCGGCGGCGGCAGCGGGCACGAGCCGCTCCACGCCGGGTTCATCGGCCACGGCATGCTCGACGCAGCCGTGCCGGGGCCGGTCTTCACCAGTCCGACCCCGGACCCCATCGTCGCCGCGACGAAGGCGGTGGACGGGGGAGCGGGCGTGCTCCACATCGTGAAGAACTACACCGGCGACGTCCTCAACTTCGAGACCGCGGCGGAGCTGGCCGAGCTGGAGGACATCCGCGTCGAGTCCGTCGTCGTCGACGACGACGTCGCCGTGCAGGACTCGCTCTACACGGCAGGACGCCGCGGCGTGGCCGGCACCGTCGTGGTCGAGAAGTGCGCCGGCGCCGCAGCCGAGCGCGGCGACGACCTCGACGCCGTCGCGGCGGTCGCCCGCCGCGTCAACGAGGTCACTCGGTCGATGGGCCTGGCCCTGGGCTCCGGCACCGTCCCGCACGCGGGGGAGCCGTCCTTCACGCTCGCGGACGACGAGGTCGAGCTCGGGATCGGCATCCACGGCGAGCCCGGCCGCGAGCGCATCCCGATGGCCGCGGCCGACCAGCTCGTCGACCGTGTGCTCGAACCGGTGCTCGCCGACCTCGACGCGCCTGCGGGCTCGCAGCTGCTGCTCCTCGTGAACGGGATGGGCGGGACCCCGCTGTCCGAGCTCTACATCGTCTACCGGCGCGCCGCCGAGGTCCTCACGGACCGTGGCCACCACGTCGCGCGTAGCGTGGTCGGCGACTACGTCACGTCCCTCGAGATGCCGGGCTTCTCGATCACCGTCACGGTGCTCGACGAGGAGCTCACGGCACTCTGGGACGCCCCGGTGGAGACCCCGGCGCTGCGCTGGGGTCGCTGACCACCGTCCACCATCCAGGAAGGAACACGAATTGGCGCTCGACACCGCATGGGCCATCGACTGGGTGCGCCGCACCGCCGCGACGATCGACGACCACCGCGCCGAGCTCGTCACGCTCGACCGTGAGATCGGCGACGGCGACCACGGGGAGAACCTCGACCGCGGGTTCCGCGCCGTGCTCGAGACCGTCGACGGCGGCTCCTTCGACACCCCCGGCGCGGTCTTCAAGGCCGTCGCGACGAAGCTCATCTCGACGGTGGGCGGTGCCGCCGGTCCGCTCTTCGGGACCGCCTACCTGAAGGCCGCCCAGGCGGCCGGCGACGCGACCGAGCTCGACGCCGACACGCTCGTGGCCGTGCTCACCGCCGCACGCGACGGTGTCGTCTCCCGTGGCAAGGCCGAGGTCGGCGACAAGACGATGGTCGACGCGTGGTCCGCGGCCGTCGACGCCGCGACCGCCGCTGCGGCGGCCGGCGACGGGCCGGAGCGCGTGCTCGAGGCCGCCGCCGACGCCGCCGTGACCGGCGCCGAGTCGACCGACCCCCTCGTCGCCCGCAAGGGCCGCGCCAGCTACCTCGGGGAGCGGGCGATCGGACACCGCGACCCCGGTGCGCAGTCGACGGCGTACATCCTGCGCGCAGCGGTGGACGCCGCGTGACCGTCGGGATCCTGGTCGTCTCGCACAGCGCGGCGATCGCGACCGGCACCGTCGAGCTCGCCCGCCAGATGGCCGCGGACGTCCCGATGGTGGCCGCCGGCGGCACGGACGACGGCGGCATCGGGACGTCCTTCGAGGCGATCGCCGACGGCATCCAGGAGCTCGCGCCGGCGGACGCCGTCGTCGTGCTCTGCGACCTCGGCTCCGCCTACCTGACCACCGACACCGCACTGGACTTCCTCGACGAGGCCGACCGCGACCGGGTGCACGTCTCGCAGGCCCCGCTGGTCGAGGGCACGGTGGCCGCGGCGGTCGCCGCGCAGACCGGCGGCGACGTCGACGCCGTCCTGGCCGCTGCGTCGTCGGCCGCACGGTCCGCGGACGACGACGAGAGCGCCTCCGACCCGACGGGGGACCGGCCGGGAGGCACGACACCCGTCGACGACGCGGATCCGAGCGACGGGGCGGTCACCGAGACCGTCGAGCTGGTCAACGAGAGCGGGCTCCACGCCCGTCCGGCGGCCGAGTTCGTGAAGACCGCGGCGAAGCACGAGTCCCGTGTCCGCGTGAACGGCGTCGACGCGAAGAGCCTCCTCGCGATCATGGCGCTCGCGCTGCCGCAGGGTGCGAGCGTGACGATCGAAGCGGTCGGACCCGACGCGCAGGAGGCCGTGGACACGCTCGTCGCGCTCGTCCGCTCCGGCTTCGGCGAGTGACGAGCGCCGCCGCGCGCGCCGAGGGGGCGGGCGCGGCGGAGGTGCTCAGCGTCCGGGTGTCACGAACTCCTGCAGCCCGGTGACCCGGAGCAGGTCCAGCTTCGCGGCGTCCTCGCTGCCGGGCACCGCCGTGTAGACCACGATCCGCAGGTCGCTGCCCGGCACGCCGAGCACGTCGCAGTCGATCTCCACCGGGCCGACCGGGGTGTGCACGACCTTGCGACCGGTCCGGTGCTCGGCGATGCGCCCACCGTGCCAGCGCCGCTCGAACTCCGGGGACGCACGGCGCAGCCGTGCCACCAGCTCCGCGAGACGCCGATCCGCCGGGTACCGGCCCAGGGCGGAGCGGAGGTCGGCGACCAGGTCGCTCGAGAAGTCCTCCTGGTGGGGGTCGTCCCACTCGACGCCGTCGTGCCCCTGCGTGAAGTGCCGCCACACGAGGTTCGCCTCGAGGCCCGTCCAGCGCCCGGGGTCGCCGGAGACCGTGGCCCAGAGGTCGTTCCACAGCACGATGTCGTGCGCCGCCGTGAACACGGCCAGCGGGACGTCCCCGAGCCGGTCGAGCATGCGGTGCACGCCGGGCGGGACGTGGCGGGGGACCTCGCCCCGCGAGGGCACCGCGGCGCCCGCGACCCGGAACAGGTGGTCGCGTTCGGCCTCCGTGAGCCGGAGCGCGGTCGCGAGTGGAGCCCGGCGGTGCGCCGACCCGGCCCCGCCGGCAGTCCGACCTCGGCCGGACGCACCCGGTCACGCCAGGCGCGCAACACCTCCGCGAACTCGCTCATGCGACCATCATCACCCGGTTCGGGCAGGCGGTCCTGGTACTGCCGGTCCCACCGTCGACCGGTGCCTGGGAACCCGACGGCGACGCGGGCATCGTGGACGGCATGACCACCACACTCATCACCGGGGCCAACCGTTCGCTCGGCCTCGAGACCGCACGCCGACTCGTCGAGGCCGGGCACACCGTGTACGCCGGCATGCGTGACCCCGCCTCCGGGGACGAGGCGCGCGCCCTCGGCGCGCACGTCGTGGCGCTCGACGTCACCGAGCAGGCGAGCGTCGACGCCGCGCTCGCGTCGCTGCCGCAACTCGACGTGCTCGTGAACAACGCGGGGGTGCTCGGGACTGCGTTCGGCGTCGACGACCTCGACGCGGACGCGATGGCCGACGTGCTCGACACGAACGTCGTCGGGGTCGTCCGGGTGACGCAGGCGGCCCTGCCGCTGCTGCGTCGCTCGTCGAACCCGGTGATCGTCAACGTCGCGTCCGGTGTCGGCTTCGCGCGCTGGCTCACCACGCCCGGTCGTGACGAGCACCCGGTCCCCGCGGTGCCGTACGCGGCGTCGAAGGCGGCGCTCATCGCCGCGACCGTGCAGTACGCGAAGAACCTGCCCGGGTTCCGCGTCAACGCGACCGACCCCGGCTACACCGCGACCGCGTTCAACGGCTTCGGCGGGCACCAGACCGTCACGGAGGGCACGGACGCGACGGTGGCGCTCGCGCAGGTCGGTCCGGACGGACCGACGGGGGAGTTCCACGACCGGACCGGCCGCATCGAGTACTGACCGGACGCGGGACGGGAGGCGCGTGGCGGGTCCGCCACGCGCCTCCCGTCGGTCGGTCTGCCAGGATGACGGCATGCGCGCAGTCCGGTACGACCGCTTCGGTTCCATGCCCGTCATCGTCGAGCTCCCGACGCCGGAGGCACCCGTCGACGGCGTCGTCGTCACCGTCCGTGCGACCGGGGTGTGCCGGAGCGACTGGCACGCGTGGAAGGGCCACGACGACTCGGTGTCGTTGCCGCACGTGCCGGGCCACGAGTTCTCGGGGACCGTGTCGGCCGTCGGCGACGACGTCATCGGCTTCGCCGTCGGCGACCGGGTGACCGCGCCGTTCGTCTTCGCCTGCGGTACGTGCGAGCAGTGCCGCGACGGGGCCACGCAGGTGTGCACCCGGCAGCAGCAGCCCGGGTTCACGCTGCCGGGCTCGTACGCCGAGGCGGTGGTGGTGCCGCATGCCGACGTGAACCTCGTGGCGCTGCCCGACGAGGTCGGCTTCGCCGAGGCGGCGGGGCTCGGCTGCCGGTTCGGCACCGCGTACCACGCGCTGCACGCACGGGGGCGGGTCGCCGCAGGGGAGTGGGTCGCCGTGTTCGGCTGCGGCGGTGTCGGACTGTCCACCGTGCTGGTCGCCGTGGCAGCGGGCGCACGTGTGATCGCCGTCGACGTCTCGCCGGCAGCGCTCGAGCGGGCGGCGGCACTCGGCGCGACCACGCTACCGATGGGCGATGACGTGGCGGCGACGGTGCACGGTGTGACCGGAGGGGGCGCGCACGTGTCGGTGGACGCCTACGGCAGCCGGGCGACCTCGCTCGCCGCGGTGGGCTCGCTCCGTCCGCGCGGTCGGCACGTGCAGGTCGGCCTGTTGCTCGACGACGAGGCCGTGCCGGTCATCCCGATGGGCAGGGTCATCGCCGACGAGCTCGAGCTGCTCGGGAGTCACGGGATCGCAGTGGGGGAGTACGCCGCGATGCTCGACGACGTGGTCGCCGGTCGGCTCCGTCCCGCCGAGTCGATCGGACGGACGATCGGGTTCGGCGACCTGCCCGATGCGCTCGAGGCGATGGACCGGCCGGCGACCGGGTCGGGGATGACCGTCGCGGTGTTCTGAGACGCCGCCGTCCCGGTCATCTGCGACCTGCGGACAGCCGGTGTGTCATCTGACATACTGCGGAGATGACGTGGGGAAGCGGAGCGGGCGTCGAGCTCGCGGAGCTCGCAGTGATCGACGACTGTCGGCTGACGGTGCCACCGGGCGTCGACCGGGCGGACGGAGTCGTCCGCTCGTTCGTGGCGCGGATCCCACCGGGGGCGTCGACGGGGTGGCACCGGCACGACGCCTGGCAGACGGGGATCGTCGCCCGGGGGCGACTGCGACACCGGACGGCCGACGTCGTGCAGTACCACGAACCCGGTCAGGTGCTCGTCGAGGCACCCTTCGTCGACCACGAGGCGACGAACGTGTCCGACGAGGAACTGGTGCTCGTGTTCGTCGCGGCGCAGGTCGACGACTGCCCGCTGGTCACGCCGAGACCCGCGCCCTGACGCAGGGCGGGGCGATCAGGGGAGCCGCACAGACGGGAGTCCGCCCGTCTCGAGTCACCTGAGTTGACATAATATGCATTATCGGCGCTTAGCGCTGAACAGCTATGCAGCCGGTGAACTCGCGTCCACGGACCGTTCTCGTCGCACGACGCGCCGCCGTTTGTCCGCCGTGGGTGCACGACATGCCGCTCACGATCAACGTGAACGGCATGTCGTGCGACCTGGGCGTCGTGACCGGCGGCGCATCGTGGCCGGATCCGCGGTGGCGTTGCGGGTCCGGCCGACCTGCGCGGTCGGCGGCGACGGCCGGGTCGTCAGTGCTCGGGCGTCTCGTCGCCGGTGGGCACGTCGTCGGCGTCGATCTCGAGGGCGGCCTGCTCGCTGCCGTCCTCCTCGACCTCGGAACGGTCGGTGTCCGGCTGCTCCGGCTGCTCGGCCTGGGTGGTCTCTTCTGCGGGGTCCGGCTGGCTGTACGTCATGGCGGGGACGCTACTCGGCACGGCCTGTGTCGGTCCGGGCGGTGCGGTCGTCGACGGTGACCGGACAGACGGACGGGAGGCGCGTGGCGGTGCCGCCACGCGCCTCCCGTCCGGTGGTGCTACTGGTTCTGCAGCATCTGCGTCGCCAGCACGGCGCCGAAGATCATGAAGATGATCGCGATGACGATGCCGATGACGCTCAGGACGATGCCGGCGAGGACCATGCCGCGGTTCAGGCCCCGGCGACGCGCGACGAAGCCGAGGATCAGGCCGACGATGCCGGCGATCAGACCGATGATCGAGAACAGGAAGCCGAAGACGACGGCGACGATGCCGAGCACCAGCGACCCGATGGCGAGGCCGTTGCCGCCGTTCGTCGCGGGTGCCGCGCCGGGCGTGTTCGGTGCCGGCGGGAAACCGTTCGTGGACATGGGAGCTCCTCGTGTCAGGGCCGCTGGCACGGGTTGCGTGCGGCCGTCAGCGCACACGGTAGGCGCTTCCTGCGAAGTGCGTTCACATCAGCTGTACGCACCTGGTGCTGCCGGATCAGACGGCACGGTGCTGCCGGACCAGGTCCGGGAGCTCCACCGGCTCGAAGGGCTCGTCGGTGGCGTCGAGCTCCTCGGCGGTCCACCACCGCGAAGCGAGGATGTCGACGCGCTCGTCGTCGGTCCACTCGGCATCGGACAGCTCGAACCCTGGCGTCCGGACGACGTAGAACTCGCTGTGGCCACGGTCGTGGTCGGCCAGGTCCCACTCGACCGTGAAGTCCCAGCTCCACACGGGGTCGCCCGGATCGTCGACGACGACGCCGGTCTCCTCACGGAGCTCGCGGACGGCGGCGTCGCGGTGCGACTCCCCCGGGTCCACGCCGCCACCGGGGGTGATCCACCGGTGCGCGTGGTCGGACGACGGCGACCGCGTGTCCATGAGGAACACGCGGCCGTCCGGGTCGAGCAGGAGGATGCGGGAGGTCAGACGGAGGCCGGGCTTCGCTGTCATCCGCCCGAGGCTACCCGTCGCGCCGTGCCCCGCCCCGTGTCAGGCCGTGAAGCCGCTCGTGTCACCGACGAGCTTCGTGTGGTCGGCCGGGATCGGCTCGACGGCGGCCAGGGCGATCTCGGCCGCGAACTCGGACACGCTGTAGAGCTTCCCGACCTCCTGGCGCCGACCCTCGATCGCACCGGGGTTCAGGCGGTTGAGCAGCGTCGCCGTGATGGTGCCCTCGATCATGTCGCCGGAGACGGTCACGAACTCGATGCCGGTGGCCTCGAGCTGCGGGATGAGCTCGCGCAGGGCGAGTTCGCCGGCGCGCTTGCTCTTGGCGACGGGGACGTACTCGTCCATCGTCTCGGCGGTCTCGACGAAGTGGGCCTGGTGGCTCGTCACGAAGACGACACGCGAGCCGGCCGGCATGTGCGGCACGGCGGTCTGCAGCATGTCGACCTGTGCGTCGCGGTTCAGGCGGAGTGCGTAGTCCTCCCCCAGGTCGGCCTCCATGCCGCCGGAGGCGTTGAGCACGAGCAGGTCGATCCCGCCCCACTCGGCCACGACGCGGTCGACCATCGCCTGGACGGAGTCGTGGTCGGTCAGGTCGGCAGCCACGGCGATCGCGGAACCGCCGGCAGCGACGACCTTCTCGACGATCTGCTCGGCGCGCCGGGCCTTGTTGCGGTAGTTCACGACGACCTTCGCGCCGGCCTCGGCCAGGTAGCCGACGGTGTCGGCGCCGATACCGCGCGACGACCCCGTGACGAGGGCGCGCTTGTCGGCGAGGGATCCGGGGGCGAGGGGGTTCGTCACGGGCGTGTTCTCCAGGTCGCTGCTGTGGCCGGTCGGCCGCCGACGAGCCTACCAACCACGCGGCCCGCGCCGGGCGAGCGTCGGCCGCACCCGCGCGGACCCGAGCGTGACTTGATATGTTGAACGGAGTTGGACCGGCCGTCGCGACGCTGCACGCCGGAGCGCGCGATGCAAGGGAGGGAGATCGCGTGAACATCGACTGGATCCAGACCGTCGTCTGGATCGGACTGACACTGCTGCTGGGCGTGGTCGAGATCTTCACGCTCGACTTCATCTTCCTGATGCTCGCCGCGGGCGCGGCCGGGGGTCTGATCGCAGCGCTGGTCGGCGCGCCGTGGTGGCTCTCCGCGATCATCGCGGCCGTCGTCGCACTCGTGCTGCTCTCGCTCGTCCGCCCCCGGCTGCTCGTGGCGCTCGGCCGGAACGCCGACCCGCACCGCACCAACATCGAGGGGCTGATCGGCCTGCGCGGCACCGTCGCGGTGGCCTTCACGTCGTCGTCCCCCGGGCAGGTCCGTCTCGCGAACGGCGAGACCTGGAGCGCCCGGCTCGCCGCAGGCTCCCCCGACCGCACACCACCGCTCGGCACCCCCGTGGTCGTCGAGTCCATCGAGGGGTCGACCGCGGTCGTCCGCCTCGGAGAAAGGGCCACCTCGTGACCATCTCAGCCGGGACGATCGCCCTGATCGTCCTCGTCCTCGTCGTCGTGATCTTCGTGATCGTCGTCCTGTCCCGCGCGATCCGGATCGTGCCCCAGGCGACGGCCGGGATCGTCGAACGACTCGGCAAGTACCACAAGACGCTCAGCCCCGGACTCAACATCCTGGTGCCGTTCATCGACCGGCTCCGCCCGCTCATCGACATGCGCGAGCAGGTCGTGTCCTTCCCGCCGCAGCCGGTGATCACCGAGGACAACCTGGTGGTCTCGATCGACACCGTCGTCTACTTCCAGGTGACCGACGCACGCGCCGCCACCTACGAGATCGCGAACTACCTGGGTGCGGTCGAGCAGCTCACCACCACGACGCTCCGCAACGTCGTGGGTGGCCTCAACCTCGAAGAGGCGCTGACCAGCCGCGACAACATCAACGGCCAGCTCCGGGTCGTCCTCGACGAGGCGACCGGCAAGTGGGGCATCCGGGTCGGTCGTGTCGAGCTCAAGGCGATCGAGCCGCCCGTGTCGATCCAGGACGCCATGGAGCAGCAGCTCCGCGCCGAACGGAGCCGTCGAGCCGCGATCCTGCAGGCCGAGGGCACCAAGCAGTCGGCGATCCTCGAGGCCGAGGGCCAACGGCAGGCCGCGATCCTCGCCGCCGAGGGTGACGCGAAGGCCCAGGTGCTCCGCGCCGAGGGTGAGGCGCAGGCCATCGCGACCGTCTTCGACGCGATCCACACCGGTGACCCGGACGACAAGCTGTTGTCCTACCAGTACCTGCAGACCCTGCCGAAGATCGCCGAGGGCACGGCGAACAAGCTCTGGATGATCCCGAGCGAGTTCACCGAGGCGCTGTCCGGCATCGCCAAGGGCTTCACCGGCGGGCGGACCGGCAGCGGTCCGGTCGCGGGGGCCGGTGGGGGCACGGACTTCCTGTCGCGCATCTCGAAGCTCGCGAACGAGAGCCTGGCGAACACCGCGACCGCGGACGGCGCGGCGGCGGCGAACCCCCGACCGGACGCCACCGCGGCCGACATCGTCCCGGACGCGGCGCTCGACGAGCGGCTCGAGGAGTCGAACCGCAGTGTCGACGCGCGCCTCGCCGCGGCCGACGAGGCCTCGCAGACCGCGCTCGGGGACGACCGCCAGCCGTAGGTCTCCCCGCACACGACGACGCCCGCCCCGGATCTCCCGGGGCGGGCGTCGTCGTGTCGGGGGTGGTGCTCAGGCGCCGCGACGTGCACGCAGGAACGCGAGACGCTCCTCCAGGAGCTCCTCGAGTTCCTCGCGCGAGCGACGCTCGAGCAGCATGTCCCAGTGGGTCCTCGGCGCCTTGACGTCCTCGGCAGCGACCTCGACGGGGATCCCGTCGTCGCCGAGCAGCCGTCCTTCGCGCCCCGTCCGGGGTTCCGACCACGTCTGCGGTACGTCCGCCTCGGCGGAGAAGACGACGTCGAACGTCTCCCCCGACTCGGTCTGGTAGACCGCGCGCTTCCGGTCGGAGAGCTCGACGCCCTCCTCGCTCTGGAGACTCTGGCTCCCGAGCCGCATCCCGCGGAGACTCCGATCAGCCATGTGTGTGCTCCTCTCGCTCGTCTGCCCTCCTCAACACTGTCCCACGCGGGATGCATCCCGACTGGGCGCATTCACAGAGCGTTCCCAGTGGGAGGTGGCGGTGTTCAGGAATCGCGGCGGAGCGACCGTGTCGATCGACGGCCCCACGGTGCGCACGCGAGCAGGGCGAGGAGGGCCCCGAGCGACACCAGGAGGGTGACCGACCCGGAGACGATCGTGGCGGGGGTCGTCCCGGTGCCGAGCGGCACGTCCGTGACCATCGAGGTCGCCGTGTACTCGGGGACGCGGTCGATGGTCCGCCCCGACGGGTCGATGACCTGGGACGCACCGACCGTCGAGATGTTGACGAGCGAGCGACCGGTCTCGACCGCCCGGAGCCGGGCGATCTCGAGCTGCTGCAGGTTCTCGTCGGTCCCGGAGAAGTCGGCGTTGTTCGTCTGCGCGAGGATGACCTGCGCTCCCCCGCGAGCCATGTCGGACGTGAGTCCGTCGTCGACGATGTCGAAGCAGACCGCGATCCCCGCCCTGATGCCGGCGACATAGAGCACGTTCGGCCTGGTGCCCGGCGTGTAGTCGCGCTGCAGCAGCCCGATGAGCGACGGCGCGAGCTTCGAGAAGAACCAGCGGTCGGGCACGTACTCGCCGAAGGGGACCGGACGTTTCTTGTCGTAGGACGACTGCCAGCCGTCGGCGGTCCACACGAACGACGTGTTGTGCAGGACGCCGGACGGTGTCTGCGTGATCGCCCCGGCGACCATCGGCGCCCCGACCGTGTCGACCACGGAGTCGAGGGCGCCTGCGACGGCCGGGAAGCGCCGCGGGTCGGCCTCGGCGGCAGCCTCGGGCCAGACGACCAGGTCGACACCGCGCGCCTCGACGTCGGTCGCGGCGACCTGCGCGGCCAGGACCTCGCCCGGCTGGGCGCGGTCGAAGTACCCGGCCGGACCGTTGCCCTGCACGGCCTCGACACGGATGCTGCCGTCGACGCGGGTGGGCCAGGCGGGCACGGCCAGGACCACGGCGACCAGGAGCCCGGCGGTGGCGACGCGCGTGGACGCGGCGACGACCGAGCCGGGTGTGCGAGGCACGACGAGCGCGAGCGACAGCACGACCGCGACGCAGTAGACGACGACGAACGTCACGCCGAGCACGCCCACGTACGCCGCGAGGTGCGTGAAGGGTCCCTGCGACTGGGACAGCCCGACGCGTCCCCACGCGAAGCCCTCGTACGGCCAGCTGCCGGAGAACCACTCGCGTCCGGTCCAGAGTCCGGCGACGACGGCCGGGAGGCCCCACACCCGCCAGGCGGTCGACGGCAGGACGCGCGCGACCCAGCGGTACGCAAGGGCGATCGCCACGCTGCCGAGGGCGAAGTACGCGGCCTCGAACAGCGCGAGCGCCAGCCACGGGACCGGACCGAGGTACCGCCCGGCCCAGGAGATCGCGGGCAGCCAGAAGGCCGCGCCGGCCACGTACCCGAGCCAGGCTGCACGTCGGGCGCGCTGCCCCATCGCGGCGAGCAGCATGCAGGCCATCGCCGGGTAGGCGAGGAACCACCAGCCCGGGGACGGGAACGACAGGGCGAAGAGCAGGCCGCCGACGACCGCGAGCGGGAACGCGAGGCGCAGCGGCAGCGCGGCGAACTCGTCGCGCCGCCCGTCCGGCAGGATCCCGGTCCCGGTCGGGGACACCGTCGACGCCCGCGAGGCGGCGCGGACGACGCGGCGTCCCGTGGTGGAAGCGCCGGTCTGCGGGCGCGTGGCCGCGTCGGGGACGTGCACCGGGCCTCCCGTCAGACCGTCGCGTAGGCGACGATGCCGCGGCGCACCGCGTCCGTCGCCCGTCGCGCGGTCTGGGCGAGCTCCTCGTCGCCGGCGTTCCGGACCTGGTCCAGCAGGTCGATGACCTGCTTCGACCAGCGCACGAAGTCGCCAGCGGGCATGTCCAGGGTCCGGAGCACGTCGTCGAGCGCGGAGCCGGACGCCCAGCGGAACATGCCGACCGACATCGCCGGGGTCGGCGGCTGCGAACCGGCGAGCCGCGCATCGCGCTCGATGTCGTCGAGCCGCGCCCAGATGGTCAGCGTCTCGTCGAGCGCCGGCCGGAAGGCTCCGCGGGGCAGGGCGTGCTCGGTCCCCGGGGCGTCCTCGCGCCGGGGCTGGTACACGATGGTGGCGGCCATGGCGGCGAGCTGCGCCGGGGTCAGTTCCTTCCAGACGCCGGCCTCGAGGCACTCGGCCACGAGCAGGTCGCGCTCACCGTAGATCCGCTGCAGGCGACGTCCGCCCGCGGCGACGGTCGCTTCGTCGTCCCCGGTGGCGACCAGGTAGCCGAGCTGCAGGAGCACGTCGGTGACCCGGTCGAACGTCGTCGCGACGGCACCCGTGCGGGAGCGGATCTGCTGGACGAGCTTGTCGTTGGCGCGCTTGAGCTTGTACCAGCGCTCGGCCCAGCGGGCGTGCGCCTCGCGGTCCGGGCACGCGTGGCAGGGGTGGCGCTGCATCTGCCGACGGACCTCGGTGATCGCCGCCTGGCGCTCCTGCCGGGCGCCGTGCGAGGCCTCGCGACCGCCGGGGACGTTCGTGCGCTCGAGGTCCGACAGGCGACGGCGGAGCGCGGCGTACTCGGTGAAGTCGCCGAGGTGGCACTGCATCGCGCGCTGGTAGCCGTCGAGGGACTCCTGCTGCGACCGGACCTTGCGTGCGAGGTCGACGACGGAACGGTCCGCCTGGAACTGCGCGAACGAGGTCTCGAGGACCTCGCGCGTCCGCTGCCGACCGAACTGCTCGATGAGGTTCACGGCCATGTTGTACGTGGGCTTGAACGACGAGTTGAGCGGGTACGTGCGACGGCTCGCCAGCGACGCGACGGCCTGCGGGTCGAGGCCGTCCGACCACTGGATGACCGAGTGGCCCTCGACGTCGATGCCACGGCGTCCGGCGCGACCGGTGAGCTGCGTGTACTCCCCCGGCGTGATCGGCACCCGGGCCTCGCCGTTGAACTTCTCGAGCTTCTCGAGCACGACCGTCCGGGCCGGCATGTTCACGCCGAGCGCCAGGGTCTCGGTCGCGAACACGACCTTGAGGAGCTTGCGCTGGAAGAGGTCCTCGACGACCTCCTTGAACGCGGGCAGCAGGCCGGCGTGGTGTGCGGCCACACCGCGCTCGAGGCCCTCGAGCCACTCCCAGTAGCCGAGCACCGCGAGGTCCTCGTCGAGCAGGGTCCGGCAGTGGTACTCGGCCGTCTCGCGGATCTCGTTGCGCTCGTCGGCGGTCGTCAGCGAGATGCCGGACCGGAGGACCTGACGGACGCCCTGGTCGCAGCCGTTGCGGCTGAACACGAAGAAGATCGCCGGCAGGAGCATCCGCTCGTCGAGCACCTTCGCGATCTGCTCGCGGTACATCTTCTCGGTACGAGGGCCCCGGCGCTCGGGGTAGCCGCCGCGTCCGCGACGACCACGGTGGCCGCCGCCGTGCCGCTCGCTGCGCGAGGCGCCGCCGACGAGTCGGAGCAGCTCCGGGTTCACCCGGTTCGTGGCCGCCGCACCGCTCGAGTCGAACAGGTCGACCATCTTCGAGCCGACGAGCACGTGCTGCTCGAGCGGGACCGGCCGGTCCTCGGACACGATGACGTCGGTGTCGCCGCGGACGGTCTGCAGCCAGTCGCCGAACTCCTCGGCGTTGGACACCGTCGCGCTGAGGGAGACGAGCCGGACCTCGGTCGGCAGGTGCAGGATCACCTCTTCCCACACCGCTCCCCGGAACCGGTCCGCCAGGTAGTGGACCTCGTCGAGGACGACCCACGCCAGGTCGTCGAGCAGGTCGGAGTCCGCGTAGATCATGTTGCGGAGCACCTCGGTCGTCATCACGACGACACGGGCCCGCGGGTTGACGTTCGTGTCGCCGGTGAGGAGCCCGACCTCGGACTCGCCGTAGTCGGCCACGAGCTCGTTGTACTTCTGGTTGCTCAGCGCCTTCATCGGCGTCGTGTAGAAGACCTTCGCGGTGGGCTGCCGCATCGCGAGCCAGATCGCGAACTCGGCGACGATCGTCTTGCCGGCACCGGTCGGTGCGGCGACGAGGACGCTCCGGCCCTGGTCGAGTGCGTCGCAGCCGGCGACCTGGAACGGGTCGAGGTCGAAGCGCAGATCGGAACGGAACAGCTCGAGGTTGCGCGAGCGGTTCCGGACCTTCGCCGCCTGGTAGCGCTCGGCGGCAGTGGGTCCGGCGGTCATCAGCGTGCGTACTCCTCGTCGAGCTTCGCCTGCTGCTTCGCCAGCCTGCGGTCGTGGAGCCAGGTCACGAGACACGCTGCTGCGTAGAGCACCGTCATCGGGATCGCCAGCAGGAACATCGAGATGACGTCGGCCGACGGGGTCACGATCGCGCAGAACACCAGGATGCACACGATCGCGACGCGCCACGACCTGATGATCGAGCTGGCCGACAGCACCCCGACGAAGTTCAGCAGCACGAGGAACACCGGCAGCACGAACGCGATGCCCACGGCGACGATGAGCTTGATGACGAAGTCGTAGTACGCCTTGGCGTCGACGATCGACGTGTCCTGCGCCGACACGAAGCTGCCCAGGATCCCGACGATGTGCGGCAGGACGTACCAGCCGAACCAGCAGCCCGCGAAGAACAGCGGGATCGCGGTGCCCAGGAACCCGAACACGTACTGCTTCTCGCGCCGCACCAGCGCCGGGACGATGAACGCCCAGACCTGGTAGAGCCAGACGGGGCTCGAGATGACGACACCGATCGTGATCGCGATCTGCAGTCGCAGGTCGAACGCGCCGGTGATCTGGGGGAAGTTCAGCTCAGCCGTGTGGCCGCCGACCTCGGCCAGCTGGGTGACCGGCTGCCGCAGGGCATCGAGCACGAACGGGGTGAGGAACCACCCGCCGACCGCGCAGAGCGCGACCGCGACGACGGCCTTGAAGAGACGGTTCCGCAGCTCGATCAGGTGCTGCCCGAGCGACATGCGACCCTCGGTGTCCTTCTCCGGACGGCCTGGTCGCCTCGCTCGCCCGCTCGCGGTCGTCGAAGCCATGGCCCGATCCTACGGGACCGGGGCCGACAGTCGGGCCGTCGGCGGCGGACCCACAGGCGGACGACCGGACGGGAGGCGCACGGCGGGCCCGCCCCGTGCCTCCCGTCCGTCAGGGTGAGGGGCGGGCGCGGTGCGCGCGCTACTCGGCGGCCAGGGCTGCTTCGGCGAACGCGCGGACGGCGGCACGGGCCGCCGGCGGGTCGAGGACGACCGCTCGGCCCGGCAGTCCGGCCACCAGCCGGACGACCCCGTCGAAGCCGTTCGATGCCGCGAGCCGGATGCGGACGCGGCCGTCTGCGTCCTCGGCGTCGGCGGTGTCCGCCAGGAAGTCCGCGACGAGGGGCAGCGCCGAGCAGTCGAGCTCCACCGTGACGATGACGTCGCCGCCGGACTGCTGGAAGAGCGTGTCCGGGATCACGACGTCGCCGATGGTCTTCTCGGCCGGGCGGTCGTCCACGCGCACGCTCGTCATCCGGTCGAGCCGGAAGGTCCGGAGCGCCTGCCGGTCGAGGTCCCAGGCACGCAGGTACCAGTCGGTGTCGATCGACTCGACGCGGAGCGGGTCGACACGGCGGGTCCCGCCGCGGGTGCGCGGCCCGGCGTACTCGAACGCCAGACCGCGACCGTCGGCGACGGCACGGCGGATGGTGGCGAGCGCCGCGTCGTGCAGGTCCTGACCGACCGCGACGTTCGACGCCGCTCCCCCGGCACCGCGGGAGAGCTTCGCCATGAGGGACCGGATCGCGTCCCGGTCGGCGGCCTCGGGCAGCGCGGACAGGTACTGCAGGCCGGCGATCAGGGCCGAGGCCTCACGCGCCGACAGCCGGGGCGAGTCGTCGATCGCCACGAGGTTCGTCAGCACGATCATGTCGTTCTGCTCGAAGTCGTCCCAGGCGATGTCGAACAGGTCACCGTGCTGGTACTGCATCGTCTCGCCGGGCACCCCGGACACCGCGATGAGCTCGACCGCACGGCGGATGCGCTGCTCGGGGACGCCGAAGTGCCGTGCGGCCTCGGCCACGGACACGCGCTCGTGGTCGATGAGGTACGGCACGAGGACGAGCAGGAACGCGAGCTTGTCCTGTGCCTGGAGCGGTCGCTGGTCAGGCACGGGTACCTCCGGCGTCGGCGGTCTGGTCGGCGTCGGTGGTCCGGTCTGCGTCGGCTCGGCCGGCCTCCGCGTGGTCGGCGACGAGGGCGCGCAGGCGGGCGACCACGAGCTCGCGGACCGCGGCGGGCTCGAGCACCCGGACCTCGGGACCGAAGGCCGCCAGTTCCTCGGCGAGGATCTGCGGGTCGACGTGGTGCACGACGAGCACGCCGTCGTCGTCGACCTCGGTGCCGCGTCGACGCTGGAGCCGGCGCTCGGCATCGGAACCGGGCACGACCGCGATCCGCGCCGTCCGTTCGGCCCACACCCGGTCCAGCTCGGTCAGGGCACGTTCGGCGGCGCCGGCGGGAGCGGGGTGCTGCCCGACCTGGTGCACGCTGACCGGCCCGACGATCCGCGAGAGCAGGTAGTTCTTCGTGCCGCCGGTGGAGAACTCGTGCGCTGCGAGCATCCAGCGACCGCCGTGCTGCACGAGCGCGAGCGGTGCGAGGTCACGTCGGCGGGGCGCGTGCTCGCCCGGCGTGATGTAGTCGAAGCGCACGGCGGCGCCACGGTCGAGCGCTGAACGCAGGGGCTCGAACGCGGTGTCACGGGCGCGGAGCCGGGGCGAGTAGGCGGCCATGCCGGCGACGCCCTGCGCCGTGGTCGTCCCACCGTCGTCGGCACCGGCGGACCGGACCTTCAGCAGCGCCCGTCGTGAGTCGGTGGACAGTGCGCCCTCGCGCCAGGCCATCGCCGCGAGCGACAGCAGCGCGGACTCGTCCGGGGTGAAGCGGACGTCGAGCGGCAGGTCGTACTCGCCCTTCGGGATGCGGTACCGGAGCGTCTGGTTGTTGCCGGCGGCACCGGGCGTCTCGATCGTCTCGAGCGGGATGCCGAGGTCGCGGACGTCGTCCTTGTCGCGCTCGAACTGCCGCTCGAGCGACGCGTTGTCCCCACCGGACGTGTAGCGCTGCCGGTAGCCCTGCACGTTGGCCAGGATCTCCGCCTTGGTCAGCCCGGCCTCGGTCGAGAGCAGCGCGAGCACCAGGCTGAAGAGCCGCTCCTCGGCGGGGACGCGGGGGGCTCGGGTGGCTGGCACGAGCCCGATCCTACGGCAGCGCGGGTGCACCGGAGTGCACCCGCGCGCGGTCGGTGGACGGACCGTCGAGGGTCAGGCGGGCATCTTCCCGAGCACGTCGATGACGTACGCGGTGGTGCCGTCCTGCTGGTGCACGATCGCCAGGACCTGGTCGCCGACACGGTGGCCGAGGACGGCGTTCCGCACGCCGTCGATGACCTGGCCCTTCGCGAGCGGGATCGCCTGTGCGCCCGAACCGTCGGTCCAGCTCGAGCCGACGACGGACGAGTCGCCGTTGCTGCCGGCCCACGAGACGGCCGTGTACTTGATGACCGCGGTGTCCTTCGCGGTGAGCTCCGCCCCGGACCCCTTGCGGAGCAGGTGCAGCGCGTCGTCCTCCGGGGCGCTCCACGACGGGATCGTGATGCCGGGCGCACCCGACGGCGCGAGGACGACGGCGGGCATGCCGTCGCCGGCGAGCTGCGGCGTGCCGGTCGCCCGGGCGTCGAAGGCCTGCTTGACGTCCATGACCGCGATCACGGCGTCCTCGGCCTTGCGTGACGTGCCGGACGCGGCGGTCGCGCTCCCGCTCAGCTCGCTCTTCGGCAGGGCGACGGCGAGCCGGTCGCCCACGTGGGCGCACTCGAGCGCGGTGCCCAGGGGGCCGTAGTTCGCAGCGCCCGCGGTGATCGGCGCGGTCTGCCCGGAGTACCCGCTGGTCTGCGCGACCTGACCGGTGCTGCCGTCGACGAGGGTGTACTCGACGAGGACCGGCGTCCCCTCCTCGATCTGGCGGCCGTCGCCGGAGCGCAGGACCGACACCTGCGTGTCCGTCGTGGTCAGCCCGGACGGCACCGACACCTTCGGCTCCTTGCCGAACGCACCGGACGCCGTCACCGCTGCCGATGCGGCACCGGGAGCCGGGCAGGAGGACGCGGTCGTACCGGCCCCGCTGGCGGCGCACCCCGTCAGGGACGCGGCGAGGCCGATGGTGACCAGGAGTGCGGGGATGGTGCGCACGGACCCTCTTTCCGTTCGGTGCTGGACGGGCATGCGTAGCCTAGCGGTCGCCGTCGGCGGCATCGTGCGAGGCATCCGGGGTGCCTTCGGCGCCGCCGTGCGCGATCCCCTGCGCGTCCGTCCCGGCCTCGGCAGCGGCGACCCTGCGGGCCTGGGCCGCTGCCTGACGGGCGACCTTCCGGAGCTTCTTGTCGCTGGCGGACCGCTCGCCGACGGCGCCGGGGGTCCAGGCCTCGACGTCCTCGTCCGAGAACTCGGCCTTGCCTGCACGACGCTTCAGGTTCGGCAGCACGACGCCGTCGGCGAGGCGTCGGGCGGTCACGAGGAACCCGGTGTGGCCGACCATCCGGTGGTCCGGACGGACGGCGAGACCCTCCACGTGCCAGGTGCGCACGAGGGTCTCGCTCGACTGCGGGTCCGTGAAGCGCCCGGTGTCCCGCAGCGCCTCGGCCGTGCGGGACAGCTGCGTGACGGTCGCCACGTAGCAGACGACGAGCCCGCCGGGGACGAGCGCGTCCGCCGCGGCGTCGACGCACTCCCACGGCGCGAGCATGTCGAGGACCACGCGGTCGATGCTCTGCGGTCCGGTGGCGCCGGGGAGCTCCTCGACGAGGTCGCCGACGGTCACCGACCAGTTGTCCGGCACGGCGCCGAGGAACGTGCCGACGTTGCCGCGCGCGATGGCGGCGAACTCCTCGCGGCGCTCGAACGACTGCAGCCGGCCGGTCGGACCGATCGCCCGGAGCAGGAAGAGCGAGAGTGCTCCCGAGCCGACGCCGGCCTCGACGACCCGGGCGCCCGGGAAGACGTCCGCGAAGGCGACGATCTGGGCGGCGTCCTTCGGGTAGACGATGGCCGCGCCCCGGGGCATCGACATCACGTAGTCGTTGAGGAGCGGCCGGAGCGCGAGGTACTCGTCGCCGGTGCTCGCCCGGATCACGGAGCCGTCGGGCTGCCCGATCACGTCGTCGTGCCGGAGCACGCCGCGGTGGGTGTGGTACTCGCCGGCGGTCTCGAGCGAGAGCGTCGTGAGCTTGCCCTTCGGGCCGGTGAGCTGCACGCGGTCACCGGCGCGGAACGGACCGCGCGGCGGGGTGTGCGGGGCGCCACCGGCGGTGTGCGGCAGGGCGACGACGTCGTCCTGCGAGGGCTGCTGGGTCTGCTCGGTCATCGGCTCGCCGTCTCGGTACGGGCCGCGAGGGCCGGGCTGGTCAGTTCGACGAGGCGGTCGACGTCCACGTCCGCCAGCGTCGTCAGGTGCACGTCGCCACCGGCGATCTCGGACAGCGGCACGATGTGCTCGACCGCGACGGTGACGGCGCCGGAGGCCACGGCCGAGGCGACCCCGGTGGCCGAGTCCTCGATCGCGATGCACGCGGTGGGGTCGACCCCGAGCTGCGCCGCCGCGGCCAGGTAGGCGTCCGGGTGGGGCTTCGGACGGTCGACGTCGTCGCCGGCGACGACCACGCGGAAGCCGCGGGCACCGAGGGCGTCGGCGGTGACGAGCGCCATCGTGCGGCGGGACATCGTCACCAGCGCGGTCGGGATGCCGCGGTCGTGCAGCTCCTCGACGAGTTCGCGGGCGCCGGGACGCCAGGGGAGCTCACCGCCCTGCAGGCGCTGCGTCACGTAGTCGGTCATCCACAGGACGATCTCCTCGACCTCCATGTCGACGCCCCGGTCGCGGAGGATCTCACCCGACCGCTCGAGCCCGCTCCCGACCAGGGAGAGGCCGTCCTCGTGGGTCCACTCGGCGCCGTACCGGTCGGTCAGCTCGACCTGGGACTGCTGCCAGATCGGTTCGGTGTCGATGATCGTGCCGTCCATGTCCCACAGCACGGCTGCGGGGAGGACGCGTTCGGGGTGCTGGGCGGTCACGGGCGACGAGTCTACCGGGGCACCGACCGGCGCCGCGGTTCCGCTCGGGGCGGACGGAGGGGTGCCCGCGGGCGGCTCCGGCATATCCTGGGTGATCGACCGTGTCCGGCCGCGCGCGATCACCGTGCGCGCCCCGCTCCACCACCAGGAGGCCCCTCCGTGCCACAGCACTCCCCCTTCAGCGACGGCCGGCTGCTCGTCGTCGCCTTCGAGGGCTGGAACGACGCCGGCGAGGCTGCGAGCGGCCTCGCCCGCCGGATCGTCGACGCGCTGGAACTCGACGAGCTGCGCGAGATCGACGGCGAGCGGTACGTCGACTACCAGTTCAACCGGCCGGAGGTCGGCACCGCGGAGGACGGTTCCCGAGCCATCCGCTGGCCCCGCATCGTCCTGCACGGGCCCGGCGCCGAGGGGCGTCCGGTCATCGGCGCGGCCGGTTCCGAGACCGAACGCGACGTGTTCGTCCTGGTCGGGCCGGAGCCGTCCCGGACCTGGCGGGGGTTCTGTGCGGAGGTCATCGACCTCGCCGACGTGTACTCGATCGACGCGGTGGTGCTCGTCGGCGCGATGCTGGCGGACGTCCCGCACACCCGACCGATCTCGGTGTTCGTGTCGAGCGAGAACGCCGGTGTCCGTGCGGCGTTCGACGTCGACCGGTCGACGTACGAGGGACCGACCGGCATCCTCGGCGTGCTCTCCGACGCGATGGACACCGCGGGGCTCACCACGCTCTCCCTGTGGGCCTCGGTCCCCCACTACGTGCACAACTCGCCGTCGCCGAAGGCCACCCTGTCCCTCCTCGACAAGATCGAGGAGCTCGCCGACGTCACGGTCCCGCGGGGCAGCCTGCTCGACGAGGCCACCGAGTGGGAGGAGGGCATCGACGCCCTCGCCGCCGACGACGAGGACATGGCGAGCTACATCGGCCAGCTCGAGCAGGCCCGCGACACGGTCGACTCCCCCGAGGCGTCGGGGGACGCGATCGCGCAGGAGTTCGAGCAGTACCTCCGCCGGCGCGAGCGCAAGGACGGCAAGGACGGCGGCACTGCCGGCGGCGAGGGTCCGTGGCGGCCCCCGCAGCCGCCGCAGCAGTAGTCGCGACCACGGGACGGACGGGAGGCGCGGTGCCGGCTGGCACCGCGCCTCCCGTCCGTCCCGTCGTCGGCACGCGCTCCGGTCGCACGACGTGCCGCTCACCTCTGGGGTGAGCGGCACGTCGTGCGACCGCGACGGCCACCGGCGGCACGTCGCGCGACCGGGAGAGCGCCTGCCCGAGCCCCCGGTCTCAGGCCAGGCGGATGCCGAGCAGGGCGTCGACGAGGTCGACGAGCTCCGGTGTCGCGCGGGTCCCCGCGGCGATCGCGGTGTCGACCGCGGCGACCGCACCCGGTGTGTCGAGGTCGTCGGCGACACGCGCGCGGATGCGGGCGATCGCGTCGGCGGCGTCGTCCTCGTGACCCGGAGCGTCACCGGACGCCCAGGCGTCCCACGTCGCGAGCCGTGTGGTCGCGCTCGTCAGTTCGCCGTCGAACCACTCCCAGTCGTCCGAGTACCGGTGCGACAGCAGCGCGAGCCGGACGGCCCTCGGGTCGGCGCCGTCGTCGAGCAGGCCGCGCACGGTGACGAGGTTGCCGAGCGACTTCGAGATCTTCGACCCCTGGTAGGCGATCATCCCGGTGTGCACGAAGGCGTTGGCGAGCGGCTGGTGCGCGAGTGCGGCGGCGTGCCCGGCGCTCATCTCGTGGTGCGGGAAGACGAGGTCGCTGCCGCCGCCCTGCACGCTGATCGGCAGGCCGAGCTTGTCGCCCGCGATCACGCTGCACTCGATGTGCCAGCCGGGTCGTCCCGGGCCCAGCTCGGTGTCCCAGCTCGGCTCCCCGGCGCGCTCGGCACGCCAGAGCAGCGGGTCGAGCGGGTCGCGCTTGCCGGCGCGGTCCGGGTCCCCGCCCCGCTCAGCCGACAGCACGAGCATCGTCTCGCGGTCCAGGCGGCTCTCGTCGCCGAGCGTCCACGCCTCGGTGGGGCGGTTCACGTCGAAGTAGACGTCGTCGCCCTCGGAGTCGTCGGTCGGCACGTCGTAGGCGTACCCGGTCTCCTGCAGGTACGCGACGGCCTCGGCGATGCGCTCGACCTCGTCGGTCACCGCGACGAAGTCGTCCGGCGGCAGGACGCGGAGTGCCTCCATGTCGCGGCGGAACAGGTCGATCTGCGAGGCGGCGAGCTCGCGCCAGTCGATGCCGTCCCGCTCGGCGCGCTCGAGCAGCGGGTCGTCGACGTCGGTGGTGTTCTGCGCGTACTCGACCTCGAGCCCCGCGTCCCGCCAGGCGCGACCGAGCGTGTCGAACGCCAGGTAGGTCGCCGCGTGGCCGAGGTGGGTGGCGTCGTACGGCGTGATGCCGCACACGTAGAGCGTCGCGCCCTCCGCGCCGTGGGTCGGGTCCACGGGCCGCCCGGCCGCGGTGTCGTGCACCACGGGTCGGGGCGCGTCACCGGGGACGGACGGGACGGACGGGACCTGCCAGGCCCTCACGGCTGGATCACTCCGAGCGACAGCAACACGATGAGCACGATACCGAGTGCGATCCGGTAGACCACGAAGGGCATGAAGCTGCGCTTCGAGATGTAGTTCATGAACGCGGCGATGACGACGAACCCGACGACGAACGCGACGACGGTCGCCACCAGCGTGTCGACGAGACCGAAGGGCGCGCCGTGGTCGCCGAGGCTCGTCGCGGCCTCGTAGAAGCCGGACAGGAAGACCGCGGGGACGGCGAGCAGGAACGCGAAGCGCGCCGCGGCCGGTCGGGTGTAGCCGAGGGCGAGTCCCATCGACACCGTGGCGCCGGAGCGCGAGACGCCCGGGACGAGCGCCAGCATCTGGGCGACGCCGATGAGCAGGCCGTTCCGGAACGTCATCTGCTCGATCGGACGGACCTTGCGCCCGACGACGTCGAGCACGCCGAGCACGACGCCGAAGACGATGAGCACGATCGCCACGATCCAGAGCGACCGGAACGTGGTCTCGATGGAGTCCTTGAGCAGGAGTCCGGCGACCCCGATCGGGATCGTGCCGAGGATCACCAGCCACCCGAGCCGCACGTCCGGGTCGCCCTTCGGCACGTCGCGCCGGACGACCGAGCGGAACCACCGCCCGACGATCCGGGTGATGTCCTTCCAGAAGTAGATCAGCACGGCCGTCTCGGTGCCGAGCTGCGTCACCGCGGTGAACGCAGCACCCGGGTCCTTCGCATCGGGCAGGAAGAGCCCGACGATGCGCAGGTGCGCGCTGGAGGACACGGGCAGGAACTCGGTGAGTCCCTGCACGAAGCCGAGGAAGATCGCCTCGAGGATGTGCATCGAGCGGGGCCTTTCGTGCCGGTCGTCGCGGGTCGCCGCCGAGGGGCGACCCGGCAATGTATCAGTACGTGGCGAGCAGGTCGCCGAGGACGCGCCGCCCGAAGGCGAGGGCGTCGAGGGGCACGCGCTCGTCGACGCCGTGGAACATCGCCGGGAAGTCGACGTCCTCCGGCAGCTGCAGCGGGACGAACCCGTACCCGGCGATCCCGAGCCGCGACATCGCCTTGTTGTCGGTGCCGCCGGACAGCAGGTAGGGCAGCACGGGCGCCCCGGGGTCGTGGCGCTCGAGCGTCCCGCGCACGGCGTCGACGAGGGGTCCGCCGAAGTCCTGCTCGAGGCCGACGTCCCGGTGCGTCATCACGACCTCGACGTCGTCGCCCGCGAGTTCCCGGACCCGCTCGAGCACGGTCTCCTCGTCGCCCGGCAGGCAGCGGAGGTCGACGAGGGCCTCGGCAGCGTCCGGGATCACGTTGTGCTTGTACCCGGCGCGGAGGACCGTCGGGTTGGTCGTCGTGTGCAGCGCCGCGTGGATGAAGCGCGAGGCGGACCCGGTCGCGAGGGCGACCTCGTCCGGCCCGGTCGTCACGGGGTCGACGCCGAGGAGCCGCGCGATCTCGCGGACCATCGCCTCGGTGGTGCCGGAGAGCCGGACCGGCCACTCCTCCGCTCCGATGCGCGCCACCGCGGCGGCCACCTTGGTCACCGCGTTGTCCCGCATCACGTGCGAGCCGTGCGCCGCGGTGCCCCGCGCGACGAGCTTGATCCACATCAGGGCCTTCTCGCCGGTCTGCAGCAGGTAGGCCCGCTGCCCGCCGAGGGTCACCGAGTACCCGCCGACCTCGCTGATCGCCTCGGTCGCGCCGGCGAAGACCTCCGGGTGCGTGTCGACGACGTGGTGGGCGCCGAGCACCCCGCCGGCCTCCTCGTCCGCGAAGAACCCGATGACGAGGTCACGCTCGGGTGCGCCCTGACCTTCGACCACGTCGCGCAACGCCGTCAGCATCATCGCGTCCATGTTCTTCATGTCGACCGCGCCGCGGCCCCAGAGCATGCCGTCGCGCACCTCGCCGCCGAACGGGTCCACCGTCCAGTTCGCGGGGTCGGCCGGCACCACGTCGAGGTGCCCGTGCACGACGAGCCCCGGCTTGTCGGCGTTCCGCCCCGCCACACGGGCGACGACGCTCACCCGGCCCGGCTCCGACTCGAAGAGCTGCGGCGCGAAGCCCAGGTCGCGCAGCTCCGCCTCCACGTACAGCGCCGCCTCGGTCTCGCCGACCGACCTGCCCTCGCCCCAGTTCGTGGTGTCGATGCGGATGAGGTCCCGCGCGATGGCGGCGGTGGCCTCGAGGTCCGGCTCGGTCGGCTGGGCGTCGCTCATGCCACCAACGCTACCGGCAGCCCGCGACGCACCCGCGTACGCCCCCTGCTCGCCCGTCGTTCCGGGGGACTCGCCCGGGATGCGCGCCCGTGTTCATCGTGCGTTCAGAGCCGTGCTAGTGTCTTCTCTCGGCAGGAACCCCGGGAAAACAGCCCGGAACGACAGCCGAACAAGTGCAGAACACCCTGTCCGGGTGGCGGAATTGGTAGACGCGCTAGCTTGAGGTGCTAGTGCCCGTATTAGGGCGTGGGGGTTCAAGTCCCCCCTCGGACACAAGAAGAGAAGAGCCCCCTGGCCTGTCGGCCAGGGGGCTCTTCTCGTCCGTGCTCGCCCGGCGAGCATCGCGGGCCGATGACCCGTTGCACGCGCATCGTGCGACATCACCGCTGTCGAACGACGAGCGCGTTGTCGCAGGAGGCGCGCGGCGCGAGGGCCTCCGCCCCGCGTCTCAGTGACGCCGCAGGCGACGCACGACCAGCACCAGGCCGCCGAGGGCGGCGAGCCAGCCCCAGTTCGCCACGACCGGGTCGAGCAGCTGGTGGCGCCCGTCCCGTCGCGAGGAGCCCAGACGCGTCGAGACGAGCCGGTTGCCGAGCTCGGCGCGCCACCCGGTCTCGTGCACGACCCGGTCCGGTCGGCCGCGGAGTGCGTCCGTCACCCGGTGGGTGGCCACGTCGATCCGGTCGCCCAGCACGAGGAGCAGCCAGTGCGCCAGCCGTCCCTCGCTGTACCGGGCGTAGGCGTACCGCTTCACGACCCCGGCGAGCCCGGACAGCGGTTGCGCCGTCCCGAACACGGGCGTGACGTGGGCGTGCTCGATCGACCGCTCGCGGCCCTCGCCGCCGGGCTGTGGCTCGGGGACGTCCCAGTGGGCACCCGAGGCGAGTCCGACCTCGCGGGAGAGCTTCGGCACCGACGGACGGTCGGCCGGGTCGAGGTCGCTCCCCCACCCGGGGATGCGCTCACGGAGCTCCGCCGACGGAGGCACACGTCGGGGCGGGTCGGCGATGTAGGGCGTGTGGTCGGTCACGGGTGTCTCCTTCACGGCACGATCACCGTCTTGATGCAGTCGTCGAGCTTCGCCGAGAACAGGTGGTAGGCCTCGTCGATGTGCTCGAGCGGGACCCGGTGCGTGATGATGTCGCTCGGACGGAAGTGTCCGGCCTGGATGTGCTCGAGCAGCCGGGGCCACTGGCGCTTGACCGGCGCCTGGTTCGTGTGGATCGTCAGGCCCTTGTTCATGGCGTCGCCGAACTTCACCGCGCTCGGGATCGGTCCGTACGCGCCGACGGCGGAGATCGTCCCGCCCTTGCGCACACCGTCGATCGCCCAGTTGAGCGCCGTCGGTGACCCGCCCTGCAGCTTGAGCTTCGACGCCGTGACCTGCTGGGTGAAGTTGCCGTCCGCCTCGGCACCGACGGCGTCGATCACGCTGTCCGCTCCGAGGAAGTCGGTCTGCTGCTTCATCTCGAGCACGACGTCGTCGACCTCGGCGAAGTTGATGGTCTCGGCGTGGGCGAAGGTGCGCGCCTTCTCGAGCCGGTACTCCAGCTGGTCGATGACGATCACGCGGCCGGCACCCATGAACCACGCCGACCGAGCAGCGAACAGCCCGACCGGGCCGGCGCCCAGCACCACCACGGTGTCGCCCTCGCGGATCGAGGCGAGCTGTGCGCCGAAGTAGCCCGTGCTCAGGGCATCGGTCATCAGGAGGGCGTCCTCGGCGTCCAGCCACTCCGGGATGACGGACGGGCCGACGTCGGCGAACGGTACGCGGACGCGCTCCGCCTGCCCGCCGTCGTAGCCGCCCGTGGTGTGCGAGTACCCGTAGATGCCGCCGACGGCCGTCGCGTTCGGGTTCACGTTGTGGCAGTTCGAGAACAGCCCCCTCGCGCAGAACCAGCAGGAGCCGCAGTAGACGTTGAAGGGCACCATCACGCGGTCGCCGACGGCGAGTGACGCCACCGACGAACCGACCTCCTCGACCACGCCGATGAACTCGTGGCCGAAGGTGTGCCCGACGCGGGTGTCGGGCATCATGCCGTGGTACAGGTGCAGGTCGGAACCGCAGATCGCGGCCCGTTCGACCCGGACGACGGCGTCGTTCGGGTGCTCGATCCGGGGATCGGGCTTCTCCTCGACACGGACCCGGTACGGTCCGCGGTAGGTCATGGCACGCATGGGCGCTCCTCTCGTTCGTGGAGCCCACGCTCGCCTCGGTGCCGTGCGAGGCGATCCAGGACCGCGCGATCTGAGCAGAACGACCGGGACCGTCGACGACGGACCGGCGAACGGACGGGAGGCGCGGTGCCCACCGGCACCGCGCCTCCCGTCCGTCCGTCCGTCACGAGGTGACGTCGACCTGTGTCAGCTCTTGGAGGCCTCGACGAAGTTGCGTCGCGGGTCGGTCTCCTTGATGAGGCTGGTCGCGTCGCGGCCGGACACCGCACCGGTGATCCAGCCGATGACGATGCGGACCTTCCGGTTCAGCGTCGGCATCGCGTACACGTGGTACGAGCGGTGCGCGAGCCAGGCGAGCAGGTTCGTCATCTTGACGCCCTTGATGTTGCCGGCGCCCTTGCCGACGCCGTACGAGGCGACGGTGCCGATCGACGGGTGGCGGTACTCCTCGAGCGGCTTGCCCGTGATCGTGGCGACCACGTTGTCCGCGGCGACGACGGCCTGGCGGACGGCGTTCTGCGCGTTCGGCGGGTAGTACGCCGGCTGCTTCTCGGCGGTCAGGTCGGGGACCTGCGCGACGTCGCCGAGGCCCCAGACACCCGGGACGACCTCGTGCGTGTCCTCGGCTTCGACCTGGAGCTTCGCGTTCGCAGCGAGGTGGCCCTTCGGACCACGCGGCAGGTCCGTGGCGTCGAGGAGCGGGTTCGGCTTGACGCCGGCGGTCCAGACGAGCAGCCCGGTGGCGAACTCGTCGCCGTCGGAGAGCTTGACGACCCCGCCCTCGGCGCTCGGCATGGTGGTCTTCAGACGGACGTCGATGCCGCGGGCACGGAGCGACTCGAGGGTCCACTTCGAGAGCTCCGGGCCCACCTCGGGCGCGACGCGGTCGAGCGCGTCGATGAGCACCCAGCGCGGCTGCTCACCGGCGAGCGACGGGTAGGTCTTGATGGCGGCCTGCGAGACGTCGAAGAGCTCACCGATCGCCTCGACGCCGGTGTAGCCACCGCCGACGAAGATGCTCGTCAGCAGACGGCGACGCTCGTCCTCGTCACGGGTGGCAGCGGCCTTCGCGATGTTGTCGAGGAGCTTCGCGCGGACGTAGGCGGCCTCCTCCACGGTCTTGAAGCCGACGCCGTACTCCTCGAGCCCGGGGGTCGGGAACGTGCGGGTCACCGAGCCGAGCGCGACGACGAGCTGGTCGTAGCCGAGCGTGCGGTCGTCGCCGCCGGCCGTGGCGATGGACACGGTCTTGTCCTTCGACGAGATGCCGGTGACCTTGCCCTGGATGACGCGGGTCTTCTTCAGCGCGCGACGGAGCTCGAAGGTGACGTCCTTCGGGGCGATGTGCCCGCCCGCGACCTCCGGCAGGAACGGCAGGTACGTGTAGTACGTGTTCTGGTCCACCAGCGTGATCCGCATCGGCACGGTCGCGGCGTGCTTCTGGAGCTGCTTGACCGTGGTGTAGCCGGCGGAGCCGCCGCCGAGGACGAGGACGTGAGGGATGGAGTCTGCCATGCACCCGGTCTACCGGAAGAACCCCTGTGACGTCACCAAGCCGCGCCGCCCGGTCCGTGCACCGCAACCGGATCGCTCACCGGGCGATCACCGTCCGGGCGGACGGTCCTGCAGGCGCCACCAGGCGGTCTCGGCCAGCTCGGGGCCGGTGTGGACGCCGTGCTGGGTGCGACGGGACTCGGTGAGCGAGAACCGGCGCAGGCGGTACCCGCCGCCGAAGCGGTCGATGATCGCCTCGGGTGAGGACTCCGGCGTGCGCTTCACCAGCCACGTGCGGTCGTCGACGGGCTCGATCACCGTCGGTTGCCGATCCGCGAGCGCAGCACGTCGATCCGCTTCTGGATCTGTTCGATGCTCGCCTGCGCCACGGCCGGCCCACCGCTGATCCGACGGAGCTCGGCGTGGATGGCCCCGTGCGGTTCGTTCGCGTGCCGGGACCAGATCGAGACGAGCCGTGCGAGCTCGGTCCGCTGCTCCTTGATGGTCTGGTACATCGGGCGCGACTCGTCGGGCTTGCTCTTGGGGAGGCCGTCCTTCGCCGCGCGGCCCTTCGACCGCTTCGCCTGGGATGCCTGACGGGCCCGCAGGAGATCGCGCACCTGGTCGGGTTCGAGGAGCCCCGGGATGCCGATGAAGTCGAGTTCCTCGAGCGAGCCGACCTCGCCCCCGGTGCCGAACTCGCCGCCGTCGTAGAGCACCCGGTCGAACGACGCCTGCGAGTCGAGCGCCTCGAACGGCTGCACCTCGAGCAGGCTCTCGGACGCCCGGTCCTCCTTGTTGGCCTCGGCGACCATGGCGTCCTCGGGGTTGTACATCCCGTCGTCGCTGTCCTTCGGCCGGTCGAGGGCGTGGTCGCGCTCGAGCTCGAGCGACGCCGCGAGGGCCATCAGCCCGGGCACGCTCGGCAGGAACACGCTCGCGGTCTCGCCGCGGCGGCGGGCCCGGACGAAGCGCCCGATCACCTGCGCGAAGAACAGCGGTGTGCTCGCGCTCGTGGCGTACACGCCGACGCAGAGCCGGGGAACGTCGACGCCCTCGGACACCATGCGGACGGCGACCATCCAGCGCGAGGTGTCCTCGGCGTACGCCTGGATCCGGCTCGATCCGGCGGCCTCGTCGGAGAGCACCACGGTCGGTCGCTCGCCGGTGATCTGCTGCAGGATCCGGGCGTAGGCGCGCGCGGTCGTGGTGTCGGTCGCGATCACCAGGCCGCCGGCGTCCGGTACGCCGCGACGGACCTCGGTCAGCCGCTTGTCGGCGGCCGACAGCACGGCGGGCATCCACTCGCCCTCCGGCGAGAGCGCGGTCCGCCACGCCTGTGCGGTGATGTCCTTCGTGACCTGCTCGCCGAGGGACGCCGACATCTCGTCGCCCATGCGCGTCTTCCACCGCATCTGCCCGGCGTAGGCCATGAACAGCACCGGGCGGACGACGCCGTCCTTGAGCGCGCGGCCGTACCCGTAGTTGTAGTCGGAGATCGAGGTCCGGATGCCCTGCTCGTCGGGGGCGTACTGCACGAACGGGATCGGGGCCGTGTCCGACCGGAACGGGGTGCCGGAGAGGGACAGCCGACGGGTCGCCTTCGTGAAGGCCTCGCGGATGCCGTCGCCCCAGGTGAGTGCGTCGCCGCCGTGGTGGACCTCGTCGAGGATCACCAGCGTGCGACCGCCCTCGGTGATCTTCTGGTGGACCTCGGGGTTCATGCCGACCTGCGCGTAGGTGATCGCCACGCCCTGGTAGTGCCGCCCGAACATCCCGTCGCCGTTCTTGAACATCGGGTCGATCCGGATGCCCACGCGGTCGGCAGAGTCCGCCCACTGCCGCTTGAGGTGCTCCGTCGGGGCCACGACGACGATGCGGTCGACGGTGCCGCGGGCGAGGAGCTCCGTGGCGAGGCGGAGCGCGAACGTGGTCTTGCCGGCGCCGGGGGTCGCAGCGGCGAGGAAGTCGCGCGGCTCGGTCTCGAAGTACTTCGTGAGCGCCTCGACCTGCCACGCACGGAGCTTCGACGCGGTCCCCCACGCAGCCCGCTCCGGGAAGGCCGGTGACAGGTGCTCGGCGGCCGCGTTGCCGGCGTTCTCCGCCTGGACCACGGCCTCGTCGTGGGGTCGGGCAGCGCCCGGCGCGGCCGGTTCACCACCGACCGCGGATTGCTCCCGCGTCGCCCGGTCGTCGCCGTCCGGGGCGTCGCCCCACAGCGTCGCGGGCTGCTGCTGGTCGTCGTACTCCGCTGCGCTCACTTCACGCGATCCTACCGTCAGGCCGGGTCCTGCCGGGCGTGCGGCGGACGCTGCTCGGGCGTGCCGCGCACGAGCGAGGCGGGCCGGAGCACGCCGGCACCGAAGCGTGCGGCGACCGCGTCGACCGTCGTCTCGGTCTCCCGCCACGGCGCGTCGTCGTCCCACAGCGCGTTGCTCGCCGCTGCCGGGACGAGGTTCTCGCCGCGCACGCCGATCAGGCGGATCCGGTTGCCGGGCCGGTGCAGGACGTCGTAGAGCTCGACCGCCTCGTGGTGGAGCCGCTTCGCCACGTCGGTCGGTTCGGCGAGCGTCCGGGACCGGGTGAGGGTGCTGAAGTCGGTGTACCGCACCTTGAGCGCGACCGTGCGGGCCTGCACGTCGGCGCGGCGCAGGCGCACGGCGACCTTGTCGGCCAGGCGCAGGAGCTCGCGGGCGACGTCGTCACGCTCGGTCAGGTCACGTCCGAAGGTGACCTCGTGCCCGATCGACTTCTCGCTGACGCCGGTGTCGACCACGCGCGGGTCGCGGCCCCAGGACAGGTCGTGCAGGCGCTGTCCGCCGGCGGGTCCGAGTGCGGCGACGAGCGACGGCAGCGGCGTGTGGGCGAGGTCCCCGACCGTGCGGATGCCACGGCGCTCGAGCTTCTCCTGCGTCGTGCCGCCGACGCCCCAGAGCGCCGCGACCGGTTGGGGGTGCAGGAAGGCCACGGTGTGCGCGGCCGGCACGACGAGGAGCCCGTCCGGCTTGGACCGGCTCGACGCGAGCTTGGCGACGAACTTGGTGGAGGCCGCGCCCACCGAGCAGTGGAGACCCGTCTCGGCGAGGACCGCGGCGCGGATGGCGGTGCCGATCTGCCACGGGGTGCCGTAGAGCCGGAGCGCACCGGCGACGTCGAGGAACGCCTCGTCGATCCCGAGCTTCTCGACCTTCGGGGTGAACTGCCCGAAGACGCGCATCACCGCGGCCGACTTCGCCGCGTACTTCTCGAAGTGCGGCTCGACGATGACGGCGTTCGGGCACCGGCGCTTCGCCACGGCCATCGGCATCGCCGAGTTCACGCCGTAGCGACGGGCCTCGTACGTGGCGGCGGTGACGACGGAGCGGTCCGAGTCGTGTCCGACGATGACGGGGAGCCCGCGCAGGTCGGGACGGTCCAGCAGTTCGACGGAGGCGAAGAAGGCGTCCATGTCGACGTGCAGGACCGTCGCCGTCACGTCGTCGACCGGACGCTCGGAGACGAGCCGGTTGCGTCCGTCCTGCTTGCTCACCCGGCGATGATGCCACGCACCACCGACACCCGGGCCGGGCTCCGGCTCAGGCGAGCGGCCCGAGCTCCGCGGCGGCGATCGTCCGCGCCGCCGCGTCCCGCGTCGACGGGTGGTACTGCCCCGCACGGACGTCCCGCGCGAGCCGGGCGAGTTCCGACGACGCCCGGAACGCCGAGCCGCCGGCGAGCCGCAGCGCCTCGTCCACGACGTGCTGCGCCGCGTCCACCGTCCGCGCCTTGGTGCCGACGAGCAGCGGGAACCAGCGGGGGCCGAGGTCGTCCAGCTCGTCGACCGACCGGGCCAGGGCGGACACCTGCAGGGCGACCGCGTCGACCGCGCCGCGCAGGTCGGCGACCGCACGGCGGACGTCGGGGTCCTGCGACCGCGGGACGCCGTCGCGCCCGCGTCGACCGGACACCGCTGCGACGGCCAGTCCGAGCGCCCGTTCGGCGATCCCGACGTACACCGACGCCACGAGCAGCTCGAACGCCGCGAACACCCCGAAGACGAGCGGGTCCTGCGTCGGACCGACGGGGAGCACCCGGACGATCCGCGACGCCGGCACGTGCACGCCGTGCAGCAGCGTCGTCCGGCTCTGGGTCGCGCGCATCCCGAGCGTGTCCCAGTCGTCGAGGTGCTCGACGTCGCCGTCGGACCGCAGCACGAAGCCGTGCACGAGCCGTGGCTCCGGACCACTGGTGTCCTTGCCGAACACGCTGAGGACGTCCCACGCCGGGGCGAGCGAGGTGGACACCTTCGTGCCGGTGAAGCGGTAGCCGCCGTCGCCGTCCGGCTCCGCCGTCGTCGACGAGTCGAACAGCACGGCGTCGTTGCCCGGTTCGCTCACCCCGAAGGCGAGCAGGTGGTCGTCCGCCGCGTGGTCGGTGACGGTCTGGAGGAACGACCCGCCCCGCGCCGTGACGGCGCGCGCCGCCTGCACCCACACCTGGTGCATCCCGAGCCCGAGCGCGGTCGCCGGCGCGGCCTGCGCGAGCCGCCGCTGCAGGGTGCTCGTCGCGGCGAGGCCGAGCCCAGCGCCGCCCTGCTCGACCGGGACGCCGATGCGCAGCCAGCCGGCCGCGCGCAGCTCCTCGAGGTCCTCGGCGCAGAACGCGTTCTCGGCGTCGTACCGCGGCGCGCGGGCGGCGATCCGCTCCAGCAGGTCCTGCGACAGCGTCCACCCGGGTTCGTCGGCCAACGTCATGCCACGAGACTACGGTCGGAGGCGTGTCAGCTCGTCATGCGTGGTCCAGGTACGTCGCGATCGGTGACTCGTTCACCGAGGGGATCGGTGACCCGGACCCCACCGTCCCCGGCGGCAACCGTGGGTGGGCCGACCGCGTGGCCGAGGTCCTCGCCGGACGGGCGGACGGGTTCGCGTACGCCAACCTGGCGATCCGCGGGCGCCTGCTCGGGCAGATCGTCGACGAGCAGGTCGAGCCGGCCCTCGCGCTCCGCCCCGACCTCGTGACGGTGTCCGCGGGCGGCAACGACATCATCCGCCCCGGTTCGGACCCCGACGAGCTCGCCGAACGGTTCGACGGCATGGTCGGGCGGCTGCGGAGCGACGGCGCCACCGTGGTGCTCTTCACCGGCCCCGACGTCGGCATGACACCCGTGCTCGGCATGGTCCGCGGCAAGACGGCGATCTACAACGAGAACCTGCACGCGATCGCGCTCAAGCACGGTGCCCTCGTCGCCGACATGTGGGCGCTCCGGGTCCTCCGCGACCCCCGGATGTGGGCGCCGGACCGCCTGCACCACTCCCCGACCGGCCACGCGACCGTCGCCGCGGCCGTGCTCGACGCCCTCGGGGTCGAGCACGGGCTCGACCCGGTGACGCCGGAGCCGCTCGAGGCCAGACCGTGGCGCGAGGCCCGCGTCGAGGACCTCGGGTGGGCGCGCGAGTACCTCGTCCCCTGGGTCGTGCGGCGCATCCGGCACACGTCGTCCGGCGACGGCATCAGCGCGAAGCGGCCCGACCTGCAGCCCGTCGAGGTGACGTCCGACACGCCCTGACCCGGGATGCACCCTCGGTCGGAGGCCGCACCCCGGTGTGCGCAGCGCGGTGTCCGCCAGGGGGCGCGATCGGTCAGTCGACCGGGCGGCGCAGCGTGAGCGGCCCGTCGTGCAGCGGCTGCGTGGTCCACTCCCCCGTCGCCGTCCCCGCGGTCGGGTCGAGCCGGAGCCGGGCGGCGTGCGGGGTCTCGACGAAGCGGACGACGACCTCGACGGTGCCGTCGGGTCCGGTCGCACCGCTCGCGGCGAGCGGCCCCTCGACCGACCACGCGCCCTGACCGACCGGGACCGACAGCAGCCCGCCGTCGACGTCGACCGTGAGTCGCCAGCCCTCGGCGTCGGACTCCAACCGGAGCCCCTCGAGCACGCCGTCGGACTCGTAGGCCCCGGCCACGGCGTCGGCCAGGCGACCGCCCTGCACCGGGGGCAGCCCGAGGGAGGCGAGCCGTGCCTCCAGACCGGGGTCCGCGTCGACACCGGCGGCCGTGCCCGCAGCGCCCCCGTCGCCGTCCTGCGGCGCGATCGCCGGCAGCAGGTGCTGCCAGGCCGCGTCGAGCACCGCCTGCATGTCGAGCGACTGCCCGGTCAGGGCGAGCACGACGTCCTGCTCCGGCAGCACGACGCAGAACTGGCCGTACGCGCCGTCGCCGCGGAAGCCGTGGCGGGCCATCCAGAACTGGAAGCCGTAGCCCTGCCGCCAGTCCGCGTTCTCCTCGTGGGGGTTGTCGACCTGCGTGCTCGTGGCGGCGTCGACCCAGTCCTCGTCGAGGATGCGCTGCCCGTCCCACACACCCCGCTGCAGGTACAGCTGGCCGAGCGCTGCGACGGCGGCCGTCGGCGCGTACGCACCGCTGAACCCGAGCTCGGCGCCCGTGTCGTCGCGCTTCCACGCGAGGTCGTCGATGCCGAGCGGGTCGAGCAGGCGCGGGCGCAGGTAGTCGACGAGGGACTCGCCGCTCGCCCGGCGGACGATCGCGGCGAGCGTGTACGTGCACGGCTGGTTGTACGCGAAGACCGTGCCGGGTTCCTCGTCCGGCGGGGTGAGGAGGAACCCGCGGACCAGGTCCTCCGGGTCGGTGGCCTCGGCCCGCTGCAGGGTCTCCTCGCGGTGCCCGGACGCCATCGCGAGCAGGTGGCGGACCCGGATCCGGCGACTGCGCTCGTCGGTGACGTCCGCGTCGAGCTCCGGGAAGCACGACAGCACCGTGGCGTCGAGGTCGACGAGCCCCTCACGGACGGCGATGCCGACGGCAGCGGCGGTGAAGCTCTTGCTGAGCGAGTAGAGGAGGTGGACGCGGTCCGCGGCGTAGGGGGCCCACCAGCCCTCGGCGGCCACCCGGCCGTGTCGCAGCAGCACGATGCTGTGCGGCTCGACGTCCGGTGTCGACTCGAGGGCGTCGAGGAACGCGGTGATCCCGCGGGCGTCGATGCCGAGGGCGGACGGGGTGCTGCGCGGGAACGTCGTCGTCACGCTCGAGAGCCTACGCGGCGAGCCCCCAGCGCTGCGGTGGCGACGCGGGGTCGAGCGACGTGGAGGCCGCGCGCGGGGCTGCGCCGGCGACGGCTGCCGACGGGCTCGTCTCGACGCCGCGGAACGGGTTCGTCCAGCGCCACCAGAGCCCCGGGTCCTCGATGGAGCGCTGGAGCTCGAGCGGCACGGTCACGGGGTCGTGGTGCTCGATCGAGAACCGTACGGAGCCGACCCGCTCGCCCCGCTCGCCGAGCGTGACGCTGTCGAGCCGGGTGCGTGCGGTGACCGTCGTGTCGCCCCAGACCAGGACCTCGGCGGCATCGGCGGCCACGGCGTCGGCGTCGTCCCGCCAGGGCGTCGAGTAGGTGCCGAAGGTCTGGCCGGCGTGCGTGAGCGTGACCGTCTGGAAGTTGTCGGCCACCGAGCGGAGCAGGCGGCGGACGTCGACGTCGAGTGACGGGTGGTCCCTGCCGCCGAGCATGACACCGACGACGGTGACCTGCCGGCCCCCGCGCTGGTACGTGGCGGCGAACAGCAGGCAGGCCCCCGCCTCGTCGAGCGTGCCGGTCTTGATGCCCTCGATGCCGTCCATCCCGAGGAGCTTGTTCGAGTTCTCGATCTCGCCCGCCCCGGGCACGGTCACCTGCTCCGTCCCGACGATCTCCTTCACGACGGGGTCAGCGAGTGCGAGCTGTCCGAGCCGCACCAGGTCGGTCGCCGTCGAGCGGTTCGCGGGGTCGAGGCCGGTCGGCTCGTGGATCGTCGTGTCGTCCAGCCCGTGCTCGTCCAGCCAGGCCGAGGCGGCGCGCTCGTAGCCGTCCATCGACCCGAAGGCCCACAGCGCGAGTGCACCGGCGTAGTTGTTCGCCGACTTCATGAGCATGACCTGCATGGTCTGGTGCTCGGACAGCCGCAGGCCGTCCGGCATCGGCGCCACCTCGCCGTTCTGCGCCAGGTACTCGGCGTAGAGCGCCTGCATCTGCGCGTCGAAGCGGATCGTCGGGCCGGACTCCCCGCGGTCGAGCGGTCTCGCATCGAGCACGACCAGGGCCGTCACGACCTTGGTGATGCTCGCGATCGAGCGGGCCTTGGTGTCCCCGCTGGTGCGCAGGCTCTCCGGGAACCCGGTGGCCTGGACCGCGGTCGCCCCGTAGCCCGGGAACCGCAGGTCCGGCAGGGTCGAGGTCGGGGCGGAGTACTTCGTCGTGGTGGCGCTCGCCGGCGCGAACGGCACGACGGCGACGGCCACCAGGTACCCGACGGCGAGCAGGAGCACCGCGACGACGCCGATCGTCACGGGCCTCCTGACGGCGGAGCGGGGGCTGCGGACGACACGGGGCACGGGAACCGAGGGTACCGGGCAGTCCCGGGGTGCCGGCCGACAGCGAGCCGCCGGTCGTCCCCCGACCGTCGTGTGACGAACACGTAAAACATCGCGCTCCGGGATCCGTGCGTCGCCCGGCAGCCCCTAGCGTGCTGGACATGCACCACGGAACCACCCCGGGCGCCACGCGTGGCGGCCGCACCACCGCCCCGTCCACCGGCCCGGCCACCGACCCGGCCGAGGGCAAGAAGACCGCACCGGGCCCGGCTCCGGCTCCGGCTCCGGCTCCGGTCACGGTGCTCCAGCCCGACACCGGCCCGGTCCGGTCGTCGCGGTACCTGCCGGCCGAGGCCGACCGGGTGCTCTGGGGACGGCTCCCGAACGGCGACGACCGCCCGGTCGTGACGCTCGCTCCCGGTGACGACCTGACGATCGACACCGTGAGCCACGAGGGGCTCCTGCCGGACCAGGACAGTGACCCCGTCGCCTTCTTCGGCCGCCACGGCGTCGCGCCGGAGCACGTGCTCGCCGACGCGGTCGCGATCGCCCGGACCGGTCGCCGCGACCCGGAGCGGGACGGCCCGCACGTGGTCACCGGGCCGATCGCCGTCGACGGTGCCGAGCCGGGCGACGTCCTGACCATGACCGTGCTCGAGACGCTCCCCCGCGTGCCGTACGGCGTGGTGTCGAACCGGCACGGCCGCGGAGCCCTGCACGGCGAGTACCCGGTCGACGGGCGCACCGTCAGCGTCTTCGCCGACGTGGTGCCCGCCGATGACGGGCCCGGCGACGACGGACCCGGCGACGACCGGCTCCTCGGACGCATCCCGCTCACCGAGCGCGGCGACCGGTACGCCCGGTTCCCGCTCGCGCCCTTCCTCGGCATCATGGGCGTCGCGACCCCCGGCGAGCGGCTGCACTCGGTCCCGCCCGGACGTCACGGCGGCAACATCGACGTCAACCTGCTGCAGGCCGGTGCGCAGCTCCACCTGCCGGTCCTCGTGCCGGGTGCCCTGGCCTACGTCGGCGACCCGCACTTCGCACAGGGGGACGGCGAGGTCGCGCTCACCGCCATGGAGGCCTCCCTCCGTGCGACGGTGCGCTTCGACGTCACGCCGGCCGCCGAGGCAGCGCAGCAGTTCGGGGAGCTCGTCTGGCCGCTCGTCGAGACGCGGGACCACCTGGTGCCGACCGGACTCGACCCCGACCTCGACGAGGCCGTCCGGGCCTGCGTCCGGCACGCGATCGCGATCCTGGGCGCGCGGTACGGCATGGAACCGCACCTGGCGTACGCCTACCTCAGCGCGGCGACGGACTTCGACGTGTCGCAGGTGGTCGACCTGGTGACCGGGGCGCACGCCCGCATCCGCAAGGCCGACTTCGCGGACGTCCGGTGAGCGCCGCACGGCAGACCGGTGGTCCGACCGCACACGCCGGACTCCTCGACGCCCTCGACGCCTACGAACGGGCACTCGCCGACGACGACCTCGCGGCGCTCGACGACGCGTTCGTCCGCTCCGCCGACACCCTGCGCGGCGACGACCGCGGCCTGCTCGTCGGGCACGACGCGATCAGCACCTTCCGCGGTGCGCGAGGTGGAGTAGCACCGCGCCACCTGTCCCGCACCGAGGTCCGGGTGCTCGCCGAGGACCTCGCCCTCGTCGTCTCCGTCGCCGCGTTCCGCGACGGCGGCTCGGGTCTGCAGACCCAGCTCTGGCGCCGTCAGGCCGACACGTGGCGCATCGAGGCGGCACACGTCACCGGGCGGACCCGACCCCTCGACACCACCGTGTGGCGCGTCGTCGGTGACCCGCTCCTCCCGCCGACCGGCCGCGGCCGTCTCGACGGCGCCACAGTGGCGGTCAAGGACCTGTACGCCGTCGCCGGCCACCGCGTCGGGGCCGGCAACCCGACGTACCTGCAGGAGTCCGTGCCCGTCCCCGCCTCCGCAGCGGCGGTCGCCGCCCTCCTCGACGCCGGCGCGTCGGTCCGCGGCATCGCGCGGACGGACGAGTTCGCCTACGCGCTGACCGGACGCAACGAGCACCACGGCACCCCGCCGAACGGCGCCGACCCGTCGCGTGTGCCGGGAGGCTCGTCCAGCGGATCAGCGTCGGCCGTCCGTTCCGGGGTGGCGGACGTCGGACTCGGCACGGACACCGCGGGATCGCTGCGGATCCCCGCCTCGTACCAGGGGCTCTGGGGCCTGCGGACGACCCACGGCGTCGTCGACCCCGCCGGGCTGCTGCCGCTCGCGCCGTCGTTCGACACCGTCGGGTGGCTGACCAGGGACGCCGACACCATGGTCCGGGCCCTCGACGCCTCGGTGCCGCACGGGTCGCACCCCGTGTCGGAGGCCGGGGTGCCGGTCGTGCTCGCGGAGCTCCTCGCCGCCGCGGACCCGGCGACGCAGGGCGCCTTCCACGCCGTGGTCGGTGACGTGCCGGTCGTGACGCTCGCCGACCTCGGGCTCCCCGCGCTCGACGACCTCCGCGACCTCCTGCGGCTCGTGCAGGGTGTCGAGGCGACGGCGGCGCACGGGAAGTGGATCGCGGCCCACCCCGGCGCCCTCGGGGCCGTCGTCGGGCAGCGGTTCGCCGCGGCCGCCGCGAACCCGCCGGACCTCGTCGCGGAGGCCCTCCGGCGCTTCCCGGGGGTCCGGGCGGCGATCCGAGCGGCCCTGGTCGACCGGGTGCTCGTCACGCCGACCGCTCCGGGCCCGGCCCCGTCGCTCGGCGCCGGCGCGGAGGAGCTCGAGCGCGTCCGCACCGCGACGACCACCATGACCGCGCTCGCGAGCGTGGGCGGGGTGCCCTCCCTGAGCGTGCCGGCGCTCACCGTCGACGACGCACCCGTCGGACTGTGCCTGACCGGCGGGACCGGCACCGACCGAGCACTGGTGACCACGGCGGACCGCTGGCTGCGCGACGGGGTCGGCACGGGCCTCCCGGCCGGCGCTGCCTGAAGCGGTACGCCGGGCCGTCGACGAGCGGTCAGCTGGTCAGGTGGTCGGACGTGCAGCGCGCTGCGCGTGCGTGACCGCCCAGAGCCCCACCGCGCTCGCCGCCGCCACGTTGAGCGAGTCGACGCCGTGCGCCATCGGGATGCGGACCGTCGTGTCGGCGGAGGCGATCGCGGCGTCGGTCAGGCCCTGCCCCTCCGTGCCCATCACGAGCGCGACCCGCTCGGGGACGTCGGCGACGAACGCGTCCAGGTCGACCGAGCGGTCGGTGAGCGCCATCGCGGCGAGGTGGAAGCCCTGCGCGCGGAGTTCCTCGCCGGCGGCCGGCCACTCCCCGATGCGGGTCCACGGCACCTGGAGCACCGTGCCCATGCTCACCCGGACGCTCCGGCGGTACAGGGGGTCCGCGCAGCGCGGGCTCACCAGGACCGCGTCCGCCCCGAGGCCGGCGACGCTGCGGAACACCGCGCCGACGTTGGTGTGGTCGACGACGTCCTCGAGCACCACGACGACCTTCGCGTCCCGGACCACGTCGGCCACCGACGGCAGCTCCGGTCGGTGCATCGCGGCGAGGGCACCCCGGTGCATCCGGAAGCCGGTGAGGTCCTCGAGCAGCGCATCCGGTCCGACGAAGACCGGGCCGTCGTGGTCCGCCACCAGGGGCAGCACGCTGTCGAGCCACTTCTCCTGCACGATGACGCTCCGCGGGACGTGCCCTGCGCGGACCGCGCGCTCGATGACCGTGTTCGACTCGGCGATGTACAGCCCGCCCTCGGGCTCCGTGACCCGCCGCAGCGCCACGTCGGTGAGGCGGGCGAAGTCGTCGAGTCGGGGGTCGTCGAGGGAGTCGATGCGGACGGGGTGCACGGGGCTCGTTTCGTGGGAAGGCGGCTGGGCGTTCGGCTGTTGAGGGTACCGTGGACGACGTGCTGACCGACCCGATGACGGACGAGCTCGACCGCGTCGTGGAGCTGCTGACGGGCAAGCGCGTCGCCGTGCTCTCCGGCGCCGGGCTGAGCACCGACTCCGGCATCCCCGACTACCGCGGCGCGGGCCGGGTGGTGCGGAAGCCGATGACCTTCCAGGAGTTCCGCTCCGACCCGGCGAAGCGCCAGCGCTACTGGGCCGGTTCGCACCTGGGGTGGCGCACCTTCGCCGCCGCCCGGCCGAACACCGGTCACCGCGCGCTCGCCGCCCTCGAGGACGCCGGCATCGTCACCGGGGTCGTCACGCAGAACGTCGACGGCCTGCACCTCCGCGCCGGGTCCCGGCGGGTCGTGGAGATCCACGGCTCGATGGACCGCGCGGTCTGCCTGACGTGCGGGCAGGTGTTCTCGCGCGCCGACCTCGCCGGCGTGCTCGACCGCGAGAACCCCTGGATCGACGAGCCGGGCACGGTGCAGCTGCAGCCGGACGGCGACGTCGAGATCACCGACGTGGAGCGCTTCCGGGTGCCCGACTGCTCGGTGTGCGGCGGGGTGCTGAAGCCGGACGTCGTGTTCTTCGGCGAGTTCGTGCCCGCCGAGAAGTTCCGCGAGGCCGTCTCGATCGTCGCGGACGCCGACGCGCTGCTCGTCGTGGGCTCGTCGCTCACCGTGAACTCCGGCGTCCGACTGGTCGACCACGCCACCCGGCGGAAGCTCCCGGTCGTCATCGTGAACCGGGGAGCCACCCGCAGCGACCGACGCGCGGTGGCGAAGCTCGACGCCGGCACGACCGAGACACTCGAGGCCCTGGCTGCGCGGCTCGTCCCGTCCGGCGCGGCGTCGGCTGCACCGGAGCCGCCCGCTGCGGAGTCGTCCGCTCCGGTGATGGCTGCTCCGGTGTCGGCTGCTCCGGTGTCGGCTGCTCCGGAGCGCTCTGGCAGGATCGACGGGTGACGACGCTCCTCACCCTGGTCCGGCACGGCGAGACCGACTGGAACGCGCAGCGGCGCATCCAGGGATCGACCGACATCCCCCTCAACGACACCGGGCGTTCCCAGGCCGCGGCCACCGCGCTGCTCCTCGGTCGCCGACGGTTCGACGCGGTCGTCGCGTCACCGCTGTCACGCGCGTTCGAGACCGGCGCGATCATCGCCCGCCACCTCGGGCTGCCGGAGCCAGCCACCCACCCGGGTCTCGCGGAGCGCTCGTACGGCGAGGCCGAGGGGCTCACCGACACCGAGGTCGCCCAGCGCTACCCGCACGACGACGTCCCCGGACGGGAGTCCCGCTCCGCGCTGCTCGCACGGGCGACCGAGACGCTGGCCGAGATCGCCGTCCGCTTCGACGCGGGGTCGGTCGTGGTCGCCACGCACGGTGCCGTCATCCGGGCCGTCGTCAACGCCGCGGCTCCCGGCACGGCGGACCGGTACACGACGCCGATCCGCAACGGGTCCGTGCACTCCTTCCGCTGGGACCCCGAGCGGTTCCGTGCCGAGCTCGTCCGCTTCGACGACCCGCTCGACGAGGTCTCGGAGCAGACGGGCGATGAGTCCTTCGCCGAGCAGAACCCACTCGAGCGGCGGTAGCGCGGGCGGCGGCCCGTCGCGCACTGTGGACCGGCACCGGACGGTGGACCGGTACCGGACCGTTACCTGCGGCTGCGCGAGCGCGGCGACCCGCTCGGACTAGGCTCCGGTCCACGGGCGGCCCGACCACCGTCCGGTGGTGCTCGCACCCGTGCGCGAGGAGGGGCCGTGACGAACCAGGGACCGGTGGACGACCGAGTCGACTCGTCCGACGACCTCGACCGGGCGTTCGGCCCGGACACGGCCTCCGTCACCCGGCCGTCCACCGGCCAACGACTCCGACGCGGCACCGTCATCACGCTGTCCTTCGTCGCGGTCGGCGTCGTCATCGCCGTCGTCCTGTCGACGATCGTCGGCAGCATCCAGACCGGGGTCGGCGGGGTGTTCCCGCGACCCCAGGCAGCGCTCGACCGGTTCCGGACCGCGGCGGCCGACGTACCGGGCGTGCTCGCCGTCCGTGACGAGGAGACCACGCGCGACTCCCTCGCGGCCTACCGGGTGTCCGCCGTCGTCGAGGCGTCACCGGACCTGTCGCCCGGTCAGCAGGTCGACCTCGTCCGCGCCCTGAGCGCCGCGGCGGCCGACGCGGACGGCAGCGGAGTCGTCGTGTCGGCGGAGGCCCGCTTCGACACCCTGGTGGTCGGGGTCACGACGGACGCCGAGGTCACGCGACAGCGGCTCGAGGTCGCTCGCTCGGTCGCGGCGATCGGCGGGGTCGTCGCGGTGCGCAGCGACTGGGGTCCGGGGGCACCGTCGGACGAGCCGGACGCGCAGCGCGTCGAGCTCGCCACGGTCGGCACCGGTGTGGCCCTCGCCGCGATCATGGACGTCGCACAACGTGAGACGCACGGGGTCTTCCCCGGCGCCGAGGTGACCTCGCGTCAGCCGTCCTGACGACACCGCTGCTGTCGGCGCCGCCACCACTCGTGCGCCGGTCCCGGTCAGCGCTGCTCTCGGTCCTGCACCGCGCGCTCGACGGCCCGGGTCACCTGTTCCGCCGAGTCCTGCCACCGGAACCGGGCCGCCCGCTCGAGCGAGGCCCGCGATGCCTCGTCCCAGCGGTCCTCGAGTCGCCGCACCGCCGCTGCCACCGCGGACGGCGACGACGGGTCGAAGTACTCGGCCGCGTCCCCGCCGATCTCGCGGAAGATCGGGACGTCGCTGACGACCACCGGGGTCCCCACACCCATCGCCTCGACCAGGGGGATGCCGAAGCCCTCGTCGAACGAGGCCGTCGCCAGCGCCGTCGCCCCGCGCAGGGTCGCCAGGTACTCGTCGTCGGAGGCACCGTCGTGGAAGACGATCGCCCCGGTCGGCGCCAGGGCCTCGAGCCGTCGTCGGTCCGCGTCGGACACCCGCGACATGCAGTGCAGCGTCCAGTCGGCTCCGAGCAGGGGCAGTGCGGCCGCGAGCGTCTCGACGTTCTTGTACGGCATGAACGACCCCATGTAGACGAGCGTCCGCGCACGGCTCCCGTCGGGCTCGCGGGGCACGGCCGGGTCGGCCGCGTTGTACGCCACCGTGACGGGGCGCTTCGTCAGACGGTGTCGCTCGATGAGCCCCGCGGTGGTCTCGGACACCGTCACGACGCCGTCCGCGCCGTTCAGCAGCAGGCGTTGCGGCGCCCAGCTCAGGTGGAAGAGCCGCCAACCGAGCCGGATCGGCCACGAGAACTCCCGCGGAGGCGTGCGGTTCCGGTAGTAGATGAGGTCGTGCAGCGTGAGCACGAGGGCGTAGCGGCGGCCGCGGGACCCCATGGTCTGCATCGGTGAGAAGACCGCGTCGAGACCGAGCCGGTTCACCGTCCGGGCCACGAGCGGCTCCCCCGCGTCCGTCGGGGCCGGGATGCGTTCCCACGGGATGCCGTCGGGCAGCGACGCGAGCTGCCGTTCGTCGTGCACGAGCAGGACGTGGTCGTGCCGGTCGGGCAGGTGCGCGACGACGCCGGCGGTGAAGCGGCTGATGCCGTCGTGCCGACCGATCCGGACGTACCGGCAGTCGATGCCGATCCGCAGGCGCCTCACGACGCGGACTCCCCCGGGGTGCCGCCGGCCGACGGTGACGCCGCCGACGTGTCGGGAGCCTGCTGCGGTGCGGTGGACCTCGTCCTGCGCGGGTTCCCACGTCCGGCACGACGGCGGGCCGTCGGCTCGGCCATGCGACGGAGCACCGCGTCGGCGGCGGCTCCGGGCGTCTCGTAGTGCACGAGGTGTCCCACGTCGGGCACCACGACGAGCTCGGCGTCGCGGAGTCGGGAAGCGAGTGCACGCTGCTCGGGCAAGGCCGTGATGTCGTCGTGCTCCGCGGCGACCAGCAGCACGGGGACGTCGATGCGGTCGGCGTACTCGGACACGTCGTGCGTGACCGAGGTGCGGAACGCCTCGAGCACGCTCGTGCGGTCCGCGAACGCCGAGAAGTACCGGTCGTGCTGGTCGTGCACCCATCGCCGCAGGTCGCGGTCGCGTGACTTCAGCATGGCGAGACTCATCGCCCGCACGATCGCGCGGTTCCGGAGCAGCCCGAGTCCGAGCGGCCTGGGGAGCACCGCGCCGGCCCGGTAGTAGCCGATCGCGATGCCGGTGCCGACGGCCCGGGGGCCCTGCAGCGCGGGTGCCGCGATCGGGTTCACCAGCACGAGCAGCCGGGTGTCGAGGCCGGCCGCGACGGTGGCCGCCGTGACGATCGACCCGAAGGAGTGTCCGAGCACCACGGTCTCGGGACCCAGGGCGAGCGCGCGGTGGAACCCGGTGAGCCACCCGACGTAGGCGTCGACGTCGGAGACCGGCAGCGGGTCGGAGATCCCGAAGCCGGGCAGGTCGGGGACGACCACGCGGACGCCCCGGAGGTGGGCGGCGATCGTCTCGAGCCCGTGGTGGTCGCCGCGGAACCCGTGCACGGCGAGGACCGTCTCGGTGGCGTCGGCCGGCCCGTACTCCCAGTAGTGCGTGGTGCGGCCGTCGAGGGTCACGGCCCGGTGCACGACCGGCGTCGCGGCGACGAGCGACTGGTACGGGGAGATCACGGGTGGTTGCATCGCGGCCAGTCTACGAAGCGGCGACCGGGCGGGGTGCGCCCCGCGCCCCGCTGTGGAGGACGACGGACGGGAGGGACGCTGTGGAGGGGTGTCGCGCCTCCCGTCCGGCCACGTGACGCGGTCGTCACGGCGACCCGCGGACAGCAGCAGCAGCACGCGCCTACTGTGGCCGTGGTCGGGCCACGCCGCCGGCCCGCCGACGACGAGGAGCACGCTTGACCTTCACGGCCCCGATCCAGCTGCCCGGCCTGACCCTGGACCCGCAGTGGTACAAGCGCTCGGTCTTCTACGAGTGCATGATCCGCTCGTTCGTCGACTCGAACGGCGACGGCATCGGGGACATCCAGGGCGTCATCGGCAAGCTCGACTACCTGCAGTGGCTCGGCGTCGACGCCATCTGGCTGCCGCCGTTCTTCCAGTCGCCGATGCGCGACGGCGGGTACGACATCTCCGACTACCGGGCGATCCTGCCCGAGTTCGGCACGCTCGACGACTTCCGCGAGCTCGTCACGAAGTCGCACGAGCGGAACATGCGCATCGTCATCGACATGGTGATCAACCACACCTCCGACCAGCACGAGTGGTTCCAGCAGTCCCGCGAGGACCCGGACGGCCCCTACGGCGACTTCTACGTGTGGCGTGACACCGACGAGCACTACGAGAACATCCGCATCATCTTCGTGGACACCGAGGAGTCGAACTGGACCTTCGACCCGGTCCGCCGGCAGTTCTTCTTCCACCGGTTCTTCTCGCACCAGCCCGACCTCAACTTCGAGAACCCGGCCGTGGTCGAGGCCGTCTACGACGTCGTGCGGCACTGGCTCGACCTCGGTGTGGACGGGCTGCGGCTCGACGCCATCCCCTACCTCTTCGAGTCCGAGGAGGGCAACGGCGAGGGCGAGCCGGAGACCCACGAGTTCATCAAGAAGCTCCGGGCCATGGTCGACGACGAGTACCCCGGGCGTGTCCTGCTCGCCGAGGCGAACCAGTGGCCGCGTGAGACCGCCGCGTTCTTCGGCACCGACGAGGAGCCGGAGTGCCACATGGCGTTCGACTTCCCGGTGATGCCGCGCATCTTCTACTCGCTCCGCGCGCAGCACGCCGCCGAGCTCAAGGCAATCCTGTCCGAGACCCTCGACGTCCCCGAGAAGGCCGCCTGGGGGGTGTTCCTCCGCAACCACGACGAGCTCACGCTCGAGATGGTCAGCGAGGAGTACCGCCAGGCGATGTACGGCTGGTACGGCTACGACCCGCGCATGCGGTCGAACATCGGCATCCGTCGTCGCCTCGCTCCCCTGCTCGACAACTCACGCGCCGAGCTCGAGCTCATCCACGCCCTGCTGTTCTCGCTGCCCGGGTCGCCGTTCCTGTACTACGGGGACGAGATCGGCATGGGCGACAACATCTGGCTGTCGGACCGCGACTCCTCGCGCACGCCGATGCAGTGGACCCCGGACCGCAACGCGGGCTTCTCGACCGCCGACCCGGGCAAGCTGTACCTGCCGGTCGTGCAGTCGCTCGTCTACAACTACGCGCAGGTCAACGTCGAGGCGCAGCTCGCCCAGTCCCGCTCCCTGCTGCACTGGGTCCGCAACGTCATCCACGTCCGCAAGGCGCACCCGGTCTTCGGCCTGGGCTCGCTGCACGTGCAGGACACCACCAACGACTCGGTGCTCGCGTTCGTCCGGTCGTGGGAGGGGTCCGGGCAGCAGTTCGGCCCGTCCGCCGAGGACGTCCTCTGCGTGTTCTCCTTCGCCACCAACCCGACGTCGGTGACGATCTCGGCGCCGGAGTTCGCCGGACGGCCGCTGTACGACCTGTTCGGCGGCGGGTCGTTCCCCGCGTTCGACGAGGACGGCAACGTCACCCTCACCATGGGGACGCAGTCGTTCTACTGGCTGCACGTGGGCGCGCCGGTCGGCGTGTAGCGAGCGTCGGCCGGCGGCCTCCGTCCGCCGGGTGGTCGCTGTCGGCCTGGAGGCGCGGCTCACCCCGCGCTCGTCGCGTCGCCGTCGCGTGTCGTCGCGCTCCGCCAGGCGGGTCGCCTGGAGCGTGTCGTGGCGCCCCGGCAGGCGGGTCGCGTGGAGCGTGTCGGACCGTGCCGTTAGCCTCGTGCCGTGACGTACTCCCCAGCAGCGCTCGACACGCCCGCACCCGCCGCCCCGGCCGTGCAGGACCTGAGCGGTCGTCCCTGGTGGCACGCGCTCGGCGTGTTCGACCTCGAGACCACCGGCGTCGACGTCGAGACCGCCCGCATCGTCACGGCGCACGTCGGCCTGATCGACATGACCGGACGCTCCATCGCGGAGGGTGCCTGGATCGCCGATCCCGGGATCGCGATCCCCGAGGGCGCTGCCGCCGTGCACGGCTACACGACCGAGCGCGCCCAGGCCGAGGGGCGCCCGGCCGACGAGGTCGTCGCCGAGATCGTGGCAGCGGTCGAGGCCGTGTTCGCGCGCGGCATCCCGCTCGTGATCTACAACGCTCCGTACGACCTGACGGTGCTCGACCGCGAGGCCCGACGGCACGGCATCGCCTCCCCCGTCATCGGCAACGTCGTCGACCCGCTCGTGATGGACAAGGCGCTCGACACCTACCGCAAGGGCAAGCGCACGCTCGAGGCAGCGTCCGAGCTCTACGGCGTGACGTTGTCCGACGCCCACGACGCCGCCGCGGACGCGATCGCTGCCGGGCGTGTCGCGCAGGCCATCGCGGCGAAGTACCCGGAGGAGCTCGGTGTCTCCGCCGAGGAGCTGCACCGCAAGCAGGTCGGCTGGTGTGCCGAGCAGGCCACCTCGTTCCAGGACTACATGCGGAAGAAGCGCGACCCCTCGTTCACCGCCGACGGTCGCTGGCCGCACCGCAACGGCTCGTAGCGTCGCGGTCGCCGCGGCGCCGTCTCCGCGCCGCCACTGAGCCGCTGTCGCCGCGCCGCCACTGGGCCGCTGAGCCGGTGTTGCCGCGCCGGCGCTGAGCGGCCGCTGTCGCCGCGCGCCGCAGCTGGGCCGCCCTGCGAGCGGTGCCGCGCATCGGAGCTCCCGGCCAGCGCCGGGCGCCGGCGTCCGGCACCCGCTGCGGTCCCGCAGAACCGGGAGCACGTCGCGCCGTGGGATCACGTGGTGCGACGTGCTCTCCGTGGTACGCGAGCATCGCGCACCACGGCCCGCGCACCGCGGCCTGCGCACCACGGTCTGCGCACCTCGCAGCCCGTGCACCACGGTCTGCGCACCTCACAGCCCGCGCACCACGGCCCGCGCACCGCGCACCACGGCCCGCGCATCACGCACCACGGCCGGTACCCCGCGCACCACGGCCCGTGCACCGCGGACCGCGCACCGAGGCTGCGCCGCACGGTGCGCTGCCGGGCCGTCGGGCGGCGCGACGCTGGCACCTCGACCGGCGAGCGTTCCCGGCGGTCCCACACCGAGCCTCCTTGCCGTGACCGCGGCTCGCGCCCGCAGTACGTGCACAGTCGAACGCACCTCGAACCACGTGAACGCCTGGCGCGACGTGCTCCAGGTTGCGCGCGAGCACCACGCGCCACGGCGCGACAGCACGACGACGCCGTGCGCGCATGCTGGACGCCGCGCCCGCGCCCGCGCCCGCGCCGCGCTCGCGCCGCCCGTGCGCTGTTGCGCCCCGTTCCGGACCCTGCGCCCCGGTGTGCCGGGGCACAGCATCCGCAGCAGGGCGCGTCTCGCGTTCTCACCGACCACAGCGCGCCGTACCCGGACCCGGCGCCCCACCCCGGCACCACCACCCGGGCAACGCAGAACGGGCGGCCCTCCCGAAGGAGGGCCGCCCGTCCGAGCGCGAACGCGGACTTACTTGCTGAAGCCCTTGAAGCGCTGGTTGAACTTCTCGACGCGACCGGCCGAGTCGAGGATGCGCTGCTTGCCCGTGTAGAACGGGTGCGACGCCGACGAGATCTCGACGTCGATGACCGGGTAGGTCGCACCGTCGAGCTCGATGGTCTTGTCGCTGGTCGCGGTCGAACGCGTCAGGAACGTCTCACCGGAGGCCAGGTCGCGGAAGACGATGGCGTTGTACTCGGGGTGGGTGTCGGTCTTCATGGAGATTCCTCGGTTGGAGATTGTGGGAGATGCGCGGACGGCCGGTTCGAGCGGACTCGATCGGGACCCCCGCGCGGGAAGTCTGCGGCGTGCGCCAGCCGTCCACGTTACCAGACGACGGGCAGGATCGGGAGCGTCAGGCCGCGCGCGCCGTGTACCGACCGGCGTCCTTCGAGACGGTCAGCTCCACGCCGAAGGCCTGGGACAGCGTGGGAGCCGTCAGGACCTCGTCGATGGGGCCGGCGGCCTGGATCCCACCGTCGGCGAGCACGAGGGCGTGCGTGAAGCCCTCGGGGATCTCCTCCACGTGGTGGGTGACGATGACGATCGCCGGCGAGTCGCTGCTCTGCGCGTAGCCGCCGAGCGTGCGCACCAAGCTCTCGCGCGCACCGAGGTCGAGCGAGGCAGCCGGCTCGTCGAGGAACAGCACCTCGGGATCGGTCATCACGGCGCGCGCGATCTGCACGCGCTTCTGCTCGCCGTCGCTCAGCTCACCGAACGTGCGGTCGGTGAAGTCACCGAGGCCCCACTCGTCGAGCACCCGCTGGGCGCGGCGGACGTCGAGCTCCTCGTACTCCTCGTTCCAGCGACCGGTGACCGAGTACGCGGCGGTGAGCACGACGTCGACGACCTTCTCGGTGACCGGGATCCGGCGGGCGAGGGCGGTCGACGCGAAGCCGATGCGCGGACGCAGCTCGAACAGGTCCGCGCCGCCGAGCTCGGTGCCGAGCACCTCGACACTGCCCGACGTCGGGAACGTCTGGGCACCGGCCACCTGCAGCAGCGTGGTCTTGCCGGCGCCGTTGGCACCGAGCACCACCCAGCGTTCGTCGTCCTGCACCTCCCACGAGATCCCGTCGAGGATGGTGGCCCCGTTGCGGACCACGGAGACGTCTGACAAGCGCACGACCGAGGGCATGGCTCCAGCCTACGGCTTCCGGGCGAGCACCTCGTCGTAGACCTGCCGCGTGCGGTGCGCGATCGCGTCCCACGTGAACTCGCTCTCGACGCGGAGGCGTCCTGCGCGTCCCATGAGCTTGGCGAGCCCCTCGTCGGCCAGGACCTCGTCCAGCGTCCGGGCGAGGTCGGCCACGAAGCGGTCCGGGTCGTTCGGCGTGCCGGTGCCGTCCTGTGCCTGGTCGATCGGGACGATGCGCCCGGTCAGCCCGTCGGCGACGACCTCGGGGATGCCGCCCGTGCGCGTGCCGACCACGGGGATGCCACAGGCCATGGCCTCGAGGTTGACGATGCCGAGCGGCTCGTAGATCGACGGGCAGACGAACACGGTCCCCGACGACAGGACGTTCACGACCTCCTGGTGGGAGAGCATCCGGTCGATCCAGACCACACCGTCGCGCTCCGCGCGCAGGGACTCGACGAGTCCGGTCACCTCGGCCATGATCTCCGGCGTGTCCGGAGCGCCCGCGCACAGCACGATCTGCACGTCCGACGGCAGCGACGCCACCGCGCGGAGCAGGTACGGCAGGCCCTTCTGCCGGGTGATCCGGCCGACGAACACGACCGAGCGGCGCGACGGGTCGATGCCGAGCGCGCGCACGGCGTCCTCGTCGACGGTCGGCTTCCACTCGTCGATGTCGATGCCGTTGTAGACGACGTGGACCTTCGCCGGGTCGATGGACGGGTAGGAGCGCAGGATGTCCGCCCGCATGGCCTTCGAGACCGCGATCACGCCGTCGGCCTGCTCGAACGCCTCACGTTCCATCCAGCTCGACAGGCGGTAGCCGCCCCCGAGCTGCTCGGCCTTCCACGGGCGCAGTGGCTCGAGGCTGTGGGCCGTGACCACGTGCGGGATGCCGTGGGTGAGCTGCGCGATGCGCCCCGCGGCGTTGGCGTACCAGGTGTGGGAGTGCACCAGGTCGGCGCCCGCGACGTCGGCGGCGATGCGGACGTCGGTACCAAGCGCCTGGAGCGCGCCGTTCGCGTCCTCGAGGCCCTCGGGCGTGCGGTACGCCCACACGCCCTCCTCGTCACGGAACGCCCCGAAGGCGCGCACCCGGACGTCCGTGTCCGTCCCCGACCGCAGCGCAGCCGTGAGCTCGGCCACGTGGACACCCGCTCCGCCGTAGACCTCCGGCGGATACTCCCTGGTCAGTAGATCGACTCGCACGGACTCAACGTAACGGGTTCGCCGTCCGGACGCCTACTGTGAACCACATGGCACCAAAGAAGGTATTCGGCATCGTCCTCGCCGGCGGCGAGGGCAAGCGGCTCATGCCGCTCACGGCCGATCGCGCGAAGCCCGCCGTCCCGTTCGGCGGCAACTTCCGTCTCATCGACTTCGCGCTCTCCAACCTCGTGAACTCCGGGTTGCAGAAGATCGTCGTCCTGACCCAGTACAAGTCGCACAGCCTCGACCGTCACGTGGCCGAGACCTGGCGCATGGAGGGGCTCCTCGGGTCCTACGTCGCGTCGGTGCCGGCGCAGCAGCGACTCGGCAAGCGGTGGTTCGCCGGTTCGGCGGACGCGATCCTGCAGTCCCTCAACCTGCTCCGCGACGAGCGCCCGGACATCGTGGTCGTGGTCGGTGCGGACCACGTCTACCGGATGGACTTCCACCAGATGATCGAGGCGCACATCGCCTCCGGCCGCAGTGCCACGGTCGCGGCGATCCGGCAGCCGATCGGCCTCGCGGACCAGTTCGGCGTCATCCAGGTGGACCAGGACGACCCGACCAGGATCGACGCGTTCCTCGAGAAGCCGAAGGACGCCGTCGGCCTGGCCGACTCGCCGGACGAGATCCTCGCGTCGATGGGCAACTACGTGTTCAACGCCGACGCCCTCGTCGACGCGGTGCTCCGCGACGGCCAGATCGAGTCGAGCAAGCACGACATGGGCGGCGACATCGTCCCCGACTTCGTGGCCCGCGGCGACGCCGGCGTCTACGACCTGCAGCGCAACGACGTGCCCGGCTCGAACGACCGCGACCGGTACTACTGGCGCGACGTGGGGACGATCGACTCGTTCTTCGACGCCCACATGGACCTCATCGCGCCGGTCCCGGTCTTCAACCTGTACAACCAGGACTGGCCGATCTTCAACCAGCAGACGAACCTGCCGCCGGCGAAGTTCGTCCGCGACGCGAACGGCAACACCGGCTCGACGGTCGACTCGATCGTCGCGCTCGGGTGCCTGCTCTCCGGCGCCCAGGTGGAGCGCAGCGTCATCGGTCCGTGGTGCGGGATCGACTCGGGCGCGAAGGTCCTCGACTCCATCGTGTTCGAACGGGCGTCCATCGGCGCCGGGTCGGTCGTGAACCGCGCGATCCTCGACAAGGACGTGGTCATCGCGCCCGGTGCGCAGGTCGGCGTCGACCGCGAGACCGACGAGGCCCGCGGCTTCACCGTCACGGAGTCCGGCATCACGGTCGTCGGCAAGGGCGTCCGCGTCGAGGCCTAGTCCGGGACGGTCGCCGAGTCCGGGCTGCACCTACCGACGTCGGCAAGGGCGTCCGCGTCGAGGCCTGACCGCACCCACCACCCGGCCAGGAGGCGCGGCTGACGTCACAGACGTCGGCCGCGCCTCCAGCTGTCGGTACCGTTGGTCCGTGCCACGCTTCCTCGTCGTCCTCGATGCCGACTCCACGCTGCTCGAGGACGAGGTCATCGAACTGCTCGCCGACCACGCCGGGACCCGGCCACAGGTGCAGGCGGTGACGGAGCGCGCCATGCGCGGCGAGATCGACTTCGCCGAGAGCCTGCGGGAGCGGGTCGCGACCCTGGCGGGCCTCCAGGCCGACGTCTGCACGCGCGCACAGCAGGCGGTCCGCGTCACGCGCGGAGCCGAGGAGCTCGTCCGGGGCGTCCACGCCGCAGGCGGCACGGTCGGCGTCGTGTCCGGCGGCTTCCACGAGGTGCTCGACCCCTTCGCCGCGCGCCTCGGCCTCGACCACTGCCGGGCGAACCGTCTCGAGGTGGTCGACGGCGTGCTCTCCGGTCGGGTGCTCGGTGACGTCGTCGACGCCGAGGCGAAGGCCGAGACCCTGCGTGCGTGGGCCGGGGCGGACGACGTCCCGCTGTCGCGCACGGTCGCGGTCGGCGACGGCGCCAACGACCTGGTCATGATGGGTGTCGCCGCCCTGGGCGTGGCCTTCGACGCGAAGCCGCTGGTGCGCGAGCGGGCGGACGTGGCGGTCGTCGACCGCGACCTGTCCGCGGTGCTCGCGACGCTGGGCCTGCGGGGCTGAGCCGCACGCGCCACGGAGCCGGGTCTCGCCTCCGCGGACACGTTCGCGGACTCCACGTCGCGAACGTGTCCGCCCAGCCGAGTCTCGAGGACGGTCCGAGCGGGCCGCCGGTCGGTGTCCGGGGCTAGTGCCCCATCCCGAGACCGCCGTCGACCGGGATCACCGCACCCGAGACGTACCCGGCACCGTCGCTCGCCAGGAAGAGCGTGGCGTCGGCGACGTCGTCGACCGTGCCGTAGCGCGCCGCCGGGATCTGCTTCTTGAACTCGGCCTGCAGCTCCTCGGGCAGGGCTGCGGTCATGTCGGTCTGGATGAACCCCGGCGCGACGACGTTGGCCGTGATGCCGCGCGACCCGAGCTCGCGCGTGATCGAGCGGGCCATGCCGACCAGGGCAGCCTTGGACGAGGCGTAGTTGACCTGACCGACCTGTCCGTAGGCGCCCACGACGCTCGACATGAGCACGATGCGGCCGAACTTCGCCTTCATCATCCCCTTGGTCGCGCGCTTGACGACCCGGAACGTGCCGGTCAGGTTCGTGTCGACGACGCTCGTGAAGTCCTCCTCGGACATGCGGAGCAGGAGCTGGTCGTTCGTGATGCCCGCGTTGGCGACGAGGACCTCGATCGGCCCGAGCTCGGCCTCGACCTGCGTGAAGGCCGCGTCGACCGAGGCGGAGTCGGTGATGTCCGCGGCGACGGTGAGCGCCCCCTCGGGTCCGCCCTGGCCGCTGCGGGAGGTCACGGCGACCCGGTGCCCGGCGGCGACGAAACGCGCTGCGAGGGCGTGCCCGATGCCGCGGTTGCCGCCGGTGATGAGGACGGTACGGGGGGTGGTCATGATCGCTCCGTTCGAGTGGTGGTGACGCGGTGTCCGCCGACCTGACGGCCGAGCCGTGGGCCGCTGGACACGCCCGGACGAGCGTACCGGAGCCGTTCCCCGCAGCTGTCCCCCGCGCGGCGGGGCAACTGTCGGTGGTCCGGGCTTAGGCTTGACCCTGGCGAATGGAAGAACACCGTATGAAGTCGACGCAGCGCCGGTTCCACGCGACGCACACCCACACCGGGTCCACGCAGAGCATCACGTCCCTGCCGGACTCCCCCGAGCTGGACCGGGCGCACCGCCTGTCCAAGTACGTCTGGCAGATGGCCGTGCGCGTGGTGTGCTTCATCGGCGCCGTCCTCGTGTGGACGACCTGGCACACCTGGCTCGCGGTCATCCCGATCGTCCTCGCCGCGGTCATCCCGTGGGTCGCGGTCATCCTCGCAAACGCCGGCAACCACGCCGAGAGCGACATCGTCGCCCCGGCCGGAGCCATCGAGCTCTACGACGCCGTCGACCCCCGCCTCCGCGAGCAGCAGGAGGACGCCCGGGCCGAGGCCTACCGTGCCGAGCAGGAACGCCTCCGCGAGCAGGCCCAGCACGCGCAGGAGGAGTGGCAGCGGAACGGCGACCGCTCCCGTGTGTGGTCCGCGAAGTCCCGGATGCGCCGCTGATGGGGGCGACGTTCGACCTCTTCACGGAGCCCGGCGCGACACCGGTCTGCTCCCGGGCCGGCTGCACGAACACCGCCGAGTGGCGGATCAACTGGCGGAACCCGCGCATCCACGCCGTCGACCGCGTGAAGATCTGGGCGGCCTGCGAGGAGCACTGCGACTTCCTCGCCGACTACCTGCGCTCCCGCTCGTTCCCGGTCCGGGTGACCGGGATGCACGAGGACGTCGACAGCCTCGACGACGTCCGTGCGCGGGAGGACGCCCCGAAGAACGACGTCGGGGTGCGCTCCAGCGGCACCGGACGATGACGGACGAGTTCGACCCCAGCGCCCGCTACGGCCGGAAGCACGCGGCGAAGCTCCAGCGCGACGCCGCTCCCGGGTCCGTCCACGCGGACACCACCGACGGCCCGACGGTCGGCTGGCGGTTCGTCCGGAGCCGCCGCTGGCTCGGGTACTTCGCGATCGCCGTGGCCTTCGCGATCATCTGCACGCTCTTCGGGATGTGGCAGTGGGACCGGCGCAACGAGGCCGTCCAGCAGAACGAGCAGATCGCGCAGAACTACGACCACACGCCCGTGCCGCTCGACCAGGCGCTCCCCCGGGCCTCGTCGTGGACCGACGACCAACAGTGGCTCCGGGTCGAGGTCACCGGCCGGTACGACGTCGACGACCAGCTCCTCGTCCGCAACCGCGTGCACAACGGCCAGCCCGGGTTCGAGGTCCTCACGCCGCTCGTCACCGCCGACGGTCGCGCGTTCGTCGTCGACCGGGGGTGGGTGCCGACCGGCAACCGGCAGGACGCGCCGGACGGCGTCCCCGCTCCGCCGAACGGACAGGTGACGGTGATCGCGCGCCTGCAGCAGAGCGAGCCGCGCATCCCCGGCCGCACCGACCCCTCGCACACCGACCAGGTGCAGTCGGTGACGCTCGCCGACGTCGCGGGCAAGGTCGACGCCCCGATCTGGACGGGCGCGTACGGCCAGCTCGCCTCCGAGTCCCCCGCTCCTGCGGAGGCCCGGCCCCTCGGGTGGGACCGTCCGTCCGCGGACACCGGTCTGCACCTCAGCTACTTCATCCAGTGGTTCCTCTTCGCCGCCGGAGGCTTCGGCTTCCTGGCCTACGTGATGGTGCAGGAGTACCGGAACCTCAACCAGGACGACCCCGAGGAGCGCGAGCGCGCCCTCGAACGGCAGCGGCGGAAGGACGCCAAGCCGAGGTCCGACGACGAGGTCGAAGACGAGCTGCTCGGCGCGCACCGCTGACGGATCGCGACCCCGGGACGGACGGGAGGCGCGGTGCCGGCCGGCACCGTCCTCCCTCGCAGGCTCGGTCGGCGCGCCCCGCGCAACGCTCCGCGTTGCCGTCGAGCGGTGCGCGCCCGTCCGTCAGGGGGTCGCTACGCCAGCTCGATGAGCTCCGCGTAGTCCTTGTTCCAGTGGTCCTCGGTGCCGTCCGGCAGCAGCAGCACCCGCTCGGGGTTGAGCGCGTCGACCGCGCCGGCGTCGTGCGACACGAGCACCACGGCGCCCTCGAAGCCGGCCAGCGCGTTGAGGATCTCCTCGCGCGACGCCGGATCGAGGTTGTTCGTGGGCTCGTCGAGCAGCAGCACGTTCGCGCCCGACACGACGATCATCGCGAGCGACAGCCGGGTCTTCTCACCACCGGACAGGACGCCGGCCTTCTTGTAGCCGTCGTCACCGGTGAACAGGAACGAACCGAGCACACGACGGGCCTCGGTCTCGTTGAGGTCCGTCGACGCCGACACCATGTTCTCGATCACCGTGCGGTTCACGTCGATGTTCTCGTGCTCCTGCGCGTAGTACCCGATCCGCAGGCCGTGCCCGGGCAGGATCTCGCCCGTGTCCGGTCGGTCCGCACCCGCCAGGATCCGGAGCAGCGTCGTCTTGCCCGCACCGTTGAACCCGAGGATGACCACGCGCGACCCACGGTCGATCGCCAGGTCCACCCCGGCGAAGATCTCGAGCGAGCCGTACGACTTCGACAGCCCCTCGGCCATCAGCGGAGTGCGACCGCACGGTGCCGGCGTGGGGAAGCGGATCTTCGCGACGCGGTCGGCGACGCGCTCGTCCTCCAGTCCGGCGAGCAGCTTGTCCGCGCGCGCGACCATCTGGTGCGCAGCGGCAGCCTTCGATGCCTTCGCGCCGAAGCGGGCGGCCTGGTCCTTCAGGGTCGCGGCCTTCTTCTCGGCGCCGGCACGCTCCTTGCGGCGGCGCTCCTCGTCGGCCACGCGCTGCCGCTGGTAGAGCTTCCACCCCATGTTGTAAACGTCGATGGTCTGACGGTTCGCGTCGAGGTAGAAGACGCGGTTGACGACCTCGTCCACCAGCTCCACGTCGTGGGAGATGATGATGACGCCGCCGGGGTAGGTCTTCAGGTGCTCGCGGAGCCACACCACGGAGTCGGCGTCGAGGTGGTTCGTCGGCTCGTCGAGGATCATCGTCTCGGCGTCCGAGAACAGGATGCGGGCGAGTTCGATGCGCCGGCGCTGGCCACCCGACAGGGTCTTCAGCTGCTGGTCGAGAATGCGGTCCGGCAGCTTGAGGTTCGATGCGATCGACGCAGCTTCGGCCTCGGCAGCGTACCCGCCGAGCGCGTTGAACTGGTCGTCGAGCCGGCTGTACCGGCGCATCGCCTTCTCGGCCACGTCGGCGTCGTCGCTCGCCATGTCGAGCGTCGCCTGGCGGATGCCCTCGACGAGCTCGCCGAGACCACGGGCGTCGAGGATGCGCTTGCGCGCGGTGTCCTCGGGGTTGCCCGAGCGCGGGTCCTGCGGCAGGTAGCCGATCTCCCCCGAGCGCTCGATCTTGCCGTCGGTCGGCTGCGACTCGCCGGCGAGGGCCTTCGTCATCGTGGTCTTGCCGGCGCCGTTGCGCCCGACGAGCCCGATCTTGTCACCCTTCTCGACGCGGAAGGACACGTGCTCCATGAGGAGGCGAGCGCCTACGCGGATCTCGAGGTCGTGCACGGCAAGCACAGGAGGACGTCCAATCAGTTGGTGATGTGCACAACGACGTGTGCGGGAGGTGCACCGCTACGCTGACGGGACCGATGGTCCTCGAACGGGACCAGCAGTCCATTCTAGGAGAATCCATGACGAACGCCACCGGGTTCGCTCGCCGCGCAGTCCTCGCCGACCGTCTTCGCACCTCGGGGCTCGCCACCGACGCCGCCCTGGTCGCCGGCGGCGCGCTGTTCACCGCCGCGATGGCACAGCTCCAGGTGCCGATGTGGCCGGTCCCGATCACCGGGCAGACCCTGGCCGTCGTGCTCGTCGGCGCCACGCTCGGCGCCCGACGCGGCATGCTGTCGCTGCTCGTCTACGCCGTCGCGGGCCTCGCGGGCGCACCGTTCTTCGCCGAGTTCTCCGGTGGCCTCGCAGCCCTGGCCTCGCCGAGCTTCGGCTACGTCATCGGCTTCGTGCCGGCCGCCGGCCTGGTCGGCTGGCTCGCCCGCCGGAACTGGGACCGGAAGGTCGGGCGTGCCACGGTCGCGATGCTCCTGGCGACCGCCGTCCCCTTCGTCACGGGCCTGCCCTGGCTCGCGGTGGTGCTCGGTCAGCTCGGCGCGCCGAACGACACCCAGTCGGTGCTCGCCGCCGGCCTCTACCCGTTCATCGTCGGTGGAGTCGCCAAGGCCCTCATCGCCGCCGGTGTCCTGCCCCTGGCGTGGAAGCTGGTCGGCCGCCGCTGACGCACCCGCACGACGACGGGCCCCGCACCTGCTGGTGCGGGGCCCGTCGCTGTTCCGACCCGGGCTGCTGTCTCCCGCCGCGAGCGAGCACGACACGCCGCGCGACGATCGCCGGGCGGGCGATGGGCGTCGCGGGGACCGGTCGAGCGTGACGGATCGTGCGTACTCGGCATGGCGAGCGCGCCGTACCGACGACGGACGGGAGGCGCGGTGCCGGCTGGCACCGCGCCTCCCGTCCGTCGGTCGGATGCTGCTAGATCGAGAAACCGAGCGCGCGCATCATCTCGCGTCCGTCGTCGGTGATCCGCTCCGGACCCCACGGCGGCATCCACACCCAGTTGATGCGGAAGGCGTCGACGATGCCGTCGAGCGCGTTGGCGGTGTCGCCCTCGATGACGTCGGTCAGGGGGCAGCCCGCGCTCGTCAGCGTCATGCTGATCACGAGGGCGTTCGCCTCGTCGTCCATCGCGAGGTCGTAGATGAGGCCGAGGTCGACGATGTTGACGCCGAGCTCCGGGTCCTGGACCTCCTTGAGGCCCTCGACGACCTCGTCGAACTTCTCCGGGGAGAGTGCGGTGATCATCAGTTGCCCGCCGCTGCGGCCTGCACGTAGCGGTCGTAGCCCTCGTTCTCGAGGCGCTCGGCCAGCTCCGGACCACCCTGCTCGGCGACCTTGCCCGCGACGAACACGTGGACGAAGTCCGGCTTGATGTAGCGGAGGATGCGCGTGTAGTGCGTGATCAGCAGGACGCCGAGGCCGGTCGCTGCCTTCGCGCGGTTGACACCCTCGGACACGATCTTCAGCGCGTCGACGTCGAGGCCGGAGTCGGTCTCGTCGAGCACGGCGAACTTCGGCTTGAGGAGCTCGAGCTGCATGATCTCGTGGCGCTTCTTCTCGCCGCCGGAGAAGCCCTCGTTGACGTTGCGCTCGGCGAACGACGAGTCCATCTTGAGGTCGGCCATCGACTGGCGCAGGTCCTTGACCCACCCGCGGAGTGCGGGGGCCTCGCCGTCGATCGCGGTCTTCGCGGTACGGAGGAAGTTCGACACCGTGACGCCGGGGATCTCGACCGGGTACTGCATCGCGAGGAACATGCCGGCGCGGGCGCGCTCGTCGACGCTCATCGCGAGGACGTCCTCGCCGTCGAGCGTGATCGAGCCGCCGGTGACGTTGTAGCGCGGGTGACCGGCGATCGTGTAGGCCAGGGTGGACTTGCCGGAGCCGTTCGGCCCCATGATCGCGTGGATCTCGCCCTCGTTGATGGTGAGGTCGACGCCCTTCAGGATCTCCTTGGTGCCCTGGTCGGTGTCGATCGAGACCTGCAGGTCACGGATTTCGAGAGTGGACATTGCGTTCCTTCGGTTACAGCTGCTGTGCGGCGTCAGCCGCGCGGGAAGAGTGGTGGTGTCGCTCAGTCGACGGGGACCGGGTCGTGCACGTCGACGTAGACGTCGCCGTCGCGGACCTCGACCCGGAAGACCGGCACCGGCTCGTACGCCGGGAAGTTCTGCGGCTTGCCGGTGGCCAGCGAGAAGCGGGACCCGTGGGCCCAGCACTCGAGCGTGTCGCCCTCGACGAAGCCCTCGGCCAGGGAGATGTCCCCGTGCGTGCAGGTGTCACCGATCGCGTGCACGGCCCCGGCCGAGTCCTTCACGATCGCCACGGCGGTGCCGTCCACGACGACGCGCATCGGGCTGTCGACGGCGATCTCCGACTCAGCGCAGACCTTCTCGGCCATCAGGCGTCCGCCTGCTCGGCCTCGGGCTCCGCAGCGGCGACCGCGGTCCGGCCGTCGGCGAGCTCCTGCTCGACCGCGGCGATCAGGCGCTCCTCGAGCTCGGGCGCGCCGATCTTCTGGATGACCTCGACCAGGAAGCCGAGCACGACGAGGCGCCGGGCTTCCTCCTCGGGGATGCCACGGGCCTGCAGGTAGAAGAGCTGCTCGTCGTCGAAGCGACCGGTCGCACTGGCGTGCCCGGCCCCCTCGATGTTGCCCGTCTCGATCTCGAGGTTCGGGATGCTGTCCGCGCGCGTGCCGTCGGTGAGCACCAGGTTGCGGTTCTGCTCGTACGAGTCGGTGCCGTCGCCGGCGCGCCCGATCAGCACGTCGCCGATCCAGACCGTGTGCGCACCCTCGCCCTGCAGTGCGCCCTTGTAGTTGACGCGGCCACGGGTGTTCGGGGCGTCGTGGTTCACGTACACCTGCTGCTCGATGTACTGGCCGGCGTCGGCGAAGTACACGCCGTACATCTCGGTGTCCGCACCCTGCGCCCCGAGGTGCGTCGAGGGGTTCACGCGGACGACGTCGCCGCCGAGCGAGACCACGACGTGCTTGAGGAAGGCGTCGCGACCGACCTCGGCGAACTGCGTCGACACGTGCACCGCGTCGTCGTCCCAGTCCTGCAGGCTGACCACCGTGAGCCGTGCGCCGTCACGGACGACGATCTCGACGTTCTCGCTGAGGAGCGCCGACCCGCGGTTGTCGATGACGACGATGCCCTGGGCGTGCTGCTCGGCCGTGATGACCGTGTGCGCCGCGCGGGCCTGCGTGCCGAAGTCCGAGCGGGTGATCGAGATCGACTCGTGCGCCTCGGTCGCCTTGACGGTGACCTTCAGCACCGCGTCGCGGGCGGTCCAGGCCGCCGCGGCCGCGCGGTCCTCGGGCAGGCCGGCGGTGCCGACGACCGGGTCGTCGCTGCGACCCCACTCGACGTCGGCCCCCTCGGTCTGGCGGGCCAGGAACGGGTAGGCGGAGCCGTCGAGGCCACCCTCGAGCAACGGCTGGAGCTTCGCGAGCGGCGCGAACTTCCAGTTGACCTCGCGGCCGGTCACCGGCGGGAACGCGTCGAGGTCACCGGACTGCGGCCGCTCGGACCGGGTCTGGACCGGGACCTTCGCGTCCCAGCCGCCGTCGGAGTGCGCGCGGGCACCGTGCTGGTCGGTGCCCTGCGTGCTGCGTGCGGACGGAGCCTGCTGGCCCTGTGCGACGGCCGAGGGCTCGACCGGCTGGTCGATGCGCGGTGCGGGGGTGGCCCCGTCGGTGGGTGTCGGGTTGGTGCTGGTGTTCGACATCTAGCCGACGGATCCTTCCATGCTCATCTCGATGAGCTTGTTGAGTTCGAGCGCGTACTCCATCGGGAGCTCGCGGGCGATGGGCTCGATGAACCCGCGGACGATCATGGCCATGGCCTCGTCCTCCGGCATGCCGCGCGACATGAGGTAGAACAGCTGCTCCTCGCTCACGCGGGAGACCGTGGCCTCGTGGCCGAGCTGGACGTCGTCGACGCGGATGTCGATCGCCGGGTACGTGTCGCTGCGGCTCACCGTGTCGACGAGCAGCGCGTCACAGCGGACCGTGTTCGCGGCGTGGTGCGCGGCCGGGTCGACGCGGACCTCACCGCGGTAGCCGGCGCGGCCGCCGCCACGGGCGATCGACTTCGAGACGATCGACGACGTCGTGTACGGCGCCATGTGGATCATCTTCGCGCCGGCGTCCTGGTGCTGGCCCGGACCGGCGAACGCGACGGACAGGGTCTCGCCCTTGGCGTGCTCACCGGCGAGGTAGATCGACGGGTACTTCATCGTGACCTTCGACCCGATGTTGCCGTCGATCCACTCCATCGTCGCGCCCTCGTGCGCGATCGCGCGCTTGGTGACGAGGTTGTAGACGTTGCTCGACCAGTTCTGGATCGTCGTGTAGCGCACGCGGGCGTTCTTCTTCACGATGATCTCGACCACGGCGGAGTGCAGCGAGTCCGACTTGTAGATCGGCGCCGTGCAGCCCTCGATGTAGTGGACGTAGGAGTCCTCGTCCGCGATGATCAGCGTCCGCTCGAACTGGCCCATGTTCTCGGTGTTGATCCGGAAGTAGGCCTGCAGCGGGATCTCGACGTGCACGCCCTTCGGGACGTAGACGAACGAGCCGCCGGACCACACGGCGGTGTTCAGCGCGGCGAACTTGTTGTCGCCGGCCGGGATCACCGAGCCGAAGTACTCCTCGAAGAACTCCGGGTGCTCGCGGAGCGCCGTGTCGGTGTCCATGAAGATGACGCCCTGCTGCTCCAGGTCCTCGCGGATCTGGTGGTAGACGACCTCGGACTCGTACTGGGCGGCGACACCGGCGACGAGGCGCTGGCGCTCCGCCTCGGGGATGCCGAGGCGCTCGTAGGTGTTGCGGATGTCCTCCGGCAGCTCTTCCCAGGTCTGGGCCTGCTTCTCGGTGGACTTCACGAAGTACTTGATGTTGTCGAAGTCGATGTCCGACAGGTCGGCACCCCACGACGGCATGGGCTTGCGGTCGAACAGCGTCAGCGCCTTGAGGCGGAGCTTGTGCATCCACTCGGGCTCGTTCTTCCGGGCGGAGATGTCGCTGACCACCTCGTCCGACAGACCACGGCGCGCGGACGCGCCGGCCGTGTCGGAGTCGGACCAGCCGAACTCGTACTGGCCGAGCCCTTCGAGTTCTGGACGGTCGATGAGCACGTCGGACATGGTCTCCTCGTTTCCTTCTCGCGGCAGCGTCTGTCGGGACAACCCGTGACGTCCGGACGCCATTCCACCGCGGACCTCCGACAGGAGTCCCACGGCGTTGCTGCCTCGCAACGTCGATGGTCCCACGCAGTCGTCCGACCGATCGGCGATCACGGCCCATTCGGAGCCGGCGCCTGCCTAGACTTGACTGCTGCTGAACCCTCGAATCCTACAGGTTCACCGCACGGAACAACAGGAAGGCACCACCCTCGTGACTCGCGTCGGACCCACCGTCGAGCAGGGCGTCCGCCCCGGCACCCGCACGCCGCGGTGGTGGTCCCTCCCCCGCGCCGTCGACCCCCGCGTGATCTGGCTCGCCTGGGCGTCCTTCGTCGTCGAGGTGGTGCTGATCGGCACCGGCGGCCTCGTCCGCCTGACGGCGTCCGGGCTCGGCTGCCCGACGTGGCCGAAGTGCACCGCCGAGTCGCTCGTGTCGACCCCGGAGATGGGGATCCACGGCGTGATCGAGTTCGGGAACCGTCTGCTCACCTTCGTGCTGGTGGTGGTCGCGGTCGCGATGTTCCTCGCCGTCGTCCGCATGCGCCGCACGCGCCCCGAGCTCTTCTGGCTCGCCTTCGCCCAGGGCATCGCGATCCCCGTGCAGGCGGTGATCGGCGGCCTCAGCGTCCTCACGAACCTCAACCCGTTCGTCGTCGGGCTGCACTTCGTGGTGTCGACGACGCTCGTCACGGTGACGGCGACGCTCGTGTACCGCTCGATGAACGGTCCGCGCACCGCGGTGCGGCTCGTCCCGGGCTGGTACACCGGCCTGGTCCGCGGCACCGTCGTCGCGGTGGTCGTCACCGTCCTGGTCGGCATCCTGACCACGGGCTCCGGGCCGCACGCGGGTGCGAGCGAGGCGGTCGACGGGGGCCGTCTGCACCGCACCGGGTTCGACCCGCAGCTGATGGAGCACCTGCACGCGATCCCGGCCTACGCGCTGTTCGCGCTGACGCTGGCGCTCGTCGTCGGCGCGGTCGTCCTCCGGCTGTCGAGCCGCTGGGCCCTCGTCCTGCTCGTCGTCGAGTTCGTGCAGATCGCCGTCGGCCTGACCCAGGCGCGCACGGGCCTGCCGGTCGGCCTGGTGGGGACCCACATGGTGCTCGCCGGACTCCTCGTCGGTGCGGTCACCGTCGTCGTGCTCAGCACGCGCGGCAGCGCCGGTCGCCAGGCCGCGCGGGAGCGCATCACCGCCTGACGCGGTCGTCCGCCGCCCTCCGACGTCCCACGCGTCGCCTCCGTCCCGAGCGCCGACGCGTGGGACGTCGTCGTCCGCACGGCTCCGGCCCCGTGACCACGCACAGGACGCCGGCGTCGGCGCAGGACGCCTCCGACCACCCGGGACGCCTCCGGATCCGGCACCGTCTCGCGCAGGTGCGACCGTCTCGTGCGGACGCCGCCGTCCCGCACCTCGGCACCGGACCGGCCACGATGCGGACGGGAGGCGCAGCACCCCCCGCCCCGCGCCTCGGCACCGGACCGGCCACGGTGCGGACGGGAGGCGCAGCACCGCCCGCCCCGCGCCTCCCGTCCGACGCCCGGTCGCGGCCGCGCGTCTGCTGCGACATCCCCGTCGTCGTACGACAGCGGCATCGTCGCTGGGCGCACTCGCCTCGCGCAGCCCGCGTCACGCGCAGGCTCCCGCGACATCCCCGTCGTCGTACGACAGCGGCGTCGTCGCGTCAACCGACGCCACCCGGGTCGACCCGGGCACGCACCCCGCGCGCCCGTGTCCGAGCCGCGCCCACCCGACCCGCGAACGCCCGACCCGGGACCGCCCGCGCTGCGCCCCGACGCACGGAGCGCCGCCGGCAGACCGGCGGCGCTCCGTGCGCGGGCGACGAACCCTGGCTAGATCGTGAAGGTGAAGACCTGCGGCAGCAGCGGGTCGATGCCCACCGCGATGAACAGCAGCGTCAGGTACGTGATCGAGCTGTGGAACACCCGCATCGGCTGGACCTGCTCCACGTGCTGGATCGCCCGCGAGTACAGCCGGTGCGACTCGACGACGAACCAGATGCCCCCGGCCAGGGCGACGACCGTGTACAGCGGCCCCATGTGCGCGACCGGGATGAGCAGCAGCGAGCAGACGAGCGTCGCCCAGGCGTAGAGCACGACCTGCAGCCCGACGACCGTGCGGCCGCGCACGACCGCGAGCATCGGCACGTCGGCGGCGTCGTAGTCGTCGCGGTACTTCATCGACAGCGGCCAGTAGTGCGGCGGCGTCCAGAGGAAGATCACCATGAAGAGGATGATCGGCGCCCAGGTCAGCGACCCGGTGACACCGGCCCAGCCGATGAGCACCGGCATGCACCCGGCGGATCCGCCCCAGACGATGTTCTGCGGGGTGCGGCGCTTGAGCCAGAGCGTGTAGACGCAGACGTAGATCAGGATCGCGACGACGCTGAGCGCGGCGGCCAGCCAGTTCACCAGGAAGCCGAGGACGGCGGTCGACAGGACGGCGAGCGTCCACGAGAACACCAGTGCCTCCTTGTCGGAGAGCTCACCGGTGACCAGGGGGCGCTGGCTGGTGCGCTTCATCAGCCGGTCGATGTCGCGGTCGATGTAGCAGTTGAACGCCGAGGCCGACCCTGCCGACATCGCGCCGCCGAGCATCGTCCAGAACACGAGCCAGAGGTCCGGGACCCCGCGCTCCGCCAGGAACATCGTCGGAGCGGTCGTGACGAGGAGCAGCTCCATGACCCGGGGCTTCGTCAGCGAGACGTACGCGCGGACCTTGCGGGACAGCGTCGAGCGGGGTCGATCGGTGTCGGGCCGGGTCGCGGTGGCAGTCAACAGGGGAACCTCAGTCCGTTCGCGTCAGCTCGCACGCTCGGTGGGCGGCTCCGTCACCGTCGGGGCGTGCGTCGACCCGGAATGCACACGGGTCGACACCAGTTTAGGCCATCGAGGCGCCGCGAGGATGCCCCGCCTCGCCGACCGGGCCGGCTGCCCGACACGGCACCGTCGTCACCTGGACACCTTCTGAGTGCGTGGTCACTATGCTGGACACGCCCTCCCGCATCGTGTGCCCCGAAGACGTCGGCCGCGAAGAGCCGGTCGGCCGCCGCTCGACGGCGACACGACACACGGCCCCGGGACGGCGATCATGTCCGTGCGATGGCACGAGCCCTCGCACATGTCGCAACAACGAAGGGTCAACATCCAAGTGGCTGAATTCACCTGGGACGCCATCGACCGGAAGGCCGTCGACACGGCACGCGTCCTCGCCGCCGACGCGGTCGAGGCCGCCGGCAACGGTCACCCCGGCACCGCGATGAGCCTCGCGCCGGTCGCCCACCTGCTCTTCCAGAAGGTGATGCGTCGCGACCCCAGCGACTCCACCTGGATCGGTCGCGACCGCTTCATCCTCTCCGCCGGTCACGCCTCGATCCTGCAGTACGTGCAGTTCTACCTGCACGGCTACGGCCTCGAGCTCGAGGACCTGCAGCACCTGCGCAAGTGGGGCTCGAAGACCCCGGGTCACCCGGAGTACGGCCACACCGACGGTGTCGAGATCACCACCGGCCCGCTCGGCCAGGGCCTCGCCTCGGCGGTCGGCTTCGGCTACGCGCAGCGCTTCGAGCGCGGCCTGTTCGACCCGGAGACCGCCGACGGCGAGTCGCCCTTCGACCACTTCACCTACGTGATCGCCGGTGACGGTGACATGCAGGAGGGCGTCACCAACGAGGCCGCGAGCCTCGCGGGCCGTCAGCAGCTCGGTCGCCTGGTCGTCTTCTACGACTCGAACCAGATCTCGATCGAGGACGACACCGACATCGCGTTCTCCGAGGACGTCGCGGCCCGCTACGAGGCCCTCGGCTGGCACGTCCAGCACGTCGACTGGAAGAAGACCGGCGAGTACTCCGAGGACGTCGAGGAGCTCCACCGCGCCGTCGAGGCCGCCAAGGCCGAGACGACCAAGCCGTCGCTCATCGTCCTCAAGACGATCATCGGTTGGCCGTCGCCGACCAAGCAGAACTCCGGCAAGATCCACGGTTCGGCGCTCGGTGCCGACGAGCTCAAGGGCCTCAAGGAGGTCCTCGGCTTCGACGCGGACAAGACCTTCCACGTCGACCCGGAGGTGCTCGAGTACACCCGCGGTGCGATCACCAAGGGCCAGGCCGAGCACGCCGAGTGGACGAAGACCTTCGACGCGTGGGCTGCGGCCAACCCGGAGAAGAAGGCCATGCTCGACCGCATCAACGCGGGCGAGCTCCCCGAGGGCCTCGAGGAGGCGCTGCCGGTCTTCTCCACCGAGAAGGCCGTCTCGACCCGCGCCGCCTCCGGCAAGGTCATCAACGCCATCGCGCCGCTCATGCCCGAGTTCTGGGGCGGTTCGGCGGACCTCGCCGAGTCGAACCTGACCACGATCGAGGGCGCGAAGTCCTTCGGTCCGGCCGAGGCGTCGACGAAGACCTGGAGCACCGACCCGTACGGCCGCGTGCTGCACTTCGGCATCCGCGAGCACGCGATGGGCTCGATCCTGTCCGGCATCGTCCTGCACGGGAACACCCGCCCCTTCGGCGGCACGTTCCTCATCTTCAGCGACTACATGCGTCCGGCGGTCCGTCTCGCCGCGCTCATGAAGGCGCCGGCGATCTACGTCTGGACCCACGACTCCATCGCCCTGGGCGAGGACGGCCCGACGCACCAGCCGATCGAGCAGATCACCGCGCTCCGTGCGATCCCGGGTCTCGACGTCGTCCGTCCGGCCGACGCCAACGAGGTGTCGTACGCGTGGCTCGAGATGCTCAAGCACAAGGACCGTCCGGCCGGCATCGCGCTGAGCCGTCAGAACCTCCCCGTCTTCGAGCGTGGCGAGGGCGACGCCTCCGGCGAGACGCTCGCCTCGGCGAAGAACGTCGCGAAGGGCGCGTACGTCCTGGCCGAGGCGCCGAACGGCACCCCGGACGTGATCCTCATCGCGACCGGTTCCGAGGTCCAGATCGCGGTCGACGCGCGTGAGCAGCTCAAGGGCGAGGGCATCAACGCCCGCGTCGTGAGCGCCCCCTCGCTCGAGTGGTTCTTCGAGCAGTCGGAGTCCTACCGCGAGCAGGTCCTGCCGAAGGCCGTCACCGCGCGCGTCTCGGTCGAGGCCGGCATCGCGATGAGCTGGCGCGACATCGTCGGCGACAAGGGCCGCAGCGTGTCGATCGAGCACTTCGGTGCATCGGCCGACTACCAGCGCCTGTTCGCCGAGTTCGGTTTCACCACCGAGCACGTCGTCGCCGCCGCCAAGGAATCGATCGCAGCGTCCTGACCCACGAGGGGCCGGATCCGGTACGCCGGGTCCGGCCCCTCTGCCGGGAGGCACGCGGCGGCCCCGCCACCGCGCCTCCCGGCCCACAGACCACGACACACACGGCCCTGGTCGCCTCCGCGCACCGGGCCGGTCGACGAAAGAAGAAGAGAAACCATGGCTGAGAACACCCCCACCGCCGCCCTCTCCGAGGTCGGCGTCAGCATCTGGCTCGACGACCTGTCGCGCGAGCTGCTCGAGACCGGCAAGCTGACCGAGCTGATCGAGCAGAAGAACGTCGTCGGCGTCACCACGAACCCGACGATCTTCGCGTCGGCCCTCGCCAAGGGCGAGCGCTACGACTCGCAGGTCAAGGAGCTCGCGGCGAAGGGCACCGACGTCACCGAGGCGATCTTCGAGATCACCACGCAGGACGTCGCGAACGCGTCCGACGTCTTCAAGCCGATCTACGACGAGACCAAGGGCTTCGACGGCCGTGTCTCGATCGAGGTCGAGCCGGGCCTCGCCCACGACACCCAGAAGACCATCGAGCAGGCCAAGTTCCTGTTCGAGAAGGTCGGTCGCGAGAACGTCCTCATCAAGATCCCCGCGACGCTCGAGGGCCTCGAGGCCATCACCGAGGTCATCGGTGCCGGCATCTCGGTCAACGTCACCCTGATCTTCTCGCTCGAGCGCTACCGCGCCGTCATCGACGCCTACCTCGGTGGCCTCGAGAAGGCCAAGGCCGCGGGCCACGACCTCTCGAAGATCCACTCGGTCGCCTCGTTCTTCGTGTCACGTGTCGACTCCGAGATCGACAAGCGCCTCGACGCCGCGGGCACCGACGAGGCGAAGGCCCTCAAGTCGAAGGCCGGCATCGCCAACGCGCAGCTCGCGTACCAGGTCTGGACCGAGCAGTTCGCCACCGAGCGTGCCCTCGGCCTGCTCGAGTCCGGTGCCAACACGCAGCGCCCGCTGTGGGCCTCGACCGGTGTCAAGGACCCGTCGCTGCCCGACACGCTCTACGTGACCGAGCTCGCCGCGCCGAACACGGTCAACACCATGCCGGGCAAGACGCTCGACGCGACGTTCGACCACGGCGAGATCCACGGTGACGCCATCGCCGGCTCGTTCGACGACGCGCAGCAGGTCATGGACCAGATCGCTGCCGCCGGTGTCGACTACGACGACGTCGTCGCGCTGCTCGAGAAGGAGGGCGTCGACAAGTTCAACGTCTCCTGGGGCGAGCTCGTCGACACGGTGAAGACCGCGCTCGAGAACAGCAAGTAAGCACGACCGGAGCCTGCGTCCGGAGGACGGGACCGCCGTCCCCCGGACGCAGGCACCCCCGGTCAGGACCCGACCGCCGGAGCCGCGACGCGCCTCCCGGCCGGACCTGACCACCACGACGGCGGAGTCGCCGCTGCCCCCGCAGCGCAGCGCTCCGCCGTCTCCGTTCGACCCACAAGGAGTCCACACTCATGTCACCGGTGGCGATCACCCCGGAGCACAACCCGCTCCGGTTGCCGACCGACCGACGTCTGAACCGGATCGCGGGGCCCAGCACCCTCATCATCTTCGGCGTGACGGGCGACCTGTCCCGCAAGAAGCTGATGCCCGCGGTCTACGACCTGGCGAACCGAGGGCTCCTGCCCCCGGGCTTCGCACTCGTCGGGTTCGCCCGGCGCGACTGGGAGGACCAGGACTTCTCCCAGCTCGTGCACGACGCGGTCCGGGACCACTCCCGCACCCCCTTCGACGAGGCCGTCTGGAAGCAGCTCGAGCAGGGCATCCGCTTCGTGCAGGGCTCGTTCGACGACCCCGAGGCCTTCCTCGAGCTGAAGCGCACCGTCGACGAGCTCGACGCGGAGCGCGGCACGCTCGGCAACCACGCCTTCTACCTCTCCATCCCGCCGAAGATGTTCCCGGTGGTGACCGAGCAGCTCAAGGTCTCCGGACTGACCGAGAAGCGCGAGGGCTCCTGGAGCCGCGTGGTCGTCGAGAAGCCGTTCGGCTCCGACCTCCGCACCGCGCGCGAGCTGAACGCGATCGTCGAGAGCGTCTTCGCGCCCGACGACGTGTTCCGTATCGACCACTACCTCGGCAAGGAGACCGTCCAGAACCTGCTGACGCTCCGGTTCGCGAACCAGATGTACGAACCCATCTGGAACTCGAACTACGTCGACCACGTGCAGATCACGATGGCCGAGGACATCGGCGTCGCCGGTCGGGCCGCGTACTACGACGGCATCGGCGCAGCGCGCGACGTCATCCAGAACCACCTGCTGCAGCTCCTCGCGCTCACCGCGATGGAGGAACCCGTCTCGTTCAAGGCCGCTGACCTGCGCGCCGAGAAGGAGAAGGTGCTCTCCGCCGTGCGCCTGCCCGAGGACCTCGCCACGGCGACGGCACGCGGCCAGTACGACGGTGGCTGGCAGGGCGGCGAGAAGGTCCTGGGCTTCCTCGAGGAAGCGGGGATGGACCCCGAGTCCACGACCGAGACCTACGCGGCGATCAAGCTCGACATCGCGACCCGCCGCTGGCAGGGCGTCCCGTTCTACCTGCGGGCAGGCAAGCGCCTCGGCCGTCGCGTGACCGAGATCGCGATCGTCTTCAAGCGCGTCCCCGAGGACGTCTACGGCAACACGCAGGCACCCCTCGGGCAGAACGCGCTCGTCATCCGTGTCCAGCCGGACGAGGGCGTCACGCTCCGCTTCGGCTCGAAGGTCCCGGGCGTCGGCACGCAGGTGCGCGACGTGACGATGGACTTCGGCTACGGACACGCGTTCACCGAGGCCTCGCCGGAGGCGTACGAGCGACTCATCCTCGACGTGCTCCTCGGCGACCCTCCCCTGTTCCCCCGTCACCAAGAGGTGGAACTGTCGTGGAAGATCCTCGACCCGATCGAGGAGTTCTGGGCCACGCAGGGCCAGCCCGAGCAGTACCGTCCCGGCACGTGGGGTCCGGCGTCCGCCGATGCCCTGCTCGCCCGCGACGGCCGGACCTGGAGGCGTCCATGAAGATCGACCTGCCGAACACCACGGTCTCGAAGATCCAGAAGAAGCTCGTCCACATCCGCGAGGAGGGTGGCGCCGTCGCCCTCGGCCGCGTGCTGACGCTCATCATCTCGACCGCCCTCGGGCACGAGGAAGAGGCGATCTCGGCCGCGAACCAGGCGTCGCGCGAGCACCCGATGCGGGTGATCATCGTGTCGAAGAACGACGGCGACACGAAGTCCCCCGGTCGGCTCGACGCCCAGATCCGCGTCGGCAGCGATGCGGGCGCGAGCGAGGTCATCGTCCTCCGTGCGTACGGCGAGACCGCGACGGACGAGGAGAGCCTGGTCACCGGTCTCCTCCTGTCCGACGCCCCCGTCGTCGCATGGTGGCCGCAGGCCGCTCCGGAGCAGCCGGCAGCGTCCGCGCTGGGCCGGATCGCGCAGCGTCGCATCACCGATGCCGCCGCGCAGAAGGACCCGAACAGCGCGATCGAGGCGCTCGGGAAGTCCTACGTGCCGGGTGACACCGACTTCGCGTGGACCCGTCTGACGCTCTGGCGGAACCAGCTCGCCGCGGCGCTCGACCAGCCGCCGTACGAGCCCGTCACCGGTGTCGAGGTGTCCGGTGCGAGCGACAGCCCGTCCACGATCCTGCTCGCCGCGTGGCTCCAGCTGCAGCTGCAGGTGCCGGTGTCCGTCGTCACCTCGCCGCGGGCCACCGGGTCGAGCGGCATCCACGGGGTCAAGCTCGAGCGTGCCTCGGGCACGATCGACCTCGAGCGCTCGCTCGTCGACGTCGCGACCCTGTCGATGCCCGGGCAGCCGACGCACGACCTGTCGCTGCCCCGACGGAACCTGCGCGACTGCCTCGCAGAGGAACTCCGTAGACTCGACGCGGACGTCCTCTTCGGAGACGTCGTCAAGCACGGGGTGCCCCAGCTGCGCGAGTCCATCGCCGGCTGAGCACCGCACACGGCCGGGGTCCGGGCGGCGGTCGACACGACCGCCGCCCGCCCCGGTCGGACCGAAGGCGGTCGCACCGGTCGGCCGCCACGAACACGGGAGACACGTGACCAACGAACGACGGGTGCTGGTGCACCCGGACAAGCAGTCCCTCGGCGCGTCGGTCGCCGCTCGCTTCCTCACGAAGATCATCGACGTGCTGGACGAGCAGGAGCGCGCGGACATCGCGATCAGCGGCGGCTCGGTGTCGACCCTGGTCCTCGCGGCGATCGGGCAGTCGCCTGCGCGTGAGAGCGTGGACTGGTCGAAGGTGCACGTGTGGTGGGTCGACGAGCGCTGGGTCGCCGAGGGCGATGCGGACCGCAACGTCACCGGCACGCAGACGGACTTCTTCGAGCACGTGGACATCCCGCAGGCGAACATCCACCCGATGGCACCGTCCGACGCCGGGCTGTCCATCGACGAGGCCGCCGCACAGTACGAGCGCGAGCTCCAGGAGGCAGCACCCGTGGGTGCGGTCGCGCCGCGCTTCGACATCACGCTGCTCGGGGTCGGCCCCGACGGCCACACGGCGTCGCTCTTCCCCGAGTTCCCGCAGCTCGCGGTGACCGACCGTGCCGTGCTGACGGTCGACGACTCCCCCAAGCCGCCGGCGCAGCGCCTGACGCTGTCCTTCCCGGTGATCAACGCCTCGCAGCGCGTGTGGGTCATCCTGTCCGGCGCCGAGAAGGCGTCGGTGCTCGGCCTCGCACTGGCCGGTGCCGCGGTGGACGAGGTCCCCGTCGGCGGCGTGCAGGGCCGCAAGCGCACCGTGTTCTTCGTGGACCAGGACGCCGCGCGCGAGGTCCCCGAGAACCTCATCGCGTCGACCTACTAGACGCGACCCCCAGACGGACGGGAGGCGCGGTGCCGGCTGGCACCGCGCCTCCCGTCCGTCGTCGGTGCCGGCCCGCGCAACTGCCGTGCGGACGTCGCCTGCCCGCTTCCGGTCGCACGACTTGCCGCTCACCTCCGACCCCGACGGCATGTCGTGCGACCCGAACGACCGCGCGCGGCACGTCCTGCGACCGGAACAGCCAGGACCGGAGGACCGAGGGGCACCGACTACACGTCCCGCGGACGACGAAGGCCCCCGCACCGGATCGGTGCGGGGGCCTTCTGACGTCGGGTGCTACTTCGCGGTACCGCGGCGCTGCCGGAGCTGCTGCAGCGCGTCCTCGAGGAGCTGCGCTGCCTCTTCCTCGGTGCGGCGCTCCTTCACGTACGCGAGGTGCGTCTTGTAGGGCTCGGTCTTCGCGACGACGGGAGGGTTCTCCTTGTCGCGGCCGGCCGGCAGACCCGTCGACGGCGAGTCCACCGTCTCCGGGATCTCGTCGTCCGGCAGGGTCGCCGAGAAGTACCGCACGACCTCGTTGCCGAGGGCGTCCCAGTACGAGACGGCCACGCGCTCGGCCTGGACGCCGCGGTCCTGCTCCCCCATCGGACCCGCGCCGACGCGGGACCCTCGGATTGCACTGCCTCCGGTTGCCATGGCTCAGCTCCCTGCCGTGAACTTGTTGATGAGACCGAGCACGATGATCGAGACGATCCAGACCAGACCGAGGATCACCGTGATGCGGTTGAGGTTGCGCTCGGCGACGCCGGACGCCCCGAGGTTGCTCGTCACGCCGCCGCCGAACATGTCGGAGAGACCGCCACCGCGGCCCTTGTGCAGGAGGATGAGGAGCGTGAGCAGGAGGCTCGTGATCGCGAGCAGGACCTGCAGCACGACGGAGAGTATCGCCACGACGTACCTTTCGTGTGAAGTCAGCCCTGCAAGTGTAGCGGGCCGCGTGAGCAGCCCCGACACCGGCACGGGCGTGGCTCAGGCCGGCCACGCGGACGTGGCCGGCCTGAGCAGGATGGATCAGAGTCCGACGTGCTGCCGGAAGCGCGCGATCGCCGCGAACTCCTGCACGTCGAGCGAGGCCCCACCGACGAGCGCGCCGTCGATGTCGGGCTCGCGCAGGAAGCCGGCGATGTTGCCCGACTTCACAGAACCGCCGTAGAGCACGCGCGTGCTGGCGGCGAGGTCGTCGCCCCAGGCCTCGGCGATCCCGCGACGCAGCGCGGCGCAGTCCTCCTGGGCCTGTTCCGCAGTCGCGGCCTGACCGGAACCGATCGCCCAGACCGGTTCGTACGCGACGACGATCTCGGACGGCTTCACGGCCTCGAGGACGACCTTGAGCTGTTCGACCGGGACGACACCGGCGCCGCGCTGCTCGCGCTCCTCGCCGGTCTCACCGACACAGACCACCGGCACGAGGCCGTGCTTGACTGCAGCGGCGGTCTTCGCGGCGACGACCTCGTCGGTCTCGCCGTGCAGCGTGCGCCGCTCGGAGTGTCCGACGATGACGTACTGCGCGTCGAGCGCTGCGAGGAACGCCCCGGACACGTCACCGGTGTGGGCACCGGAGTCGTACTGGGACAGGTCCTGTGCGCCGAACCGGATCTCGAGCTTGTCGGCCGAGATGAGCGTCTGCACGCTGCGGAGGTCCGTGAAGGGCGGGAACACCGCGACCTCGACGTCGTCGTGGTCGTGACGGGCGTCCTTCAGGGTCCACGCGAGCTTCTGCACGGTGGCGATGGCCTGGAGGTGGTCCAGGTTCATCTTCCAGTTACCGGCGATGAACGGACGGCGGTTCATGCTGCGTCCTTCCCGGAGTCACCGGCGATGAACGGCGTGCGGGTCATCGGGACCACCCCAGTGCTTCGAGACCGGGCAGTGACTTGCCCTCGAGGAACTCGAGGCTCGCACCACCACCGGTCGAGATGTGCCCGAACCGGTCGTCCGAGAACCCGAGCGACCGGACGGCCGCCGCGGAGTCGCCACCGCCGACGACACCGAGGCCGTCGACCTCGGTCAACGCCTGCGCGACGGTCTTCGTGCCTGCTGCGAACGCCGGGAACTCGAACACGCCCATCGGGCCGTTCCAGAACACGGTCTTCGAGCCGGACACCGCCGACGCGAAGCGCGCCGCGGTCTCCGGGCCGATGTCGAGGCCGATGCCGTCCGTGCCGAACGACGAGGACTCGATCGCGTCGGCCGCGACGGTCTCGTGGTCGGCGTCCGCAGCGAACCCGGAGGCCACCACGACGTCGGTCGGCAGGTCGATCGTCACGCCGAGCTCGTCCGCCTTGGCGAGGTACGCCCGGACGGTGTCGAGCTGATCCTGCTCGAGGAGCGACTTCGCGACCCCGTGACCCTGGGCCGCGAGGAACGTGAAGAGCATGCCGCCGCCGATGCACAGCGTGTCGACCTGCGGGAGCAGGTGCTCGATGACACCGAGCTTGTCGCTGACCTTCGATCCGCCGAGCACGACCGTGTACGGCCGCTGCGGGTCCTTGGTCAACCGCTCGAGCACCGTCAGCTCGGACTCGATGAGCGAGCCGGCCGCGCTGGGCAGCGCTGCCGCGAGCTCGTACACGGAGGCCTGCTTGCGGTGCACGACGCCGAAGCCGTCCGACACGAACGCGTCACCGAGGGCGGCGATCCGCTCGGCGAACGCCGTGCGCGCCGACGCGTCCTTCGAGGTCTCCTCCGGGTTGAAGCGGAGGTTCTCGAGCAGCAGGACGTCGCCGTCCCCGAGGGCCTCGGCGGCCGCGGTCGCCTCGTCGCCGACGGTCTCGCCGACGAAGGTGACCTCCTTGCCGAGCAGTTCGGAGAGCCGCTGCGCCACGGGGGCGAGCGAGTACTCCTGCGCAGGCGTGCCGTCGGGACGACCGAGGTGCGAGATCACGATGACCCGCGCACCGGCGTTGACGAGCGTGTTGAGCGTGCCCAGCGACGCGCGCACGCGGCCGTCGTCGGTGATCGTGCCGTCCTTGAGCGGGACGTTCAGGTCACACCGGACGACGACGCGCTTGCCGGCGAGGTCGCCGAGGTCCTCGAGGGTGCGGAGGCTCATGCCGAGAGTCGCTCGCCCACGTACTCGGTCAGGTCGACGAGGCGGTTCGAGTAGCCCCACTCGTTGTCGTACCACGAGGTGATCTTGACGAGCTTGCCGATGACCTTGGTCAGGCCGGAGTCGTAGATCGACGAGTGCGGGTCCGTCGTGATGTCGGTCGACACCAGCGGGTCCTCGCTGTAGAGCAGGATGCCCTTGAGCGGGCCCTCGGCGGCCTCCTTGTAGGCGGCGTTGATCTCGTCGACGGTGACCTCGGACGACGTCTCGAGGGTGAGGTCGGTGATCGAACCGGTCGGCACCGGCACGCGGAGGGCGTAGCCGTCGAGCTTGCCGGCGAGCTCGGGCATGACGAGGCCGATGGCCTTCGCCGCACCGGTCGAGGTCGGGACGATGTTGAGCGCCGCGGCGCGGGCACGACGCGGGTCCTTGTGCGGGCCGTCCTGCAGGTTCTGGTCGGCGGTGTACGCGTGCACCGTCGTCATGAGGCCACGCTCGATGCCGAACTTGTCGTGGAAGACCTTGGCGAGCGGCGCGAGGCTGTTCGTGGTGCACGACGCGTTCGAGATGATGTTGTGGTTCTCGGGGTCGTACTGGTCCTCGTTGACGCCGAGGACGATGGTGACGTCGTCGCCGGTCGCCGGGGCCGAGATGATGACCTTCTTGGCGCCCGCGTCGATGTGCTTCTGCGCGTCGGCTGCCTTGGTGAAGAAGCCGGTCGACTCGATGACGATGTCGACGCCCAGCTCGCCCCAGGGGAGGTTCGCGGGGTCGCGCTCCGCGAGGACCTTGATCGGCTTGCCGTCGACGACGATGCTGTCGCCGTCGAGCTCGACGGAGACGCCGAGACGACCCGTGATGGAGTCGAACTTCAGCAGGTTCGCGAGGGCCGCGTTGTCGGTGAGGTCGTTCACCGCCACGATCTCGAGGTCGGAGCCCTTGGCGAGGGCGGCCCGGAAGAAGTTACGGCCGATGCGGCCGAAGCCGTTGATGCCGATCTTGACGGTCAATGGATCTCCTGGTGGGTGTGGAGCGCCCCGGGGGCGCTGCTTTTCGGAGTCGTGCGGCCCTGCGGACCCACGTGTGGTGGACGATACGCCCCGTAACGTCGCCGTAACGACCCTAGCAGTCGGACACTGCGCGCCCGCGCCGGATGACGGTCCGTCCGGACGGTCCCGCCGACAGTGGTGGACGCTCCCCCAGACGGACGGGAGGCGCGGTGCCAGCCGGCACCGCGCCTCCCGTCCGTCGTGGGGCCGGTCGGGGCTACGCCCCCTCGAGCTCCTCCGGCACGCTGGCCTCGGTCCCCGGCACGCCGGTGTCGACGGCCTTCTTGTCGGCCATCGCGAGCAGGCGGCGGATCCGGCCGGCGATCGCGTCCTTGGTCATCGGCGGCTCGGCGTGCTGACCGAGCTCGTCGAGCGAGGCGTCACGGTGCTGCAGCCGGAGCGACCCGGCGTACTTGAGGTGGTCCGGGACGTCGTCACCGAGGATCTCGAGCGCGCGCTCGACGCGGGCGCACGCGGCGACGGCGGCCTGCGCCGAGCGGCGGAGGTTGGCGTCGTCGAAGTTCACCAGACGGTTGGCGGTGGCGCGGACCTCGCGGCGCTGGCGCATCTCCTCCCACTCGGCGGTGGTGCGGGCGGCGCCCATGACGGTGAGCATCTGGCCGATCGCCTCGCCGTCGCGGATGACGACGCGGTGGACGCCGCGGACCTCGCGGCCCTTCGCGGCGATCCCGAGGCGCGAGGCGGCACCGACCAGTGCCATCGCCGCCTCGTTGCCCGGGCAGGTGACCTCGAGCGCGGCGGCGCGACCGGGGTCGGTCAGCGTGCCGGAGGCGAGGAACGCACCGCGCCAGATGGCGGCGAGGTCCTCGCGGTTGCCGGTCGTCAGACGGTTGGGCAGGCCACGCACCGGGCGACGGCGCGCGTCCATGAGCCCGGTCTGGCGGGCGAGCGTCTCCCCCGCCTCGAGCACGCGGACCAGGTAGCGGGTGCCGCGGCGGGAGGACGCGGACGACCCCACCGACGCCTCGCTCCGCACGCCGTACAGCTCCGCCAGGTCCTTGCGCACGCGGTGGACGATGATCCGGGTGTCGAGCTCGACCTCGACCGCGATCCTGCCCGAGATGACGTGCAGGCCGCCCGCGAACCGCAGGATGGTCGCGAGTTCGGCGGCGCGGACCGTGTTGCGGTTCACGACGACCCTGGCCAGTTCGTCCTTGACCTCGGCAGTCAACGGCACAGCATCATTCCTAACGTTTTCTCTGGTGGGGTCCGCGGGTCCGGCGCACGTGGGTGTGGAGCGGCCGGAGGAACGGTCACTCCCGGCCGAGATCTCGGTTCTTCACACGCACGGCGACGTCGGACATCCCGCGGAGGAGGTTCGCCAACTCGGCGACGACGGCGACCGAGCGGTGCTTGCCGCCGGTACAGCCGATGGCGATCGTAGCGTGTCTTTTGTTCTCGCGTTGGTATCCCGCCAGCACGGGCTCGAGCACGGCAGCGTACCGCTCGACGAACGAGCGGGCGCCCGGCTGCGACAGGACGTACTCCGAGACGGGGGCGTCGAGGCCGGTGTGCGGGCGGAGTTCCGGCACCCAGTAGGGGTTCGGGATGAACCGCACGTCCGCGACCATGTCGGCGTCGGCGGGCAGCCCGTACTTGAACCCGAAGCTCATGAGCGTGACCTGGACCCCGACGAAGTGGTCGTCGGCGAAGCGCTCCGTGACGGCGTTGGCGAGCTGGTGGATGTTCAGGTCCGAGGTGTCGATGACGACGTCGGAGGCCTCGCGCAGCCCGGACAGCCGCGAACGCTCGAGGCCGATGCCGTCGAGCAGCGTCCCGTCGCCCTGCAACGGGTGCGGCCGGCGGACCTGCTCGAAGCGGCGCACGAGCACGGCGTCCGTCGCCTCGAGGAAGAGCACCCGGACCCGGGCGGAGGTGCTGGCACGGACCTGCTCGACCGCCTGCTCCGGGTCGGTGAAGAACCGTCCGCCGCGGACGTCGACGACGGTCGCGATCTTCGGGATCTTCTCCCCGGCACGGTCCGCGAGCTCGGTGAGCGGGCCGAGCATCTGCGTCGGGAGGTTGTCGACCACGTACCAGCCGAGGTCCTCGAGTGCCTTGCCGACCGTGGAACGGCCGGCGCCGGACATGCCGGTGACGATGAGGATGTCGTGCTGCTGCGACGCGGACGTCGGGGTTGTTCGGTCGTCGCTCGTGTCGCTCATGTGTGGGAGGGCTCCGTCGTGGCGGCCCGGGCCACGGCCCGGGGAGGTCTCGGCTTCGGGTCTCGGCTGCGCGTCCAGGCTACCGTCCCGCGCTCGGAGCGGGGCCGGTCACCGTGGACGCGACGGGCCGTCGGCAGAGACGTCCGGGACGCGGACGGGGCCGACCGGCCGGGAGGCGCGGCTCGGCTCCTCCGCGGCGGCTGCGGGCGCGTCCGGGTCCGTCGTCCGCTCCGGACCGGGGGTGCTGGCTGCGCGCCCGGCAGGGTCGGCGTCGCTCGCCTCCGGCACGCTTCCTCCGGGCGAGCCCGCGTCCGGGGCGCTCGCACCGGACGGGCCCGCCTCGGGGGCGCTCGCTCCGGGCGGGCTCCCCTCCGGCGCGCTGCGGGGCGTCTGCGCGAGCTTCGTGACGACCGCCGCCGCGGTGGCCGGCCCGACGCCGTTCACCTCGGCGATCTGCTCCGCCGTCGCCTCACGCAGGCGCGCGACCGACCCGAAGTGCTTCAGCAGGGCGTTCACCCGGGTCGGGCCGAGCCCGGGGATCTCCGACAGCTGCGACCGGACGTCGCGCTTCCGGCGGGTCCGCTGGTGCGTGATCGCGAACCGGTGCGCCTCGTCACGGATCCGCTGGATCAGGAAGAGCGCCTCGGAGTTGCGCGGCATGATCACCGGGAAGTCGTCGTCGGGCAACCACAGTTCCTCGAGGCGCTTCGCGATGCCCACCAGGGCGATGTCGTGCACGCCGGCCTCGTCCATCGCCCGCTTGGCCGCCTGGACCTGGGGCTGGCCGCCGTCGACGATGAGCAGCTGCGGACGGTACGCGAACCGCTTCGTCGGCTTCGTGCCCTCGACGACGTCCTCGCTCGTGGCGTCCGGGACGTCCGGCACCGCGGCGTCCTCGTCGAGGCGCGCCAGCCGTCGCGACAGCACCTGGTACATGCTGTCGGTGTCGTCGGTCGTCTCGGCGATCGTGTAGCGGCGGTACTGGTCCTTGCGCGGGAGCCCGTCCTCGAACACCACCATCGACGCCACCACGTTCGTGCCCTGCAGGTGGGAGATGTCGTAGCACTCCATCCGCAGGGGGGCCTCGGTCATGCCCAGGGCGTCCTGGATGTCGGCGAGGGCAGCCGACCGGGTCGTGTAGTCCGCGCTGCGCTTCGTCTTGTAGAGCATGAGCGCCTGCGCGGCGTTCTGGGCGGCCGTGCGCGCGAGGCCCGCCCGGTCGCCCCGCTGGGCCGTGCTGAGCTTCGTGCCGCGCCCGCCGCGCCGCTCGCTGAGCCACTGCTGCAGGGCCTCGGCGTCCTCGGGGAGTTCCGGCACGACGACCTCGCGCGGGACGTCGTCGCTCGTCGCGTACTGGCCCTGGACGATCTGTTCGACCAGGTCACCGGTGCTGATGTCGAGCTCCTTGTCGACCACCCACCCCCGGACACCGCGGATGCGCCCGCCGCGCACGGAGAACAGCTGCACGGCGGCGGCGAGCTCGTCCTCGGCCACACCGAACAGGTCGAGGTCGACCGAGTCACGGAGGACCACCGCCGACTTCTCGAGCACCGCTTCGAGGGCACCGACCTGGTCGCGGTACCGCGCCGCCTGCTCGTAGTCCATGGCGTCGGCGGCCGCGGCCATGCGCTGCCGCAGGGTCGTGATCACCCTGCGGTCGTAGCTGCCCATGAACCGGACGAACTCCTCGACGATCGCCCGGTGCTCGGCGATCGTGACCTTCTGCGAGCAGGGCCCACCGCACTTGCCGATCTGGCCCGGGAAGCACGGCTTGCCCGTCTGCATCGCCTTCTTGTAGGACGAGTCCGAGCAGGTGCGGATCGGGAACACCTTGATCATCAGGTCGATGGTGTCGTGCACCGCCCAGATCTTCGGGTAGGGCCCGAAGTACTTCGCGCCCTTGATCTTCCGGTTCCGCGTCACCATCACCCGCGGCGACTCCTCGCCCAGGGTGATCGCCATGTACGGGTACGACTTGTCGTCCCGGAACTTGACGTTGAACGGCGGGTCGAACTCCTTGATCCAGGTGTACTCGAGCTGCAGTGCCTCGATCTCGGAGCCGACGGTGGTCCACTCGACGCTCCGGGCCGTGAGCACCATGCGTCGGGTGCGCTCGTGGAGGGTCGGCAGCGGTGCGAAGTAGTTGCTCAGGCGGGCGCGGAGGTTCTTCGCCTTGCCGACGTAGAGCACCCGACCGGCCTCGTCACGCCACCGGTAGACGCCTGGGTCGGTCGGGATCTCCCCCGCCTTCGGCCGCCAGGAGACGGTGTCCGCCACCTACCGAGCACCCGCCTTCTGCTTGCTCTGCTGCCCGCCCTGGTGCTTCTGGGTGGCCTGACGCGCACCGACCGCCTGCTCCTTGCCGACACGGGCGTCCTGCGCATCGAAGATCTCGCGCAGGAACACACCGGTGTGGCTCTCGGGGACGTCGGCCACGTGTTCCGGGGTGCCGACGGCCAGGACCGTACCGCCACCGGCGCCGCCCTCAGGTCCCATGTCGACCAGCCAGTCGGCGGACTTGATCACGTCGAGGTTGTGCTCGATCGTGATCACGGTGTTGCCCTTGTCGACCAGGCTCTGCAGCACGAGCAGCAGCTTCCGGACGTCCTCGAAGTGCAGGCCGGTCGTCGGCTCGTCGAGCACGTAGACCGTGCGGCCGTTCGAGCGGCGCTGGAGTTCCGTCGCGAGCTTGACGCGCTGGGCCTCGCCACCGGAGAGGGTCGTCGCGCTCTGCCCGAGGCGCACGTAGCCGAGGCCCACGTCGACGAGCGTCGCCATGTAGCGGTGGATCGCCGAGATCGGCTCGAAGAACTCGGCCGCCTCGCTGATCGGCATGTCGAGGACCTCGGAGATGTCCTTGCCCTTGTAGTGCACCTGCAGCGTCTCGCGGTTGTACCGCGCACCGCCGCAGACCTCGCACGCCACGTAGACGTCGGGCAGGAAGTTCATCTCGATCTTGATCGTGCCGTCACCCGAGCAGTTCTCGCAGCGGCCGCCCTTGACGTTGAAGCTGAAGCGACCGGGCTGGTAGCCGCGCGCCTTCGCCTCGGGCGTCTCGGCGAAGAGCTGCCGGATGCGGTCGAACACGCCGGTGTAGGTCGCCGGGTTGGACCGCGGGGTGCGGCCGATCGGCGCCTGGTCGACGTGCACGACCTTGTCGAGCTGGTCGAGGCCCTTCACGCGGGTGTGCTTGCCGGCGATGTGCCGTGCGCCGTTGAGCTGGTTCGCGAGCACCTTGTACAGGATGTCGTTGACCAGGGTCGACTTGCCGGAGCCGCTGACGCCGGTCACCGCGGTGAAGACACCGAGCGGGAAGTCGACGTCGACCTGCTTGAGGTTGTTCGCCCGGGCGCCCTGCACGCTGATGACGCGCTTCGGGTTGATCTTCCGTCGCTCGGCGGGCACCTCGATCGCGCGCCGACCTGCCAGGTAGTCACCGGTCACCGACTCGCGGTTCGCGATGATGCCCTCGTAGGAGCCGGAGTGAACGACCTTGCCGCCGTTCACGCCCGCGCCCGGTCCGATGTCGACGACCCAGTCCGCCGTGCGGATGGTGTCCTCGTCGTGCTCGACGACGATGAGGGTGTTGCCGAGGTCCTTGAGCTTGACGAGCGTGTCGATGAGCCGACGGTTGTCGCGCTGGTGCAGGCCGATGCTCGGCTCGTCGAGCACGTAGAGCACACCCGTCAGGCCCGATCCGATCTGCGTCGCGAGCCGGATGCGCTGTGCCTCGCCGCCGGAGAGCCCGCCGGCTCCGCGTGCGAGGGTCAGGTAGTTCAGGCCGACCTCGAGCAGGAACTCGAGCCGCGCGCGGATCTCGCGGAGGACCGCGGCCGCGATGTGCGCCTCACGCTCGGTGAGCGTCAGCTCCTCCATGAAGCCGTACGCCTGGTCGAGCGACATGTCGGTCACGTCGGCGATGCTGCGACCGTCGACCGTCACGGCGAGGACCTCGGGCTTCAGGCGCGTGCCGTCGCAGACCGGGCAGGGGACCTCGCGCAGGTAGCCCTGGAAGCGCTGCCGCTGCGAGTCCGACTCGGCCTCGGCGAACTTGCGCTCGATGTAGGGCATGACGCCCTCGAACCCGCTCGTGTACCGCATCTCGCGGCCGAAACGGTTCTTCCACGACACGGAGACCTGGAAGTCCTTGCCGGTCAGGATCGCGGCCTGCACCGACGGGTCGAGCTGGTTCCACGGGGTGTCGAGGCCGAACCCGAGGTCCTTGCCGAGACCCGCGAGGAGCTTCTCGAAGTACGAGTACAGCCCGCTCGTGCCCGTCCAGGGCAGCAGGACGCCGTCTCGCAGCGAGGCCTCGGGGTCGCCGAGCACCAGGTCGGGGTCGACCGACATGCGAGTACCGAGGCCCGAGCACTCGGGGCAGGCACCGAACGGTGCGTTGAACGAGAAGGTCCGCGGCTCGATCTCGGTGAGCGCGAGCGGGTGGTTGTTCGGGCAGGACAGGTTCTCGGAGTAGGTCCGGACCGCGCCGGGCCCCTCGTGGTCGACGAGGTCGATCGCCACGGTGCCGTTCGTCAACCGCAGGGCGGTCTCGAGCGAGTCGGTGAGGCGGCCGAGGATGTCGTCGCTCGCCACGAGACGGTCGACGATCACCGAGATGTCGTGCTTGACCTGCTTCTTGAGCTTGGGCGGGTCGCTCAGCTGGATGCGCTCACCGTCGACGATCGCACGGGCGTACCCCGAGGCCGCGAGCTCCTGGAAGAGGTCGACGAACTCGCCCTTCTTCTTGGAGACGACCGGCGCGAGGACCTGGAAGCGCGTGCCGGTCTCGAACTCCATGAGCTGGTCCGCGATCTGCTGCACGCTCTGCTTGCTGATCACCTCGCCGCAGACGGGGCAGTGCGGGACACCGATGCGCGCCCAGAGCAGACGCATGTAGTCGTAGACCTCGGTGATGGTGCCCACGGTCGACCGCGGGTTCCGGTTCGTCGACTTCTGGTCGATCGAGACCGCCGGCGACAGGCCCTCGATGAAGTCGACGTCGGGCCGGTCCACCTGGCCGAGGAACTGCCGGGCGTAGGCCGACAGCGACTCCACGTAGCGCCGTTGGCCCTCGGCGAAGATCGTGTCGAACGCGAGCGAGGACTTGCCCGACCCGGACAGCCCGGTGAACACGACGAGCGAGTCCCGAGGGATCTCGAGGTCGACGTCGCGGAGGTTGTGCACGCGAGCGCCCCGGACGCTGAGCGTCGAGGTGCTGTGCGGCGCCGTCCCGCCGGGGATGTGGAGGTCTGCAGGCTCGCCGAAGGCGTTCCGGCCCGGGGTCGCGGTTCCGCGGTCAGAGGTGATGGTCATCGCAGACGATTCTACGAAGCAGGACCGACATCCGTCCGGGCGTGGCGGTCTAGCCGAGTGCGTCGAGAGCGAACGCGACGCCGGTCGCCTGTTCGCTCGCCGTCCAGAGGCGCGCAGCGACGGTGCGGTCGTGGGCACGCGGGCGCGCCGGGACGAGGGCCGGACGACCGGCGAACTGGAGCGGGCCGGCCGGCCCCCAGTACTCCCCCGAGCGGACGTCCTCACCGACGGCGGCGTGCACGAGCGGCCGCGCCCCGGCGTCCTTGCCCTGCGCCACCCAGCCCGAGCCCGCCCGCATCCAGGCCGGTTCGGACCGCGTCGGTGCGACGTCCGGTCGGGGCGGGGCGGCGGCGTCGAGCGCCAGCCCGGGGTGCGCGACGACGCTGCGCACCCGCGAGCCGGCGTCACCCAACCGCTGCGCGAGCTCGAAGCCGAACAGCATCACCGCGAGCTTGCTCCTGGCGTACTGGCGGTGGCCCTCGTAGCGGCCGACCGCGAGCGGATCCGTCCGGTCGAGCGTCGTGAGGCGGTGCGCGATGGAGCCGAGGTGCACCACACGCCCGGCGTCCTGGTCGAGGGCCGGCAGCGCCAGCGCCGTCCAGGCGAAGTGTCCGAGGTGGTTCGTGCCGACCTGCAGTTCGAAGCCCTGCGCGGTGCGCTGCGGGCGAGCCGATCCGACCACGCCGGCGTTGTTGAGCAGGGCGTGCACGGGGCCGAGCTCCCGGAGCCGCACGGCCGCGGCACGCACGCTGTCGAGGTCGGCCAAGTCGAGGTGCAGGTGCAGGAGCGCTGCGTCGTCGACGTGCGTCCGGATGCTCCGCTCGGCAGCGGCGGCACGCTCGGGGTTCCGCGTGGCGAGCACGACCCGGTGGCCCTGTGCCGCGAGCTGCTCGGCTGCGTGGTAGCCCAGGCCGGCGCTGGCACCCGTGACGACGACCGTCCGCCGCGCGGTCCCGGAGGTGTCAGCGGACATGCCCGGCGGACTCCATCTGTCGCAGCGCCTTCTTCAGGTCCTGCACCTCGTCGCGGAGCCGTGCCGCCAGCTCGAACTTCAGCTCGGCCGCGGCCTGCAGCATCTGGTCGTTGAGGTCGGCGATCGTCGCCTCGAGCTGGGTCGCGCCCTCTCCCGCGATGCCCTCGCGACGCAGGTTCGGCGTGGGCGACCGGCGGCCGTCGGAACCCGGGCGACCCTCGAGCAGCGCCTTGGTGTCGTCGCTCTCGCGCTGCAGCACCTCGGTGATGTCGGCGATCTTCTTGCGGAGGGGCTGCGGGTCGATGCCGTGCTCGAGGTTGTAGGCGACCTGCTTCTCGCGGCGCCGATCGGTCTCGTCGATCGCCTGGCGCATGGAGTCGGTGATCTTGTCGGCGTACATGAGCACCTGGCCCGACACGTTGCGGGCGGCACGGCCGATCGTCTGGATGAGCGACGTCGACGACCGCAGGAACCCCTCCTTGTCGGCGTCGAGGATCGCCACGAGGGACACCTCGGGCAGGTCGAGGCCCTCGCGCAGCAGGTTGATGCCGACGAGCACGTCGTACACGCCCTGGCGCAGCTCCGTCAGCAGTTCGACACGCTTCAGGGTGTCGACGTCGGAGTGCAGGTACCGCACGCGGACGCCGGCGTTGCCGAGGAAGTCCGTGAGTTCCTCGGCCATCCGCTTGGTCAGGGTCGTGACGAGCACGCGCTCGTCACGCTCGACGCGCAGCTTGATCTCCTCGAGCAGGTCGTCGATCTGGCCGTCGCTCGGCTTCACGACGATCTCGGGGTCGACCAGACCCGTCGGACGGATGATCTGCTCGACGACGCTGTCGGTGACGCCGAGTTCGTACTTGCCCGGGGTCGCCGACAGGTAGACCTTCTGCCCGACGCGCTCGAGGAACTCCTCCCACGTCAACGGTCGGTTGTCGAGCGCGCTCGGCAGGCGGAACCCGTGCTCCACGAGCGTGCGCTTGCGGGAGGCGTCACCCTCGTACATCGCGCCGATCTGCGGCACGGTCACGTGCGACTCGTCGATCACGATGAGGAAGTCGTCCGGGAAGTAGTCGATGAGGCAGTGCGGCGCCTCGCCCGCATCGCGCCCGTCCATGTGGCGCGAGTAGTTCTCGATGCCGGAGCAGAAGCCGATCTGCTCCATCATCTCGATGTCGAAGGTCGTGCGCATGCGGAGCCGCTGGGCCTCGAGCAGCTTGCCCTGGCCCTCGAGCTCGGCGAGTCGGTCGGCCAGCTCGTCCTTGATCCGCTCGATCGCCCGGTGCATGACGTCGGTGTCGGCGACGTAGTGCGACGCCGGGAAGATCGAGACGCCGGGCAGGTCCGCGATGACGTTGCCGGTCAGCGGGTGCAGCGAGGTGAGCGCCTCGATCTCGTCACCGAACATCTCGATGCGGATCGCGTGCTCTTCGTACATCGGGATGATCTCGATGGTGTCGCCGCGGACGCGGAAGGTGCCGCGGGCGAAGTCGACGTCGTTGCGCTGGTACTGCATGCCGACGAACTTGCGCACGAGCTGGTCGCGGGAGATCGTCTGACCGACGTGGAGCGCGATCGACGCGTTCATGTACTGCTCGGGCGTGCCGAGGCCGTAGATGCAGGACACGGTCGACACCACCACGACGTCGCGCCGGCTGAGCAGCGAGTTCGTCGTCGAGTGCCGGAGCCGCTCGACCTCCGCGTTGACCGACGAGTCCTTCTCGATGAAGGTGTCCGTCTGCGGGACGTACGCCTCGGGCTGGTAGTAGTCGTAGTACGAGACGAAGTACTCGACCGCGTTGTTCGGCAGGAGCCCGCGGAACTCGTTCGCCAGCTGCGCGGCCAGGGTCTTGTTGTGCGCGAGCACGAGCGTCGGCCGCTGGACCTGCTCGATCAGCCAGGCGGTGGTCGCCGACTTGCCGGTACCGGTCGCGCCGAGCAGCACGACGTCGGTCTCACCCGCGTTGATCCGACCGGCGAGCTCGGCGATCGCCGCCGGCTGGTCACCGCTCGGCGAGTACTCGCTGATCACCTCGAAGGGACGGATCGCCCGGGTGGGCTGGATCGACACTGCCATGGGGACAACGGTAGTCGCGCCCCCTGACACCCGACGGCCCTGATCGCCCACAGCTGAGCGGGTACCAGGGCCTGCGGGGCCCGTTCAGGACGCGATGCGGTCCCACACCGCGTCGGCGGACCGCAGGGTGTCCTCGAGCGATCCGGTCGCGTCGACGACGTGGTCGGCGAGGGCGAGCCGCTCGGCGTCCGACGCCTGGGCCGCCACACGTCGCTCGGCCTCGTCACGCGGCATGCCCCGGTGCTCGACGAGTCGTCCGACCCGCTGCGCCGCAGGGGCGTCCACGACGACGACCGCGTCGAACCGGATCGGCCGACTCCCCCGGGCCTCGGCGAGGAGCGGGACGTCGTAGACGACGACGGCTTCCGGATCAGCGGCCTCGGCAGCGTCGAACGCTCCCCGTGCGAGCCGCCACACCTCCGGGTGGGTGATCCCCTCGAGGTCCTTCCGCGCCGAGGCGTCGGAGAAGACGATGCTGCCCAGGGCGGCCCGGTCGAGCGCGCCGTCGGGGGCGAGCACGCCCGTCCCGAACCGTTCCACGACACGGGCGAGCCCGGGGCTGCCCGGAGCGACCGCCTGCCGCGCGAGCCGGTCGGCGTCGACGACGACCGCGCCGTGCTCCGCCCAGCGACGGGAGACGGTGGACTTGCCCGCGGCGATGCCGCCTGTCAGACCGATGATGCGCACCGGTCCAGGCTACCGAGGACGTCGTGGAACGCCGGAAGCCCGGCACCCCCTCAGGGGTACCGGGCTTCCGGGACGTGCGACCCGCTCGATCAGTTGTTCGAGCTGAGCTTCTCGCGGAGCGCCGCGAGCGAGGCGTCGTCGGCCAGGGTGCCCTGACCGTTCGACTCGCTCGAGAAGGTCGACGAGGACGAGGACGAGCTCGAGGCCGAGGCGGGGAGGTCGAAGCCACCCTTCTCCTCGTCCGCGATGGTCTTCGCGACCTGCGCCTTGTGGGCCTCCCAGCGCGACTGGGCGGCCGCGTACTGGCCCTCCCACTCGGTGCGCTGGGTGTCGTAGCCCTCGAGCCACTCGTTGGTCTCCGGGTCGAAGCCCTCGGGGTACTTGTAGTTGCCCTGGTCGTCGTACTCGGTCGGCATGCCGTAGAGCGCCGGGTCGAACTCGGTGCCCTCCGGGTCCACGCCCTCGTTCGCCTGCTTGAGGCTGAGCGAGATGCGACGACGGTCGAGGTCGATGTCGATGATCTTGACGAAGACCTCGTCACCGACGGAGACGACCTGCTCGGCGAGCTCGACGTGCTTGTTCGAGAGCTCCGAGATGTGGACGAGACCCTCGATGCCGTCGGCGACGCGGACGAAGGCACCGAACGGCACGAGCTTCGTGACCTTGCCCGGTGCGATCTGACCGATCGCGTGGGTGCGGGCGAAGACCTGCCACGGGTCCTCCTGCGTGGCCTTGAGCGAGAGCGACACGCGCTCGCGGTCCAGGTCCACCTCGAGGATCTCGACGGTGACTTCCTGACCGACCTCGACGACCTCGCTGGCGTGCTCGATGTGCTTCCAGGAGAGCTCGGAGACGTGGACGAGACCGTCGACGCCGCCCAGGTCGACGAACGCACCGAAGTTGACGATCGACGACACGATGCCCTTGCGGACCTGGCCCTTGTGGAGGTTGTTGAGGAAGGTGGTGCGCGACTCGGACTGCGTCTGCTCGAGCAGGGCGCGGCGCGAGAGGACCACGTTGTTGCGGTTCTTGTCGAGCTCCAGGATCTTCGCCTCGAGCTCCTGGCCCAGGTACGGGGTCAGGTCGCGGACGCGACGCAGCTCGATGAGCGAGGCCGGGAGGAAGCCACGGAGGCCGATGTCGACGATGAGACCGCCCTTGACGACCTCGATGACCGTGCCGGTCACGACGCCGTCGGACTCCTTGATCTTCTCGACGTCGCCCCACGCACGCTCGTACTGCGCACGCTTCTTCGACAGGATGAGGCGGCCTTCCTTGTCCTCCTTCTGGAGGACCAGGGCCTCGACCTCGTCGCCGACCTCGACGACCTCGTTGGGGTCGACGTCGTGCTTGATCGAGAGCTCGCGCGAGGGGATGACACCCTCGGTCTTGTAGCCGACGTCGAGGAGGACCTCGTCGCGGTCGATCTTCACGACGGTTCCGGAGATCAGATCGCCGTCGTTGAAGAACTTGAGGGTCTTCTCGACCTCGGCCAGGAAGTCATCAGCCGAGCCGATGTCGTTGATGGCGACCTGCTTGGGAGCCTTGGTCGTGGTGGTTGTCATGTAGAGATTGCTCCGAACGGACATGAGTCGGGCCGTGACGGCGAGGGAGCGACCCCCTGGTCCGCACCGAACGTCGGTGCGAGCCGTCATGGCAGTGGTTGGTTGGCGCGGATTGCGCCGATTGAGTCTAGCCGCAGGGCCGCGGGCCCCACAACCGGGCGTGTCGCGTGTCGCGGGGTGACCGGAGGACGGACGGGAGGCACGCGGCGACCCCGCCACGCGCCTCCCGTCCGTCGACCCGTCACGCCGTCAGTCGAGCAGCGCGCTCCGGAGCGTGTCCAGGCCGACCCCGCCGAGTGCGAGCGCCCGGTGGTGGAAGGCCTTCAGGTCGAACGCAGCGCCCTCGCGTGCGGCGAGCTCGTCGCGGATCGACTCCCAGACGCGCTGCCCGACCTTGTAGGACGGCGCCTGCCCCGGCCACCCGAAGTACCGGGCGACCTCGAACTGCACGAACTCCGGCGCCATGTTGACGTTCCGGCCCATGAAGTCGAGCGCGTACTCCCACGTCCAGCCACCGCCGTCGGGGTTGGTCTTCTGCAGGTGCACACCGATGTCGAGCACCACGCGGGCCGCCCGCATCCGCTGGCCGTCGAGCATGCCGAGGCGGTCCCCGTCGTCGTCGAGGAACCCGAGCTGCTCCATGAGCCGCTCGGCGTAGAGGGCCCAGCCCTCGACGTGCCCGGACGGTCCGGCCAGCTGCCGACGCCACGTGTTGAGCTCCCCGCGGTTGTAGACCGCCTGGCTGATCTGCAGGTGGTGACCGGGCACGCCCTCGTGGTAGACCGTCGTCTTCTCACGCCACGTGCCGAACTCCGTGACGCCCTGCGGCACCGACCACCACATCCTGCCCGCACGCGAGAAGTCGTCGGAGGGGCCGGTGTAGTAGATCCCGCCCTCCTGCGTCGGGGCGATCCGGCACTCCAGGCGCTTGATCGGGTCGGCGATGTCGAAGTACTCCCCGTCCATCGCGCGGATCGACGCGTCACTGGTCTCCTGCATCCACCGCTGCAGGGCGTCGGTGCCGTGCAGGATGCGGGCGGGATCGGCGTCGAGGACCTCGATCGCGCGCGCCACCGAGGCGCCGGACTCGATGCGGTCCGCGATGCGCTCCTGCTCGTCGCGCATCCGGGCGAGCTCCTCGATGCCCCACTCGTACGTCTCGTCGAGGTCGACGACGGCACCCAGGAAGCGTCGGGAGTGCAGCTCGTAGTCCTCGCGACCGACCGCGTCGACCGGGGTCGCCAGGGGCAGCAGCTCGTGCTCGAGGAAGCCGCCGAACGACCGGTACGCGGCCGCCGCGACCTCGGCGCCGCGCACCAGCTCGCCGCGGAGCGACTCGGGCAGCGGTGCGCCGCCCTCGAGCGCGGCGCCGTCGACGAGCTGGCGGAAGAACCCGTCCTCGGCACCGTTGCGCGCGGCCTGCTCGGCGATGAGTGCGACCTGGCGCGCGGCGGGCGTGACCTGCTCGCGCGTGCCCTGCAGCAGGGTCTCGCGGTAGCCCTCCAGGGCGTCCGGCAGCGCGTGCAGGCGCCCCGCGACGTCCTGCCAGTCGTCGGTGGTCGCGGTCGGCATCAGGTCGAGGACGTCGCGGAACTCCTGCGCGGGGCTCGCGATCACGTTGAGGTCCCGCAGGTGCAGCTTCCGCTCGTGCGACTCCACGACCAGGTCGAGCTCCGCTCCGAGGTCGGTCTTCGTCACCCGGTCGACGTCGTCCGTCGACTCGGCGGCGTCGAGGGCCCGGCGCGCGGAACGTGCGGCGTCGGCGAGGGCGTCGGCGCCGGCGGGCGAGGTGTCGCCGTAGCCGTCGGTGCGCCCGGGGACCCCGATGTACGTGGCGACGGTCGGGTCGAGGTCGACGAGGGTGGACATCCAGTCCTCGGCGACGCGGTCGACGGCGGACGGCTGGCGGACGGGTCGGTCTTCGCTCATGCCCCGACCCTACCGAGCGGCCCGGCAGGCGGAGCTGCGGACGGCGGGACGGGGGCGTCGACACGAGACGCCCTCCGGTGAGCGAGACGCCGCCGGATCTGGCGGCGTCTCGACGCAACCGCGGCGTCTCGACGCGACCGCGGCGCGCGAGCTGTCTGGACGACGGACGGGAGGCACGGTGCCAGCCGGCACCGCGCCTCCCGTCCGTGACGTGGCCGCGTCGCGACCGACCGGCGTCAGTGCGCCGCGGACTCCCAGTTCGGGCCGACGCCGACCGACACGTCGAGCGGGACGCTCAGCTCGGCAGCCGCGCCCATCCGGGTGCGCAGGATCTCCTCGACGCGCTCCTGCTCGCCGGGAGCGACCTCGAGGATGAGCTCGTCGTGCACCTGGAGCAGCAGGTGCGACTCGAGCGCCCCCTCGCGGAGGTCCTCGTCGACGCCGAGCATCGCGATCTTCATGATGTCGGCGGCAGACCCCTGGATCGGCGCGTTCAGCGCCGCGCGCTCGGCGTTCTCGCGGAGCACGCGGTTCGGGCTCTTCAGGTCCGGGAACGGACGCCGGCGACCGAAGATCGTCTCGGTGTAGCCGTCCTCGCGGGCCTGCTCGACGACGCCCCGGAGGTAGTCGCGCACCGCACCGAAGCGGGCGAAGTACTCGTTCATGAGCGTGCGCGCCTCGGACTGCTCGATGCGGAGCTGCTTCGACAGGCCGAACGGGCTGAGGCCGTAGGCCAGGCCGTACGACATCGCCTTCACCTTCGTGCGCATCTCGGGGGTGACGTCCGCCGGCTCGACCGAGAACACCCGGGCACCGACGAAGCGGTGCAGGTCCTCGCCCTCGTTGAACGCCTGGATGAGCCCCGGGTCGCCGGACAGGTGCGCCATGATGCGCATCTCGATCTGCGAGTAGTCGGCGGTCACGAGCGTCGTGTACGGCTCGGCGACCGCGAAGGCCGACCGGATGCGGCGACCCACGGCGGTCTTGACCGGGATGTTCTGCAGGTTGGGGTCCGTCGACGAGACCCGGCCGGTGCTCGTGCCGGTCTGCTCGTAGCGGGTGTGGATGCGTCCGTCGACGACCGCGGCGTCGAGCGTGTCGACGATCTGCCGGAGCTTCGTGGCGTCGCGGTGCTGCAGCAGCAGTCCGAGGAACGGGTGCGGGTGCTGCTCCTGCAGGTCGGCCAGGCTCGCCGCGTCGGTCGAGAAGCCGGTCTTCGTCTTGCGGGTCTTCGGCATCGCGAGCTCGGTGAACAGGACCTCTTGCAGCTGCTTCGGCGAGCCGAGGTTCACCTCGTGGCCGATCTCGGCGAAGGCCTGCTGCGCGAGCTCGGCGGCGCGCTCCCCCAGATCGTGCGACAGCCCGGTCAGGACCGGGCGGTCGATACCGACACCGATGGTCTCCATGCCCGCCAGCACCGGGACGAGCGGCAGCTCGATCGTGTCGAGCACCCGCAGCGAGGACTCGTCGACGCGGGAGCGCAGCGCGGTGTCGACCCGCAGGACGTACCAGGCGTGCACGCCGACGTTGACCGGTTCGGTCTCGGGGACGAGCTGGTTCGGGTCGGCGGTCGGCAGCTCCTCGCCGAGTTCCTGGTACACGAGGTCGGCGAGGGGCTGCCCCTGCTTGCCCGGCTGCGCGAGCCACCCGGTGATGCGGGCGTCCCCGGCGATGCCCCGCACCGTGATGCCGACCGTGCCGAGCGCCTTGATGGCGGCCTTAACGTCGTGGAAGTGCTTCGGGGCGTCGGAGGCGAACCACGCGGCGAGCTGCTCGTAGTCCTTCGCGCCGCTGCCGCCGGGCACCAGGACGGCGTCGTCGTGGGTCGCGATGCCGATCGCGCTGAGCCGGCCGTCGATGACCTCGACCGCGACGCCGAACCCGTTCTCGGCGTCGTTCGCACCCTTGCGCTCGAGCCAGTACCCGAGCTCTTCGTCGATGACCGTGGTGACCTTCGGCGGGGTCGGCGCGCCGCTGTCGACCGAGCCGGGAGCATCGCTCGCCTCGCTCGGCTCACCGGTACCGGCGACCTTGAAGACCCGGTCGAGCAGCGTGCGGAACTGCAGCTTGGCGAAGAGGTCGCGGACGGCCTGCTCGTCCAGCGGGCGGAGGGCGACGTCGGCCGGTCCGACGGGCAGCTCGACGTCGTTCACGAGCCGGTTCAGCCTGCGGTTCCGGATCGCCCGGTCCTTCTGCTCGCGGAGGTTGTTCCCGACGACGCCCTTGATCTCGTCGGCGTGCTCGAGGACACCGTCGAGGGAGCCGTACGCGGTCACCCACTTGACCGCGGTCTTCTCGCCGACCTTGTCGATGCCGATCAGGTTGTCGCTGGTCTCCCCCACGAGCGCCGCGATGTCCGGGTACTGGTGCGGCTCGATGCCGTACCGCTCGTACACCTTGTCGCGGTCGTAGCGCGTGAGCTCGGAGACGCCGCGGACCGACGGGTACAGCAGCGTGACGTCGTCGTTGACGAGCTGGATCGAGTCGCGGTCACCCGAGACCACGTACACCTGGTACCCCTGCTCGGCACCCTGACGCGCGAAGGTGGCGAGGATGTCGTCGGCCTCGTAGTCCTCCTTCGTCACCGTCGTGATGCCCATCGCCTCGAGCGCCTGCTGCAGGAGCGGGATCTGGCCCTTGAACTCGGGCGGGGTCTCCGAGCGGGTGCCCTTGTAGTCCTCGTACTCGCGGGTGCGGAAGGAGAAGCGGGAGATGTCGAACGCGACCGCCAGGTGGGTCGGCTTCTCGCGCTGCAGGAGCATGAGCAGCATCGAGATGAAGCCGTGGATGGCGTTCGTGTGCTGCCCCTCGCGGTTCACGAAGCTGTCGACCGGCAGTGCGTAGAAGGCCCGGAAGGCGAGCGAGTGGCCGTCGATGACCATGAGGGTAGGCTTTGCGGAGTCCGACACCCGGACAGCCTACCGACGCCATCCGACACGGGAGTCCGCGAGCGTGACCGACGACGTGACCCACGAACCGACCGCCTCCGGAGCCGTCGACGAGCGACTCTCCGACCGCGGCACGGGCGAGCTCGCCACGAAGATGGGCATGGAGATCACCGAGCTGAGCGCGGAGCGTGCCGTCGGGTCGATCCCGGTCGAGGGCAACCGCCAGCCGGTCGGGCTGCTGCACGGCGGAGCGTACGTCGTGCTCGCCGAGAGCCTCGGGTCGATGGCTGCGAACGTGCACGCCGGGCCCGGCCGCTACGCGGTCGGCATCGAGCTCAGTGCGTCGCACTCCCGCAGTGCGACGAGCGGCCGGGTCACGGGGACCTGCACGGCGATCCACCTCGGCGGCACGCTCACCACCCACGAGATCGTGCTCACCGACGACGAGGGCCGGCGCTGCTCCACCGTGCGGATCACGAACATGATCCGCGAGCGGCGCTAGCGGTTCAGTCCTCGGGCGGTCGCTGCAGCAGCAGGCGGGCATCGCCGAACCCGAGCCGACGGTAGAGCGTCTCGCCGGCGAGGCTCGAGTGCACCACCACGCGCTCCGCGCCGGCCTCGTCCGCCACGTCGAGCAGCGCCGCGACGAGGTCCTTCGCCACGCCCGCTCCGCGGAGGTCCGGGTGCACGTAGACGCTCTGCAGTTCGGCAGCGACTCGGCCCCGAGGGCGGTGCGGCACCGGCGGACGGGCGTTCAGTGCGAGCCACGCCATCCCCAGCACGACCCCGTCGCGCTCCGCGACCACGCACCGGTGCGAGTCGGCGTGCTCGGCGGCGAATGCGGTCATCGCCTCGCGGTACTCGTCCGGGGTCGCCGTCGGCCCGCGCCCGTCCTCGTCCACGCTCCAGCGCCAGCGCAGGTCGGCCACCGTCGGCATGTCCTCCGGCCGGGAGGCACGGATCACCACGTCGTCCATGCCCCCACCCTGCCACGTGGCGCGGTTGCGGCGGGGCCGACCCGTGCCTCCCGTCCGGCGCTCTGCCGCGGCCCTGCCGCTGCACGCGGTCTCCGACACGGAACGGGCCCTGCCGCTGCACGCGGTCTCCGACACGGAACGCGTCGTTCGACAGGTGCGGTGTCGCACGATGCGCGCGCACCCGGTGCAGGCGCATCCTCCGACGTTGCACGTGACGATCGACCGGCGCGATGTCAGCCCGTACCCGTGCACCGACGTCCGCGGGATCCGGAACGCGGAGAGCGCCGCCGGACGGTGTCCGGCGGCGCTCTCCGCGTGAGCGAGCGGGTGCTCGTTACTTCTTGGCGCTGAGCTGCTCGATGATCGCCTTCGCGACGTCGTGCATCGTCAGACGACGGTCCATCGATGCCTTCTGGATCCAGCGGAACGCCTCGGGCTCGGTGAGGCCCATCTTCTCGTTGAGCAGGCCCTTGGCGCGGTCGACGAGCTTGCGGGTCTCGAACCGCTCGACGAGGTCGGCGACCTCGGCCTCGAGCGTGATGATCTGCTGGTGACGCGAGAGGGCGATCTCGATCGCGGGGAGCAGGTCGTTCGGGGTGAAGGGCTTCACGACGTAGGCCAGGGCACCGGCTTCGGTCGCGCGCTCGACGAGGTCCTTCTGGCTGAACGCCGTGAGGAGGACCACCGGAGCGATGTGGTTCTTGGAGAGCTTCTCGGCAGCGGAGATGCCGTCGAGCTGGGGCATCTTGACGTCCATGACGACGAGGTCCGGGCGCAGGTCGGTCGCGAGCTGGACGGCGGTCTCACCGTCGCCGGCTTCCCCGACCACGTCGAACCCGTTGTCGCGGAGGATCTCGACGATGTCGAGACGGATGAGCGACTCGTCCTCGGCGACGACGACGCGACGCGGTGCTGCGGGGGTTGCTTCTGTGTCACTCACGACCGAGAGCCTACTAGACGGAGCGCGTGGCTTCCGTCAGCTGTGGATGCGCGGTTCGACGAACTTCTGTACGAGTGGCGGGACGCTCGGTGCGCCCAGCCCCGCACGCCGTGAGCGACCTTGTACGAGTGGCGGGACGCTCGGTGCGCCCAGCCCCGCACGCCGTGAGCGACCTTGTACGAGTGGCGGGACTCGAACCCGCACGCCGTGAGGCAGAGCATTTTGAGTGCCCCGTGTCTACCGTTCCACCACACTCGCGAGGGCTCCAGGCTAGCAGGGCCCGGCCCCGCCCCCGGTCCTCACACCGGGGCGAGCGGTTGCAGCGCTCCCTCGGGCAGCTCGACCCGGACGGCGTCGCCCGCGCGGACGATGCCCCCCGCCACGACGACGCCCATCACGCCGCCCTTGCGCTCCACGGTGCCGTCCTCCGCTCGGCCGAGGACCGCGCGCAGCAGCCCCGGGTCGAAGTCGTTGATCTGCTGGCACGGGTTCCGGAGCCCGGTCACGCGCACACAGGCCGCGTCACCGAGGTGGAGCAGGGCCCCGGTCGGCAGTCCGAGCAGGTCGACGCCGCGGGTCGTGACGTTCTCCCCCATGTCCCCCGGCACGACGGTGTGCCCGGAGGCGGCGACCTCGTCGAACACCTCGGCGTGGAGCAGGTGGACCTGCCGCAGGTTCGGCTGTGACGGGTCCCTGGCGACGCGGGAGCGGTGCTGCACGGTCGTCCCGGCGTGCGCGTCGCCGTCGACGCCCCACCCCGCGACGAGGGTGATCTCCTCGACGACGGGCTTGCTGAAGCGGTGTCCGGCGTCGCGGCTCACCGCGACGATCCGTCCGTTCTCCTGATGAGCGCTCACGTCCCCATCGTGGCAGACACCGGGGCCGGAGCGACACCCCGGTCCGCGCCCGACCCGGGGTCGACGGCGCGGGTCGCGCGGGGCAGGCGGAGCACGAACCGCGCGCCGCCGAGCGTCCCGTCGTCGTCGTGGACGAGCGTGCCTCCGTGGGCGACCGCGATGCCGCGGGCGATCGGCAGGCCGAGTCCGGCACCACCCGACCGGACGTCCCGCGACTCCCCCAGTCGGACGAGCCGGTCGAACACGCGCTCCCGGTCGTCGACGGGGATGCCGGGCCCGTCGTCCTCGACCACGAGCGTCGCCTCGTCGGCGTCCGTGCCGAGGGTCAGCCGCACCGTCCCCGTCCCGCCCGTGGCCCGCGCCGCGTTGTCGACGAGGTTGCCGAGCACCTGCGCGAGTCGGTCGGCGTCGACCTCGACCGGGACGGGCTCGGTCGGGAGTCCGGGGTGCATGGTGATCCCCGGCAGCCGGAGCTCGAGCCGGTCGACCTCGGCGCGCAGCCACGGGACGAGGTCGGTCGGCCGCCGGTCGAGCGCGATCCCCCGGTCGAGTCGCGCCATCGTGAGCATGTCGTCGACGAGGCGCGCCGCGCGGTCGGCCTGGCGGACGACGTGCACCGCGAGCACCTCGGTCGTCGCCGGGTCGTCGCCACCGCTCCGGACCAGCGTGTCCGCCGCTGCGCGGACGCCGGCGACGGGCGTGCGGAGCTCGTGTGCGGCGTCCGACAGGAAGCCCCGGACCCGTTCCTCAGCGGCCACGGCCTGCGCTTCGGCGCCCTCGACGGCGTCGAGCATCTCGTCGAACGCGGCGGCGACGCGGCCGATCTCGGTGTCCGTCCTGGCAGGGCGCAACCGCCGACCACGGTCACCGTCGGCGATCGATCGGGCCGTCGCGGTGACCTCGTCGAGCGGACGCAGCGCGCGCCGCACGACCAGGACCACTCCGACGACGGCGACACCCAGGAACACCGCGGACGCACCGCCCATCACCCAGCCGAGCTGCGTCAGGGTCTCCTGCACGTCGCGGGTGCCGGCGGTCAGCGTGATGCGTGTGCCGTCGTCGAGGACGGACCGGAGTGTGAGCACGCCGTCGTCCTCACTGGCACGCGACGACACCACCGTCACACCGGAGGACGCCGATGCACCGGACGACGCCGACGCACCCGACGACGCCGTCGCACCGGACGACGCCGGTGCACCGGCGTCGGCAGCCCCGGTCGAGCCGCTGGAGGACGACCGGTCGCGAGGCGCCGGACCCGGGAGCTGCCCGGGGTCGGGCGGTCCGGAGCGCAGCTGGTCGGGTGTCGGCCCGGCCTCGACCGCGGCGCCGTCGGGCTGCACGATCCGCACCGAGAGGCCCTGCGCCGACAAGCGGTCGGCGAGGTCGTCCGCGTCGAGCACCCCCACGAGTGCGGCAGCGGCGGCAGCCCGGTCCCGCAGTCGGTCCTCGACCTGTGCACGCAGTCGCGCGCCGAGCACCGCCTCGACCGCGACGACGAGCCCGGCCAGCAGCACCGCGAGCAGCACGAGCACCGCGACCACGGTCCGCAGTCGCAGCGAGGACGTGCGCAGCCGTCGGTCGACCGCGGTCACGCCGCGCCCCGGTCGACGGAGAGCCGGTACCCGAGCCCGCGGACCGTGTGCACGAGCCGGGGACCGTGCACCTCCATCTTGCGGCGGAGTGCGCTGAGGTGGACCTCGACCAGGTTCGGCGCGATGTCCTCGTAGCCCCACACCTGCGTCGTGATCTGCCCCTTGGAGACGGTCCGGCCACGGCTCTCGGCGAGGAACCGCAGCAGCCGGAACTCGGTGGCCGTCAGGTCGAGCAGGACGCCGGCGCGTCGCACGGTCGCGCCCTCCGGGTCGAGCACGAGGTCGCCGACCTCGATCACCGACGGGACCCGACCGCGGCGGCGGAGCACGGCCGTGACGCGTGCCACGAGCTCGGCCATCGCGAACGGCTTCACCACGTAGTCGTCGGCCCCCTCGGCGAAGCCGCGCAGCCGGTCGTCGAGCTCGTCGCGGGCGGTCATCATCACGACGGCGGCGTCCGACCGCGTCCGGATCCGTGCCGCGAGCAGGATGCCGCTCGGTCCGGGCAGCATCCAGTCCAGCAGGACGAGGTCGGGAGCGGCGCGGTCGAGGTCCTCGGCGATCGCCCGGCCGTCGGTGGCCTCGGTCACGACGAACCCCTCGGCGCGCAGGGTCGCGGCCACGGCGGTGCGGAGGGAGTCGTCGTCCTCGACCACCAGGACACGTGCGGGTGCGTTCACGGCGGACACGGTAGGTGGGCACTGCCCGCAAGCAGCATGGAGGACGCTGGACGAAGCCTGTGCTTCAGTCCTGCTTCAGGTTCGAGCTCGACCGTCGTCCTCGTCGCCGGACCGCCCCGGTCCGCCGACACCGACACGGAAGGCACACCATGCAGGACGAACGACACGACCAGCCCGTCACCGCGCCCGACCGCCGTCGGCGCACCCTGCGTCGCGTGGGGATCGGTTCCGCGGCCGCCGCGGCGCTGCTCCTCGGCGGGCTCGGCGTCACCGCTGCCGTCGCGGACGGCTCCGGCGCACCGAGTGCCACGAGCGCACCGACGGGAGCGCCGAGCGGCGCACCGAGTGGTGCACCCTCCGGTGCTCCCACTCCGGGCACGAAGGGTGCCCCCGGTCCCGGCGCGAAGGGCGCGGAGGGCGCCGCTCCGGCTCCGGGCTGCGTGGCAGCTCCGCCCGCGGCCGGCGACGCCCCGAAGCCGAAGGACGGCGCCGTCCCCGCCCCGCCGGAGGGCGCGGACGCCCCGAAGCCGCCCACGGGCTCCGACGCGCCGAAGCCGGAGGAGAGCGACGCACCCACGCCGCCGAAGGGCACGGACGCCCCGGAGCCGCCGCAGCCGGACCGGGACGGCGGCACGGACGGCTCCGCCACCCCGGCACCGACCTCCGGGTCCTGAGCGGGACGACCCGGTGCGGGAGGCGCGCGTCGTCGGCCGGACGGTCGACGCGTGGCGTGCCTCCCGGCCGGGCCGGGTCGCCCGTCACGATCCGTCGAGCGCCTCGATCGCAGCCACCAGGGCCGACCGACGCGGCGACCGCGGCGGCAGGACCGCGAGCAGCGCGCGCAGCACCTGCGCGTCGGCGGCGCCGTCCGCCGTCCGCGCCCACGCCTGGAGCGCCTCGACGCCACCGTCGGCGACGAGCGCCTCACGGAACCGCGTCCTGACCCGGTCGCGCAGGTCGTCGACGCCCGGCGAGACGGAACCGGGCAGGACCGGGCCGACGTACCGGTCGACGGCCTGGAGGCGCGCCCCGCGGTCGAGCGCGGACAGGACGGAGTCGACGTCCGTCCGCAGCCCCTGGAGTCGGTACGGTCGCGAGGTCACCGTCGCACCGGGGGCGTGCGCCGCGAGCACGCGACGCAGGCGCACCACCTCGGCACGGAGCGTGGTGACGGCACCGCGGTCGCCGTACACGGCGACCGCCAGGTCCGCCGCCGCGAGGCCGCCGGGCGTCGATGCGAGCACCGCGAGGATCTCCGAGTGCCGTTCCGACAGCCGGACCGTGCGCCCGTCGGAGGTCAGTGTCGCGGTGTCCGAGCCGAGGAGGGCCAGTCCGACGGCCGGACACGGCGCACCGCGGCCGCGTCCACGGGGCACGTCCCCGGTCGGTCCGGGGGTGCGGATGCCCTGCACCGCCCGGAGTGCCAGTTCCGCCTCGGCCACCGCGGCCGTGGCGACGAGGAGCGGCAGGGTGTGGCGTTCGACCGCGCGCGCATCGCCGGTGATGTCGAGCGCCCCGACGACGGCGCCGGTCGGGTCGTGGAGCGGCACCGCCGTGCACGAGAAGGCCTTGACGGCGGTCGCCCAGTGCTCGTCCGCGTGGATCTGCACCGCCCGGTCGAGCCGCAGGGCCGTACCGGGCGCGCTCGTGCCGGCGCGCTCCTCCGCCCAGTCCGCACCCGGCAGGAAGCCCATGTCCTCGGCTGCGCTGCGGGCGGGACGCGCGCCGTCGACCCAGACGAGACGCCCGGCGGCGTCGGTGACGGCGACGACGCACCCCGCGGACCGCACGTCGTCGAGCAGCAGCCGCCGCACCACGGGCAGTGCCGTCCCGAGCGGCCCGTGGCGGCGGAGCGCGTCGAGCTCGTCGGGCCCCAGCGCCAGCGACGGCCGGTCGTCCGGGTCGACCCGGGCACAACGACGCCAGGACGCGGCGACGAGCGGACGCAGCCCCGCGGGTGCGCGCATCGGGCCTCCTCGTGACGAGACGTCCGCCGCGTCGTCGCGGTCGACGGGGCCAGCCTACGTCCGGTGGTCCGCGGGGACCAGACCGAGGTCGTCGAGCTCGTCGTCGGTGAGCATGCGCGACCGCGTGAGGAACCGCTTGCCCTCCGGCACCTCGAGCGAGAAGCCCGCGCCCCGACCGTCGACCACGTCGATCGTCAGGTGCGTGTACTTCCAGTACTCGAACTGCGCGCGTGACATCCAGACCTCGACGGGTCCGGTGCCGTCGACGTCGAGCGCACCGAGGAGCACGTCGGCCGGCCCCGTCCGGAACATCCCGACCGGGTAGCACATCGGGCTCGACCCGTCGCAGCAGCCGCCGGACTGGTGGAACATGAGCGGCCCGTGCCGAGCGGCGAGGGAGCGCAGGAGCTCCCCCGCAGCCGGCGTCACCGCGACGCGCGCCGCGGCCGGGCGGTCCGGGTCGGGCATCAGAAGAAGCCCATCGGACCGTCGGCGTACGACACGAGCAGGTTCTTCGTCTGCTGGTAGTGCTCGAGCATCATCTTGTGGTTCTCGCGGCCGATGCCGGACTGCTTGTACCCGCCGAACGCCGCTCCGGCCGGGTACTGGTGGTAGGTGTTCGACCACACGCGACCGGCCTGGATGTCGCGCCCGGCGCGGTAGAGCGTCGTCGCCTCGCGGCTCCAGACCCCGGCACCCAGTCCGTAGAGGGAGTCGTTGGCGATCCGGATGGCGTCGTCGTAGCCGTCGAAGCTGGTGAGCGCGAGCACGGGGCCGAAGATCTCCTCCTGGAAGATGCGCATGGCGTTGTCGCCCTCGAAGACGGTGGGCTGCACGTAGTAGCCGCCGGACAGGTCACCGCCGAGGTCCGCCCGCTCGCCGCCCGTCAGCAGCTTCGCCCCCTCCTGCTTCCCGATGTCGATGTAGCTCAGGATCTTCTCGAGCTGGTCGTTCGACGCCTGCGCGCCGATCATCGTCGCCGGGTCCAGCGGGTGTCCCTGCTTGACCGCGCGCACCCGGTCGAGCCCGTCCGCGACGAACCCGTCGTAGATCTCGCGCGCCACCAACGCCCGGGACGGGCACGTGCAGACCTCGCCCTGGTTGAGGTTGAAGAACGCGAACCCCTCGAGGGCCTTGTCGTAGAAGGAGTCCCGCTCCTGCGCGACGTCGGCGAAGAACACGTTCGGGCTCTTCCCGCCGAGCTCGAGCGTCACCGGGATCAGGTTCTGCGAGGCGTACTGCATGATGAGCCGGCCGGTGGTGGTCTCCCCCGTGAAGGCGACCTTGCGGATGTCCGGGTGCTGGGCGAGCGGCGCGCCGACCTCGATGCCGAACCCGTTCACGACGTTGAGGACCCCGGCGGGCACGAGGTCGCGGATCAGTTCCACCAGCACGTGGATCGATGCCGGCGTCTGCTCCGCGGGCTTGAGCACGACGCAGTTGCCGGCGGCGAGGGCCGGCGCGAGCTTCCACACCGCCATGAGGATCGGGAAGTTCCACGGGATGATCTGCCCGACGACGCCGAGCGGTTCGTGGAAGTGGTAGGCGACGGTGTCGTGGTCGATCTCCCCCGTCGAGCCCTCCTGCGCGCGGATCGCCCCGGCGAAGTAGCGGAAGTGGTCGACGGCGAGCGGGATGTCCGCGCCGAGGGTCTCGCGGATCGGCTTGCCGTTCTCCCAGGTCTCGGCGACCGCGAGCTCCTCGAGGTGCGCCTCCATCCGGTCGGCGATCCGGTTGAGGATGCCGGCGCGCTCGGCGACGCTCGTGCGCGACCAGGCGGGGAAGGCCCTCCAGGCGGCCTCCACCGCCCGGTCGACGTCGGTCGAGTCCCCCCGGGCGACCTCGGTGAAGACCCTGCCCGTCACCGGCGTGGGGTTCTCGAAGTACCGGCCGCCGGCGGGCGGGACGTACTCGCCGCCGATGAAGTGGTCGTACCGGGAACGGTAGGAGACGAGCGCCCCGTCCTCGCCGGGTGCGGCGTAGGTCGATGGCGATGCTGCGATGGTCATGGTGGACACCTTTCGACGACGCTGTCGGTGGCGCTGGTCCAGCACCTGCGGCGACGGTACGACGCCGGGGGTTGCAAGCGGTTGCGCCGGGTGGCGACCCCGGGCGGCGGCGACCGCCCCGGGCGTCCGTGACCTCCCCAGAGCGCCCGCGGCCTCCCCCGGACACCGGCGACCGCCCCCGGGTACCGTCGGTGTCCTCGCGGACCGAGCGGAAGGGGCACCCGTGGACTCTCGCGCCGTGCGGTCCTTCCGTGCGTTCGTCGTCGCCACGGCCGTCGTCGCGATCGTGCTCGGCATCGTGGCCGTCGTCTGGCCCGCGCCGTCGATCGTGCTCGTCGCCCTCGTCTTCGGCGTCTACCTCGTGGTCGCCGGCACGATGCGCGTGGTCGCCGCGGTCCGCGGGCACGGGACGTCCGCGGTGTGGCGGTGGACGGCGGGTGCCGTCGGCGGGCTCGTCGGGGTGGCGGGACTCGTCGCGCTCCTCGCTCCCGCCGTCCCGCTCCTCGTCTACGCGGTGCTGGCCGGGGTGGGGTTCCTCGTGGAGGGCGTCGCCGCGCTCGTCGGTGCCGTCGTGGGCCACCCCGGTTCCTCGCGATCGCCGACCGTGGTGAGCGGCCTGCTGTCGTGCATCGGCGGCGTGGTCGTGCTCGTCGCGCCGGTGCTCGCGCTGTCGGTCTTCACGGTGTTCTCCGGCATCGCGCTGATCGGCGTCGGCGCGGCCGCGCTCCTCCTGCTGCCGCCGCGCGCTGCGGTCCGCCGTGAGGCGGTCGGCACCGGTCGCACCGACCGGCGATGAGGGTCGCCAGCCCCGACGACCGGTGACCGCCGACCGGGTGCCGACTCCGCGCTGCCGGTCCCGAACAGCAGGCCTGGCCGGGTGACGGCTACGCGCTGCCCGTCCCGAACAGCAGGCCGAGGCCGTACGTCACGACGGCGGCGCCGAAGCCGATCGCGAGCTGGCGCAGCGCCCGCCGCAGCGGCGACGCGCCGCTGAGCACGCCGACGACCGCGCCGGTGCCGAGGAGCGCGATGCCGACCAGCACGGCCGCGAGCACGATCGCCGGCCAGCCCTCGAGCCCGAACAGGTACGGCAGCACGGGGATGATCGCGCCCGAGGCGAAGAAGCAGAAGCTCGACACCGCCGCACTCGTGCCGCTCCCCACCGCCTCGTGGTCGTCGGTCGCGGCGGCTGCCGAGACCGTTCGACCGCCGAGGACCTCGGCCGCGTGCTCCTGTGCCGCGGCCTCGTCCATGCCACGAGCCCGGTAGACCAGCGCGAGCTCGTTCGCGTCGACGTCGAGGTCGGCGACCGCTCGCCCGGCCTCGGGGTGCGGTGCGGAGGCGTCGAGCAGCTCGCGCTGGGACCGCACCGAGACGTACTCCCCCGCCCCCATGGACAGCGCGCCGGCGAGCAGCCCGGCGATGCCGCTGAGCAGCACGAAGTGCCGGTCGGCGCCCGAGGCACTGATGCCGATGATCAGCGCGAGGTTCGAGACGAGTCCGTCGTTGGCGCCGAACACCGCTGCGCGGAAGGTGCCGGACAACCGCATGCGCCCGCGGTTCGCGAGGCCGCGGACGACCTCGCCGTGGATCCGCTCGTCGGCCGCCATGCGCGCGGTCGCGTCGTCGTCGTCGGCGTAGGGCGAACGATCCTCGGCGCGCTGCATGAGCGCCAGGACGAACACGGAACCGAACCGCTTCGCGAGCGCGGCGAGGACCCGGGTGCGGAGGCTGCCGCGGAGCGGCCGCCCGACGTCGTCACCGAGCAGGTCGAGCCAGTGCTGCTCGTGACGGCCCTCGGCGTCGGCGAGTGCGGCCAGGATCTCGCGTTCCTCACCGGTCCTGCGGGTCGACAGGTTCCGGTAGACCGCGGCCTCCGCCCGCTCGTCCGCCAGGTAGCGGCGCCAGCGGCGGACGTCCGCTGCGGTGGGTGCGGTGGGGCGGTCGTCCTGGAGGCTCACAGCACCGATCCTGCCCGCTCGGCCCGACACGTGGTCGCGCCGCACCGCGGGTGGCCGGTCCCTGCGTGTCGAGACCACCGAGGACCGGGCGAGACGCCGCCGTCCCCACGAGACGCCGCCGTCCCGACGAGACGCCGCCAGATCCGGCGGCGTGTCGCTCGCTCCGGCCCGTCTCGCGGCGACGCCGGCGTGTCGGCACGCCGGTGACTCGACGCGACGCACGGGCGGACACGCGACAGGGCGCGGACCGGAGGCCGTGCGCGGTGTTGCGCCGTGCCTCCCGTCCGCGCCCTGTCGGCGTGGTGACCGGGTGCGGTGACCGGTGTCAGTCCCGCACGTAGGCGGGAGCCGCCTCGGCGTGCGCGTCGCCGACGCGGTGCACGCGCAGGTCGTTCGTCGAACCCTCGAGTCCGGGGGGCGAACCGGCCGTCACGATGACCCGGTCGCCGGGGGCGGCGAGGCCGTTCGCGAGCAGCACGTCGTCGACCTGCGAGAACAGCTCGTCGGTGTGCGTCTTGCGCTCCACGAGGAACGAGCGGACGCCCCAGGTGAGCGCCATGCGGCGACGCGTGGCCTCGTTCGGGGTGAAGGCGATGATCGGCAGGCCGTGGCGCAGTCGGGACATGCGGCGGGCCGAGTCGCCGGACTCGGTGAAGACGCAGAGGTACGACGCCTCGGTGAACTCGGCGATCTCGACCGCGGCGAGCGTGATCGCGCCACCGAGCGTGCGCGGCTTCGTGCCGAGCGGCGCGATGCGCTCGAGGCCGTGGTCCTCGGTCGACTCGACGATGCGGGCCATGGTGCGGACCGTCTGCACCGGGTACTCGCCGACGCTGGTCTCGCCCGAGAGCATGACGGCGTCCGCGCCGTCGAGGACGGCGTTCGCGACGTCGGAGGTCTCGGCGCGGGTCGGGATCGGCGACGAGATCATCGACTCGAGCATCTGCGTCGCGACGATGACCGGCTTCGCCATGCGGCGGGACAGCTCGACGGCGCGCTTCTGCACGATCGGGACGGCCTCGAGCGGGAGCTCCACGCCGAGGTCACCACGGGCGACCATGATGCTGTCGAAGGCGTCGATGATCTCCTCGAGGGCGTCGACGGCCTGCGGCTTCTCGACCTTGGCGATGATCGGGAGGCGCTTGCCCTCCTCGTCCATGATCTCGTGGGCGCGGACGACGTCCGAGGCGTTGCGGACGAACGACAGCGCGATGAGGTCGGCGCCCTGACGGATCGCCCAGCGGAGATCCGCCTCGTCCTTCTCGCTCAGCGCGGGGACGTTGACGGCGACGCCGGGCAGGTTGATGCCCTTGTTGTTCGAGACCGTACCGGCGACGACGACCTCGGTGCGGACACGAACGCCGTCGGTGTCGAGCACGCGCAGGCGCACACGGCCGTCGTCGATGAGCAGCGGGTCACCGGGCTTGACGTCCTGCGGCAGGCCCTTGAACGTCGTGCCGCAGATCTCCTTCGAGCCGGGGACGTCCTCGGTCGTGATCGTGAAGACGTCACCGACCGCGAGCTCGTGCGGACCGTCGGCGAACTTCGCCAGACGGATCTTCGGACCCTGCAGGTCGACGAGGATCGCGACCGGCTTGCCGAGGTCCTCCGCGGCGCGACGGACGTTCTCGTAGTTGGCCTCGTGGACGCTGTAGTCACCGTGGCTGAGGTTGAGGCGGGCGACGTCGACGCCCGCTTCGATGATCTCCTTGACGGTCTCGTAGTCCGACGTAGCCGGACCGAGCGTCGAAACGATCTTTGCGCGTCTCAATGGATTCCTTCGTGTGGTGGGTGGTGCCGGTTTCCGCGCTGTGGGGCCGCGCGGAACGAGAGCAGGCCACCAGCACCCTATCGAGTGCCGGTGGCCTGCTGCTCATCGGTGGACCGGTGTTCCGGGGGCGTTCACGGCGTCAGACCGTGAGCGCGCGGTCGGTGGCCTTGACGGGCGCCGGCAGGATCGTCGAGCCCTCGAGGTACTCGTCGACCTTGGACGCAGCCGCGCGTCCCTCGGCGATGGCCCAGACGATGAGCGACTGGCCACGGCCGGCGTCGCCCGCCACGAACACGCCCGGCTCGTTCGTCGAGTAGTCGGCCTGGCGGGCGACCGCGCCCGACACCGTGGCGGGGAGCCCGAGCTGCGGCTCGATCGTGTCGGTCTCCGGACCGGTGAAGCCCATCGCGATGAGCACCAGGTCGGCGGGGATCTCGCGCTCGGTGCCCGCCTTCGGCACGCGCCGGCCGTCGAGGTACTCGGTCTCCGCGACCCGGAGCGCGCGGACCTCGCCGGCGGCGTTGCCGAGGAACTCGACGGTCGACGCCAGGAAGTGCCGCTCGCCGCCCTCCTCGTGGGCGCTCGTGACCTCGAACACCGTCGGGAACATCGGCCACGGCTGCTCGGACGGACGTTCGAGCGGCGGCTGCTTGCCGATCGCCAGGTTCGTCACGCTCAGGGCGCCCTGACGGTGGGCCGTGCCGATGCAGTCGGCGCCGGTGTCGCCACCGCCGATGACGACGACGTGCTTGCCCTCGGCGGTGAGCTGGTTGTCGACGGTGGTCCCCGCGTTCGCCTTGTTCTGCTGGACGAGGTAGTCCATCGCGTAGTGGACGCCCTCGAGGTCGCGCCCCGGGATCGGCAGGTCGCGCGGCACCGTGGCGCCCGTCGCGACGACGACCGCGTCGTAGCGGGACTTCAGGTCGTCCCAGGTGATGTCGACGCCGATCTCCACACCGGCGCGGAAGCGGGTGCCCTCGGCCTGCATCTGGGCGAGGCGCGCGTCGATCTGGCGCTTCTCCATCTTGAAGTCCGGGATGCCGTAGCGCAGCAGGCCGCCGATGCGGTCGTCGCGCTCGTACACGGCGACCGTGTGCCCGGCGCGCGTGAGCTGCTGTGCGGCAGCGAGACCGGCGGGGCCGGACCCGACCACCGCGACGGTCTTGCCGGTCAGGCGCTCCGGCGGGTGCGGGGTGACCCAGCCGTTCTTGTACGCCTCGTCGATGATCGAGACCTCGACCTGCTTGATCGTGACCGGCGGCTGGTTGATGCCGAGCACGCAGGACGCCTCGCACGGGGCCGGGCAGAGCTTCCCGGTGAACTCCGGGAAGTTGTTGGTCGCGTGCAGACGCTCGATCGCCTGTCGACCCTCACCGCGCCAGGTCAGGTCGTTCCACTCCGGGATGAGGTTCCCGAGCGGGCAGCCCTGGTGGCAGAAGGGGACGCCGCAGTCCATGCAGCGACCGGCCTGTCGCTTCAGGGCACCGGACTCCTGCTGCTCGTAGACCTCCTTCCAGTCCATGAGGCGCACGGGCACGGGACGGCGGGGCGGGAGCTCGCGCTCCTGCACCTTGAGGAAGCCCTTCGGGTCAGCCATGGTTCGCCTCCTGCTCGGTCTGGGTCTGGACGGGGGTGTGGGTGTGGATGTCCGCGTCGGTCGGGATCGGGGTCCGCACGGCGGCCCGGGTCGTGTCAGCCACCGGTGACCTCCAGGATGCGGTTCCAGACGACGGTGCCGTCGGGGTCGAGGCCCTCGTCGACCGCCTGCTGGCGGGTCGCGAGCACGGCGGCGTAGTCCCGCGGGAGCACCTTGACGAAGTCGCCGAGGTCGCTGGAGTCGAGCAGGTCGCCGGCCACGGTCGACCCGGTCTCGGCGAGGTGCTGCCGGAGCAGGTCGGTGACGATCTCGACGTCGGCGCTGTCCAGTTCCTCGAGCCGCAGCTCACCGGTCGCCAGCGCGTCGGCGTTCACGTGTTCCCGACGGAGGCCGCGCACGTACGCGGTGCCGCCGGACATACCGGCGCCGAGGTTGCGTCCGGTCTCGCCCAGGATCAGTGCGAGCCCGCCGGTCATGTACTCGAGTGCGTGGTCGCCGACGCCCTCGACGACCGCGGTCGCGCCGGAGTTGCGGACGAGGAAGCGCTCGCCCACGATGCCGCGGATGAACATGCTGCCCTGGGTCGCGCCGTAGCCGATGACGTTGCCGGCGATGACGTTCTCCGACGGTTCGAACGCCGACTCGGTGTCCGGACGGACGACGATGGCGCCGCCGGACAGGCCCTTGCCGACGTAGTCGTTGCTGTCCCCGACCAGGCGGAGCGTGATGCCGGCGGGCAGGAACGCACCGAGGGACTGCCCGGCCGAGCCGCGCAGCGTGATGTCGATCGACCCTGCGGGCAGGCCGTGCTCGCCGTGCCGCAGCGTGACCTCGTGGCCGAGCATGGTGCCGACCGCGCGCTCCGTGTTGCGGATCGGCAGGTCGAGCGCGACGGAACCACCGTGCTCCAGCACGTCCGCCGTCTGCTGGACGAGCTGCACGTCGAAGTGCTCGTCGAGCTCGTGGTCCTGCTCACGCAGGTGGCGTCGGGGCTCGTCGCGGCCGAACTCCGGTCCGTGCAGCACCGGCGCGAGGTCGAGACCGGAGGCCTTCCAGTGCTCGACGGCACGGTCGGTGTCGAGCGCGTCGACCTGCCCGATCGCCTCGTCCAGCGTGCGGAAGCCGAGCTCCGCGAGGAGCTCCCGGACCTCCTGCGCGATGAACTCGAAGAAGTTGACGACGAACTCCGGCTTGCCCGTGAAGCGCTTCCGGAGCTCCGGGTTCTGCGTCGCGACGCCGACCGGGCACGTGTCCAGGTGGCAGACGCGCATGAGGATGCAGCCCTCGACGACGAGCGGAGCCGTCGCGAAGCCGTACTCCTCGGCGCCGAGCAGCGCCGCCACGACGACGTCACGGCCGGTCTTCATCTGCCCGTCCACCTGCACGACCACCCGGTCGCGCATGCCGTTCAGCATCAGGGTCTGCTGGGTCTCGGCGAGACCGATCTCCCACGGGGTGCCCGCGTGCTTCAGCGAGTTGAGCGGGGACGCGCCGGTGCCACCGTCGTGGCCCGACACGAGCACGACGTCGGCCAGCGCCTTCGTCACGCCCGCTGCGACCGCGCCGATGCCGGACTGGCTCACGAGCTTCACGTGGACGCGCGCGGCCGGGTTCGCCCGCTTGACGTCGAAGATCAGCTGCTTGAGGTCCTCGATCGAGTAGATGTCGTGGTGCGGCGGCGGCGAGATGAGTCCGACGCCGGCGGTGGCGTGCCGCGTGCGGGCGACCCACGGGTACACCTTCGTCGGCGGCAGCTGCCCGCCCTCGCCCGGCTTCGCGCCCTGCGCCATCTTCAGCTGGATGTCGGTCGCGTGCGTCAGGTACATGCTCGTGACGCCGAACCGACCGGAGGCGACCTGCTTGATCGCACTGCGACGCTCGGGGTCGAGCAGACGCTCGACGTCCTCGCCGCCCTCGCCCGTGTTCGAGCGCGCACCGAGGCGGTTCATCGCGATCGCGAGGGTCTCGTGGGCCTCTTGTGAGATCGACCCGTAGGACATCGCGCCGGTGTTGAACCGCTGCACGATCGACTCGATCGGCTCGACCTCGTCCAACGCGATCGGCTTCCGGACGCCGTGACGGAACCGGAACAGACCGCGGAGCGTCATGAGCTCCTCGGACTGGTCGTCGACCGCCTGCGAGTACTCGCGGAAGATGTCGTACCGACGGGCACGGGTGGCGTGCTGGAGCCGGAACACCGTGTCCGGGTTGAACAGGTGCGGCGGACCCTCACGGCGCCACTGGTACTCGCCGCCGGTCTGCAGCCGCTCGTGCGACAGCACGGCGCCGTCCTGCGGGTACGCCTGGGCGTGCCGCTCGGCGTTCTCCTTGGCGATGACCTCGATCCCGACGCCACCGAGGATGGACGACGTCCCGGTGAAGTACCGGTCGACGAACTCCTGGCTGAGCCCGACCGCCTCGAACGCCTGGGCGCCGGCGTAGCTGGACACCGTCGAGATGCCCATCTTCGACATGATCTTGAGCACGCCCTTGCCGAGCGCCTTGATGACGTTCCGGACGGCCTGCTCCGGGGTGATCCCGGTGATCATCCCCGAGCGCACGAGGTTCTCGCAGGTCTCCATGGCCAGGTACGGGTTGATCGCCGAGGCGCCGTAGCCGATCAGGGTCGCGACGTGGTGGACCTCGCGCACGTCGCCGGCCTCGACGATGAGGCCGACCTTCATACGCTGCTCGGTGCGGATGAGGTGGTGGTGCACCGCAGCGAGCAGCAACAGGCTCGGCACGGGTGCCTGCTCGGCGTTGCCGTCACGGTCGGACAGCACGATGAACTGCTTGCCCGACTCGATCGCCTGGTCGACCTCGTCGCAGACCGCGGCGATGCGCTTCTGCATCGCCTTCTTGCCCGCGTCGACGCGGTACAGGCCCTTGATCGTCACCGTTAGGTGGCGACCGGACTCCGTCTCGAAGTGCTGGATCTTCGCGAGCTCGTCGTTGTCGATCACCGGGAAGTCGAGCACGATCTGCTTCGCGTGCTCGGGCCCGGCGCTCAGCAGGTTGCGCTCCGGCCCGAGGCCCATGCCCATCGAGGTGATGACCTGCTCGCGGATCGAGTCCAGCGGCGGGTTCGTCACCTGCGCGAACTGCTGCGTGAAGTAGTCGAACAGCAGGCGCGGGCGCTCGGAGAGCACGGCGATCGGCGTGTCCGAGCCCATCGCGCCGAGGGGCTCCGCACCCGTCTGCGCCATCGGGCGGAGGAGGATGCGGACCTCTTCCTCCGTGTAGCCGAACGCGCGCTGTCGCCGGGTCACCGACGCCGGGGTGTGGACGATGTGCTCGCGCTCCGGAAGGTCGCTCAGGTTGATGCGCCCCTCGTCGAGCCACTGCGCCCACGGCCCCGCGGTCGCCAGCTCGCGCTTGACCTCGTCGTCCTCGATGATCCGCCCGGCCTCGGTGTCCACGACGAACATCCGACCCGGACGCAGGCGGCCCTTGCGGACGACCTTGCCCGGCGGCACGTCGATGACGCCCGTCTCCGAGCCCATCACGATGAGGCCGTCGTCGGTCACCAGGAATCGCCCGGGACGCAGGCCGTTGCGGTCGAGCGTCGCGCCGACGACCGCGCCGTCGGTGAACGTGATGGCCGCAGGGCCGTCCCACGGCTCCATGAGCATCGAGTGGTACTCGTAGAACGCCCGCAGGTCGGGGTCCATCCCGACCTGGTTCTCCCAGGCCTCCGGCACCATCATCGACACCGCGTGCGGCAGGCTGCGGCCGGTCAGCGTGAGCAGTTCGAGGGTCTCGTCGAACGACGCCGAGTCGCTCGCGCCCGGGCTGACGATCGGCAGCAGCGGTGCGAGGTCGCCGAGCAGCTCGCTCTCGAGCTGCGACTGGCGCGCCCGCATCCAGTTCCGGTTGCCGCGGACGGTGTTGATCTCGCCGTTGTGGGCGAGCGTCCGGAACGGTTGCGCCAGCGGCCACGACGGGAAGGTGTTCGTCGAGTAGCGGGAGTGCACGATCGCGAGCTTCGAGGCGAAGCGCTCGTCGCTGAGGTCCGGGTAGAACGGCTCGAGCTGGAGCGTCGTGACCATGCCCTTGTAGACCATGGTGCGGCTCGACAGCGACATGAAGTAGACCTCGACACCGTGCTCCGCGCGCTTGCGCAGTCGGAAGGCCTGCCGGTCGAGGGCGATGCCGCTCCAGGCGGCGCCGTGCACGTCGTGACGGGTGGAGGCGACGAACAGCTGCTCGAACGCCGGCATCGCGGCGCGCGCGAGCGTCCCGAGGACCTCCGGCCGCACCGGGACCGCACGCCACCCGAGGACCTTCAGGCCCTCCTCGCGGGCCAGGCGCTCGACCGCACCCTTCACCGCGTGGCGCTCGTCCTCGTCGACGGGCAGGTAGGCCGTCCCGACGGCGTACTCCCCCGCGGCGGGCAGGTCGAACGGCACCTCGTCGCGCAGGAACGCGTCCGGCACCTGGCACAGGATGCCCGCGCCGTCACCGGTGCCCGCGTCGGAACCGACGGCACCGCGGTGCTCGAGGTTCCGGAGTGCACCCAGCGCGGCGTCGACGATGTCGTGCCCCGCGGTACCGCGGAGCGTCGCGACCATCGCGAGGCCGCAGGCGTCCTTCTCGTTCGCCGGGTCGTACGCACCGGTCGCCTCGGGCACGGCCGAGAATCGTCGGTGCGCCGGCTGCAGGGAGCGCGTCGAACGGGGGGCAGGGTCTGGCTGGAGCGCCATGGGGAACCGTCCTCACGAGGGAGTGGAACAGGGACGTCGGTGGCCCGGTGGTGCGTTCCGCCCGAGCGGGCGGACCTGGTGCCCGTGCGCGTCGCCGTGGAGGGTGCGCAGACGACGCGCGAGGTGGCGGGGCCGCTCGTGGCGACCCGACCGTTCGGATGGTGCCCCGCGGCCGGCGGGTGCCGTCCGAGGAGCCGGTGCTGCCGGTCGCGGAGTTACCGCGCGCGGCCTGCTGCTGGGACCGGATCGGCATCGTCGGCGACCGCCGGAGCGTCGTCGTCGTGTTCCGACCAGGTGTCGTCCGAGTCTACATCGGAGGACCGACGCGGCTCGCGACCCGGCAGGTACGGGCTGGGCTCGTTGCCGGTGTGCCGACGGTTCTGCACGAGGAAGATCACGATGCCGAGCAGGATCGCGGCGAAGGACATCCAGACGTTCGTGCGGATCCCGGCGAAGGTCTCGCTCGTGTCGACGCGGATGGACTCGAGGACCGAGCGACCGGTGCCGTACCAGATCAGGTAGAGCGCCATGACCTTGCCCCACTGCAGCCGGAACCGCTTGTCGAGCAGCAGGATCACGACGACGCCCACGACGTTCCAGATGATCTCGTAGAGGAAGGTCGGGTGGAACAGGGTGCCCTCGGGCAGCCCCTTCGGGAACGCCGCGTTCGACGACTCGATCTCGAGCCCCCACGGCAGGCTCGTCGGCATGCCGAAGAGCTCGTGGTTGAAGTAGTTGCCGAGGCGACCGAACGCCTGGGCGAGCAGGACGCCGGGAGCGATCGCGTCGATCAGGGTCGAGAAGCGCAGGCCCACCTGACGGCACCCGATGTACGCACCGACCGACCCGAGGATGAGCGCGCCGAAGATGGCCAGCCCGCCCTCCCAGATGTAGAGGAACGAGAGCGGGTCACGCCCCGGCCCGAAGTAGTCGCTGACGTGGCTGAACACGTGGAACAACCGACCGCCGATGATGCCGGCGGGCACCGCCCAGATCGCGATGTCGATGATGATCCAGCGCTCGACCCCGCGGGCGTTGAGCCGCCGGTTCGCGAGCACGACGGCCGCGACGATGCCCAGCAGGATGCAGATCGCGTACGCGTGGATGCGGAAGTCGAGCGGCAGCGACCACCCGAAGACGTCGCGCAGCCAGGCGGTCAGGTCGAAGTACTGCCACGCGGTGCTCGGGCTCGGGATGCTCAGGAGGGGCATGGAGGTGCTGTCGCCTTTCGGTGCTGGACGGCCGCGGTGCCGCTGGAGGGTCGGCCCCGCTCACTGTAGCGCGGGAACCGCGCCGACCAGGAACGGGGTGGTTCGACCTGTGGGAACTGGGAGCACGGTGCACGGGAGGCGCGGGGCCGGTGCGCCGGTCGACCCACTGACACCGCGCCTCCCGTCCGGACCGGTGCTCGCCTCAGCTGCGCGCGGCGCCGCTGGTCAGGTCGGCCGCGCGGTCCGCGACCCCCTGCACGCCGAGGTCGGCGAGGGCGCGCACGAAGGCGGACCCGACGATCGCCCCGTCGGCGTACTCGAGGACCTCGCGCACCTGGTCTGCCGTCGAGATGCCGAGGCCGACGCACGTGCGCTCCACACCGGCGTCGCGCAGTCGCGACACGACGGTGCGGGCGGCGGTGTCGACGCCGACGCGGGCGCCGGTGACGCCCATCGTCGACACGGCGTAGACGAAGCCGCGGCTGGAGCGGACCGCCTGCTCCATGCGGGTGTCCGTCGAGGACGGCGCCGCGAGGAAGACCCGGTCGAGCCCGGTGCGCTCGGAGGCGTCGATCCAGGCGCGACCCTCGTCCGGGATGAGGTCCGGGGTGATGAGCCCGGACGCCCCGGCCGCGACGAGGTCGTCGGCGAACCGGTCGACCCCGTACCGGAGCACCGGGTTCCAGTAGGTCATGACGAGCACGGGCACGTCGACACGGCTCGTGATCTGGTCGACGGCGTCGAAGACCTGCGCGACACGGAAGCCGTTCGCCAGGCTCTCCTCCGCGGCGCGCTGGATCACCGGACCGTCCATCACCGGGTCGGAGTACGGCAGGCCGAGCTCGATGACGTCGACGCCGTTCTCGGCGAGGGCGACCGCCGCGTCCACGCTCGTCTGCAGGTCGGGGAAGCCGGCGGGCAGGTACCCGACGACGGCTCCGGCGCGCTCGGCGTTGGCGGTGTCGATCGTCGTCGCGACCGAGGTGGAGCGACCGGGGTTCGTCACAGCTGCACCGCGTTCTCGTCGAGGATGCCGAAGTAGCGACTGGCGGACGCGACGTCCTTGTCACCACGTCCGGACAGGGACACCAGCACGACGCCGTCGGGGCCGAGCTCCTTGCCCAGCTTGATCGCCCCTGCGAGCGCGTGCGCCGACTCGATGGCCGGCAGGATGCCCTCGGTCCGGCCGAGCAGGCGGAAGGCCTCCATCGCCTCGGCGTCGGTGATCGGCGAGTACTGCGCGCGGCCGATCGAGGCCAGGTAGGCGTGCTCGGGACCGACGCTCGGGTAGTCGAGGCCCGCCGAGATGCTGTGGCTCTCGATGGTCTGGCCGTCCTCGTCCTGCATGAGGTACGACATCGTGCCCTGGAGGACACCGGTGCGCCCGAGCGAGATGCTCGCGGCGTGCCGCCCCGTCTCGATGCCGTCGCCGCCGGCCTCGAAGCCGTGCAACCGGACCGACTCGTCGTCGAGGAAGGCCTCGAAGATGCCCATCGCGTTCGAGCCGCCGCCGACGCACGCGGCGACGGCGTCCGGCAGGCGACCGATGCGGTCGAGGACCTGCTGTCGGGCCTCTTCGCCGATCACCTTGTGGAACTCGCGGACCATCTCCGGGAACGGGTGCGGCCCCGCGACGGTGCCGAGCAGGTAGTGCGTCGAGTCGACGTTCGCCACCCAGTCGCGCAGCGCGTCGTTGATGGCGTCCTTCAGCGTGCGCGAACCCGTCTCGACCGGGATCACCTCGGCACCGAGCAGCCGCATCCGCGCCACGTTCAGTGCCTGGCGCTCGGTGTCGACGGCGCCCATGTACACGACGCAGTCCATACCGAAGAGCGCAGCGGCGGTGGCCGTCGCGACGCCGTGCTGCCCGGCTCCCGTCTCGGCGATGAGCCGGGTCTTGCCGAGCCGCTTCGCGACGAGGGCCTGACCGAGCACGTTGTTGATCTTGTGCGAACCGGTGTGGTTGAGGTCCTCGCGCTTGAGGATGATCCGGGCACCACCGGCGTGCTTCGCGAACCGCGGCGCCTCGGTGATGATCGACGGGCGGCCGGTGTACTCGCGCTGGAGCGTGTCGAGCTCCTCGCGGAACGCCGGGTCCGCCCAGGCCGCGCGGAAGGCGGTCTCGAGCTCGTCGAGCGCGAGCACGAGCGACTCGGGGACGAAGCGTCCGCCGAAGTCGCCGAAGTACGGGCCCTGCAGGTCACGGAGTGAGGTCACGGTGGGTCTCCCGGGGTGTTCGGACGCCCCGGTGTGCGGGGCGACCGGTGGGACGGTGTCGGTCAGGCGCGCGGGCGGCCGGAGCCGTCCGCGGCGGCGATGAACGACGCGAGGGTGGTGGCGGGGTCCGCGCCCGTGACGAGCGCCTCCCCCACCAGGACGACGTCGGCACCCGCTGCGCGGTAGTGGGCGACGTCGGCGGGCGCGGCGACGGCCGACTCGGCGACGCGCACGACCCCGTCGGGGATGCGGTCGGCGAGGGAGCCGAAGAGGTCGCGGTCCAGCGAGAAGTCGGTGAGGTCGCGGGCGTTGACGCCGAGGATCCGCGCGCCGGCGTCGAGGCCACGGGAGACCTCGTCACCGGAGTGGGCCTCGACGAGCACGCGCATGCCGAGCTGCTCGGCGAGCTCGTGCAGCTCCACGAGCTGTCGCTGCTGGAGCGCCGCCACGATGAGCAGCACCAGGTCGGCACCGGCGGCGCGGGCCTCGAGCACCTGGTACGGGTCGGCGATGAAGTCCTTGCGCAGCACCGGCAGCGACACGCGCGCCTTCACCGCCTCGAGGTCGGCGAGGCTGCCGAGGAACTTCCGCCCCTCGGTGAGCACGCTGATCGTCGACGCTCCGCCACGCTCGTAGTCGGCGGCGAGGGCGGCCGGGTCCTCGATGGGCGCCATGGAGCCGCGCGACGGGCTCGCACGCTTGACCTCGGCGAGGATCTTCACGCGGTCGCCGGGCGACAGGAAGTCGAGGGCGTCGAGCGGCGACGCCACCCGGTCCAGGTCGCGCTCGACGTCCGAGAGCGGACGGTCGACACGACGGGCGGCGGCGTCCTCGAGCGCGCCCGCGACGAGGGTCTCGAGCACGTTCGGCACGGGACTACTCCGCGTGGTGCTTGGCGACGTACTTCGGACCGTTGACGCCGTAGCCGGCCTTCGCCATCACGGCGCCGACGACGAGGCCGATCACCACGACGACGGCGGACGCCCAGACGCCCCACGCCAGGTCGAACCAGAAGAACAGCGTGCCTGCCGCGAAGCCGATCAGCATGATCACGACGGCGGTCCAGGCGGCGGGCGAGTGGCCTTCGCCGAGTTCTGCGGGCTCAGTGTTGCTCACGGTGCTCCTCGTTCTGCTCCGGCGCCGTCGTCCGATCGGCGCCGATCCGATCCTACCGTGTCGGTCGTGGGCGGTTCCCCCACCGCACCGTCCCCGGCGGTCGGGTCGTCACCCGCGCTGAGGTCGTCCCAGTCGGTGATCGCGTCGCGTTGGGTCGGGGCGGCCGCACGGGCGTCGGCGGCGGCCCCGGCGGTCGCCGCGGCGTACTTCCGGGTCGGCCCGGGCCACTGCCGCTGCACCACGAACACGACGATCCCGAGCACCACGGCGAGCACGCCACCCGCGATGCCGACGGCGGGCCACGCGGTGACGTCGACCCGGTCGACGACCTGGCGCACCGCGCCGGTGTCGCTGACGCCCGCGACCTCGCCCACCGCGCCCTTCGACGCCGCGACGGGGTCCGCCAGGGCGCCGATGCCGGTCGCCACGACGGCGATGCCGAGCAGCACCTCGACGGCCGCGAGCACGACGCGCAGCACACGGCCGGCGATCGTCAGCGCGAGGAACAGCGCCAGGCTCGCGATCGCGAGCGCCGTGTACTGCGGGACGACCGCGGCACCGTCCGCCACCACGCGCGGCACCACCGCGGTGCCGGCGTGCAGGTGCACCGTGAACCACGTCTGGGTCCACGACAGCATCACGATGCCGGCGACCGCGAGGCCGGCGACGACGACGAGCGGGCGGGAGCGCCGGGCCGTCACGCGCGCACCTCGCGCATCCGGTTCGCGGTCGCGACCGCGCGCAGCGGGGCGGCCGCCTTGTTCACGGCCTCCTCGTGCTCGGTGCGCGGGTCGGAGTCGGCGACCAGGCCGGCACCGGCCTGCACGCGTGCGACCCCGTCCTTGATGAGCGCCGTACGGATGGCGATCGCCAGGTCGGCGTCGCCGGCGAAGTCGAAGTAGCCGACCACGCCCGCGTACGCTCCGCGCTTCGCCGGTTCCAGCTCGTCGATGATCTCGAGCGCACGCGGCTTCGGTGCCCCCGACAGGGTGCCGGCCGGGAAGGTCGCGCGGAAGACGTCGATCGCCGACGCCCCCGGTCGGACCGATCCCTCGACGCTCGACACCAGGTGCATGATGTGGCTGAAGCGCTCGACGGTCATGAACTCGGTCACCGCGACGGTCCCCGGCTCGCACACCTTCTGCAGGTCGTTCCGGGCGAGGTCGACCAGCATGAGGTGCTCGGCGCGCTCCTTCGGGTCGGCGAACAGCTCGTCACCCAGGCGGACGTCCTCGACCGGGCTCGCGCCGCGTGGGCGCGAGCCGGCGATCGGGTGGGTGATCGCCCGCCCGTCCTGCACCTTGACCAGGGCCTCGGGCGAGGCGCCGACGATCCAGAAGCGCTCGTCGGCGCTGTCCGCCAGCGCGAGGAAGTACATGTACGGGCTCGGGTTCAGTGTCCGGAGCACCCGGTAGACGTCGAGCGGGTCGGCGGTGACGTCGTGGTCGAACCGCTGCGAGACGACGACCTGGAAGACGTCACCGTCGCGGATGAAGTCCTTGGACCGCTCGACCGCGGCCATGTAGTCCTCCGGCGACGTCCGGTGGCGCGGGGTCGGCTCGGCGATCTCGAACGCCTCGGCGACCGTCGCCGCGCTCGGCTGCACCAGGTCCGCCTGCATCCGGTCGAGCCGGGACTGCGCGTCGGACCACATCGTGTCCGGGTCGTCGGTGCCGTCGTTGAGGACGCTCGCGACGAGGAGCACGAGGCCGGTGCGGTGGTCGAGCGCCGCGAGCTCGGACACGAAGGCGAGGGCCTGCCCGGGCACCTCGAAGTCGGCCGCGGGCACGTTCGGCAGGTGCTCGAGCTGCCGCACGGCCTCCCACCCGATGAACCCGACCGTGCCGCCGACCAGGGGCGGGGTGCCGGGAACGCGGGGCGTCGCCCACCGGTCGTGCAGGCGGGCGAGGACGTCGAGGGGGGCGCCGTCGAGCGAGCCGACGGCCCGCGACGCCGGGATGCCGGTGTCGATCCAGGACGCCCGGTCGCCGTCCTGGGTCAGGACGCCGAAGCTCCGGACGCCGACGAAGGACCAGCGCGACCACAGGCCGCCCTGGCCGGCGGACTCGAGCAGGAACGAACCGGGGCGACCGTCCGCCAGCTTGCGGTACACACCGACCGGCGTCTCGCTGTCGGCGTAGAGCGCGCGGACGACGGGGACGACGCGGTGGCCGTCGAGCAGGTCGTCGAAGGCCTGCCGGGAGGTCGTGCGCGGCTCCTCCGCGCGGCTCGCGCCGGTCATCGGATCGCCTCCGCGGTCGTGGTCGCCGACGTCGGGTCAGTCGCGTCCGTCCCGGCCTGCGCCGGCGCGGCCTGCACCGGCGCGGTCGCGGTCACGGGCTCGAGCGGGTCGACCTCGAAGCAGCTGTGCGCACCGGTGTGGCAGGCGGCCCCGACCTGCTGCACGGTGACGAGCAGCGTGTCGTCGTCGCAGTCGAGTGCGGCAGCCCGGACGTACTGCGCGTGCCCGGACGTGTCGCCCTTGCGCCAGTACTCCTGTCGGGAGCGCGACCAGAAGGTCACGCGGCCCTCGGTCAGGGTGCGGCGGAGGGCTTCGCGGTCCATCCAGCCGAGCATGAGGACGTCCTTCGAGGACTCCTCCTGCACGACTGCGGGGAGCAGGCCGTCCGCACCGAACCGTGCGCGGTCGAGGACCGCTTCCGTGCTGGTGCTGGTGCTGTCGGTCATGAGACTCCTAGCCTACGGCGGGGTGTCGGCGGACGGGGTGTCAGCGGACGGGCTGGCCGGCGGCGCGCAGCGCCGCCTTGACGTCCCCGATGGTCATCTCGCCCCGGTGGAAGACGCTGGCAGCGAGCACGGCGTCCGCGCCCGCCTCGACGGCCGGGGCGAAGTGCTCGAGGCGACCGGCGCCTCCCGAGCCGATGACCGGGACCGACGACACCGCACGCACCGCGGCGATGAGCTCGAGGTCGAAGCCGTGCTTCGTGCCGTCCGCGTCGATCGAGTTGACGAGCAGCTCGCCCGCGCCGCGCTCGACGCCCTCGCGTGCCCACGCGATCGCGTCGAGGTCGGACTCGGTCCGTCCGCCGTGGGTCGTGACGACGAAACCGGAGGGCATCCGGTCCGAGCGCTTGACGTCGAGCGACAGCACCACCGCCTGCGCGCCGAAGCGGTCGGCGATCTCGCTCACGAGCTCCGGCCGCGCGATCGCCGCGCTGTTGACGCCGATCTTGTCCGCGCCGCACTGCTGCAGGCGGGAGACGTCGTCGACGCTCCGGACGCCACCGCCGACGGTGAGCGGGATGAAGACCTGCTCCGCCGTGCGCGTCACCGTCTCGAACATGGTCGCGCGGTTCTCGACCGTGGCACCGACGTCGAGGAAGGTCAGCTCGTCGGCACCCTGCTCGTAGTAGCGGGCCGCGAGCTCGACCGGGTCCCCGGCGTCCTGCAGGTCGAGGAAGTTGACGCCCTTGACGACGCGACCGCCGGACACGTCGAGGCACGGGATGACCCGGACCGAGACGCCACCGGCGACACCGGCCGCGCCGCTGTCGGGTCCGGTCACGTCGGCTCGCACCGCGTCGTTCACAGGCGTGCGGCGTGGATCGGGCTGACCAGGATGGCGCGCGCACCGAGGTCGTACAGCGCGTCCATGATGAGGTTCGCGTCCTCGCGCGGGATCATCACGCGGACGGCCGACCAGTCGCGGTCGTGCAGCGGGGAGACCGTCGGCGACTCGATGCCCGACGCCACCGCGGTGGCCTGCTCCAGCAGGTCGGTCGGGATGTCGTAGTCGAGCATGACGTAGCCGCGGGCGACGAGCACGCCCTGCAGGCGGCGACGCAGGACGTCGATGCCCGGGATGCGCTCGTCGTTGGAGATGAGCAGCGCGGTCGACTCGAGGATCACCGGACCGAAGATCTCGAGCCCGGCGGCACGGAGCGTGCTGCCGGTCGAGACGACGTCGGCCACGGCGTCCGCGACACCGAGGCGCACGGCGCTCTCGACGGCGCCGTCGAGCTTCACGAGGGTCGCGGTCACCCCGTGCCGGGCGAGGAACTCGCCCACGAGTCCCGGGTAGCTCGTCGCGACGCGGACGCCGTCGAGGTCCTGCAGCTCGGTGAACCGGCCGGGCGTCCCGGCGAACCGGAAGGTCGAGTCGGCGAACCCGAGCGCGTCGACCTCGTGCGCCGCCGACCCGGAGTCGAGCAACAGGTCGCGGCCGGTGATGCCGACGTCGAGTGCGCCGGAGCCGACGTACGTCGCGATGTCGCGCGGACGGAGGAAGAAGAACTCGACACCGTTGCGCTCGTCGAGCAGGTGGAGCGCCTTCGGGTCGCGGCGACCGGCGTACCCGGCCTCCTTGAGCATCTCGGAGGCGGTCTCGGACAGCGAACCCTTGTTGGGCACGGCGATGCGGAGCATCAGGTGGTCTGCTTTCTGCTGGAGGTCGGGACGGCTGCGGGTCGCGGTGGCGCTCGGTGAGCGCGACACGCGTTCCTACAGATGTCGCCAGACGTCCGCCGGGGTGAGCCCCTTCGCGACCATGAGCACCTGGAGGTGGTAGATCAGCTGCGAGATCTCCTCCGAGGTGCGCTCGTCGCCCTCGTACTCAGCCGCCATCCAGACCTCGGCGGCCTCCTCCACGATCTTCTTGCCGATCTGGTGCACGCCGGCGTCCAGTTCGGCGACGGTGCCGGAGCCCTCGGGGCGCGTGCGCGCCTTCTCGGTCAGCTCCGCGAACAGGTCGTCGAACGTCTTCACGGGGACCAGGCTACCGTCCTGCGCGGCTGCACCGGACGCACCGTCCGGACGGGAGGCGCCGGTCGCCCCCGACGCGCCGCCCACCTGGGCGGTCACGCGCGTGCCGCCGCAGCCGCCTCGCGCAGGTCGGCGATGCGCTGCGCGGGCTCACCGCCGTAGACGGCGGATCCGGCGACGAGCGTGTCGGCGCCGCTGCGGACCGCCTCGGGCACGGTGTCGACCGCGATGCCGCCGTCGACCTCGAGCCAGACGTCGAGCCCCGAGGCGTCGACTGCGCCACGGGCGTCGGCGAGCTTCGGCATGACGGAGGGCATGAACGACTGCCCGCCGAACCCGGGCTCGACGGTCATGAGCAGGATCATGTCGTACGCGTCGAGGTGGTGGAGCACCTGCGTGATCGGGGTGCCGGGCTTCACGGCGACGGCGGCGCGGGCACCGTTCGACCGGATCGCCGCGGCGGTCGCCACCGGGTCGTCGGCGGCCTCGAGGTGGAACGTGACGCTCGAGGCACCGGTCTCGGCGTACTTCGGCGCCTGGGTGTCGGCGTCGGTGATCATGAGGTGCACGTCGAGCGGCACCGGCGAGACGTCCTGCAGGCGCTGCACGATCGGCAGGCCCAGGGTGAGGTTCGGCACGAAGTGGTTGTCCATCACGTCGACGTGCACCATGTCGGCGCTCTCGATGCGGTGCAGCTCCCGCTCGAGGTTGGCGAAGTCGGCGGACAGGATGCTCGGCGAGATGCGGATCGTCACCCGGCAACCCTACCGAGCGCCGCTGCCCGTCCAGACGGCGGTCTCCCACTCCAGCGGGGCTCCCGTGTCGGAGAACGGGACGAGCGGCACGGTCGGGAACTCGCGCAGGACACCGGTGAGCTGCGTCGCGGTCCCCAGTCCGCTCCGGACACGGAGGTACTGCACCAGGGTGAGCTGCCCGTACGTGCGGTTCATCGATGCGCGTGCGGTGTCCAACGAAGGGTCGGCGCCGACCGGGGGCAGCTTCGGTCGGATGGCGTACGCGCGGTTGAACAGGCGTCCGTGGTGGGCACATGCGTTGCGCACCACGTTGAGCGCGCGCAACCACGAGGTCAGCTGCGGTGCTCGGAGACCGAACCGTCCGCTCACCTCGGTCTGGACGCTCGGCGGCGCGAAGCCGAGCAGCCTCGAGACCGTCCCCCAGTCCATCACCTCGACCGCGGCCCACACCGGCAGGACTCCCCCGTACCCGGACCGGTGGTGCTCGACGAACTCCTCCCGGCTCCTGGCGACCTCACCGCGGTGCCGCTCCAGCCAGTTGCGGTGGCCGTCGCCGGCGCGTGCCAGCGGACCGAGCAGATCGGGACGCAGATGGGCGCTCGGGTGGAGCCGCCCGAGTGCGTGCCCCAGCGCGGCTCTCAGTGCGAGCTCGACCGGAGCGAGGGCGTCGAACACCGTCGTCCGCAGACGCTCGTCGAAACGGTGGAGCGCGAGGACGTCCTCGAGGTGGGTCCCCGGGCGGAAGCGATCACCCCGCGCACCGCCCGTGGTCTCGCGGAACGCGTACCAGTAGCCACTCAGCCGGTAGTAGTTGACGAGGCGCAGTTCGCGGACGGCGGCGTCCTCGTCGGGCACGTGCATCCCACGTCCTCGCAGGAGTGCCACCTGCTCTCGGTACGGCCGGAACGGCTTGGGTTCCACAGCGGGCCTCCCCCGGGCCGAGAACGAAGAGGACCGGCCCTGGACCTGCTCTCGCAGGCGGAACCGGTCGTGTTCCTCCAACATATCAGATCGTTCCTGGGCCGACAACCCGCGAGCAGACGCCGAGGTTGCGTGTTGCGGGAGGGGTCAGGGGCGACGACGGAAGAGTGCGACGAACATCGCGTCGGTGCCGGTCCGGTGCGGCCAGAGCTGCGCCGTCGGACCGTCGGCGACCTGCGGGTCCCGGGCCGCCACCGACCGGACCACGCCGGCGGTGTCGAGCTGTTCGAGCACGTCGCCGTGCCGCTCGAGCAGCGCGTCGACCTGCCCGCGCGTCTCGGCCAGGTGCGGCGAGCACGTCACGTACGCGAGCGTGCCACCCGGGGCGAGTGCACGGACCGCCGCATCGAGCAGCTCGGCCTGCAGCGCCGCGAGCTCGGGGACGTCCTCGGGCTGCTTGCGCCACCGCGCCTCGGGACGCCGACGGAGCGCGCCGAGGCCCGTGCACGGAGCATCGAGCAGGATCCGGTCGAACAGCTCGTCGCCCGGCTTGCCGAAGCGCCGTCCGTCGCCCTCGACGACCGTGACGGTGTCGTCACCCGCCACGGTGGACAGGGCCTTGCGCACGAGTCCGGCGCGGGCGGGCACGAGCTCGTTGGCGACCAGGGACGCTCCGCCCTGGGCGGCCTCGGCGGCGAGGAGCGCGGCCTTGCCCCCGGGCCCGGCGCACATGTCGAGCCACCGCTCCCCCGGACGGACGGCGGACGACCGCGTGAGGGCGAGGGCCGCGAGCTGCGACCCCTCGTCCTGCACCCGGAGCCGACCGGCGGCGACGCCGGGGACCCGTGCGGGGTCGCCGGTCGTCCCGCGGATGCCGACCGGGGACACCGGGCCGGCGTCGGCCCCGGCGACCCGGCCGGGAGGCGCGGTGCCGGTCTCGTCGTCGGCTCCGGCTCCGTCGTCGGTGCGGGGCTGCTCGTCGGCTCCGGCCCCGCCGTCGGCTCCGGCCCCGTCGTCCGCTCCGGATCCGTCCTCAGCAGCGGTCGCCGTCGCGGTGCGGACGTCCTCGTCGGTGGCGAGCCCGGGCAGCGCGACGAGCTGCACGCGGGGCGCGACGTTGTCGGCCGCGAGCAGGGCAGCGAGCTCGTCCCGCGACCGCTCGGCCGCCAGGGCGTCACGGAGTGCGGCGACCACCCACGACGGGTGCGACCAGCGGGTGGCCAGCAGCGCGTCGCCGCTCCGACCCTCGGTCACCAGGGCGTCCCACTCGTCGTCGGTCCTCGCGGCGACCTTGCGCAGGACCGCGTTGACGAAGCCGGTGGCCCGGCGGGCGCCGACCTCGCGTGCGAGCTCCACGGTCGCCGAGACCGCCGCGTGCGTGGGTGTGCGCATGCCGAGCAGCTGGTGCACGCCGAGGCGCATCACGTCGAGCACGTCGGACTCGATGTTGTCGACCCGGCGACCGGATGCGACCCCGACGATCGCGTCGTAGCGGCCGAGCATGCGGATCGACCCGTAGGTGAGCTCGGTGGCGAAGGCGGCGTCGCGGGCGGACAGACCGGCGCGACGGATGCGCGTGGGCAGGAGCAGGTTGGCGTAGGCGTCGTCGACCTGCACCGCGCGGAGCACGTCGAACGCGACCCGCCTGGCGCTGGTCGGACGGGGGCGACGGTCGCCGCGCGACCGCCGGGAGGACTGCTGCGCCGCGCTCACGAGAGCACCACGCCCTCGAGCGAGCCGAGGCCGCGTGCCCACGCGGCGCCGTCCATCGCCTTCTTGCCGGCGGGCTGGACCTCGGTGAGCACGAGCGGGACGTCGGCCGTGCCGACGAGGAGTCGTCCGTCGACCAGTGCGAGCGCACCGGGCGCGAGGTGCGGGGTGGAGGAGGCCGCGCCTCCCGGCAGGAGCGCGCTGCGGAGCAGCTTCACCCGCGTCTCGCCGAGGTGGGCGAACGCGCCGGGCTCGGGCGTCACACCGCGGACGCGGGCACGGACGGCCACGGCCGGCTCCGTGAAGGCGACGTGCGCGTCGTCGGCGGTCGGCTTCGGGGCGAGGGTCACCGTCCCGGACTGCTCGGTGGCGACCGCGCTGCCGTCGGCCAGGGCGTCGACGACCCGCAGGACGGTGTCCGCTCCGGTCTCGGCCATCGCGGCGAGGACCTCACCGCTGGTGGCGTCCGGGTCGATCGTGAACGGGTCGGCGGCGTACACGGGACCGGCGTCGAGCGCCTCGACGAGCTGGAAGACGGTCGCGGCGGTCCGGGTGTCGCCCGCCATCACGGCACGCTGGACGGGTGCGGCGCCGCGGTACGCCGGCAGCTCGGAGAAGTGCAGGTTGACCCAACCGAGACGTGGAGCGTCCAGGGCGGGACGACGGAGGAGCGCACCGTACGCGACGATGACGCCGAGGTCGGCCTGCAGTTCGACCAGCTGCGCGGTGACGGCGTCGTCCACCCGGGTGGCCTCGATGACGGGCAGTCCGAGCTCCTCGGCGACCTGCGCCACCGGGGTCGGCGTGAGGACACGCTTCCGACCCTGGGGTGTCGGGGGTCGGGTGAGGACGGCCGCGATCTCGTGGTCGGAGGCGGCGAGACGTCGGAGGGTGGGGACGGCCGCAGCGGGGCTGCCGGCGACGACGAGACGCATGGGGTCCATCGTCCCACGGCCGACGGTGTCCGACGCGCGCGGGACGCTGCCGGCCGGGAACGGACTGCGAGCGGGCTGGGTAACGTCCGGACCATGAGTGACGTCACCACCTCCACCAACCGCTACGCCGGCTCGTCGATCCAGAAGGTCGCGCTCGTCGTCGGCATCGTGTTCCTGCTCGTCGGGATCGCCGGGTTCGTGCCGGGGCTGACCTCCGGCGACCTCGGCGGTGCCGGGCACCACTCGATGGCGATGCTGCTCGGGATCTTCCAGGTGTCGGTCCTGCACAACATCGTGCACCTGCTGTTCGGCGTCGTCGGCCTCCTCGCGGCGAACCGGGCGACGGGGTCGCGGATGTACCTCGTGATCGGCGGCGTCGTCTACTTCGTGCTGTGGGTCTACGGCCTGTTCACGGCGGGCACGATGTCCGGCGCGAACTTCGTCCCGCTCAACTGGGCGGACAACTGGCTGCACCTGGTGCTCGCGATCGGCATGGTCGCGCTCGGCGTCGTCTTCCCGCGGGAGCGCCGCCGTCCGGTCGGCGCCTGACCCGGGGCCGAACCCGCTGGACGCAACGTCGGCGGCTCCTCGCAGCGGTACTCCCCTGCGAGCGGCCGCCGTCGTTGCGTTCCGCGGGAGGTCGTCAGGCGTCGACGGCGGCGCGGGCCCCGACGAAGGCGTCCACGCAGCGGCGCACCTGCTCCTCGGTGTGCGCCGCGGAGAGCTGCACCCGGATCCGGGCTCTCCCCTGCGGCACCACCGGGTAGCTGAACGCCGTCACGTAGACGCCCCGCGCCTGCATCTCGTCCGCGATCCGCGCGGTACGGCCGGCCTCGTGGAACATCACGGGCACGATCGGGTGCTCCCCCGGCAGCAGCTCGAAGCCCGCGTCCGACATGAGCGTCCGGAACGTCCTGGCGTTGGCTGCGAGCCGGGCGCGGGCGTCGTCCGACCGTTCGACGAGGTCGAGCGCCGCGACGGTCCCCGCCGCGATCACCGGCGCGAGCGAGTTCGAGAACAGGTACGGGCGTGAGCGCTGCCGCAGCAGGTCGACGATCTCCCGGCGCGAGGCCACGTACCCGCCGGACGCCCCGCCGAGCGCCTTGCCGAACGTGCCGGTGTAGACGTCGACGCGGTCCGCGACGCCGCACAGCTCGGGGGTGCCCCGCCCGTGCTCGCCGACGAACCCGACGGCGTGCGAGTCGTCGACGATGACGAGTGCGTCGTACCGCTCGGCGAGGTCGCAGATCTCGGCGAGCGGCGCGATCGAGCCGTCCATGGAGAAGACGCCGTCGGTGACCACCGCGCGGAACCGGGCCGACGATGCGGCGGCGAGCTGCGCCTCCAGGTCGGCCGTGTCGCGGTTGCGGTACCGGAACCGCTGCGCCTTCGAGAGCCGGATGCCGTCGATGATCGACGCGTGGTTGAGCTCGTCGGAGATGATCGCGTCCTCCGGGCCGAGCAGCACCTCGAACAGCCCACCGTTCGCGTCGAAGCACGACGAGTACAGGATCGCGGCCTCGGTGCCGAGGAAGCCGGCGACCCGACGCTCGAGGTCGAGGTGCAGGTCCTGCGTGCCACAGATGAACCGCACGCTCGCCACCCCGTAGCCCCAGCGGTCGAGGGCGTCCTTCGCCGCGTCGACGAGGTCGGTCGAGTCCGCGAGCCCGAGGTAGTTGTTCGCACAGAAGTTGAGCAGGTCGGTGCCGTCCGCCGCGATCGCCGCACGCTGCGGACCGGCGATGCCGCGCTCGCGCTTCGTCAGCCCCGCGGCCTCGATCCCGGCGAGCTCCGTCGCCAGGTGGTCCTTGATCGCGCCGTACATCAGGTCTCCGTCCAGTCGATGACGACCTTGCCGCCGTCCGCGCTCGCCGCCGCGGCGAACGCTGTCTCCCAGTCGCGCGCCGGGTGGCACGCCGACACGATCGAGCCGATGCGCTCGCGCAGGACCGCACTCGTGGCGAGCATCGAGCTCATCGCCTGCCACGTCTCGTACATCTCACGGCCGTAGATGCCCTTCACCGTGAGCATGTGCGTGACGACCTTGGCCCAGTCCACCGCGATCGGGCCGCTCGGCAGCCCGAGCATCGCGATCCGCCCCCCGTGGTTCATGTTCTCGACCATCGCGGGCAGCGCGGTCGGGGCGCCGGACATCTCGAAGCCGACGTCGAAGCCCTCACGCATGCCGAGCCGCTCCTGAGCCGCACGGACCGTGGCCGCCCCGTCGTGACGCACGTCCACCCCGAGGTCGGCGCCCATGCCCTCCGCGAGGCGCAGCCGCTCCGTGCTGACGTCCGTCCCGACGACGAACCGCGCACCGGCGTGTCGGGCCACCGCGATCGCCATGAGGCCGATCGGTCCGCACCCGGTGACCAGCACGTCCTCGCCGACCAGGGGGAACGCGAGCGCGGTGTGCACGGCGTTGCCGAGCGGGTCGAAGAGGGCACCCACCTCGGGTTCGACGGGGCCGTGGTGGACCCACACGTTCGTGCCCGGCAGCGTCAGGTACTCCGCGAACGCGCCGTCGCGCTGCACGCCGAGCCCCTTCGTGCGGATGCACATCTGCCGACGTCCGGCGCGACAGTTCCGGCAGGTGCCGCAGACGACGTGCCCCTCGCCGGACACGAGGTCGCCGACGGCGACGTCACGCACGGCGGCGCCGACCTCGACGACCTCGCCGGAGAACTCGTGGCCGGGCACGAGCGGTGCGGTCACGGCCGACGCGGCCCAGTCGTCCCACCGCTCGATGTGCAGGTCGGTCCCGCAGATCCCGGTCCGCAGCACGCGGACGAGGACCTCGTCCTCGGTCGGGACCGGCACCGGCCGGTCGGTCATGATCAGTCCCGGACCGGCGTCCGGCTTCCAGAGCGCCCGCATCGGCGTCACCTCGTCACTTCGTCGTGCGTGTGGTGTGGTCGTCGGCGGCTCGTGGCCACCACCGACCAGCCTGGCACACCGTCCGGACGGACGGGAGGCTCGGTGCGCGCCCGGCGCGTCGCGGCACCTCGACTCCGTGGGCGCGTCCGCGGCGGGTCAGACCTCGGTGAACGGCTCGGCGTCGTCGAGTCGCACGCGCAGGGTCGGCGCCGCGCGACGTCGGTTGCCGCCCGGGAGCACCCGGCGCGTCGACGAACGACGGATGACCTCGGCCTTGAGCGTCGCCGCGACCTCGGCCCCGTGCGCGTAGGCGAAGCGCACGATCGCACGGACCGTCCCGGGCACCGGGTCGTCGGGTACCGGAACCGGCCCGAGCACCGCCCCGACCACCGCGTCACCGAGGGCCTCGACCGCCTCGGTCACCGCCTCGTCCGTACCGGTGAGCGTCGCCACCCGGACGGCCGGCGGGAAGTGCAGGGCCCGTCGGTCGACGAGCTCGTCGTGCGCCGGCCCGTCGAGCCGCCAGAGGGCCATCGCCGTGGCGAGCTTGCCGCCGATGCCGACGAGGTACACCTCGGCGCCGGGTGCGCCCTTCGCGGCGGCGTTCGTCCAGAAGCGGAGCACGTCCTCCTGCACCCGGAGGCCCTCGCGGGCCAGGAGCCGTTCGCCGTCGAGCAGCAGTACGCACGCGTACCCGCCCGGCGCGCTCGGCTCCGCGCCGCGTGTGGCGACGACGACCGCGGGGCGGGCGGGGACCTCGTCGAGCGGTCGGGAACCGTCCGCCACCACGATCCGGGTGCCGGGGAACGCCCGGCCGAGCTCGTCGGCGGTCCGCTGGGCCCCCTGCCCGACGGGCTTGAGCCGCCCACCGCCGCACGTCGGGCACCGGAACCCCACGGCGAGGGCACCGCAGAACCGGCACTGCGGGGTCGCGTTCCGGTGCGGGCTCCCCAGGGGGCCGCCACACACGCGGCAGTGCGCGCGTTCCCCGCAGTCGGCGCAGACCAGCCCGGTGCCGAAGCCCGGGTTGGCGACCTGCACGAGGACGGGCCCGTGCTGGCTGGCCTCCCGCGCGGCGCGCCACGCCGTGCTGGGGATGCGGGCCTGGGCCGCGAAGCCCTCGGCCCCCGCCTGCTGCGCGGTCGGGATCACCTTCGGCGTCGGTACCCGGTACGGCGCGAGCTCCTGGAGCCAGTGCAGCTCGACGAGCCGCTGGACGTCGGTCGACCTGGCGTGCGCGACGAAGAGGAGTGCGGCGCCGGACTGCGCGGTCCGCACGAGGGCGACGTCGCGCGTGTGCACGTACGGGGCCCGCGGCTCGACGAAGGACGCGTCGCCGTCGTCCCACATCGCCACGAGCCCGAGCTCGGACGCCGGTGCGAACGCCGCGGTCCGGTTGCCGATGGCCACGACGGCGTGCGTCCGCGCCTGCAGCAGCGCCTTCGCACGCTGCCCGTTCGTCTGCTTGGCGTCGAACCGGACGACGCGCTCCGGCGGGAGCACGGCGAGGAGCGCGCGTTCGAGGTCCGTGACGTCGCGGAAGTCCGGGACCGCGAGCACGGCCGACTGCTCGCGGGCGACGACGTGCGACGCCGCCTGTGCGAGCGTCGCGGCCCAACCGGGCACCCACACGGGGTCGTCGACGGTCCCGAGGTCGACCGGGTGGGGCACGGCGTCGACCGCAGCCCGTCCGTGGTCGGCGAGCAGGGCCTCCAGGACGCCCTCGGCGTAGCCCGTCACCGGGGTCGGCTCGACTGTCGGCGGTGACCACGAGGTGTCGCGGGCGAGCCAGGCCTTCTCGGCACGGACCTGACGGGTCGGCACGGCGAGCCGGAGCACGTCGGAGGCGACACCGGCGGCGCGGTCGGCGACGGCACGCGCGAGCGTCCAGATCTCCGGGGCCAGCACGGGCACCGGTGACACGACCTGTTCGACGGGACTGAGCTCCCCCGGCCAGTCTCCCTCGGAGACGACCTCGACGACGTACGCGTCGGACATCCGGGCGCCGGTGCGCAGCGGCACCTTGACCCGGACCCCCGGCACGCAGTCGTCCTCGAGCTCGGCCGGCACCCGGTAGTCGAACAGACGGTCCAACTGCGGGAGCGGCGAGTCGAGGACGACGCGCGCGACGGTGGTCACACGGCGCCTAGACGGCGGCGGTGACGAGTCCTGCTGCGGCGCGGAGCTCCTCGACGCGGTCGAGCTGCTCCCAGGTGAAGCCCGGCAGCTCGCGGCCGAAGTGGCCGTACGCCGCGGTCTGGGCGTACCGGGGCTTGAGCAGGTCGAGGTCGCGGATGATCGCGGCGGGACGCAGGTCGAACACCTCGGTGATGGCGGCCTCGATCGTGGCGTCGTCGACGTGTCCGGTGCCGAACGACTCGACGTACAGACCGACGGGCTTCGCGCGGCCGATCGCGTAGGCGACCTGGACCTCGAGCCGGTCCGCGAGCCCCGCGGCGACGGCGTTCTTCGCGACCCAGCGGAGCGCGTAGGCGGCCGAGCGGTCGACCTTCGACGGGTCCTTGCCGCTGAACGCGCCGCCACCGTGGCGGGAGGCCCCGCCGTACGTGTCGACTATGACCTTGCGTCCGGTGAGTCCGGCGTCACCCTGCGGGCCGCCGATCTCGAAGCGACCGGTCGGGTTCACGATCACGTCGACGTGCGACGAGTCGAGGTCGACCAGGTCGAGCACCGGACGGATGACGTGCTCCGTGATCTGCGCGGTGAGCTCGTCGAGCGTGACCGCGGGCGAGTGCTGCGTGGAGAGGACCACCGTCTCGACGGTCTTCGGCACGACGCCGTCGTAGCCGACGGTGACCTGGGTCTTGCCGTCCGGGCGGAGGAAGTCGAGCTGCCCGCTCTTGCGGACCTCGGCCAGCCGCTCCGCCAGGCGGTGCGCGAGCCAGATCGCGACGGGCATGTACTCGGGCGTCTCGTTCGTCGCGAAGCCGAACATGATGCCCTGGTCGCCGGCGCCCTGGCGGTCGAGCTCGTCGATGCCCGCGCCGGACCGGCTGTCGAGCGACTCGTCGACGCCCTGGGCGATGTCCGGCGACTGCGCGCCGATCGACACCTCGACACCGCAGGTGCGGCCGTCGAAGGAGACCTCGGACGAGTTGTACCCGATGCCCGTGATGACGTCGCGGACCAGCTTCGGGATCTCGACGTAGCCGGACGTGGTGACCTCGCCCGCGACGTGCACGAGCCCGGTGGTGACCATCGTCTCCACGGCGACGCGCGCGTGCGGGTCGACCGCGAGCAGGGCGTCGAGGATCGTGTCCGAGATCTGGTCGCAGATCTTGTCGGGGTGCCCCTCCGTCACCGACTCGGACGTGAAGAGGCGCAGGTTGGTGCCGCTCACCGGGGTCAGTCGGTGGGCTGCTGCTGCTTGGTGACGGTCAGCTTGTCCTCGTTGATCTCGTGCAGAGCGACGGACAGCGGCTTGTCGTCGATCGTCGAGTCGACGAGCGGACCGACGTTGTCGAACAGCGACCCCTCGTGCAGGTCGGCGTAGTAGTCGTTGATCTGACGGGCGCGCTTCGAGGCGAAGATGACGAGCGCGTACTTCGACTCCACCTTGGCGAGCAGGTCGTCGATGGGCGGGTCGATGATGCCCTGGGGGTTGGCCATGGTGTCTCCTGTCGGCTGCGGGTGCGTGGGGCGCGGGTCCGACCGGATCGGACCGCCCGACCGCGGTCGGGCTGCGCGGGCGCGACGCCGAGGAGGCGCGCGCGGGTGCGCCGTGTCAGGGCGCAGAGAACAAGTCTACGACCTCGCGTGCCGCGGTGCCGACATCCGAGTTCACGATGCGCACGTCGAACTCGTCCTGCGCGGCCAGTTCGACCTTCGCGGTCTCGAGTCGGCGTGCCTGTTCCTCGGCGGACTCGGTCCCGCGTCCGATGAGCCGTCGGACGAGTTCCTCCCACGTCGGCGGCAGCAGGAACACGAGCACGGCCTCGGGCATGGCGTCGCGGACCTGCCGAGCACCCTGCAGGTCGATCTCGAGCAGCACCTTGTCGCCGGCGTCGAGCGCGCGGTCGATCGGCGGCCGTGGCGTGCCGTACCGGTAGGAGTTGTGCACCACGGCCCACTCGAGCAGCTCGCGGTCCCGGATCATCCGGTCGAACTCGGCGTCGTCCACGAAGTAGTAGTGCACGCCGTCGACCTCGCCCGGGCGGGGCTTCCGGGTCGTCGCCGACACGCTGAGGTCCACGTCGGGGAAGTGCTCGCGGATGTGCGCGCTCACGGTGCCCTTGCCGACGGCGGTCGGTCCGGCAAGCACGACGAGCTTCGACGCACCGCGCTTCCGGCCGCGGGCGGCGAGCCAGTCGGCCAGGGCGGAGCGCTGCCGGGTGCCGAGCCCGCCGAGCCGCTTCGACGGGGCGATGCGGAGCTCCCCCATCACGGCCTCGGCACGCGCCGGGCCGATCCCGGACATGCTCGTGAGCAGATCGCGCACGCGCAGCGACTTCTCGGCGGGCAGGTCCGCGTCGGACCACGCGGCGCGAGCGACCTCGAGGGCGCTGCGCTCCCCCGACGCCACCTGCGCCTTGACGGCAGCACGGGCGCGCCGAGCGGCGACTGCCGCGCGGGCGGCGGCGACGCGGTCGACCTCCGGCGGGTTGCGGTGCGCGGGCAGGTCGCTGCGGTCCGGGGTCCCGGAGCCGGGCGTCTGGTCCGTGGGCGTCTGGTCCGTCACGCGGCGGCCCCGAGTGCGGCGTGGATGCGGTCCACGCGGTCCTGCACCAGCGCGGCGACCCCGTCCGGGCCGTCGGTCAGCAACCCGCGCGACTCGTTCACCAGGACCTGCTCGGCCCGCGCACCGTACCGGGCGCGCAGGTCCTCGATCCGGGCACCCTGGGCACCGAAGCCCGGGGCGAGCACCGGCGCGTTGCCGATGGCGCCCGCGTCGATGCCGAAGTCGTCGAGGTCGAGGGTGGCGCCGAGCACGAGCCCGACGTCCCCGAGCGGCTGCTCGCCGCCGGTCCGGTTGTCGTCTGCCACAGCAAGGACGATACCGGCAGCGACGGACCGTCCGGCACGCGGCCCCTCGGCGAGCACGGCCGTCTGGAGCACGCGCGCCTCCGGATTGCTCGTCGCCGCGAGCACGAAGACGCCCGCACCGTTCCGTCGGGCGACGTCGACCGTGCCGGCGAGGGACCCGTACCCGAGGTACGGCGAGACCGTCATCGCGTCCGCCCGGAACGGCCCGTCGCGGTCGAGCCACGCGAGCGCGTAGTCGTCGCCGGTCGAGCCGATGTCGCCCCGCTTCACGTCGGCGACGACCAGGAGGCCCGCATCGCGTGCCCGACGCAGGGTCGCGTCGAGCGCGCGGTAGCCGGGGACCCCGGCCGCCTCGAAGAAGGCGATCTGCGGCTTCACGATCGCGGCGCGGCCGGCGGCCGCGTCGACCAGGGTCGCGCCGAAGGCGGTGAGGCCCTGCTCGTCGCGGCCGAGCCCCCACGCCGCCAGGGTGGCGGCGTGGGGGTCGATGCCGACGCACAGGGGAGAACGCTCCCCCACGGCGGCGGCGAGGCGGACACCGAAGGAGGCCGGGCCTCCCGTCCGTCCGTCGCTCACCAGGTCGCGCGCTCGAGCGCGTAGTCCTGCAGGCTGCGGGCGCTGAGCGGGGTGCCGATCGTCTCGATCGCGGCGACGGCCGCACCGAGCTGCGCGATCGTCGTGAAGAGCGGCTTGTCCGCGGCGACCGTGGCCGCACGGATCTCGTAGCCGTCCGCACGACCGGCGGCGCCGGAGGGCGTGTTGATGACGATGTCGACCGCGTCGCGGGCGAGCAGGTCGACCACGCTCTCACCGCCCTCGCTGTACTTGCCGACCAGGGTGACCTCGATGCCGTTGCGGCGCAGGACCTCGGCGGTCCCCTCGGTCGCGGTGATCGTGAAGCCGAGCTGCTGCAGGCGGTGCACGGGCAGGACGACCTGGCGCTTGTCGGTGTCCGCGACGCTCACGAAGACCGTGCCGCTCGTCGGCAGGCCGCCGTACGCGGCGTCCTGCGACTTGAGGAACGCCCGCGGGAAGTCGCGGTCGATGCCCATCACCTCGCCCGTGGAGCGCATCTCGGGGCTGAGCACCGAGTCGACGACCTGGCCGTCGTGGGTGCGGAAGCGGCGGAAGGGCAGCACGGCCTCCTTGACGGCGACCGGTGCCTGCGGCGGCACCGAGGAGCCGTCCCGCTCCGGCAGCATCCCCTCGGCGACGAGCGCGTCGATCGAGGTGCCGGTCATCACGCGGGAGGCCGCCTTGGCGAGCGGGATGCCGAGTGCCTTCGACACGAACGGGACCGTGCGGCTGGCGCGCGGGTTCGCCTCGAGGACGTAGAGCACGCCCGCACCGATCGCGAACTGCACGTTCAGCAGGCCCTGCACGCCGATGCCGCGGGCGATCTTCTCGGTGGCCTCGACCACGCCGCGGATCTCCGCCTTGCCGAGTCCGACCGGCGGCAGGGTGCAGGCCGAGTCGCCGGAGTGGATGCCGGCCTCCTCGATGTGCTCCATGATGCCGCCGACGTAGAGCCGCTCGCCGTCGAAGAGCGCGTCGACGTCGATCTCCACCGCGTCGTCGAGGAACCGGTCGACCAGCAGCGGCAGGTCCGGACCGATGATCGCCTGGTCGGCCATCCGGTCGAAGTAGTCCGCCAGGGCGGCCGGGTCGTAGACGATCTCCATGCCGCGTCCGCCGAGCACGAAGGACGGGCGGACGAGGACCGGGTAGCCGATCTCCTCGGCGACCGCGGTCGCGCTCGCGAGGTCGTGGGCTGTGCCGTTCCGCGGTGCGAGCAGCCCGGCCTGCTCGAGGATCGCGGCGAACTGGCCACGCTCCTCGGCGGAGTCGATCGCGCTCGGGGTCGTGCCGAGGATCGGGATGCCGACGGCCTCGAGGGGCTTCGCCAGGCCGAGGGCGGTCTGCCCGCCGAGCTGGACGACGACGCCGACGAGCTCACCGGAGGCCGCCTCGGCCTCGATGACCTCGAGGACGTCCTCGGTGGTGAGCGGCTCGAAGTAGAGCCGGTCCGAGGTGTCGTAGTCGGTGGAGACCGTCTCGGGGTTGCAGTTGATCATGATCGTCTCGTAGCCGGCGTCGCTCAGTGCGAACGAGGCGTGCACGCACGAGTAGTCGAACTCGACGCCCTGACCGATGCGGTTCGGGCCGGAGCCGAGGATGACGACCTTCTTCCGGTCGCTCGGGGCGACCTCGGTCTCGGCGTCGTACGACGAGTAGTGGTACGGCGTGAGGGCCGGGAACTCACCGGCGCAGGTGTCCACCGTCTTGAAGACCGGGCGGATGCCGAGCGCGTGACGGGCGTCGCGCGCCTCCTGCTCGGAGATGCCGCGCAGGGACGCGATCTGGGCGTCGCTGAAGCCGTGCTCCTTCGCCCACCGCAGGGTGTCCGCGTCGAGCGTCTCCGCAGCACGCACCTCGTCGGCGACCTCGTTGATGAGGACGATCTGGTCGATGAACCACGGGTCGATCTTCGTGGCCTCGAACACCTCGTCCGCGGTGGCGCCGGCGACCAGGGCCTGCTGCACGGTCACGATGCGGCCGTCGGTCGGCACCTGGGCCTTCGACAGCAGCGCGTCCTTGTCGAGCTCGGCCGCCGGGGTGTCCCAGTGGAAGCTCGACCCGCGCTTCTCGAGGCTCCGCAGGGACTTCTGCAGCGCCGTTGCGTAGTTGCGGCCGATGGCCATCGCCTCGCCGACGCTCTTCATGGTGGTGGTCAGGGTGGCGTCGGCCGCCGGGAACTTCTCGAACGCGAACCGCGGGGTCTTCACGACCACGTAGTCGAGCGTCGGCTCGAAGCTCGCCGGCGTCACACGGGTGATGTCGTTCTCGATCTCGTCGAGGCGGTACCCGATCGCGAGCTTCGCGGCGATCTTCGCGATCGGGAAGCCGGTCGCCTTCGACGCGAGCGCGGACGAGCGCGACACGCGGGGGTTCATCTCGATGACGATCAGGCGCCCGTTCGACGGGTCCACGGCGAACTGGATGTTGCAGCCGCCGGTGTCGACACCGACGCGACGGATGATGTCGATGCCGATGTTCCGCATGTTCTGGTACTCGCGGTCGGTCAGCGTCAGCGCCGGGGCGACGGTGATCGAGTCGCCCGTGTGCACGCCCACGGGGTCGACGTTCTCGATCGAGCAGATCACGACCGTGTTGTCGAAGTTGTCCCGCATGAGCTCGAGCTCGTACTCCTTCCAGCCGAGGATCGACTCCTCGAGGAGCACCTCGGTGGTCGGGCTCGACTGCAGGCCGTCGCCGACGAAGCGGACGAGCTCCTCCTCGTTGTACGCGAAGCCGGAGCCGAGACCACCCATCGTGAAGGACGGCCGGACGACGAGCGGGTAGCCGAGGTCCTGCGCGAACGCCTTCGCCTCGTCCAGCGTGTGCGCGATGTGGCTGCGGGCGACGTCGGCACCGGACTCGAGCACGAGCTCCTTGAAGAGCTGGCGATCCTCGCCGCGCTGGATGGCGTCGACCTTGGCGCCGATGAGCTCGACGTCGTACTTGTCGAGGATGCCCTCGGAGTCGAGCTTGATCGCCGCGTTGAGCGCCGTCTGCCCGCCGAGCGTCGGCAGGACCGCGTCCGGGCGCTCGATCTTGATGATCTCCTCGAGCGAGGCGCTCGTGATCGGCTCGATGTACGTCGCGTCGGCGAAGTCGGGGTCGGTCATGATCGTCGCCGGGTTCGGGTTGACGAGGATGACCCGGACGCCCTCGGCGCGGAGGACGCGGCACGCCTGGGTGCCGGAGTAGTCGAACTCGGCGGCCTGACCGATGACGATCGGGCCCGAGCCGATGACGAGGACGGAGTTGATGTCTGCGCGCTTCGGCATCAGTTGCTGCTTTCGTTCTGCGCGGCCGACGCGCCGGCGTCGGTCGTCGGGTCGGCTGCGGGGGTCGTGGCGGTGGCGGTCGCCGCGTCGAGCGGCTCCCCGTCGCGTCGCGCACGGACCAGGTCCGCGAACCGGTCGAACAGGTACATGGAGTCGTGCGGGCCGGCCGCCGCCTCGGGGTGGTACTGCACGCTGAACGCGGGCACGTCGAGCGCGCGGAGGCCCTCGACCACGTCGTCGTTCAGGGAGTAGTGCGAGACCTCGACCCGCCCGAACCCGGCCGGCGACTCGAGCACCTCGCCCAGGGGCGCGTCGACCGCGAAGCCGTGGTTCTGGCTCGTGATCTCGACCTTGCCGGTGGCGGTGTCGAGCACGGGCTGGTTGATGCCGCGGTGGCCGAACGGCAGCTTGTACGTGCCGAAGCCGAGCGCGCGACCGAGGAGCTGGTTGCCGAAGCAGATGCCGAAGAACGGGCGGCCGGTCCGCAGGGACTCCTGCAGCAGGGACACCTGCGCGTCGCTCGCGGCGGGGTCACCCGGGCCGTTCGAGTAGAACAGCGCGTCCGGGTCGAGCTGCTGCAGCGCCTCGGACGTGATGTCCTGCGGCACGACGTGCACCTCGAACCCGCGCTCGGCGAGGTAGCGGGTGGTCGAGGCCTTGACACCGAGGTCGAGCACGGCGAGCCGGCCGATCTGCTCGCCGACGGCGGGGACCACGTAGGTCTCCGGGGTCGACACGATCGACGAGAAGCTCGCGCCGGTCATCGCGGCCTGCTCGCGCACGGCCCGGAGCTGCTCCTCGGCGGACAGGTCCGCGTCGGCGCCGCTGAACACGCCGCCCTTCATGGCGCCGGCGTCGCGGATCCGGCGGGTGAGCGCGCGCGTGTCGATCCCGGAGATGCCGACGATGCCGTCGCGCACCAGGTGGTCGTCCAGCGTCGCGTTCGCGCGGTGGTTCGACACGACGCGGCTGGGGTCGCGCACCACGTACCCGGCGACCCAGATGCGACGGGACTCGGGGTCCTCGTCGTTGACACCGGTGTTGCCGATGTGCGGCGCGGTCTGCACCACGATCTGTCCGGCGTAGGACGGGTCGGTCAGCGTCTCCTGGTAGCCGGTCATGCCGGTGGCGAAGACGACCTCTCCCAGGGATCGGCCTCGGGCGCCGTACGCCCGTCCGTCGTAGCGGGTGCCGTCCTCGAGGACCAGTACGGCCCGTTCGCGTGTCATCAGTTCGTCCCTTCGCCCGCGGTGTGCGGGTGTTCGTGCGTCGTCGTCAGTCCCTGCAGGGCGGCGAGTGCTGCTGCGCCGCCCTCCGGGAACCGGAAGTAGGTGTCGAGGTCCGTCGCTGCTGCGGCGCCGGTCGCCGTCCATCGCAGACGGACCAGTCCCCCGGGTTCGACCACGCGGTCGATGGCCGCGGTGGCCCGGTCGGCGCCGCGGACGGCGGTCGCGGCGATCCACCGGTCCTCGGCTCCGGCGTGGTGCAGGACCACGCCGGTGTCGTGCACGGTCACGCCGCCGCGGCCCCGGAACCCGAGACCGCCTGCCATGATCCGCTCGAGCGGCGCGTCGGCGCGGGTCGTCGCGACCGTGAACCCGTCCCACGACCCGACCGCCGGTCCCAGCCCGGTCGGGACCGGGACCGGAGGCACGGCTGCCGTCTGCGCGCGGGTCCGGGTCCGCCAGGTGCGCGCCATCGCGACGAACAGCGCGGCCACCAGGAGCAGGATCGCCGCTCCGGTCAGCCAGCGCAGCGCGTCGCCGCTCACCGTGTCACCGCCCGGCTCACGCGGACGCCGCCTTCGTCGACCGCGCCGACGGGGTCGCGGCTGCGGCCGCGGCGACGGTCTCGGTGTCGACGAGCACGCCGTCGAGCAGCGTCGGGTAGCCGTGGTGGAAGGTCGCGACCACCCTGCCGGGCAGCCGCATGCCGAGGTACGGCGAGTTCTGCGACTGGCCGTGCAGGTCGTCGACCGAGAACTCCCGCACCGCCGCGGGGTCGTACAGCGTCAGCTCGGCGGGGGCACCCTCGGTGATGCGCTGACCGTGCCCCTCGACCTGGCCGATGCGCGCCGGTGCCTCGGACAGCACGCGGGCGACGTCGGCCCAGTCGAGCCGGCCGTCCTCGACCACGGCGGCGTGCACGACGCTCAGCGCGGACTCGAGCCCGACCATGCCGTTCGCCGCGGCCGGCCACTCGCAGCACTTCGCCTCGGCGGTGTGCGGCGCGTGGTCGGTCGCGACGATGTCGATCGTGCCGTCGGCCAGTGCTCCGCGCAGCGCGTCGACGTCCTCGCGGGAGCGCAACGGTGGGTTCACCTTGTACCGGGCGTCGTACCCGGGTGCGCCGTCGATCCCCGCGATGAGGTCCTCGGTCAGGGTCAGGTGGTGCGGTGTGACCTCGGCGGTGACGTCGATGCCGCGGGACTTCGCCCAGCGGATCACCTCGACGCTGCCGGCGGTCGAGACGTGGCAGACGTGCAGCCGTGCGCCCACGTGGTCGGCGAGCAGGACGTCGCGGGCGATGATCGCCTCCTCGGCGACGGCCGGCCACCCGGCGAGCCCGAGCTCCGACGAGAGCCGGCCCTCGTTCATCTGCGCGCCGATCGTCAGCCGGGGCTCCTGCGCGTGCTGTGCGAGCACACCGCCGAAGCCCTTGACGTACTCGAGCGCCCGGCGCATGAGGAGCGGGTCCGACACGCAGGAGCCGTCGTCCGAGAACACCCGGACCCGGGCGCGCGAGGTCGCCATCGCGCCGATCTCGGACAGGTGCGTGCCCTGCAGCCCCTGGGACACCGCGCCGATCGGGCGGACCGTCACGTACCCGGCGTCGTCGCCGAGCGCCTGCACCTGCTCGACCACACCGGCGGTGTCGGCGACCGGCGACGAGTTCGCCATCGCGTTCACCGCGGTGAAGCCGCCGGCTGCCGCGGCCCGCGAGCCGGTCAGGACGGTCTCCGACTCCTCGGAGCCGGGCTCACGGAGGTGCGTGTGGAGGTCCACGAGCCCGGGCAGGGCGAGCAGACCGTCCGCGTCCACGACCGTCGCGCCGACCGTGTCGAGACCGGAGCCGACCGCGGTGATGCGTCGTCCCTCCAGGCGGATGTCGGCACGCGAGCCGTCGACCAGCTGGGCGCCGCGGATGAGGTGGGCGGTCATGCGACGGGCTCCTTCGGTTCGTGCTCGCCGGTCAGGGCGAGGTACAGGACGGCCATGCGGACCGACACGCCGTTGGCGACCTGCTCGACGACGGTCGAGCGCGGGTCGTCGGCGGCGACGCCGGCGATCTCCAGGCCGCGGTTCATCGGGCCCGGGTGCATGATCAGCGTGCGCTCCGAGAGGGCCGCCGCCCGTGCCGCCGTCAGACCGAAGTGCCGCGTGTACTCGCGCGGGTTCGGGAAGAACGCGTCGTTCATCCGCTCCTGCTGGATGCGGAGCAGCATCACGACGTCCGGGTCCTCCCCGAGGGCGGCGTCCAGGTCGTGGTGCACGGCGGCGCCGAACGGACGGTCGACCGCGGGCAGCAGCGTGGGCGGCGCGGCGAAGGTCACCTCGGCACCGAGCGTGCGCAGCAGCCAGGCGTTGCTCCGGGCGACACGGCTGTGCAGGACGTCGCCGACGATCGCCACGCGGACGCCGTCGAGCGCCCGGCCGCGGCTGTCGGTGCCGTGGATCCGTCGGCGCATCGTGAAGGCGTCGAGCAGGGCCTGCGTCGGGTGCTCGTGCGTCCCGTCACCGGCGTTCACGACCGGGACGTCGATCCAGTCGGCCTCGGCGAGGACCCGCGGGGCTCCCGACGCCGGGTGGCGCATGACGATGCCGTCGATGCCCATCGCACCGAGGGTCTGCACGGTGTCCTTCAACGACTCGCCCTTCGAGACGCTGGAGCCCTTCGCCGCGAAGTTGATGACGTCGGCGGAGAGCCGCTTGGCGGCTGCCTCGAACGAGATGCGGGTCCGGGTCGAGTCCTCGAAGAACAGGTTCACGACGGTCTTGCCGCGGAGGGCTGGGAGCTTCCGGACCTCGCGGGTGTTGACCTCGGCCATCTCCTCGGCGACGTCGAGGATCCGGACGGCCTCGGCGCGCGACAGGTCGGCGGTGGAGAGGAGGTGCTTCACGGGGCGACCCCCTGCTCGTGCCGCGTCGTCTCGTGCTGCGTCGGCTCGTGCTGCTCGATGACGACCTCGTCGGTGCCGTCCGTCTCGGTCAGGCGCAGCGTGACCCGCTCGTCGGCGGCCGTCGGCAGGTTCTTGCCGACGTGGTCCGCCCGGATGGGCAGTTCGCGGTGGCCGCGGTCGACGAGCACCGCGAGCCGCACCGCCCGGGGCCGGCCGATGCCCTGCAGGGCGTCGAGCGCTGCCCGCACGGTGCGACCCGAGTAGAGCACGTCGTCGACCAGCACGACGACCTTGCCGTCGATGCCGCTCGTCGGGATCGTCGTGCGGTGCGGCGCACGACCGATGCCGTGGCCGAGGTCGTCCCGGTGCATCGTGACGTCGAGCGTGCCGAGCCGCTGGTCGCGGTCCGCTGCCCACTCGGGTTCGATGTCGGCAAGGACGCGGTCGAGCCGCTCGGCCAGGACGGCACCCCGTGTCGGGATGCCCAGGAGCACGAGGTCCGAGGCGCCGTGGTTGGCCTCGAGGATCTCGTGCGCGATGCGTGTCAGAGCACGCGTGATGTCGGGGTGTTGCAGGACCGTTCTGGTGCCCACGCCGACCTCCTTCCCCGCCTCACCGGACGGACTTAAAGGATGCTGACGTGGACAACCCTACTCGGACTCCTGGTCCCCCGCGACAGTCCGACCGGACGGTACGGCGGCCTCGTCGGCGCTCCGACCGGACGGTGCACGGCCGCCCGCGACGGCGCCGAGGACGCCGTTCACGAAGCCGGCCGAGTCCTCCGTCGAGAGCGACTGCGCGAGCTCGACCGCCTCGGCGATCGCGACCGCGTCCGGGACCTCCGGGTTGTACCGGAGCTCCCAGACGCCCATCCGGAGGATGCAGCGGTCGAGGACGGGCATGCGGGCGACGGACCACCCCTGCGCGTGCTCGACGATCACCTTGTCGATCGCAGCGCGGTCGTCGTCGATGCCGGTGACGATCTGCCGGGCGTAGTCCCAGCTCGAGGCGCGCTCGGGCTGGTCGAGGTGCCGGACCGTCTCGGTCGCCAGGACGTCCGCGATCGGGAGCTCACGCACCTCGGCGACGTAGAGCATGTCGAGGGCGCGCTTGCGGGCCTTCGAACGAGCACTCATGTGGTCGGCGCCTAGTTGTTGACGCGGCCGAGGAAGCTGCCGTCGCGCGTGTCGATCTTCACGGTGGTGCCGTTCTCGAGGTACAGCGGCACCTGGATGCGGTGACCGGTCGCGATGATGGTCGCGTCCTTCGTGCCACCGGAGGAACGGTCGCCCTGCAGGCCCGGCTCGGTCTCGACCTCGGTGACGATCGACGTCGGGAGCTCGATGTACAGCGGGTTGCCCTCGTTCATCGCGATGGTGACCATGGCGGACTCGAGCAGGTAGTTCTTGGCGTCGCCGACGACGGTCTCCGACACGGGGACCTGGTCGTACGTGTCGGTGTCCATGAAGACGTAGGACTCGCCGTCCTGGTACAGGTACTGGTAGTCGCGGCGGTCCACGGTCGCGGTGTCGATCTTCGCGCCGGCGTTGAACGTGCGGTCGACGACCTTGCCCGAGACGACGTTCTTGAGCTTGGTGCGGACGAAGGCGCCGCCCTTGCCCGGCTTCACGTGCTGGAACTCGACGACCGACCAGAGCTGCCCGTCGATGATGAGAACGGCGCCGTTCTTGATGTCAGTGGTACTCGCCATGGGTCTTCCGTTCGATGGTGTTGTGAAGGTCTCCCGGACGTGCGTCCGGTCCCGGCGACGGCGGGGTGTGCCCGCGCCGACGCCCCGTCGAGTGTAGCGGACGGGCACGGACCGGCCGGGGCGGGGCGCAGTGCGGGCGGCGGCGCGGCTGCCCGGCCGACCACCCGTGGGTCACCGCCGGCGTCGAGCCCGCCACGCGTCGATCGCGGCCCACACCAGCAGCACCACGGCAGTACCGCCCAGGATCCCGCCCGCGGCACCGGTGGAGAGCACAGCCGTCGGCCGCGCCGGCGAGGCGAGGTACACGATCGCCAGCACGCCGGCACCCGCTCCGAGCAGGACGAGCAGGACGCGCCGGACCAGACCGGAGACCACCTCGCGGTCCCGCCGGTCCGAGAACAGCCGGATGTTCACCGCGAACCTGCCGGTCTCGAGCGCCTCGGTGATCCGGTCGACCCGTCGGGGCAGCTTGCGCGCGGCCGACACCACGCCGAAGAGCTCACGGACCGCGAGGTCCCGGACCGCTCGCGGTCGGAGCTGGTCGCGGATCTGCCGCCTCGCCAGGTCGCGGGACTCCTCGAGCAGGTCGAACGACGGCGCGAGGCTGCGCAGGGTCCCCTCGAAGATCGCCAGCGCGCGGGCCGCGGCGACGAAGTCCGGCGGCGGCTTGAGCCGGTAGCGCCCGAACACGGCGACGGCGTCGTCCACCGTCTCGACGCCGATCCGCGCACCGGGCCCGAGCTCGTCCGCGACGAACGCGGCGATGTCCCGGCGGAAGTCCGGCTCGTCCTCGACGTCACGCACCGGGGCCATGCGCATCACCGCGTCCGCGATCCGCTCGGTGTCGTCCTGGATGTACCCGGCGAGCAGGTCCTGCACGGTGCTCCGCAGGCCCGGGTCGAGCCGGCCGACGGACCCGAAGTCGATCAGGGCCGGGCGGCCGTCGGGCAGCAGCACGACGTTGCCCGGGTGCAGGTCAGCGTGGTAGATCCCGTCGAAGACGATCTGCCGGAGGAAGGCGTCGAGGACGGCCCGCATCGGGGCGTCGAGGTCCTGACCGCCCCCGGCGGCCCGGACCACGCTGAGCGTCTCGCCCTCGAGGAACTCCATCACCATCACCCGACGCCCGGAGAGGTCGCGGTACGGCTCGGGGTAGGCGACCGCGTCCGGTCGGGCGCTCCGCGCCTGCGCCGCACGCAGTGCGGTGAGGTTCCGCATCTCCGACGTGAAGTCCACCTGCCGCACGAGGTCGTCGGCGTACTGCTGCGCGACGTCCGCGACGCCGACCTGTCGTGCCTCGGTGCTCGTCCGGGCCAGGAACCTGACGACCCGCAGCGCGATGTCGACGTCGCGCCGGACCGCGGCGTCGATCCCGGGTCGCTGGACCTTCACGGCGACGACGGTGCCGTCACGGAGGGTGGCCCGGTGCACCTGCGCGATGGACGCAGCGGCGACCGGTTCGGTGTCGAAGGACGCGAACACCTCGTCGACGGGCGCGCCCAGCTCCTCCTCGAGGAGCGCCGCGACCTCGACCGCGTCGGCGGGGCGGACGCTGCGCTGCAGGTGCGCGAGCCCCTCGGTCCACTCGTCCGGCAGCAGGTCGTCGCGCGTCGACAGGAGCTGTCCCATCTTCACGAACCCGCCGCCCGCCTCCTCGAGGGCGCGACGCAGGTGCTCGGCCTGCCGCCGCCGCAGGTCCGACGTCCCCGGGTCGCGTGAGAAGTCGAGCCGTCGGAACGGCACCAGTTCGTGGCGCCGGGCGATCGACAGGAGTTCGGCGAAGCGTCGGGCACGGGTACGCATGCTGCCGACGGCGGCGTCCTGCTGGCCGAGGTCGCTCAGGCGGGGCGGGGTGGGCACCGCACCAGTCTGCTCCCCGGGCCTGCGGGCCTGCCCCGTTCCTGCACAGCCGGGAGGCACGGTTCACCGCCCACAGGTCGGCTGACCGGACGCGTCAGGTCAGGTCCACTGCACGACCCTCGTGGCATGGACACTGCACGCACCACCGCCGCGATCGCTGCGACGGCGTCGATCGCCGCTGCCGTCGTCAGCTGGTTCGGCGCGTTCCAGGCGCGACGCACCGCGGTACGCCACCACGCCTGGGAACGGTTCACATGGGCGCTCGAGCAGCGTCCCGGTGACCGTGCACACGACATCTCAATCGCTGTGCTCCGGCACCTCGCGACCGTAGCGTGGTGGTCGAAGGCCGACCGCCGGCTGGCGCACCGGGCACTGCGCCGACAGTCGCAGAGCGGCTACCGAGCAAGCACACCCACAGGAGAGGACCTCGGATGATGCGGATCTTCAAGCCACTCCCCGACGCGCTCGACCCTGACCGCGACGACGACGAGTACTGGGCGTGGGAGAACGGCGCCACACTCGACGAGTTCCGCGAATGGGAGCGAACCGGTGTGCTCACCCTCTCCATGCGGCTCAGGTGGTGGTGGCGTCGGACTCGTCCGACGCTCCGCTGATCTGGCGGGCGGACCCGCTAGACGCCGACCTCCTGGTACGCGGTGAACAGCAGGTGGTCCTCCGGACCCTCGAGGGTGGCGGGCTTGCCGACCCCGTCGAGGATGATGAAGCGCAGCATGCCCGCTCGTGCCTTCTTGTCGCGCCGCATCGTCGCGAGCAGGCCCTCCCAGCGACCGAGGCCGTAGGTCGTCGGCAGCTCCAGCGACTCGAGGATCGAGCGGTGCCGGTCGACGGTGGCGTCGTCCAGGTGGCCCGTCAACCGGGCGAGCTCCGCGGCGAACACCATGCCGACGGACACCGCCGCGCCGTGTCGCCACTGGTAGCGCTCGGCGTGCTCGATCGCGTGCCCGAGGGTGTGCCCGTAGTTGAGGATCTCCCGTCGACCCTGCTCGGTGAAGTCCTCCGACACCACTTCGGCCTTCAGCGCGATCGCGAGCTCGACCACGCGGCGGAACTCGGGCGTCGTCGGGTCGGTGACGCGGGCGACGTCGGCCTCGATGACGTCCAGGATCTCAGGGACGGCGATGAAGCCGGCCTTCACGATCTCGGCGAACCCGGTGAGCACGTCGTTCCTCGGCAGCGTCCGGACGAGGTCGAGGTCGGCGACCACCGCGCGCGGGTGGTGGAACGCCCCGACCAGGTTCTTGCCCTCGTTGGTGTTGATGCCGGTCTTGCCGCCGACGCTCGCGTCGACCAGCCCGAGCACGCTCGTCGGCATCGCCAGGAACGGCACCCCGCGCAGCCACGTCGCCGCGACGAACCCGGCGAGGTCGGTGACGGCTCCCCCGCCGAGCCCGATGACGGCGTCGGTCCGGGTGAAGTCCGCCTGTCCCATGACCTGCCAGCAGAACGCGGCGACCTCGACGCGCTTGGCGGCCTCGGCGTCCGGGACCTCGGCGATCAGTGCGTCGAGACCGGCTTCGACGAGGACGGCACGCAGCTCGTTCGCCCGCGCTCCCAGGGTCGGTGCGTGCACGATGAGCACCTTCGCAACGCGGGGTCCGAGCAGCGACGGGACCGAGCCGGACAGGTCGTTGCCGACCACGACGAGGGACCCGCCCTCGCCGCCGACCCGGATCTCGGTGGTGCCCTCGGGCAGGTTCGACGCGGTCACGGTGTCCCTCCGGTGGTGTGCTCCTGGTCGGAGCCGATGTGCTCCTCAGCGGAGTCGGTGCGCTCCTCGGCGGAGTCGGTGCGCTCCTCGGCGGAGCCGGTGCGCTCCTCGCCGGAGCCGGTGCGCTCCTCGCCGGAGCCGGTCTGCTGCTCGGTCACCCACGCGACGACGTCCCGGACGACGTGCGACATCGGGCGGCGCGACGTGTCGAACGTCGCGTGTGCGAGCTCGGCGTAGGTCGCCGCCCGCTCGTCGGCGATGGTCTGCCACGCGTCGATCCCGCCCTGCGCGAGGAGCGGCCGGTCGGTCCCCGCGATCCGGGCTGCGACGGCCTCGGGTGACACGGTGAGCAGCACGACCCGGGCGCCACGCAACGCAGCACGGGTGTCCGGGTGCGTCACGGCTCCCCCACCGACGGAGACCACACCGCCGGTCGCGACGGCTGCGCGCACGGCTTCGGCCTCGAGCGCGCGGAACGCCGGCTCACCGCGGTCGGCGAAGATCCCCGGGATCGGGCCGTGCTCCCGCGCGATCACGCGATCGGTGTCCGTGAACGGCACGCCCAGGGCCTTGGCGACGCGCTTGCCGACGCTCGACTTGCCGGCCCCCATCGGCCCGATCACGACGACCGGCGCACCGGTGCCCGCGAGACCGCCGGTGGTCGACGCGTCGGCGCCGCTCACCGGACGGTCGTGGGCTCGGCCGCGCGCGACTCAGCGCCGTCCGTCCGGCGGGTGCGCAGGGTCTCCGGCAGGGCCGCCAGGTACGCGTCGAGGTTGCGCTTCGTCTCGGTCAGGCTGTCGCCGCCGAACTTCTCGAGCACGGCATCGGCGAGCACGAGCGCGACCATGGCCTCGGCGACGACGCCCGAGGCCGGTACCGCGCAGACGTCGCTCCGCTGGTGGTGGGCGGCCGCGTCCTCGCCGGTGGCGACGTCGATGGTGTGCAGGGCGTGCGGCACGGTCGCGATGGGCTTCATGCCCGCGCGGACACGGAGCACCGTCCCGGTGGACATGCCGCCCTCGGTCCCGCCGGCGCGGTCGCTCGTCCGGACGATCTCGCCGTCCTCGCGGTACAGCTCGTCGTGCGCCTCGGACCCACGGCGTCCCGCGGTGGCGAACCCGTCGCCGACCTCGACGCCCTTGATCGCCTGGATGCCCATGATCGCCGCGGCGAGTCGTGCGTCGAGACGACGGTCCCAGTGCACGTGGGAGCCGAGCCCCGGCGGGACGCCGTAGAACAGGACCTCGACGACCCCGCCGAGGGTGTCGCCGTCCTTCTTCGCCGCCTCGACCTCGGTGACCATCCGCGCGGAGGTCTCCGGGTCGGCACAGCGGAGCTGGTCCTCGTCCAGGCGGTCGACGTCGTCGGGCAGGGGCAGCGGCGTGCCGTCGGGCACGCGGACGGTGCCGACCTGCAGGGTGTGCGCGATCGAGCGGATGCCGAGCTCGGCCAGGAAGGACTTCGCGACCGCGCCGAGGGCGACCCGCGCCGCCGTCTCGCGAGCGGACGCGCGTTCGAGGATCGGTCGGGCCTCGTCGAACCCGTACTTCTGCATGCCGACCAGGTCGGCGTGTCCGGGACGCGGTCGGGTCAGGGGCGCGCTGCGACCACGGGACATCTCGGTCGACTCGACCGGCTCGGGGCTCATGACCTCGACCCACTTGGGCCACTCGGTGTTGCCGATGCGGATGGCGATCGGGCTGCCGAGCGAGTACCCGTGGCGGACGCCGCCCGAGACGTGGAGCTCGTCCTGCTCGAACTTCATCCGCGACCCGCGCCCGTAGCCGAGCTTCCGACGCGCGAGGTCGGCGCGGATGGACTCGAACGACACCGGGACGCCCGCGGGCAGGCCCTCGAGCATCGCGATGAGTTCGGGTCCGTGGGACTCACCAGCGGTCAACCAACGAAGCATGTCGACCATCCTCCCACAGGGTCCGGTCGTGCGACGCGACCGGACCGCCGCGCGCCTACTGGTACTCGGGGTGTGCGCGGAGCCAGGCCTGGAACTGCTTCACGGCCACCTGGTGCTCCGCGTACGTGTCCGAGAAGACGGTCTCACCCGTGTCGAGGTCGACCGTCACGAAGTAGAGCCACTTCCCGTCGGCCATGTTCGTGACGGCCTTGATGGCCAGGTCGCCGGGGTTCGAGATCGGTGCCGGGGGCAGACCCTTGTGCACGTAGGTGTTGTACGCGTTGCCCGCGTCCGCTCGCTCCTCGTCGGTCGTGGTCACCTTGTGCGTGTTGCCCGTCCCGTAGGCGACGGTCGCGTCCGACTGCAGCGCCATGTCGATGTCGAGCCGGTTCTGGAACACCCGCGCGACCTTCGGGTAGTCGGCAGCCAGGCCGGCCTCCTTCTGCACGAGCGAGGCGAAGACGACGACCCGCTCCTGGTCGCCCTCGGCCACGCCGGCGGCGGCCAGGTGCTCCTTCATCGTGTCGACCATCGACTGGAAGTACTGCTTCGCGGTCCACCCGGGGTTGATCGGGTACGTCGCCGGGAAGAGCCATCCCTCGAGCGTCGTCACGCCGGACGGGAGCCCGTACGCCTGCACGTCCTTCGCCGCTGCACTGACCTCGGCCTCGGTCAGCCCCGCCTTCGAGACCATCCCCGCCTCGATGTCCTGCAGCGCGGTCCCCTCGGGGATCACGATCGAGGCCTGGACGCGGTTGTCGGAGTCCTTGAGTGCGTCGAGCGCGGCCTTCGAGCTCATCTCCTTCTTGAGCTCGTACGAGCCCGGCTGGAACGAGACGTCCGGTGAGGTCAACAGCAGCTTGTAGAACACCTTCGAGCTCTTCACGACACCGCTGCGCTGCAGGGTCTTCGCGACGTCCTCGCCGATGTCGCCCTGCTTGATGGTCACGGTGACCTTGCTCGTCCCGTCGCCGGTGTAGTCGTCGGGCTCACTGGACCCGCCGATCGCACTGAGCACCTGCTGCACCTTGGGTGCGGCGAAGGCGTACGCGCCGACGCCGCCGCCCAGGACGAGGGCGACGATCACGATGCCCGCCACGAGCGGGCCACGTCGCCGCTTCGGCCGCGGTTCGCGTGGCGGCCGGGAGGCTCCCCCGCCTCCGGCACCACGCCCACGTCCGCCTCCGGTACCGCCGGTTCCCCGGTCGGCTCCGGCAGGCCCGCCCGCGGCGGCAGCGGAACCGTCGACGACGCCCGCGTCACGCGTGGCCCGGCCCGGGCCGGCCTCGGCCCGCGCCGCACGCACCGCCTGCGCATCGGGCGCCCGGAGCTCCCCGGTCAGGAGTGCTCGGACGTCCGGGTGGAGCTCGTCGTCCGACCGCGCGACCGGGGCGTCCGCCGGCGATGCCGGTCGCGTCGCCGCCGTCGAGGGCTGCGACGCCGGGTCCTGGTCCGCCGGACGACGACCGTCGGTGTCCTCCGCCGGCGCCCGCCGCGCCCGCTCGGACTCGGCTGCACGCGCCTCACGACGGGACATCGGTCGGTCGGGCTCGGCGTCGGGGTCGGTGGGGCGACGTCGCCGCCCTGCGTCGTCACCGGGCGCGATGATCGCGTCCCAGTCCAGGTCGTCTGCCAAGGGATCCTCGGTCTCTCGGGTCGGGGGCTCCACCTGGGCCCCGTCGGTCCGGGAACGACGGTCTCCCGACCCGTCCCGGGGCCGGTCGGTCAGGGGAGCGTTGCGCCGGGAGCGGCGCTGGACGCACGCTCGTGGTCGAGCGCGTGTTGCAGGATGATAACAGCGGCCGCTTGGTCGATCACGGCGCGGGACTTCTTGGTGTTCTTCCCGGCCTGGTGCAGACCGCGCTGCGCCGTCACCGTCGAGAGCCGTTCGTCGACCAGCCGTACGGTCCGGTGCTCGGCCAGCCGCTCCGCGAAGCCCCTGGCATCGGCGGTCGACGGGGTGTCGTCACCCGACATCGAGAGCGGCAGCCCCACGACGATCTCGAGCACGTCGTACTCGTCGGCCAGTTCGACGATCCGGCGCACGTCGGTCGCCTGGGCCCGGGGCACCGTCTCGACCGGGGTGGCCAGCAGGCCGTCGCGGTCGCAGACCGCGACGCCGATGCGGGCCTTGCCGACGTCGACGCCGAGCCGGCGGCCCGGACGCACCGGCACGATCAGCCCGCCAGTCGTGCGGTCACGGCGCGCAGCGCCGCGGGCAGCGCCGCCGCATCGGTGCCACCGCCCTGGGCGAGGTCGGGCTTGCCGCCGCCACCGCCGCCGAGGACACCGGCTGCCTCCTTGGCGAGGGGACCCGCCTGCATGCCGGCCGACCGCGCCGCGTCGTTCGTCGCGACGATCACCACGGGCTTGCCGCTGATCACGGCACCGAGCACCACGACCGCGGCACCGTCCCCGAGCTGACCGCGCACGCCCGTCGCGAGGGCACGCAGGTCGTCCCCGGACTGCAGGCCGTCGACCGTCTCGGCGACCACGGTGACCGCGCCGACCGTCTCGGCCCGGCGTGCGATCGACGGCACCCGCTGCTGCAGGTTGGCGGACTCGAACTCGGCGATCCGCTTCTGGGCGGTGCGCAGGTCCTCCATCAGGCCCTGCACGCGGGTCGGCAGGTCCTCACGGGGAGCCTTCAGCGCACTCGAGAGCTGCGACACGATCGTCCGCTCGACGGCCAGGTCGCGGAAGCCCTCGAGTCCGACGAGGGCCTCGACGCGACGGTTGGTCGAGCCGACGCTCGACTCCCCGACCAGGTTGACGAGGCCGACCTGCGCGCTGGAGGCGACGTGGGTGCCACCGCAGAGCTCGCGCGACCACGGACCACCGATGTCGACCATGCGGACCTCGGCGCCGTACTTCTCGCCGAACAGCGCCTGCGCACCGAGCGCCTTGGCCTCGTCGAGCGGCAGCACGCGCGTCTGCACCGCGAGGTCCGAGCGGATCGCCGCGTTCACGACCTCCTCGATCTCCGAGCGGGTGGCACCGGAGACCGGCTGCGACCAGGAGAAGTCGAGGCGCATGTAGCCCGACTTGTTGTACGAGCCGGCCTGCAGGGCCTCCGGTCCGAGCACGTCGCGCAGCGCCGCGTTGACCAGGTGCGTCGCCGAGTGCGCCTGGGTCGCGCCGCGGCGGTACTCGCCGTCGACGACCGTCGTGGCGGCGTCACCGACGCCGACCTCGCCGGAGCGGACCTGCACGGTGTGGCTCCAGAGCCCGGCGACCGGGCGCTGCACGTCGAGCACCTCGAGGTCGAAGCCGTTGCCGACGATCGACCCCTGGTCGGCGTCCTGACCGCCGGACTCGGCGTACAGGGACGTCTCCCCGAGGATCACCTCGGCGATGTCACCGGCGACGGCGCGGTCGACGCTGACGCCGCCCACGATGATGCCGAGCACGGCGGACTCGGCCTCGAGCGCGTCGTAGCCCAGGAAGACCGTCTCGCCCTTCGCGCGGAAGGCGCTGTAGACACTGAGGTCGGCGAGGGCGGTCTTCTTGCTCTTCGCATCGGCCTTGGCGCGGGCACGCTGCTCCGACATCAGGGTCTCGAACGCCCCGCGGTCGACCCGGACGCCGGCCTCGTCCGCCATCTCCATCGTCAGGTCGATCGGGAAGCCGAACGTGTCGTGGAGGAGGAACGCGGTGTCGCCGCCGATCGAGGGGGCACCGTCCTGCTTCGCGCGCTCGACCGCGACGTCGAGGATCGTGGTGCCCTGCGCCAGCGTGCGGAGGAACGTCTCCTCCTCCGCGTAGGCGATCCGGGCGATCCGGTCGTAGTCACCGGCGACCTCCGGGTAGGCCTCGCGCATGGCGTCGCGCGACGCCGGGAAGAGCTGCGGGAAGGTCGCACCCTCGACGCCGAGCAGGCGCATGGCGCGCACCGTGCGGCGGAGCAGACGGCGGAGGATGTACCCGCGGCCCTCGTTCGACGGGGTGACGCCGTCCGCGATGAGCATGAGCGACGACCGGACGTGGTCGGCGATGACCCGCATCCGGACGTCGTCCTCGTGCACGGCGCCGTACTGACGGCCCGAGATCGCTGCGGCGCGGTCCAGCACCGGACGCACCTGGTCGATCTCGTACATGTTGTCGACGCCCTGCTTGATGAAGGCGACGCGCTCGAGCCCCATGCCCGTGTCGATGTTCTTGTTCGGCAGTTCGCCGGTGATCGTGAAGTCGTACTTCGACCGGACGTCGGCGATCTGGTACTGCATGAACACCAGGTTCCAGATCTCGACGTAGCGGTCGTCGTCGGTCGCCGGGCCGCCGTCGATGCCGTACTCCGGGCCGCGGTCGAAGAAGATCTCGGAGCACGGGCCGGCGGGTCCGGGCTGCCCGGTCGACCAGTAGTTGGTGTCCTTGCCGAGGCGCTGGATCCGGTCGTCCGGCAGCGACGAGTGCTGCTTCCAGAAGGCGATCGCCTCGTCGTCGTCCTCGTAGACCGTGACCCACAGGTCGTCGGCCGAGAACCCGAGGCCGCCGTCCGACTCCGGCGTCGTCAGGAACTGCCAGGCGTACTGGATCGCCTGCTCCTTGAAGTAGTCCCCGAAGGAGAAGTTGCCGTTCATCTGGAAGAACGTGCCGTGCCGAGGGGTCTTGCCGACCTCCTCGATGTCGTTGGTCCGGATGCACTTCTGCACGCTCGTCGCGCGCGGGTACGGTGCGGGGACCAACCCGGTCAGGTACGGGATGAACGGGACCATGCCGGCGACCGTGAAGAGCAGCGACGGGTCGTCCGAGACGAGCGACGCGGACGGGACGACGGTGTGTCCGCGGTCGCCGAAGAACTGGAGCCAACGGCGGCGGATCTCTGCGGTCTGCATGGTGCTTCCTGATTCAGGTCGGCGGAGGGTGCGTGGGAGCTGGGGCGCGGTGACGCTCAGGCGTCGGTGCGGAGTTCGGCCTCGCGGGAGCGGTACCCGTCGGCGACGGCGTCGGTGAACGCCTTCGTCCTGGCGTTCACGTCCGCGAAGAGGCGGGCGCCGCCGGGTGTGTTCGCGATCCGGTGCGCGGCGGCGAAGCCGATGACGACGCCGACGGCGACGAAGAACAGCTGCTTCACGGTGCCTCTCCCTCTCCCTCTCGCGCACGCGAGCGGTGCGTGCCCGAACGAGTGTAGTGGCGTGGGACGGCCGGGACGCCGAACGGCGGGCCGTCCTCCTGAGAGGACGACCCGCCGTTCGGGCGTGATCCGTGGATCAGCGAGCTGCGTAGTACTCGACGACGAGCTGCACTTCACAGGTCACGGGGACCTCGGCGCGCTTCGGGCGACGGACCAGGCGGGCCTGGAGCTTCTCGATCTCGACCTCGAGGTAGCCCGGGACCTTCGGCAGGACCTCGAGGTGACCACCGGCAGCGGCGACCTGGAGGGGCTCGAGGGACTCGGAGCGCTGCTTGACGTGGATCATCTGGCCCTCCTTCACACGGAAGGAGGGACGGTCGACGAGCTTGCCGTCGACCAGGATGTGACGGTGCACGATCAGCTGGCGCGCCTGCGCGGTGGTGCGGGCGAAGCCGGCACGCAGCACGAGGGCGTCGAGGCGCTGCTCGAGGAGCTCGACCAGGTTCTCACCGGTCAGGCCCTTCGTCTTGCGGGCCTCTTCGAAGACGATGCGGAGCTGCTTCTCGCGGATGCCGTACTGGGCGCGCAGACGCTGCTTCTCACGGAGGCGGACGGCGTAGTCGCTGTCCGCACGACGGCGGGTACGGCCGTGCTCACCGGGGCCGTAGGGGCGCTTCTCGAGGTAGCGGGCCGCCTTCGGCGTCAGCGGGATGCCGAGCGCGCGCGAGAGGCGGGTCTTGCTGCGGGTGCGTGACTTGGTAGACACAGGGTCCTTTTCTCTGTCTGAACTGAATGACTCGCCGGACACGGCACGCACTCGTGCGCGCGGTCCCGGCGACGGGATCCAGAGGGATGAGCCTGTGGGATCGGACGGCTACAGTCCGAACCTCTGTCCCCGTCCCGCCGGAGCGGGACTCTGTCCTCGGCGCAGCCGCACGCGAGGACCAGGACGTAGGCCCGTCAACGATAGCAGCATCGAGAGGCCCGGAGAAGCACCGGGCGTCACTCGCCGCGGGTGATCTTCCGGAGTCGCTCGAGCCGGGGCCCGACCTCACGCTCGTACCCGTTGCCGGTCGGCGTGTAGTACTCCGTGCCCTCGAGGGCGTCGGGCAGGTACTGCTGCCGGGCGACCCCGTGCTCGGCGTCGTGCGAGTAGACGTAGCCCTTGCCGTGCCCGAGCCGCTTCGCGCCGGGGTAGTGCGCGTCGCGCAGGTGCGCCGGGACGACGCCCATCCGCCCGGCCTTGACGTCCGCCACCGCCGCGTTCACGCCGTTGTAGGACGCGTTCGACTTCGGGGCCGTCGCCAGGTAGACCACGGCCTCGGCCAGCGGGATGCGCCCCTCGGGCATCCCGATGAGCTGCACCGCCTGCGCGGCCGCGACGGCGATCGGCAGGGCCTGCGGGTCCGCCATGCCGATGTCCTCGGACGCCGAGATGATGATGCGCCGTGCGATGAACCGCGGATCCTCGCCGGCCTCGATCATCCGTGCGAGGTAGTGCAGCGCGGCGTCGACGTCGCTCCCCCGGACCGACTTGATGAATGCGCTGATGACGTCGTAGTGCTCGTCGCCCTGTCGGTCGTACCGCAGCAGGGCACGGTCCACCGCGGCGGCCACCGTGTCGGCGTCGACCAGCGGCACCCTCTCGACGTCGTCGAGGGCGACGTCGAGGGCGACGTCGTCGCGCGGTTCGTCCTCGTCGTCGTCCGCATCGCCGGTGCGCGCCGCGATCGCGGAGGACGCGGCGGCCTCGAGCGCGGTGAGGGCCCGACGCGCGTCGCCGGATGACAGCCGGACGATCGCCGAACGAGCGTCGTCCCCGAGGACGACCGAGCCGCCCAGGCCCCTCGGGTCCTCGACTGCCCGGTCCACGAGCATGCCGAGGTCCTCGTCCGTGAGCGGCTTGAGGGTGAGCAACAGGGAACGGGAGAGCAGCGGGGAGATCACGGAGAACGAGGGGTTCTCGGTCGTCGCGGCGATGAGGATGACCCACCCGTTCTCGACACCGGGCAGCAGCGCGTCCTGCTGGGCCTTGCTGAAGCGGTGGATCTCGTCGAGGAACAGCACGGTGGTCGAGCCGTACAGGTCGCGGTGCGTGAGGGCCTTCTCCATGACCTCGCGCACGTCCTTCACGCCGGCCGTCACGGCCGAGAGCTCCACGAACTCGCGACCGGACTGCCGCGCGATCGCCTGTGCCAGGGTCGTCTTGCCGGTGCCGGGCGGACCCCAGAGGATCACCGACACCCCGCCGGGGTTCTCACGCGTCCCGGTGGCGAGCTGCACCAGCGGACTGCCCCGCCCGAGCAGGTGCTGCTGCCCCGCGACCTCGTCCAGGCTCGTCGGACGCATCCGCACCGCCAGCGGGACGGACCCCTGAGCCAACCCGGCGCGACCACCCGTCGTGGGCGCGCGCATGCCCGATCGATCCGCTGCCATGCTCCGATGGTAGGCCGGACCGCCGACGTGCTGCGTGCCTCCAGGCCGGGCGTCCCCCGCGGTCCGCTACGCTCGTCGGCACAGTCGACGAGAGGTCCGATCAGCACCGTGGCACCGAAGAACCAGGCGCGCGACAACCGCGAGGCGCGTGAGCGGCTCCGTCTGTACCAGGCCCGACAGGGCCTGCACGACCGGCAGCGACGCCGGAGGGTGCGGGACAACGTCGTCGGCGCGGGTGTGCTCGTGCTCGTGGCGGCGCTCGCCACCGGGTCGCAGCTCGCCTTCGCAGGATCGCGGGCCGGCGATGCACCGGACGCGAGCGCGAGTGCCACGTCCACCCCGACCCCGTCGGCGAGTGCGACGGCCGGCAACACCGGGAAGGTGCCGAGCAAGGGCATCGCGGACGGGGCGACCTGGACCGGCACGCTGACGCTGAACAAGGACGTCGAGCTCGGCATCGAGCTCGACGGCGCGGCCGCTCCGCAGGCGGCGAGCGTGGAGATCGACCTCATCCGGAAGCAGTTCTACGAGGGCACCACCTGCCACCGGTTGGCCGACAGCGCCGACTTCCGGTTCCTGCAGTGCGGCTCGGCGAACGGGGACGGCACGGGTGACGCCGGGTTCCAGTACGGCCCGCTCGAGAACGTCCCGAGCGACGGCCGCTACGCCGAGGGCACGCTGGCGATCGCGCGCGGCGCGTCGCCGTACTCGCAGTCCACGCAGTTCTTCATCGTCTACGGCGACACGACGCTCGACGCGTCGACGGGCGGCTACACCGTGGTCGGCAAGGTCACGAGCGGGCTCGGCGACCTGGAGCGCGAGATCACCTCGAAGGGCATCGCGTCGGCGGGGTCCGACGGCACCGGCGAGCCGGAGGTCGCCACGACGATCACCGGCGCGACCATCCGGAAGGACGGCTGACCGGACCGGGTCGCCGCGGACCCGGGTCCGCGGTCGTCCACAGCCCGCACGTCCCACTGGCCCCCGCGCCCCTCCGGTGCAATAGGCTGACGACCTGACCGTGCCGACGGGGACGTCGGTGATGCACGACCACGATCGAGGCGAGACCTGTGGGACCTGACGAAGCAACGACCTGGGGCCGGGTCGACGAGAACGGGACGGTGTACGTCCGGTACGACGACAGCGAGAAGGCTGTCGGCGAGTACCCGGACGCCACCCCGGACGAGGCCCTCGCGTACTTCGCGCGCAAGTACGCCGACCTCGAGGGGCAGGTGAAGATCGCCGAGCAGCGCGTCCAGCGTGGCGCCTCGGCGAACGACGTCGCCCGGACCGTCGAGCACCTGCGCACGCAGGTCGCCGAGGCCCGGGTCGTCGGCGACCTGAAGTCGCTCGAGAACCGTGTCGCGAGCCTGTCGGAGCAGGTGGGGTCGCTCACCAAGGAGCAGCAGGCGCAGGCGCAGCAGGCGCTCACGGACGCGCTCGCGTACCGCGCGTCCCTGGTCGAGGAGGCCGAGTCGCTCGCCGCCGTCGACCCGGCCCGCGCGCAGTGGAAGCAGATCACCGCGCAGCTCGACGACGTCTTCGCCCGCTGGCAGCAGCACCAGCACGACGGTCCGCGCCTGCCGAAGAACGACGCGAACGACCTCTGGAAGCGCTTCCGTGCCGCCCGCTCGACGGTCGACCAGCACCGCCGTGCCTTCTACTCGGAGCTCGACGCGCAGCACCGCGACGCGCGGAACCGCAAGCAGGAGCTCGTGCAGCAGGCCGAGGCGCTCGCGACCCGCGGGACGGACGGCATCCCGGCCTACCGCGAGCTGCTCGACGACTGGAAGCGGGCCGGGCGCGCCGGCAAGCGCCACGACGACGCACTCTGGGCACGGTTCAAGGCAGCCGGCGACGTGCTGTTCGAGCAGCGCCACGCCGAGGCCGCCGTCGAGAACGAGGAGTTCAGCGCGAACCTCGTCGCGAAGCAGGCCCTGCTGACCGAGGCCGAGCCGCTGCTGCAGCAGACCGACCGCGTCGCCGCACGCCGGACCCTGACGGACATCCAGCGCCGGTGGGACGAGATCGGCAAGGTCCCCCGCGGCGACGTCCGCCGGATCGAGGACCGCCTGCGCGCGGTCGAGGACCACGTCCGGAGCCTCGAGGACGAGCACTGGAAGGCCTCGGACCCGGAGCGCAAGGCGCGACAGTCCGGCCTCGCCAGTCAGCTCGAGGACGCCATCGGCAAGCTCCAGGCCGAGCTCGAGGCCGCACAGGCCTCCGGTGACGCCCGCAAGATCACGGCGGCGCAAGAGGCCCTCGACGCCCGCAAGATCTGGCTCGACGCCCTCGGGAGCTGATCAGCACCGCGCAGGACGCCCCGTGACCGTTGATCGGTCGCGGGGCGTCCTGCGTGGCAGCGTGCTGCGTGCTGCGTGCTGCGTGGCCGAGTCTCGGGCTGAACGACGGTGCTCGTGCTCGGACGCGCGAGACGTGTCGCTCAGGCCGAGACTCGCCCTCGGTTGGCCGAGACTCGCCCCTGGCCGGCCGAGACTCGCGCGGGGCTGGCCGAGACCCGCGCGGGGCGCGCCGAGCCCGGCGTCAGACCGGCGCGGGCAGTCCGAGCAACAGCCGGATGTCGAGGTCGTCCTGCCGCATCTGGGCCGCGAGCTCGTCCATCGACGAGAACGCGACCATGCCGCGGACGAACGACACGAACAGCACCGAGATGGTGTCCCCGTACAGGTCGATGTCGACGTCGAGCAGGTGCGCCTCGATCTGCTTCGCCGGGACGCCCTCGAACGTCGGGTTGTTGCCGACGGACACCGCCGCCGGGTACACCGTGCCCTCGTGCAGCACGCGAGCCGCGTAGACGCCGTCGGCCGGGACGAAGCCCTCGCACGCAGGGTCGAGGTTCGCCGTCGGGTACCCCATGGCCCGACCACGCTGGTTCCCGTGCACCACCGTGCTCCGGACCGCGTGCTCGCGCCCGAGCAGACGGGCAGCCTCGGCCACACGTCCGTCACCGAGCAGCTCGCGGATCCAGGTGGACGAGACGCGTCGCTCGTCAGCGGGGCGCACGTCGTCGCGCAGGTCGACGTCGTCGATGAGCTCGACGCGGAAGCCGTGCTGCTCCCCCAGTCGACGCAGGAGCGCGACGTCGCCGGCACCGCGGGCGCCGAACCTGAAGTCGCTGCCGACGAACACGAGCTCGGCGTGCAGGGTGCCGACGAGGATCTCGGAGACGAACGCCTCGGGGGCCTGCGACTGCAGGTCCTGGTCGAAGCGCAGCAGGAGCATGGCGTCGACCCCGATGCCCTCGAGGAGCTCGCGTCGCTGCGGGGTGCTCGTCAGCGCCGGCGGAACCCGTTCGGGGTCGATGACGCTGAGCGGGTGGCGGTCGAAGGTCACCACGGTGGACACCAGCCCGCGCTCACGGGCGGCGCGTTCGAGGTGCGCGATCACCGCCCGGTGTCCGACGTGGACGCCGTCGAACTTGCCGATGGTGACCGCACTCGGTCCGAAGCCCTGCGCCACGTCGGCGACGTCGTCGTAGTACTGCACGTCGATCCCTACTCGCCGACCGTCGCCGACGCGGCAGCGGGTCCGGCGACGGCGGTGCGGTGGTGCTTGCGGAGCCACCAGAGCCCGGCGATCGGGAGCACGAGCGGTGCGAAGAGGTAGCCGAGGCCGTAGTACGACCACACGGTGTCGTCCGGGAAGAGCTGACGGTCGAGGAGCGACAGGGTGCCGACGACCAGCACGCCGGCCATCTCGAACCCGATGGTCACGCAGGCGACGCGGTACCAGGCACGGCCGGGGGCGATGAGCGCGATCATCGCCACGATGTAGACGACGGCGGCGACGGCGCTCAGCGTGTAGGCGAACGGTGCGAAGGAGAACTTCTCGATGATCTGGACGACGCTGCGCCCGGTCGCCGCGAGGGCGAGGATGCCGTACACGGCGATGAGGACGCGGCCGATGCCGGTCGCGAGGGAGGATCTGTTCGCCACGGCGACGAGTCTACCGACGACGGGTGACGCGCGCGGACGAGCGGGCACCGGCGACGACGGCGGGCTCAGTTCAGCGCGAACCAGATCTGGTACATGCGGTAGACCATCACCGCGACGGTGAACGCTCCGGCACCGAGCACGACCGTGCTCCACTTCGTCCGGTCGATCAGGGCCCACAGGATCGCTGCCGGCGGCACGAGCAGCACCGACACGGCGTACACCCCGAACTCGAGCGCGTTGCCCTGCGGCGGACTGCCGACGGCGGGGAGGACGAGCGAGACCACGCCCTGCGCCAGGAGCAGCAGCTCGATGAGGGCGAGGGACCCGACGGTGTAGTCGTTGGGCTTCCAGCCGAGGAACCCGACGACCACGGCGAACAGCCCGGCGACCACGGCCACCGCCAGCTGCACCCACATGAACCACTCGATCACGCGCGCGCTCCGTCCGTCGTCGTCCCGACGGTCGCCGGGGCCGGGAAGTTGGTGATGACCCGCAACCGACCGCGCCGCACCGAGACGAGGCCGACCAGCCGGTCGTCGTCCTGCGCGACCGCAGCGACCGGTCCGTCGTGGTCGGGGTGCTCGACCGCGACCCGCTTGCCGTCCGTGAGGTCCTTCGCCGCGGCTGCGTCGAGCGTGACGACGTCGAACAGTCGACGCGCGACGTCCGCCGGGCGTGCCAGGGCCGCCGCGACGTCGACCGATTCGTCCTCGAGGTCCACCGCGTCCGCGACGGCGAAGGGGCCGACGGCGGTGCGGCGGAGCGCCGTGAGGTGGGCGCCGGTGCCGAGGGCCGCCCCGACGTCACGCGCGAGCGCCCGGACGTAGGTGCCCGAGGAGCAGTCGACCACGACGTCGAGGTCCACGACGGGGACCGCTGCACCGTCGACGGTGACGGTGTGGTCGTCGCGGCCGGTGACCTCGAAGCGGGACACCGTGACGGTGCGGGAGCGCAGCACGACCTCCTCGCCCTTCCGGGCGAGGTCGTAGGCCCGTCGCCCGTCGACCTTGATCGCACTGACCGTCGAGGGCACCTGGTCGATCACCCCGCGCTGCGCGGCGACCGCACGCTCGATGGCGTCGTCGGACACGTCGGCGTCCGTGACCCCGACGGCTGACGTCGGCGTGCCGTCCGCGTCGTCCGAGTCCGTCCCGACGCCCAGTCGGATCGTCGCCGTGTAGGTCTTCCCGAGTCCGACCAGGTGCGTGAGGAGCCGGGTGGACGGTCCGGCGCCGAGCAGCAGCAGACCGGTCGCCATCGGGTCGAGGGTGCCCGCGTGGCCGATCTTCTTCAGGCCGAGGCGCCGACGTGCGATCGACACCACCCGGTGACTGGAGATGCCCTGCGGCTTGTCGACGAGGAGGATGCCGTCAGGCGGGGTAGCGAGCACCGGACGAGGGTACCAGCGACGTGCGTCAGCCCGACCTGCCCGGTGTGGTCAGCAGGCGTCGTTCCACTCGCGACGGGGGTGGTCCGGGTCCGTCACGTCGAGCACGGCCGAGGCGGCGATCTTGACGTCCGCGCGACGCTCGAGGCGGCCGTCCTCCTGCTCCACCCACAGCGACCAGCGCCAGAGCCCCCGCGGACCCGGTGCGAGCAGTCCCTGCCCGTGCACGACGAGCACGCCCTCCCCCGCCCCGGTCGTGCGGAACGGCGTCACGACGTCGGCGCGGAGGACGTCGAGGTCGGCGGACGGCGCAGCGGCAGCCATCGCGGACACCCCCTGCTGCTGGAAGGCCCCGACGAGCGCCGCGGCGACCCGTTCGAGGTCGGTGCCGTCCTGCCCGTCGATGCCGACGACGGTCCGGTTCGTCCCGACCTGCGCGATCACCTCGCTCGCGATCGCGGCCATCGTGTCGGTCTCCTGCGGTGCCCAGCGTGCCATGCACCCACCGTAGGCTGTCGTGGTGAACGCGAGCGGAGCCTCCCGACCGGCTGTGGAGAACCCGACGGACCGGAGCCGTCCCGACATCGCGTCCCCGCTGGTGGCCTGGTTCCGCGCCGAGGCCCGCGACCTGCCGTGGCGGCGGCCGGGGTTCCCCGCCTGGGGCACGCTGGTGAGCGAGATCATGCTGCAGCAGACGCAGGTCGCGCGGGTCGTCCCCCGTCTGGAGGCGTGGCTCACCCGGTGGCCGACGCCTGCGGACCTCGCGGCGTCACCCCCCGGCGACGCGGTCCGCGCGTGGGACCGGCTCGGCTACCCGAGACGGGCGCTCGCACTGCACGCGGCGGCGACCGTGATCGCCGAGCAGCACGACAACGTGGTCCCGCGCGACGTCGACGCGCTCCTCGCCCTGCCCGGCATCGGTGACTACACCGCCCGCGCCGTGGCGGTGTTCGCGTACGGCGACCGGCACCCCGTGGTCGACGTGAACGTCCGCCGTGTGCTCGCGCGTGCGGTCCTCGGCGAGGGCGAGCCCGGACCGGCGAACGCGAAGCGGGACCTGCCGCTCATGGACTCGGTGCTCCCCGAGGACCGCGACACCGCAGCGGCCACGAACGCCGCGGTGATGGAGCTCGGCGCGCTCGTCTGCACCGCCCGTTCCCCCGCGTGCGACGCGTGCCCGATCGCCGACCGGTGTGCCTGGCGGGCTGCCGGGTACCCGGAGCACGACGGGCCACGGGCGCCGAAGCAGGCGCGCTTCGCCGGCAGCGACCGCCAGGTGCGCGGTCTGGTGATGGCCGAGCTGCGGGCCAGCGACGTGCCCGTCACGCGCGACGAGGTCGACCTGGTGTGGCCGGACGCCGAGCAGCGAGCCCGGGCGCTCGCGTCCCTGCTGCGCGACGGACTCGTGACCGGCGACGACGCGTCCGGGTACCGACTGCCCGACGCTTGACGGCCGTCGGGCCCGCCGCCTGACGCCCCCGTCCGCCCCGTGGCCGCCCGTCGCACTACGACGGCCGCCGGACGGGGTGTCCGGCGGCCGTCGTGGTGCTGCGGCAGGTCAGGCGCGCTCGTCGCGCTCCTCGTCCTCGTCCTCGTCGTGCTTGTACGGGTCGGCATCACCGGCGTACTGTGCGCCGGCCGACGCGGCGCGCACCTGCGCGTCACGCTGCTGCGCCTGGACGAGCAGGTCCTCCATGTGCGCCGACGTCTCGGGCAGGGCGTCCGCGATGAACTCCAGCGACGGGGTGAGCCGCGCCGTGATGTTCTTGCCGACCTCGCTGCGGAGCATCCCGGTCGCGGCCTTGAGCGCGGCGGCCGAGTCGGCACGCTCCTCGTCGGTGCCGTAGACCGTGTAGAACACCGACGCGTGCTGCAGGTCGCCCGTCACGCGGACGTCGGTGATCGTGACGAATCCGAGGCGCGGGTCGCGCAGCCCCTTGTCGAGCCGCCGTGCGACGACTTCCTTGATGCGGTCCGCCATCTTGCGAGCGCGCTGCGGATCGGCCATGGGTGCCTCCTGGGGCAGGGAATCTACTGGTGGAACGGGACGGACCCCGCCCCTCCCGAGGGAGGAGCGGGGTCCAGGATAGCCAGGCGTCAGTCGCGCGGCTTCTCGACGAGCTCGGTGGTCTCGATCTCGTCGCCGATCTGGATGTCGTTGTACTTGCCCAGACCGATACCGGCCTCGAAGTCCGTGCGGACCTCGGTGACGTCGTCCTTGAAGCGACGCAGCGACTCGATGGCCAGGCCGTCGGCGAGCACCACACCGTCACGGATGACGCGCGCCTTGGCGTTGCGCGTGATCGTGCCGGAGCGGACGATGACACCGGCGATGTTGCCGAACTTCGAGGAGCGGAACACCTCGCGGATCTCGGCGACACCCGACTGGACCTCTTCGTACTCGGGCTTGAGCATGCCCTTGAGGGACTGCTCGATGTCCTCGAGTGCGTTGTAGATGACCGAGTAGAAGCGCACGTCGATGCCTTCGCGCGCCGCACGCTCGCGGGCCTTGACGTCCGGGCGGACGTTGAAGCCGACGACGATCGCGTTGTCGATCGTGGCCAGGTCGATGTCCGACTCCGTGATCGCACCCACACCGCGGTGCAGGATGCGGAGCTGGACGCTGTCGTCGACCTCGATGTCCAGGAGCGACTGCTCGAGTGCCTCGACGGCACCGGAGACGTCACCCTTGATGATGAGGTTGAGCGAGTCGACCTTGCCCTCCTCGAGAGCACGGGTGAAGTCCTCGAGCGAGATGCGCTTGCGGGCCTTGGCCAGCTGGGCGTTGCGCTCGGCCGCTTCACGCTTCTCGGCGATCTGGCGGGCCGTGCGGTCCTCCTCCGTGACCAGGAAGGTGTCACCGGCGCGCGGCACCGACGACAGACCCTGCACCTGGACCGGACGGCTCGGCGTCGCGGCCTTGACCGCCACACCGTTCTCGTCCGTCATGGCACGGACGCGACCGTAGGCCGTGCCCGCCACGATGGCGTCGCCGACGTGCAGCGTGCCGGACTGGATGAGCACCGTCGCGACGGAACCGCGACCCTTGTCGAGGCGGGCCTCGATCGCGACACCGCGGGCGTCCTTGTCGGGGTTCGCACGCAGGTCGAGACCGGCGTCCGCCGTGAGCAGCACCGCGTCGAGCAGGTCCTGGATGCCGACGTTGTTGCGCGCCGACACGTCGACGAACATGACGTCGCCGCCGTACTCCTCGGCCACCAGGTTGTACTCGGTGAGCTGCTGCCGGACCTTCGCCGGGTTCGCGCCCTCCTTGTCGATCTTGTTCACCGCGACCACGATCGGCACGTTGGCCGACTGCGCGTGGTTCAGCGCCTCGATCGTCTGGGGCATGATGCCGTCGTCCGCCGCGACCACGAGGATCGCGATGTCCGTCACCTGCGCACCACGGGCACGCATGGCGGTGAAGGCCTCGTGACCCGGGGTGTCGATGAACGTGATCGGACGCTCGATGCCCTCGTGCTCGGTGACGATCTGGTACGCACCGATGTGCTGCGTGATGCCGCCGGCCTCGCCCTCGACCACCTTCGAGTTGCGGATGGCGTCGAGGAGTCGGGTCTTGCCGTGGTCGACGTGACCCATGACGGTGACGACCGGGGGACGCTGCTGCAGGACGGAGTCGTCCTCGTCGGCGTACTCGGCGTCGATGTCGATGTCGAAGCCCTCGAGGAGCTCGCGGTCCTCGTCCTCCGGCGACACGATCTGGATCTTGTAGCCGAGCTCCTCGCCGAGGACCTCGAACGTGGCCTCGTCCAGCGACTCGGTCGCCGTGGCCATCTCACCGAGGTGGAACAGCACGGTCACCAGGTTGCCGGGCATGGCGTCGATCTTGTCCGCGAAGTCCGAGATGCTCGCACCGCGACGGAGTCGCACGACCGTGTTGCCGTCGCCACGAGGGACCTGCACACCGCCGAGCGACGGCGCCTGCCGCATCTCGTACTCGGCGCGCTTCGTCCGCTTCGACTTGCGGGCACGGCTCTTGCCGCCACCGCGACCGAACGCACCGGCGGTACCACCACCGGGGCCACGACCGCGGCCACCGCCACCGGCGGGACGCGGACCGCTGAACGCCGGGCGCGGGAAGCCGCCACCGGCACCACCGGCACCACCCGGACGACCACCGGGGCCGCCACGACCGCCGCCCTGGCCCGGGCGCTGCCCGAAGCCGGGGGCACGGTTCGCCTGACCGGGGCCACCCGGTCGCGGTGCGCCCGGACGGGGCACGCCGGGACGCGGCGGGGCCGGACGCGGGATGCCGTTGCCGCCACCGGCACCGCCGGCGGGACGCTGACCCATGCCCTGGTTGGACGAGTACGGGTTGTTGCCGGGACGCGGCGGGCGCGAGCCCATGCCCTGGCTGGACGCGTAGGGGTTGTTGCCCGGGCGTGCGCCGGGCTTCGGACCGCCGGGCTTGGGACCGGCTGCGGAGCCGGGCTTCGGCGCACCGCCCGGCTTGACGGCGTCGCTCTTCGGAGCGCTCGCGTCGTCGCCGGACTGCTCACCCGACGCTGCCTGCTCGGCAGCGGCGGCCTTCTCGGCAGCCGCGGCCTTCTGTGCAGCCTCGGCCTCGGCCTGGCGCTGCGCGACCGACTTCGGCGCGGCGGGCGTCGGGGTCTCGGCGACGGGCGCCTCGACCTCGGGCTCGGCCTTCGGCGCGGGAGCCGGACGCGCCGGACCCGGACGGGGACCGCCGGGCTTCGGGGCGCCGGACCGCGGGGCAGCGGCCTTCGCGGGAGCGCTCGGGCTCGCCGAGGCCGCAGGCTTCGACGCCGTCGAGGCGCCGTCCGCCTGCAGCGCAGCACGGAGCTTGCGCGCGACGGGGGGTTCCACACTGGAGCTGGGGCCCTTGACGAACTCGCCGAGTTCCTTGAGCTTCTCCATTGCGGTCTTGCTGTCGACACCGAGTTCGGATGCGATCTCGTGTACGCGTGGTTTTGCCACTGTTCTCCTTCACGGGTCCCACCCCGCGAAGGGGGCAGGACTCACTGGATGACGGGTCTCACTTCGAGCCGCTCATCAGTTGTCCATAAGCCGTTCAGCCTGTTCTGTCGTGTCCCGGTGACGCGCCTGCTCTTCGGCGCTGAGCGCCTCGAGGTAGTCACGTACCGCTGACGTGTCCGGTTCACGGTCGAGCCGGAGCGCGCGGCGGTAGGCCCTGCGCTTGACGGCCTGATCGTGTGCTTCGACGGTCGGGGTGAGCCAGGCTCCCCGCCCCGGCATGACTGCCTTCGGGTCCGCCACGACGCGACCGTCGCTCAGGGCGACGACACGGAGGAGGGAGGACCGGGGAGCACGACGACGACTGCCGATGCATGTTCTGACGGGAACCACCATACTCCTTGCCTCCGACCACCGCGATCCGGCGCGCCCGGACGGGCCACGCCACCAGCGAAACGGTGCCGGGCGACGAGCGTCGCCCGACACGGTCGTGTCCTACTCGTCGCCGTCCAGTATGGAGTCCGGCTGGATGTCGATGCGCGCACCGGTCAGCTTCGCGGCGAGACGGGCGTTCTGCCCTTCCTTCCCGATCGCGAGCGACAGCTGGTAGTCCGGCACCAGGGCACGGACCGCCTTCGTCGACGCGTCGAGCACGAACGCGCTCGTGACCTTCGCGGGCGACAGTGCGCTCGCGACGAACGAGGCCAGGTCGGACGAGTAGTCGACGATGTCGATCTTCTCCGCACCGAGCTCGGTCGTCACGGCGCGGACGCGCGCACCGAGCTCGCCGATGCAGGCGCCCTTCGCGTTGACGCCCGGCTCGTTCGCCTTCACCGCGAGCTTGGTGCGGTGCCCGGACTCACGCGCGATCGACGTGATCTCGACCACGCCCGACGCGATCTCGGGGACCTCGAGCGCGAAGAGCTTCCGGACCAGGCCCGGGTGGGTGCGCGAGACCGTGATCTGCGGGCCCTTGGCACCGCGGCCGACGCTCGTGACGTAGACGCGGATGCGGTTGCCGTGCTTGTACTCCTCGCCCGGCACCTGCTCCTCGGGCGGCAGGATCGCCTCGACCGTGCCGAGGTCGACGTGCACCATCTTCGGGTTCGGACCCTGCTGGATCACGCCCGCGACGATGTCGCCCTCCTTGCCACGGAACTGGCCGAGGATCTTGTCGTCGCCGATGTCGCGCAGACGCTGGTTGATGACCTGCTTCGCGGCGAAGGCGGCGATGCGGCCGAAGTCGCTCGGCTGGTCGACGGCCTCGCCGACGACGGTGCCGTCCTCGTCGCGCTCCGGCAAGTAGACGGAGACCTCGCCGGACTTGCGGTCGAGCTCGACACGGGTCTGGGCGTCGACGGGCTCGTCGTTCTCCGCGCGGTGCTTCTGGTACGCCGTCAGGATGGCGGATTCGATGATGCGGACGAGTTCGTCGAACGGGATCTCCCGCTCGCGCTCCATGAGTCGCAGGACTGCGAGGTCGATCTTCACCGAGGTGCCTCCGTGTTCAGCTGAGTCGCTCCTGCGGGTGGAACTGCGCAGAAGTCGGCTACAAGCGTACCCCAGAACCACGAGACGGACCGGAGGCGCGGTGCCGGTCGACACCGCGCCTCCGGTCCGTGGAGGGGTTGCGATCAGATCGCGCGGAGCGCCTCGAGCAGCTCGGCCACCGGGACGTCCCGACGCTCGCCCGAGCGGCGGTCCCAGAGCTCGACCACACCGTCGGCGGCGTTCCGCCCGGCGACGACGACGACCGGGACACCGAGCAGCTCGGCGTCGCGGAGCTTCACGCCCGGGGAGACCTTCGGACGGTCGTCGTACACGACGTCGTACCGCTCGCCCTCGAGGCTGTCGATGAGCGACGCAGCGAGGTCGTACGCGACCTGGTCCTTGCCCGTCGCCACGACGTGGACGTCGAACGGCGCGACCTCCTTCGGCCAGGCCAGGCCCTTCTCGTCGTTGTGCGCCTCGGCCAGGATCGCCATGATGCGCGTCACGCCGATGCCGTACGACCCCATGGTGACCGTCGCGAGCTTGCCGTTCTCGTCCTGCACCTTGAGGTCGAGCGCCTCGGCGTACTTGCGGCCGAGCTGGAAGACGTGACCGATCTCCATGCCGCGGGCGGTCTCGAGCGGGCCGGAGCCGTCCGGAGCGGGGTCGCCCGCACGGACGTCGGACACCTCGGCGACGCCGTCCGCGGCGAAGTCGCGACCCATCACGAGGCCGGAGACGTGGACGCCGCGCTCGTTCGCGCCGGTGATCCAGCTCGTCCCCTCGACCACGCGCGGGTCGACGAGGTAGCGGATGCCCGACGGGCTCGCGGAGCCGAGCACCTGCGGGCCGATGTAGCCCTTCACGAAGACGCCCGGGTGCTTCCGGAAGTCGTCGTCGCCGGCAGCCTCGACCTCGGCCGGTGCGAAGGCGACCTCGGCGCGCTTCAGGTCGACCTCGCGGTCACCGGGCAGTCCGACCACGACGACCTCGCGGGTGCCGTCGAGGTGGGTCAGCGCCAGCACGACGTTCTTCAGCGTGTCGGCAGCGGTCCACGGTGCGCCGTCACGCGGGGCGACCTCGTTCGCGTGGGCGACGAGCGTGTCGATCGTCGGCGTGTCGGCAGCGGGCAGGAGCACGGGCTCGGGCTGCCCCGCGATCGGCAGGGCGTCGGGGACGGGCGTGTTGTACGCCTCGACGTTCGCCGCGTAGCCGCCGGCGCTGCGGACGAAGGTGTCCTCGCCGACGCCGATCGGGTGCAGGAACTCCTCGGACTTCGAGCCGCCCATCGCGCCGGCATCGGCCGCGACGATGACGTACTCGAGGCCCAGGCGGGCGAAGATCTTCTCGTAGGCGTCGCGCATCACCTGGTAGCTGCGGTCGAGCCCCTCGTCGGTGAGGTCGAACGAGTACGCGTCCTTCATCGTGAACTCGCGGCCGCGCAGCAGACCGGCGCGCGGGCGGGCCTCGTCGCGGTACTTGTCCTGGATCTGGAACAGCGTGACGGGCAGGTCCTTGTACGAGCCGTACAGGTCCTTCACGAGGAGCGCGAACATCTCCTCGTGCGTCGGCGCGAGCAGGTAGTCGGAGCCCTTGCGGTCCTGCAGGCGGAACATGCCGTCGCCGTACTCGGTCCAGCGGTCCGTCGCCTCGTAGGGCTCGCGGGGCAGCAGCGCCGGCAGCAGGACCTCCTGCGCACCGGCGGCCACCATCTCCTCGCGGATGATGTCCTCGATCTTGCGCCGCACCCGCAGGCCGAGCGGGAGCCACGCGAAGATGCCCGGGGACTGACGACGGACGTACCCGGCGCGGACGAGCAGCTTGTGGCTCGTCACCTCGGCGTCGGAGGGGTCGTCGCGGAGCGTGCGGAGGAAGAGATGGGAGAGCCGTGTGACCACGGACGCAAGCCTAGCGGCGCGCGTCCGACGACGGCGGCTCAGGTCGTCGTGACGACCTGCGGGGTCCCGGTGGCGGCGTCCGGACCCATCTCGTCGGCGATGCGGTTCGCCTCCGCGATCAGCGTCTGCACGATCTCCCGCTCCGGGACGGTCTTGACGACCTGCCCCTTCACGAAGATCTGTCCCTTGCCGTTGCCGGAGGCCACGCCGAGGTCCGCCTCGCGCGCCTCGCCCGGGCCGTTCACGACGCAGCCCATCACGGCGACGCGCAGGGGCACGGTCATGCCCTCGAGGCCCTTCGTCACGTCGTTGGCCAGCTGGTAGACGTCGACCTGTGCACGGCCGCAGCTCGGGCAGGAGACGATCTCGAGCTTGCGCTCACGCAGGTTGAGCGACTGCAGGATCTGCAGGCCGACCTTGACCTCCTGTGCAGGGGGCGCGGACAGCGAGACGCGGATGGTGTCGCCGATGCCCTCGGCGAGCAGGATGCCGAACGCGGTGGCGCTCTTGATCGTGCCCTGGAACTCCGGCCCGGCCTCGGTGACACCGAGGTGCAGCGGCCAGTCCCCCGCGGCGGCGAGCTGACGGTACGCCTTCACCATGACGATCGGGTCGTTGTGCTTGACCGAGATCTTGAAGTCGTGGAAGTCGTGCTCCTCGAAGAGCGATGCCTCCCACACGGCGGACTCGACGAGCGCCTCGGGCGTGGCCTTGCCGTACTTCTGCAGCAGGCTCGGTTCGAGCGACCCGGCGTTGACACCGATGCGCAGCGACACCCCGGCATCCTTCGCGGCCCGGGCGATCGCACCGACCTGGTCGTCGAACTTCCGGATGTTGCCCGGGTTCACGCGGACGGCGGCGCACCCGGCGTCGATGGCCTGGAAGACGTACTTCGGCTGGAAGTGGATGTCGGCGATGACCGGGATCTGCGACTTCTTGGCGATGATCGGCAGTGCGTCGGCGTCGTCCTGGCTCGGGACGGCGACGCGGACGATGTCGCAGCCGGACGCCGTGAGCTCGGCGATCTGCTGCAGCGTCGCGTTGATGTTCGTCGTCGGCGTCGTCGTCATCGACTGCACGGAGACCGGGGCGTCACCGCCCACGAGGACCTTCCCCACCCGGATCTGCCGCGACTTCCGACGCGGGCTCAGGGTTTCGGGGACTTTCGGCAGACCGAGGTTCACTGCTGGCACGGGTGTGACTCTACGCGCTCCCGGTGACGTCACACCTGGTCGGTGACCAGGTCCGCCCCGCGGTCCACGACCGTGATGAGCGGCCCGTACAGCCGCATGAGCGCGAGGGCACGCTCGTGGTCCTCGTCGCTCGCGCCGGCGCACGCGTCGGCGACGACCGTGACGGTCGCTCCCGCGTCCGCCGCAGCCAGCGCGGTGGACACGACGCAGCAGTCGGTGGACACCCCGGTGAGCACGAGGTGCGGGTGCTCGCCGACGACGGCCCGGAGGCCCGCTCCCCACTTGCCGAACGTCGGCTCGGTGACGACGGGGTCGCCGTGGGCCGTCGCCGCAGCCGAGAAGGGGGCGGTCAGGTCGTACAGGGGGTCGGTGTCGGGCACGAGCGCGAACGACCACTCGCGGTAGTAGGGCACCCACGCGCCCTGCGGGCGCTCGGGCGCGACGAACCGGGTGAACACGGTGCGCCCGGCGAACCGCGGGAGCAGCCGTCGCGTCCCGGCAGCGGCGTCGTCGTACCGCGGTGTCGCCCACGGGCTGTCGCCGGTGAAGACCTCCTGCAGGTCGATCGCGACGAGCCAGGCGTCGGTCGGGACCGTGACGCTCATGCGTCGTGCTCCTGTCGGCGGATCGTCCCCCGCGCCGCGAGCAGCGTGCCGGCGAAGCCGACGACCAGGGCGACGAGGACCCCGAGGTTCGCGTACGCCCAGGCACCCTCGCGGCCGCCGAGGCCGAACGGTCCCAGCAGGTACCCCTGCCAGTTGAGCCACGCGGGCACACCGTACGTGTTCGTGACGAGTCCCCAGCCGAGCACCGTCCCGAGCACGACGAGGGCGATCGCGGCCCAGCGCACGTCCCCGTAGCGACCGCGCACGTCGTCGAGCTCGCCGTCGGCGTAGGCCCGACGCCGCAACACCACGTCGGCGACGAACACCCCGGCCCACGCGGCGATCGGGACGCCGAGCGTGACGAGGAACGCCTGGAACGGCGAGATGAAGTCCTTCGCGAAGAAGACGACGTACACGGCGCCGGCGACCATGAACACGCCGTCGACGCCCGCCGCGACCGGCCGCGGGATCCGCACGCCGGCGCTGAGCAGCGCCAGGCCCGACGAGTAGATGTCGAGCACGGCACCGCCGACGAGTCCGAGGATCGCCACGAGGGCGAACGGCACGAGGAACCAGACCGGCAGGATCGTCGTCAGCGCGCCGATCGGGTCCGCGCCGATCGCGGCGTTCAGGTCCTCCGACGAGCCGGCGAGCAGGACGCCGACGACGACGAGGACCGCGGGCGCCAGGGCGCCGCCGAACGTCGTCCACCAGACCACGCCGCCCGTCGAGGACGTCCGCGGGAGGTACCGCGAGTAGTCCGCCGCCGCGTTGACCCAGCCGAGGCCGAAGCCCGTCATCACGAGCACCAGCGCGCCGATGACGTTCTGCGCGCTGCCCGCCGGCAGGGCGCCGAGGGTGCCGAGGTCGATCGAGGGCACCGCGAGGACCACGTACACGACGGTGAGCACGGCGGTCACGACGGTGATGACGGTCTGCAGCCGCATGATCACGTCGAAGCCCGCGATCCCGGCCCCGACCACCAGGGCCGCCACGACGACGAGGGCGACGAGCTTCGTCACCACACCGTCGTCCCAGCCGAGCTCACGGAACACCGTCGAGGTGGCGAGCACCGCGAGCGACGCCAGTGCGGTCTCCCACCCGACCGTCAGGACCCAGCTGAGGAACGACGGCAGCCGGTTCCCCCGCACGCCGAAGGCCGCGCGGCTCAGCACCATCGTCGGAGCCGACCCCCGCTTGCCCGCGATCGCCACGATGCCGCACAGCAGGAACGAGAAGGCCACCCCGACGACGGACACGATCGTGGCCTGCGCCAGGGAGATGCCGAAGCCGAGGACGAACGAACCGTAGCTCAGCCCGAGCACCGACACGTTGGCGGCGAACCACGGCCAGAACAGCCCGCGCGGGCGCCCCTTCCGGTCGGACTCGGCGATGACGTCGATGCCCTGGCGCTCGACGGCGCGGACCTCTGGCGCGGTGCTCATGCGCCGAGCGTAGTGGGCAGCGCGACCCGCGTGCGCGAGCGGCCGCGCTACCCGAACAGGTTCACGGGACGCACGATGTCGGCGTAGATGAGCAGCGCGCTCATCCCGGCCAGCAGCACCACGACGACCATCGTCAGCGGCATCGACTTCGCCAGGTCGATCGCGCCCGGGTCCGGCTTGCCGACGAGCAGGTACGCACGGCGCTTCACGGCCTCCCACAGCGCACCGGCGATGTGCCCGCCGTCGAGCGGCAGGAGCGGCACCATGTTCAGCACGAACAGGCCGATGTTGAGCGAGGCGAGCAGCCCGAGGATCGTGTACGCCTTGTCGACCACCGGCACGCCGCTCATCGACGAGACCTCGCCGATCGCCCGACCGACGCCGACGACCGACACCGGGCTGTCCTGCGACCGCTCCTGCGCGCCGAAGGCCGCGTTCCAGACGGCGACCAGACGCTGCGGGAGGTCGATGATGAGGTGCGCCGACGCGGCGATCTGCGCCCCGGTCGCGGGCAGCACCGCCGCCGGCGACTGCCGGACCAGCGACTGCCCGATGCTGACACCGACCACGCCCACGCGCTGGGTCTTCGTCGAGCCGTCCGCGTCCTTCGCGACCGTGCCCTGCTCGGTGACGACGTCGCGGGTCGCGAGCTGCGGCGTGACCTCGAGCGTCCGCCGCTGGCCGTCACGCTCCACGACGACGCTGACGCTCTCCCCTGCCGACCGCTGGAACACCCGGGACACCTCGGCGATCGTCGGGTCCTGCTGCCCGTCCACCGCGAGCACGACGTCGCCGTCGCGGATGCCCGCCTGCTTCGCGGGCGATTCGGCATCCCCGGCGGTGCAGGTCGTCGCGCTGCTCGTCGGCAGCACGCAGTCGACGCGCGACGTGAAGGTGGTGGTCGGCGCGCCGAACCCGCACAGCAGCACGCCGAACAGCACGATGCCGATCACCAGGTTCATGGCGGGCCCCGCGACCATGACGATGATCCGCTTCCACGGCGTCAGCCGGTAGAACGCGCGGGAGTCGTCGCCGCCGGAGTCGGCGATCTGCTCCGCGCTGGCCTGGCGGGCGTCCTGCACGAACGCGCCGTACATGCCGGTGTTCGTGATCGCGTTCGGCCGGCCCGATGCACGCGGCTTGAGCATGCCGACCATGGAGATGTACCCGCCGAGCAGGATCGGTCGGATGCCGTACTCGGTCTCCCCCCGTCGGAAGGACCAGATCGCCTTGCCGAAGCCGAGGGAGTACTGCGTGACCTTCACCCCGAAGAGCTTCGCGAACGACAGGTGTCCGAGTTCGTGGAGTCCGATCGAGACCAGCAGGCCGACGATGAAGACGACCACGCCGAGGACGAAGAGGAGCACGGATTCGACGGTCACCGTCAGAGGGTACGGGACCCTTCCCATGACGGAGCCGAACGCGCCCTGAGAGGTCTGCCGTGCCTCCCGGCCGGCCTGGAGGCACGGATCACCGTGGGCGCACCCGTCGCGCGACCGCGCGGCGGGCTCGCGACGCCCGGGTGCGTCAGCGGGCCAGCAGGCGGTCCGCCGTCACGCGCGCCCAGCGCTCCGCCGCCAGGACGCCGTCGAGGGAGGACTCCCCCGCGGTGTGCTCGTCGACGACGCGACGGACGGTGTCGACGATGTCGAGGAAGCCGATCGCACCCGCGTGGAACGCGGCGACCGCCTGCTCGTTCGCCGCGTTGAAGACCGCCGGGAAGGTCCCACCCAGCACGCCCACGTGCTTGGCCAGGTCGACGGCGCCGAACGCCTCGGCGTCGAGCGGTTCGAACGTCCAGGTGCTCGCGGTCGTCCAGTCCAGCGGGACCCCGACGCCGGGCACCCGGTCCGGCCAGGCGAGGCCGAGCGCGATGGGCAGCCGCATGTCCGGCGGTGAGGCCTGGGCGATCGTCGACCCGTCGACGAACTCGACCATCGAGTGCACGATCGACTGGGCGTGCACGGTGACGTCGATGCGGTCGTAGGGCACGCCGAACAGCAGGTGCGCCTCGATGACCTCGAGCCCCTTGTTCACCAGCGTGGCGGAGTTCGTCGTCACCACCAGGCCCATGTCCCACGTCGGATGCGCGAGGGCCTCGGCCGGGGTGACGTCGCGCAGGCTCTCCCGTGAGCGTCCGCGGAACGGTCCGCCGCTGGCCGTGAGCACCAGGCGGCGGACCTCCGCGTCGGAACCGGAGCGCAGCGCCTGCGCGATCGCGGAGTGCTCGCTGTCGACGGGCACGATCTGCCCGGGACGGGCGGCGGCCTGCACGAGCGCACCGCCGACGATCAGGCTCTCCTTGTTCGCCAGGGCGAGCGTCGCACCGGACTCCAGCGCGGCGAGCGTCGGACCCAGGCCGACGGAACCCGTGATGCCGTTGAGCACGACGTCCGCCTCGACGCTCCGGACGAGGCGTTCGGCGTCGGCCGCGCCGAAGGCGGTGTCACGGACGTGGAACCGCTCGGCCTGTTCGGCGACGAGGGCACGGTTCGTGCCGGCGGTCAGGCCGACGACCTCGAAGCGGTCGGGGTTCCGGGCGACGACGTCGAGGGCCTGGGTGCCGATCGAGCCCGTGCTGCCGAGGACGACGATGCGACGCCTGGTCGGCACGGGTCAGCCCTTGGCGAGGACGTCGACGACGAAGACGAGGGAAGCGTCCTTCGGGATGCCCGAGCCCTCGGGCGGGTTCGAGCCGTAGGCGTCCTCGGGCGTGGTCACGATGAGGACCTGGGACCCGACCTTCTGCCCGACGAGCCCGGTGACGAAGCCCTTGATGAGCGAGCCCTCGGAGACGGTGAAGGTGGTCGGAGCACCCTTCGACCACGAGGAGTCGAACTCCTTGCCGTCCGCCAGGGTCACGCCCTTGTACTGCACGAGCGCGGTGTCACCGTTCTCGATCGTCGCGCCGTCGCCCTGCTTGAGGACCTCGACCTCGGTCTTCGACGGGGCCGTCGCACCGGACGGGATCGTGATCTCCGGCTCGCCGCTCGCCTTGTCCTCGACCGTGGGCAGCGACGGGTCCTGCGTCTGCGGCGTGCCCGTCGCCTTCGTCGGGGTCTGCGCGACGACGTCCGCCACGACGACGATCTCGCCGCCGGTGTTGAAGCCGAGCGCCGACGACTCACCGACCACCGCGACGCGGTCCCCGACCTTCGTGCAGGCGAGCAGCGCGCCGAAGCCGGTCCCGCCGACGGAGAGCACCTGCGGGTTCCCCTGGTCGAACCCGACCGCGCCGAGCTTCGAGGCGTCCGAGGCCTTGTAGACGGCGTACGACACCTGGGCGAACTCGCCGCTCTTGAGCGCCTTGCCCGAGCCCTGCACCACCGTGGTGGCCTGCGGGGTCTCCGCGCTGAGGCCCTTGTCGAAGGTGACCTTCGGCGCCTCCGACCCGGCGACCGCGCCGGTGACCGCGATGCGCTTCGACGCCGAGCCCGACTCCGGGCACGACGAGATGGGCGTCGCCGTGGCGCTGGCGGACGCGCTGGGCGAGGCCGAGGCGTCACCCGAGCCGTTCCCGGAGCAGGCGGCGAGTCCGAGCACGACGGCTGGGACGATGGCGATCGGGAGCAGGCGGAGACGCTTCACGAGGCCCTATCCTGCCGCACGCACCTTGGTGGCGGGCGTGTGGTGGACGGGGAACGCCACCGAGCGCGCGATGAAGCACAGGCGGTTCGCCTCGGCGTGGGCTGCCTCGGCGTCCGCGACGCGGTCGGCCTCGAGCACGGTGACGACGGGGCGCAGGGTCACCTCGGTGACCTCGCCGGTGCCGTCGCGGTGCACGTCGAGCGAGGCCGTCGCCGTGTCCTCGTAGCCGACCACGGTGAAGCCCCGCTGCACGGCGACGTACAGGTAGCTCATCATGTGGCACTGGGCGAGGGCGCCGAGCAGCATCTCCTCGGGGTTCCACCGGTCGCGGTCGCCGCGGAACGCGGGGTCCGCCGAGCCGGCGATGGCGTGCTTGCCCGGCGCCGTGACGTCGTGGTCGCGGCCGTAGTCGCGGTAACCGCTCGTCCCGGTGCCGCGGTCACCCGTCCAGCGGACGGAGACCTCGTACGTGTGGTCGGTCACGGTGCGCTCCTTCGGGCGTGCTGCTGGGTGCTGGACGTGGCGCCTGCCGGCCCCTCGCTACGATGACGGCATGACGGTGAGCCACGACGTCCGCACAGACCGCCATCCTCTCACCGCCGAGGGCTCCGTCGAGCTCGCGGTGCTGGACCGGAACGGCTTCGACGAGAGCCGGCACGTCGGTGCCGGCGTCGTCGTCGCGGCCGACGGGACCGTGCTCGACGCCGTCGGCGACGTGACGGCGAGCGTGTACCCCCGCTCCACGATGAAGCCCTTCCAGGCCCTCGCCGTCCGTCGCGCCGGCGCGGTCTTCAGCGACGACGAGCTCGTGCTCACGACGGCGAGTCACGCCGGCACCGCTGCGCACCAGGCCCTCGCGCTGCACATGCTCGAGTCCTTCGACCACGTCGAGTCCGACCTGGGCTGCCCGCCCGACCTGCCGTTCGACCGGGCCACCGCCCGCACCATGGACGGCCCGCGGCGCCTGGCGATGAACTGCTCGGGCAAGCACGCCGGGATGCTCGCCGCGTGCCGGGTGAACGGCTGGGACGAGGCGACCTACCTCGACGTGGCGCACCCGCTGCAGCAGCGGGTCCGGGAGACCGTGGAGGCGTACACCGGCGAGACCGTCGACGTCGTCGGCACGGACGGCTGCGGCGCGCCCGTGTTCCCGCTCACCCTGCAGGGGCTCGCCCGTGGGTTCGCGGGTGTCGTCGCCCGTTCGGACTCGGACACCGCGGCACTCGTGGACGCCGTGCTCGACCACCCGTGGGCGATCGACGGTGTGGGTCGGGCGAACACGGTGACGATCGAACGACTCCGGGTGCTCGCGAAGTTCGGTGCCGAGGGCGTGATGGTGATGGGGCTCCCCGGTGGAGCGGCGGTCGCGGTCAAGACGCTCGACGGGTCGCAGCGTGCCGGGACGCTCGCGGCGCTCACGCTGCTCGAGCGGAACGGCATGGTGGACGCCGCGGGCGTCGCCGACGTGCTGGCCGCCACCGGCGAGCAGGTGCTCGGTGGCGGCGTGCCGGTCGGTGCCGTGCGCGCGGGGGCCGGACTGCGCTGACCGCCGGCTGCCCGACACGGCACGGTCACCCTGCGACGAGCTCGTCGACGGGATCCCCGGCCAGCAGCGGGAGCACGGGCTCGAAGGACGGCGCCACGCCGTCCCCGTCGCCGTCGCCGTCGTTCCACAGCCGGCACCCGTGCCGCGTGACCTCGATGACGCGGTCCCGTCGACGCGGGAGCAGGTGGACGCCGGGGACGAGCACCACGGTCGCCTGCACCCTGCCGAGACCGTCGTGGCGCACGGCGACCGCGGTCCCCGTCGGTGTCGGACGCACGCCGGGCGGCGCTCCGGACTGCGGACCCGCATCGGAGACGATCCGCACGCCGGCGTCCGCGCTCCCCGCCGCACCGGCTGTCCCGTCGATGGCGGACGCGGCGAGCTGGGCGCCGAGCGCATCGAACACCGCCCGCGCGAACGCCCCGGTGCCGACGACGACGACGTGGGACGGCGACCCGGGGTCGGCGCGGATCCGCTCGGCTCGACCGTCGGGTCCTCGTCCGAGCACCAGCCCCTCGACGACGGCGCCGCCGACGCCGACGCCGGAAGCGTGCGGGTCCGGGGTCCACGACGACGCCCCGACGGCGTCGCTCAGCGCGTCGTCTCCGCACACTGCTGGTGCGGCGACTGCTGGTCCGGCGACTGCTGATCCGGAGACTGCTGGTCCGGAGACGGCATCCGTCGGCATGGTCACGACGACCGCGGGCGGAGGATCGGCACCGGTGCCCCGGACCGTCAGGGCGTCGAGCACCGCGCAACTCGCTGCGGCGACGAGCAGCACCGTCCTGGCGACCACCGGGAGGTCGCCGACGACCCCGACGAGCAGCAGCACCACGGCCGAACCGACCAGGCAGCAGCGGGCGACGAGCGGGGACACGGACCGAGACTGACAGCCCCGCGCGTCCGGGTTCGGGCGCACGGGGCTGCTGGTGGAGACCGGGTCGCGGTCGCTGCCCTGTGGAGGAACGGCCGGCTGGCGGTCAGGGCTACTGCACGAGGAAGAACTGCTCCCCGATGTCGACCCGTGCACCGCGCTCCACGCGGTAGCGACGCCCGGCTTCACAGCGGCGGATGCTCCCGTCGATGTGCCGGATCACCGTGCCGTTGCCCGAGTGCCGGTCGGACACCCAGAGGTCGTCGCCGTCACGCCCGAGCTCGAGGTGCGTCTTGGACACCGACTTGCCGGGGTCGTGCACCGTGAGCAGGTCGTCGAACCGCTCGCCCGGCTGCGGTCGAGGCAGCCGGCCCAGCAGGCCCGTACCGTGCACCGCCGTGCGCTCCCCGGTGCTGAAGTGCAGCACGAACGGCGCGTCCGAGGTGGTCTTGACGACGATCCGCGTCTCCTCGACGTCCTCGTCGGGGTCGAGGTCGCCGCTCGACGGCACCGTCGTGGACCCGACGGGCGGGAGGACCGGGCCGGTCGCCCCCGGGATCGGGAGCAGCGGCGCGGCACGCGGGACCGGCGGCAGGTCGGGACCGCCGGCGCCCTGCGCCGAGGACGGCAGGGTCGGCGAAGCGGGAGCAGGCGGGACCGGTCCTCCGTCGTGTGCGCTCCGGTGCCCGCCGGGCGCGGCCCCCTCGTCGTCGGCGAGGTGGCGGCCCGGCCCCGCAGCGGGCTCGTTCGACCGGTCCTCGTGCGCCTGGTCCGCGTCGGGCCGCTCGGCGTCGGGACGTCCAGCGTCGGGCTGTCCGGCGTCGGGCTGTCCGGCGTCGGGCTGTCCGGCATCGTGCTGTCCGGCGTCGGACGCCGCGCCGTCGCGGTGCTCGGTGCCGGACCCGGCGTCCTCGGGGACATCCGCTTGCGACGCGTGGTCCGTGGAGCCCCGCTCGGCGCCGCCGTCCGCGGAACCGGGGTCCGAGGGCTCGTGGTCCACACGGATCTCGTCGTCGGCCGCCCAGTCCGGCCGCGCCAGGGGCAGCGGCACGACGGGCCCGGTGAAGGCAGCCGTCACGGTCGGACGGACGGCGCCGCACTCCGCGCAGAAGATGTCATCGGGTTCGAGGGCGTGGCCGCACACCGGGCAGGTGGCCGGACCGTTCCCCGGAGCGATCAGGGGCGTCGGTGCCGGACGACGGTCGACCAGTGGCTCCACGACGGCGGTGTCGCCGGCACGGGGACGTTCGTCGGCGGACGGCTCATCGATCTGGTCCTCGACCGGCGGCTCGGCTGCCGCGCCTCCGCGGCCCACCCACCACGACGGTCGCGACGGAGCTGCCGTCGGCTGCTGTGCGACGGGCGGCGCCCACACCGGGGCCGTCGGCGGCGCCTCGGGCCCAGCGGACGGTGCCTCGGGCACGGGGGACGGCGTCCCGGAGCCGGACAGGTCCCCCGGGGCCGGCGCGAGACGGGTTCGTTCGGTGTCGGCCTCGTCGTCGGCGGAGGACCCCGTCGGGGACGACGGGTACGCGTCGGGATCGAGGGGCGGCTCCGGCTCCGGCTCCGACGCCCCGGACCGCTCGTCCGTGCGGTGCTGCTCGTGCGTCCACCGGTCGTCCCCGACGCGGTCCGACCGACCCGGATCGACGCCTTCGGGGCGCAGCCACGACGGATCGTCAGCCGGAGCTGCGGGAACGGCCGGGACCACAGGAGCGGACGGTGCGGTGGGGCGAGCGTCCCCGGTCGCGCCGGAGCGCTGCCGGTCCTCGCCGATGAGCCACGCACGGGTCGCGGGGTCGAGCGTCGCCTCGGGCAGCCAGGCCTCGGCGGCGGGATCGGGACGGCGGCCGTGCTGGTCGGGTTGCCGGAGCGGTGGCGGCGGGGTGTCGTCGACGGGCGCAGCCGGCGCGGGCCGACGGTTCGCCGAGACGTTCACCGACCGCCCGCACTCACCGCAGAAGATCGCCCCGTCGGGCAGCATCGAGCCGCAGTGTTCGCATCTGATCACGGTTCGCCTCTGTCCTCACTCGGCCGTCCACGACGCTCGCCGGCCTCCGGCCCATCGTAGTCACCGGCCCCGGGACGCCCCTGGTCGTGGCGATCGGTGCCGGACGGACGCACCGTACCGCTCGGCCTCCGCCGAGTCGCCGGACGGCGTCGACCCCACCACCCGGCGGAGCGGAGGGACCGCAGCGACACGGCCGCCCGCCAGCGCTGGCGCCGCGTGCGGTCATCGGCCAGGCTCGCGATGGCCTCGTCCGTCGCTGACCACATCCGGTCCGCGGTCGCTGCGTCGACCGCCCCGGGTCCGAACACGCTGCGGTCCGCCAGCGCGGCGAGTCCGGTCCCGCCGCGGCCGGGCGCGCCGGCGACCACCTCGCGCCGCGTCGCTGCGCTCGGCACCTCGTGCCCGCGGTCGACCAGCGCGTCCCGGTACTCCTCCCAGGCTCCGGTGACCCGGGCACGCGGTGTCGGGGCGCGGCGTCGTCGACGTCGGCGCAGCCGTTTGCGCAGCAGCACCACCGCGAAGGGCAGGAGGACGAGCGCGAGGAACCCGAGGGTCGCGAGCACCCACGGCAGGGCTGCGAGCAGCACCTGCAGCCACAGCGGCGGGACGGGCGGTGTCTCGCGGTCGCTCTGCGGCGGGGCCTGCTGGTCCTGGTCCTGCTGCTCGACGGGCGGCGGTGGGACGACGGTCTCCGGGCGCGTGACGGGTTGCGGCGTCTGGTCCTGCTCGTCCGGGATCTCGCGGAGGACGGGGTTCGGGTCGAGGGTGACCCACCCCCACTGCGCGGTGTCCACCTCGACCCGCGCGGTCACGTCCGACCCGCGCAGGGTCGTGGCCCCGCCCGACGGACCGGCTGCCGCCGAACCCGGATCCGACGAGGACCTCCGGACGTCGCCGCCCGGGGTGAACCCCATCACCACCCGCGACGGGAACCCGATCTGCCGGGCCATCAGCGCGGCGGCGACCGCGTACTGCTCCTGGTCCCCGATCATGACCGGCGCGGTGAGGAGCTCCTGGATCCGGTCAGCGCCGTGCCCGGACCGGCTGGCCCGGTCGTCGCCGACGCCGTGGCTGACGTACCCGGTGCTGGTGAGCCACCGGACGGCCGCGACGAGCTCCTCGCCGGGCGTCCGTGCGTCCGCGGTCGTCGACTCGACCCGCTCCCGCACCGCGTCCGGCACCCCGGTCGGCGACGGCACGTCGGCGGTCCCGGGACGCGCCGACGCGAGCTGCTCGTCGTCCGGCTGGTCGGGCAGCACGGCCTCGAGGTCGTAGCGCGTGTCCGTCCCCACCCCGCCGACCACCGCACCGGTCGACGTCGCGCGGTCGTAGAAGAAGGACCGGCGATCCTGCTCGGCGTCGGCCCCGCGGAACGTCACCGACTCCAGGTCGCCGACGGTGGGCAACCACACGCCACGGTAGGCGGCGACGTCCACCCCGACGCGCACGTCGCTGCCGCGCACGTCGCCCACGTCCACGGTCGTGGGGACCCGTTCGAAGGTGCCGGAGGCCGAGGACCCGTCGTCGCCACCCACACGGAAGACGACACCGTCGTACGTGTCGAGGGTCGCGATGCGCACGAACCCGCCCTGCGGCAGCCCGGTGACGCGCAGCTGCGGTGCGTCGGCAGCACCTGGTTCCTCGTACGACCGGAACGCGCTGAGCGGGCTCACCTCGTCCCGCGGGTCGAACGGTCGCACGACGTCGGTGCGCGCGACGCTCCGGCCGACCGTCGGCGGGGCGACCGACCCGAGACCGGTCGCGACGACCGCAGCGGCCAGGACCGTCCCGGTGCCGACGAGCGCCGGACGCGCGACGGACCGCCACACCGGCACACGGGCGCCGACGGTCGTCGCCACGGCGACGGCCCGGCGCGCGTGCCGGACCGTGAGCGCCCACACGAGCGCGATCCCGCCGAGGCCGACGGCGGTCGCGACCGACAGGTCCAGACGGCTCGGACCGACCACGACGCCCGCCGCGAAGAGGACGAGCGCCGGGATGCTCGCGGTCTCCGGCCGGGAGGCACGGACCGCCACGGTCACGGCCGTCACCGTGGCGACGAGGGTCGTCACGAAGTACGGGACGAGCAGCGACTCGTAGGACCCGACCGGCAGGCTGACGGTGACCAGCCGCTTCCAGTCGAGCGCGACGCCGGCGAAGAGGTCGACGAGTCCGGGTCCGGTCGGCAGCAGCCCCGCCGACTCCCCCGGGACCGCGGCGGGCACCCCGGTCACGGTGAAGACGGCCACGGTGAGGACACCGACGACCGCCGCCGGCAGCCGACCCAGTGCACCGGTCAGCGCGACCGCGGTGCCCGCGACCACGGCGGTGACGCCGGCGGTCACCATCGACCCGTCCCGGTGGACCGGCCACCAGGCGGTGCTCGCCACGGCGAGCAGGAGCCAGACGACCAGGGTGCCGCCGACCGAGCGGACCGGGGCGCGCCGGCGAGCCGCTCGGCGCGTGGCGCGGCGGCCCCTGGTCGGGCGGTCGAGCGGGGGTGCGGCACTCACGCGGCGGCCGCCGTCCGGTGCAACGCCTGGCGGAGGTCCTCGAGGTAGCCGATGGTCAGGACGGTGAGCCCTGCCACCCGGAGCACCCGGGGCTGGGCCTCCGGTTCGCAGGTGACGGCGACGACCTCGACCCCGACGGGGAGGCGCGTGGCGGCGAGCCGGAGCGCGGGGAGCCCGACCGTGGACCCGATGACCAGGAACGCGACGGAGATGCCGGCCGTGTCGTTCCCGACGATCCGGGCGACCTCCGCGACGGGCAGGCACGCGTCGGACAGCCCGACGGTCGCGAACTCGTCGAGCAGGCGGGTCGGCGTGACGGTGGCGAGCCGGTGCACCGCGTAGGACGGCCGCTTCGCGTACTCCGACGTGCGCTCGGACACCACGACCGAGACGTCCCGTCCGTCGCGGACCGCACGGGCCCCGAGTGACGCGGCGGCGCTCACCGCCAGCTCGAACTCGTCGTCGTCCGCGAACTCGGCCCGACGGCTCGCGAGGGCGACGACCAGGTGCGAGCGTCGGGTGTCCTCGAACTGCCGCACCATGAGCGCGCCGGACTTCGCGGTCGACTTCCAGTGGACCGTGCGCGGGTCGTCGCCCGGGACGTACTCGCGGACGGCGTGGAAGGCGATGTCCGCCGGGGAGAGGTCGGTCGTGGCCTGCCCCTCGAGGTCGCGGACGAGTCCCGTGCTCGTCGACGGGATCGCGATCGTCCGCGGGTGGACGATGACCTGTTCGCGGGCGGTCCACACGACCTCGCGCCGCACCAGCCCCACCGGGTCGGCCCGGACGCCGGTGACCGGTCCGACGTCGAGCACCCCGCGCCGGACCGTCGGCACGGGTACCTGTTCCTCGAACACGCCACCCGGGGCGACGGTCGGCACGGCGACGTCCACGAGTCCGTCGCCGACCGGCAGCTCCACCGTGGTCGGGACCGACGGCAACCGGGCCGGGTTCTCCGCGGTGACCACGACGCCGGCGTCGTCGCCGACCGCCACACGGTGCTGCGGCAGACGCATCCGGACCACGAGCCGGGTCCGCCCGACGAGGGCGACGGCGGCCACGACGGCGAGCACCGCCCCGGCGAAGCCCACGACGACGACCTCGCGCAGACCGAAGCGGTACCCCACGGCGAAGGCGACGACCGTGACGACGGCGACCGTCCAGCCCAGACCGGTGACCACCGCGGCGACCTCGCCCCACAGACGCCGCACGGTCCTCCAGGCCGTCGCCCACGCCTTCGCGACCCCGACGACGGCGTCGGCGGCGACGCCCTCGCGGTCACCGACGAGCCGGGTGCGCACGTTCGTGAGCCCGGCGACCGTCGTCGTCCGCTCGGCGGCGACGAAGCCGCGACGGGACCTCGTGCTGCCGCGTCGCGTCCTGGTGCTGCCGGGACGGCGGTCGGTCACGACGCCGCTCGGTCGGCGGGCGGCGGGGTCTCGACGAGGAGCTGCGCCACGACGCTGGTGGCGCTGACCCCGTCGAACTCCGCCTCGGCGTCGAGCACCAGGCGGTGTGCCAGCACCGGGACGGCCAGGGCCTTGACGTCGTCCGGCGTGACGTAGTGGCGGCCCTGCACGGCGGCGTACACGCGTGCGGCACGGATCAGCCCCATGGCACCGCGGACGCTGACGCCGAGTCGGACCTCGCTCGCGGCGCGGGTCGCGTCGACCAGGCGTGCCACGTAGTCGGCGATCGTCGGGTCGACGTGGACCGTGCGGGCGAGTGCGGCCATCTCGGTCACGGTCGCTGCGGGGACGACGCTCGGCAGCGGCACCGAGGCGGACGGCGCCGACGACGTCTCGAGGATCCGCACGGTGGCCGCGTGGTCCGGGTAGCCGATCGAGGTGCGCACGAGGAACCGGTCCAGCTGGGCCTCGGGCAGGCGGTACGTGCCGGCCTGCTCGATCGGGTTCTGCGTGGCGATGACCATGAACGGGGCGGCCAGGCGGTGGTTCACACCGTCGACGGTCACCGTCGACTCCTCCATCGCCTCGAGGAGCGCGGACTGCGTCTTCGGGCTGGCCCGGTTGATCTCGTCGGCGAGGACGACGTTGGCGAACACCGGCCCGCGGTGGAAGTCGAACTCCTGCGTGCGCTGGTCGTAGACGCTGATGCCGGTGATGTCGCCGGGCAGCAGGTCGGGGGTGAACTGGATCCGGTTGGTCGACCCCTGCACGCTCTGTGCCATCGCACGGGCGAGGCTCGTCTTGCCGGTGCCGGGGACGTCCTCGAGGAGCAGGTGTCCCTCGCTGAGCATGGTCGTCACGGCGAGGCGGATGACGAACGTCTTCCCGAGGAGCACCTGCTCGACGTTGGTCACGATCCGTCCGGCGACGTCGGCGAACCAGGCGGCCTGCTCGGGGGTCATGCTCATGCGGTGGGGTCCTCGTTCTGGTGGTGGGATCGCTGCCGGGTCGTGACCCTAGCCTGCGGAGGAGGTACTCGGGTCGGTGCCGGACGGCGGGTCGGACGCGCCGGCGTCCGGAGTGGTGACGGCGCTGCGTGCACCGACCGGGTCCTGCTGGCCCTGCACCGTGGCCTTGACCCGGATCGAGGAGTACCCGTCGGGAACCGGGTCGCTCGTGGTCCACGGCGCGCCCGTGGCCGGGTTCGTGTCGGAGCAGACCACGGCAAGGGTGCAGTACGAGATCTCGTAGTCATCCGGCTTCGGCAGCAGACGGCCGTTGTTGTCCGGCGGGTTGATCACCGGCGCCTGCCCGACGACCGCGCTGACCACGGTCGCCCGCGTGGTGAACGCGGTGGCGGTCGCCGGGGCGCTCGACGCGCAGTACTGTCCGTCGGTCGCGCACGCGGTGAACACCACGCTCGTCTCGAGCCCGTAGCCTGCCCCCGCCCCGAGCGACGCCGACCCGCTGAAGCGCACGCGGGGACCGCCGCCCACCGAGTAGTAGAGGTAGGGCGTGGACGCCTGCGCGGTGGCGCGGAGGCCGACCGCCCCGTCGGCGTCGGGCCCACCGGCCGGTTCGACCGTGCCCGTCGGGGCGTCGGGCGTCTGGTAGCCCTGCACGCTGGCCGGCTGCGACGCCGTGCAGAAGAGCCCGTTGTCGGCGAGGGCGACGTAGCGGTACTGACTCGTGATGCGGTCGTTCGCGGACGAACCGTTCCAGACCTTCTCGGCTCCGGCGGTCGAGCACCCGGACGGGATCGGGGTGGACGCCGCGTACTTCGCGATGCGCCAACCGGGGGTCCCGCCGGCCCAGTCGGCCTCGGACGCGCTGAGGGCGACCGCGGTCGTCGATCCGTCCGGCTGTCCCGTGGCCGACAGCTCCGGCGTGCCGGGGGCACCGACGGCCGAGCCGGTGGCCGACGCGTCGTTCCACTGCACCGGGCTGCCGTCGCGGTCGGCGGCGTTCCGGGCAGAGACCCGCACCGTGTACTCGGCGCCGCTCTGCGCGCCCGGGAAGGAGGTGCTCGTCGCGGTCCCGACGTTCTTCGTCGCCGACAGTCCCGGCCCCTGGACGGACACGACGTAGTTCGAGACGGACGATCCGCCGTTCGGCGTCGCGACACGGTCCCACGCGACGTCGAGCTGGTCCGGCGTCGCGCTGCTCGGCGTGACGCGCACGCCCTTCGGCGCTGCCGGGACGAAGTCGGCGCTCATCGGCGCGGACTGCGGCGAGGGCTCCGAGTCGCCGACGGCGTTCCGAGCGACGACGGAGAAACGGTACGACGCGGACGGGTCGATGCCCGTCAGGGTGCAGACCGTCGCGGTGCCGCAGTCCTTCGCGACGCCGTTCGTCCCCTGGACCCGGTAACCGGTGATCGGTGCGTTGTTCGCCTGCGGGGTGGCCCACGTCAGCGTCAGCTGGCCACCCTGGAACGTGCCGGTCCGGGTGGGCGCGCCCGGCGCGTCGGGAGCGTCCTGGACGGCGATGGTCACGTCGCCCCAGACGTACCGCGACGGGTCGTCCGTCGCGTCGGCGACCTGGTACTGCAGGTGCGCGTCGACGGGTTGGGCACGGTCGCCGACGGTGACCTGGAGCCGGGACCGGTCGGCACTGGGCGTCACGCTCACACCGGCGGGGAGACCGCCCGAGAGTCCGCGGATGGCGACGACCCGCAGCCGCTGGTCGGGGAACGGGTTCGTCGCCTGGTCGTTCGACAGGACGTCGATGGTCGCGGTCGTGCCACGCTCGACGACCGCCCGGTCCGCCCCGGGCTGCACGAGCGGCCTGGTCGAACCGACGATGCCGACCCGAACCACCCCGGCGCGACCGGCGTTCGCGTCGTCCGACACCCCGATGCCGATCGAGGCCGTCGTGTCCTTCCGGGCGTCCTCCGCCACCGAGATCCGGAGCTGCTGGCCCTGCACGGTCGCGGTGGTGCCGGCGCCCGGGCGGCTGACCACCGAGTACCGGAGCTCCCGGAGGTCGTCCGGGTACGGGTAGTCCGTCAGCTTCGTCAGGTCGAGGGTGCGGGAGTCACCGGGCTGCAGGTCGATCGACGACCCGGTGAACGCCGGCGGCTGGTTCGACCGGGGTGTCACCTTGATCGGGAGCACGAGCGTCGCGACGCGGCCCTTGCCGCCGTTCGCGCTCGACCCGTCGGTGACCTCGAACGAGATCGACGCGTTGCCGTAGTACAGCTTCGAGGACGTGAACTGCAGCGTGGACCGGTCGACGACGAGGTCCTGCCCGTTCGCGTGCGTCGCCTTGACGGTCCCGCGATCGGTGATCTGCGCGGTCCGTCCGTTGGCCGTGACCACGTAGCGGTCGAGCGGGATGCGCACGGTGGCCTCGCTCTTCACGGTCACCGCGCCCACGCTGCGGTCCACCTGCGGCAGGGCGTCGTCGAACCCGGGCACGTGGACGAACCCGTAGGCGACGACGTCGGGGTGGTCGCTCCGGGTGACGGAGAACGGCACGACCTGTGACGCGTCCGTCAACCGGATCTCGATCCGACGGTCGCTCGTGACCCGGGCGGTGTCGCCGTAGCCGTCGACCACCCCGACCTCGAGGCGGGAGGTCGACCCCTCGGCGAAGAAGACGTTCTGCAGGACGTCGACGGTGACGCTCTCGCGACGCAGGATGTCCTGCAGGTCGAGCGTGGTGTCCTCGACCTCGGGACGGAGCGGCGGGGCGTCGCGGTCGACCGTCACCGTCAGGAACGCGGTGCTGGAACCGCCGCTCTCGTTCGTGACGGTGTAGAGCACCGCGAAGTCGCCCTCGGTCGCCGAACGCGGTGGCGTGACCCGGACCTGGCTGCGGTGGAGCACCTCGGCGGTGACCCCCGGGGCGGTCGGCTCGGCCGCGGTGACGGACAGCTGCCCGCCCTCCGGGTCGGAGTCGTTCTGCAGCACGCGCACGGTCACGGACCCACCGGGGCGGATGGTGACGTGGTCGGCCTGGGCGACGGGGTTCGATGCCTGCTCCGCACGGGGGCTGATGCCGACCCGGACCGTGCCGGTCGCGCGGGCACCCAGCGCGTCGACCACCGTGTAGGTGAACTCGTCGGTCCCGGCGGAGTAGTCCCCGGCGTCGTAGGTCAGCGCATCGGCGGTGACGTCGCTGACCGAGCCCTTCTCGGGGTTGTCGCCGACCCCCACGAGCTGCACGGAGTCGCCGTCCGGATCGGTGCCGTTCAACGGCACGGTGATGCGCACCGCCTGCCCCGCGACCGCGCGCGCCGTCACGGTCTTCGGCACCGGCGGGTTGTTCGTCGCGGCGTCACGCTCGCGCACCGAGATCGAGACGGACGCGTCCGCGTACTGCCCGTCCGGACCGTGGACGCGGTAGACCGCGGTGTGGTTGCCGGGTGTGTCCGGGGCGAGGTACCGGAGCCGGTCGCCGGACACGAAGAGCAGCCCGCCGTCACCGGGCACGTTCTGCACGAGCTGCGGGTCGAGCGTCAGCGGCTCGCCCTCCGGCTGGGTGTCGTTCGCCAGCACGTCGATCTCGGCGACGTCGCCGACCCGCACCGTGGCGGAGTCGGACTGCGCGACCGGCGGCTGGATGCGGTCCGGTCGCGGGATCTCGACGACGGTGATCGTCCCGGTGGCGCTGGCCAGACCGTTCGACTCCGTGTACGCGAAGGTCACCGGTGCGTCGAGCGGCGCGGTCAGGGTGACCCGCACGACGTGCTGGTCGAGGATGCTCGCCTCGACCCCGCTACCGCGGCCGGGGCCGTCGAGCGCCGTGACCATGAGCACACCGCCGGCCGGATCGGTGTCCGTCGCGGTGACGTCGGTGTCCTTCGTCGAGAGGGTGGTCACGAACACCGTCTTCGGCGTCGTGATCGGTGGCGTCGAGGCGTCGGGCGGAGCGAGCACGGAGACGCGCACGACGCCGCTCACGGTCTTCGTGCCGTCCGTGACGGTGTACTCGAGCTGGTGGTCCCCCGCTCCGGCCCCCTGGACGCGGAACGTGCCCGCGTCGTAGGACGGGGTGACCGTCAGGCCGCTCGACGAGGAGACGCTGGTGAGCGTGACGGCGCCGTTGCCCCCGCGGACGTGGTCGAGCGGCGTCACCGTGAACGCCTTGCCCGCGTAGCCCTGCACGGCGAACGCGTCGGCGCGCAGCGGCACGCTCCCCTGGGCGGCGACACGCACGGTCATCGATCCGCGGCCGGGGTCGCGGCCGTCGCTCACGACGAGCTGGACGCTGCGGTCACCGGTGCGACCGCTCGCGTTGCGGAAGTCGAGCAGCCCGTCCGGTGTCGTGGAGACGCGGTCGCCGTCCGCCGAGGCGGACTCCAGGTAGACCGGGTCGCCGTCGGGATCGACCCAGTCCGACAGCACGTCGGTGACGACGTGCCCGTTCTGCACGACGTCCGCCGAGGTGCTCCGGACCTGCCGCGGTGGCTCGTTCTCGGACTCGGGGCGGACGGTCACCCGGACGGTCGCGCTGGCCGACCCGCCGTTGCCGTCGGTGATCGTGTACGGGAACGACAGCGTGCCGCTGGCCTCCGCCGTGAGCGAGACCTGGAGCCGCTGGCCGTCACCGACGACGGCGACGCTGCCCTGGCCGTCGGGGACGTCGCCGACCTCGCTGATGACGAGTGGGTCGCCGTTGGGGTCGTAGTCGTTGAGGAGCACGGGCAGGCTGGTCGTGCGACCCGGTCGTGCGCCGAGGTCGTCGTCCACCGCCACGGGCGGCTTCTGCTCCTTGTCCACCTGCGGGTCGTCGTCCGACACCCGTTCCTGCTGCCGCTCGTCGTCCTGGTCGACCAGGTCGGCCCAGTTGTCGATGAGCTGTCCACTGCGGCCGATGGCCCACGACCGCCCACTGCGCGGGTCGTTCGCCACGACGGTGTCGCCGTTGTGCACGATCTGCAGGTCGTCGGCGTCGGCGGTCTGCGCGAGCCGCTGGAGGCCGGTGCCCCGACACGAGTCCATCGCCTGTCCGCCCGCCCACGCGGCGTAGGTGCAGGAGCCGACGACGGTCGGTCGTGCCGCTCGACCCGACACCCGGAGCGCGGTCCGGTCCACCTGACCGGAGGCGGAGACGCGCACCAGCCCGGCCGTACCGGCGACGAGGACCGTGGACGAGGAGTCCGAGGACCGCTGCAGCGCGGGCGATCCACCGACGCGGTCGCCGAGGTCGACGCTGTCCCCGTCGACCGAGAGCTGCCCCGAGGTGCGGTCGAGCACGGCGACGTGGTCCCCGAAGGACGCCACCTGGAACTCGTGGCTGCGGTCGAACCGGACCTCCCACCGCCGCTCGACGGTCAGCTCGGTGCCGACGTCGACGAGGGAGGCGCGGCCGGTGCGCGGCGAGTACACCGCGACCCGCTCGTCGGAGGCGTCGAGGACGGCGTCGGCGCCGAGGCTCAGGTCGGCCTTCGTGGACGCGTCGAAGTCGGACAGCTCGGCCGCCGGGGTCGCCCAGAGCTCGCCCGTGTCGCCGTTCCCGACCACCGCGGTGTCCCCCGCGAAGAAGACCTGCGGCGAGCCCGCCGGCAGCGTCACGGCATCGCCCACGGTGGCGTCGGCGACGTCGACCTTCGCGACGGTGCCCTTCGTGCCGTCCACGCTGTACACCTCGGAGCCGCGCTGCACGACCGAGAGGTCGTCGCTCGGGGTGTCGACGGCGGTGTTGAGCTCGAGCACGCCGGTGTTCGCGCGCCCGACGGCGCCGTACTCCGCCGACGGCACCCAGACGGTGCCGTCCCCCAGGTCGACCCGTTGGGTGTGGTACCCCGTGGACACCACCGCGGCGGTCGCGACGACGGCGCCGACGAGGATCGACGCGCAGGCCGTCACCGCCGCGGAACGGTGCTCGGCGAGGAACGCCCGGATCACCCGGCGCTCCCGATCGTGCCGCACTGTTCGGGACTCGCGGCCCCCGTCCTGCCGTCCCGGTTCACCGCGACCGTGATGCACTGCTCGGTACCGGGGTCCCCGGACACGACGAAGGTGGTGCCGGTCTGCTGGCTCGTCGCGCCGGCCGACGTGATGACGTAGGTGTCCCCGGCACGGAGCCCGGGATCGTCCCAGCTGAAGGACACCGAGTCGCCTCCCCCGCGTGCGGTCACGTCGCGAACCGTCGGGACGGACCCCGTGCCGGCGCGCGTCACGAGCAGGACGCTCACCACGGCGAGGGCCGCGACCACGACGACACCGGCCGCGCCGGCGACCACGAGGGTCGAGCGCTTCCGGCGACGCGCGATCGTCGCCGACCCGGTGCGGTGCACGGTGCCGACGCTCTGGACGCCGACCGACGTCCCGCCCTGCACCGCCCGCCGTGTCCGTCGGCGGGCCGCCACACGCGAGGGTGCCTGCAGTTCCCGCACGACGGTCCGGTCGCCCTCCGACGACGGGGTGGCCACCGCCCACGACTCGACCGCCACGTCGGCCGGGGTCTGCGGGATCCCGAGCTCCGCCTCGACCTGTTGGAGCCCGCGGACGAACTCCATCACGGTGGCGGGACGAGCAGCCGCACGACGGGCCATCGCCGTCGCGAGCAGCCGTTCGAGCGACGGGGGCACGTCGGTCCGGCCGGTCGAACCCACGCCGCCCTTGTCGATCCGGTCCATCAGGTCTGCCGCCGAGTTCCTGCCGCCCGGGACCTCGAACGGAGAGCGCCCCGCGAGCAGCGAGTACACCGTCGCTGCGAGCGAGTAGACCTCGGACTGGACGGAGCCGCGGGACTCGTCCCCCAGCACCTCGGGCGCGGACCACGGGATGGACATGCCCACCGGCTCGTCGGGGTCGGCGCTGCCGATGGTCGCGGCGATGCCGAAGTCGGAGAGGACGGGGCTGCCGTACGCGGTGCGCAGGATGTTCGAGGGCTTCACGTCTCGGTGCAGCACGCCCTCGCGGTGGGCCGTCTCGAGCGCGGAGCCGATGCGGACACCGACGGCCAGGACCTCGGACACGGGGAGCGGCTCGCGTCGGTAGCGCTGGCTGAGCGACGACGAGCACAGCTCCATGACGAGGTAGGGACGGCCGTCGGCCGCGATGCTCGCCTGGAACACCGTGAGGATCGCGGGGTGCGTGCTGAGCCGCGCCATCAGGTTCGCCTCGGCCTGGAACATCTGCCGCACGCGCTCGTCCACGACCTCGTCGAGGAGCACCTTCACCGCCACCTGCCGGCGTGGCATGTCCTGCTCGTAGAGGAAGACGTCGGCGAAGCCCCCGGAGCCGAGGACGTGGACGGGGGTGAACCCGGCGATCACCGGCGGGTCGGACGGCAGGCGTCGAGCCATCAGCGTCGTTCCCTTCCCCGGCCCGCGGCCGGCCCTTCCGTTCGTCGCGGCCAGGCCATTCTACGAAGGGCGATCCGACAGCCGGCGGCCGCGGGCGTCCCTGTGGAGGACGGCCATCCCCCACTTCGGGGGTGGTCGTACGGGTGCGACGCTCAGTGGCGCGGCAGGGTGTCCTCGACGTCGGAGTCCTCCGGTGCGGCGTCGACCTGCACGACCACCACGGTGACGTTGTCACGACCGCCGGCGACCACCGCGTCCCCGACCAGACGTTCCGCCAGTGCCTGTGCCGCGGGCACCCGGGCCGCGATCCGGGCGATGCCGACGTCGCCGAGCTCCTTGGTGAGGCCGTCGGAGCAGACGATGTAACGGTCCCCCGCGCGGAGCGGCAGCGTCCACCAGTCGGGCTCCGGGGGCTCGCCGAAGCCGACTGCCCGCGTGATGACGTTGCTGTCGGGGTGCTGCTCGGCGTCCTCGGCCCGGAGCAGCCCGGCGTCGACCATCTCCTGCACGACCGAGTGGTCGATCGTCACCCGACGGAGCGCGCCGGACTCGATCCGGTAGGTGCGGGAGTCGCCGACGTTGAAGACCAGCGCTGCCGGCTGCCCGTGGGACGCGACGAGTGCGACCCCGGTCACGGTCGTGCCGGCGCCGAGGGCGTTGCCACCGGCAGCGCGCTCGATGTCGGCGGTCGCGAGCAGCAGCGCGCGCTGGATGTCCTGACGGCTGGTGAAGGCACCGGTGGTGACCTGGTCGAGCCGACGGACGACCGCGTCGCTCGCCCGGTCACCCGCGAGGTGTCCGCCCATGCCGTCGGCGACCACGAAGAAGGGTGCGCCGACGAGGTAGCTGTCCTCGTTGTGGTCGCGACGGCGACCGACGTCGGTCGCCGCTCCCCACGAGAGCGTCAGGGGTGTGCCGGCAGCGCCGGGGACGTCGATGGCGTGCTCGGTGGCAGCTCGGCCGAGTTCGGTCACGGTTTCAGGGTCGCTCTCTGGGAGTGGAGGGGCGTGCCGGACGGTGGGTCCGTCACGGGGCCGGCGGGAACGGTGGGAGGCCGTCGTCCGGTCCGGCCCGGAGGTGCGGCGACAGGACCTCGATGACGTTGCCGTCACCGATCTCGACGAGCGTACCCGTCAGGACGACGATCGATGCACCCGCCGTCATCCGGAACGGCGCGGCGCCGGGAGGGCGGACGACGGTCCCGTTCGTCGACCGCAGGTCCGCGACGACGGCGGCCTCGCCCTCGGCGTGCAGCAGCACGTGCGACGACGACACCTGGCCGCTCGGCGACGGGACGGTCACCAGGACCGGCCCGCCGTCGACGACGACGCGCGGCGCGGCGGGCCGACGACCCACCACCAGGGGCCGGTCGAGGCGGACCACCCGGCCGCCGACGCGGACCGACGGGGTCCTACGGACGAGCGGCCCGTCCTCGGCACGTGGTGCTCCCGCTCCGGGCGGCACCACCGGCAGTGGACCACCGGGACGAGCACGCAGGACCGTGTCCTCGTCGGACGGTCCGGCCCCCGGTCGCGCACCGCGCCCGGGCCGGACGACCGTGTCGCCGTAGGGGTCGCCGTACGGATCGTCGTCGAGGGCACCGTCGGCGGCCGCAGCGGCGGCGCCGAGGGCACGGAGGCCGGCGCTCCCCGTGCGGGACGGGTCACGACCTGCGTCGGTCGGCGACGGTCGGGCACCGGGGCGCGCACGGATGACCGTGTCGTCGTCCTCGCGCACCGGTTCCCGCACCATGGTCATCCCACCGTAGACGATCCGGTCGACCCCGTGGGAGTGCCCCACGCCGGTCCGTGGCCGGACCGGACCGCGCGCAGGATCAACCACCCGAACGGGTCGTCCGGTCGGGAGTCGAGGGCGTGCCGGGCGCGGACCTCCGCACGGGCGGACGACCCGAGCGCCCAGGCACACCAGGCGCCCAGCGACAGCGCACCGGCCGCCCCCACCGCGACGTCGCCGCCCGGGGCTCCGTCCGCACGCCAGGTCCGCCATGCCGAGGCACATCGGTCGCCGGCCAGCCGGAGTCGCGCGCGGTCCGGCTCCGGACCCGAGCCGCCGAGCGCGGGCGGCGTCGGATCGTGGAACGGGTCGAACGGCACGACCGTCCGGGGGTCCGGCCGGTCACGCGCGGCCAGGAAGCCGACCAGCGCGAAGCGGGTCGCGAGGGCGCCGCACGCCGTCGCGACCGCGACCGCCTGCGGTCGGGCGAGCGCTTCCGCGGCGCTGCCTCCACCGGTCGCCGCCGGCGGCGCCACGAGGGCGACGCAGGCGGCACGCAGCGTGACCGCGGCGGCGATCTCGCGCGGGTAGCGCACCAGGGTGGGTGGGAGTCCGTGTCTCGTCGAGGTCATGCACGAGATCGTGACGGGAGGAGCGCCTCCAGACCGGCGAGCCCCGACCTGTTTGTGGACGGCCGCGGCTGTCCGGGCGGTTGTGCAGGAGCGAGCGCTGCTCCGCCGTCAGACCCGCGCGGGCTCGAGGCTCTCCGCGACCAGGTCCCAGCCGTCGTCGGTCCGCTCCACCACGACGCCGTGCTCGCCCGCCCACCGCAGGAGCGAGGCCGGGTCGCCGACGTCCGCACCGGTCCGTGCGAGCAGCGCGGTCAGTCGACCCTTCGCCGTCTTGTTCCAGTGGTTGAGCGCTCGACGTCGTCCGCCGCCGTCGACACTGACCACCCGCAGGACGACCGCGTCGTCCAGGGGTCCGAGCGATCGGTAGCCCTCGGAGCGCAGGTCGAGCACGAGACCACCGGTCCGAGCGCCGAGCACGTCGCTGGACGGTCCCGGCCAGTGCTTCGCGAGCCGGAGCGCACCGAGCCTCGAGTCGTGCGAGAGCCGGTACGCCGGGATGTGGTCGCCCGCACCGATCGGTCCGAACATCGCGGACTGGACCAGCACGTGGTCCGTCCACCAGCGACGTGTGGCGTCGTCCGCGCCCGTGGCGTCGAGCGGGTCGTAGAGCACGCCCGTGTAGCGCTCGACCGCCGGCAGAGTCGGCGCGGTGTCGAGCTCGAGATTGCGGAGGCGCTCGGCGACCGACTTCGGTCCGAGCTTGAGGGCCGTCCGTGCCGTGGACTCCTCGGAACTGACGGAGCGGGCCGCGGTGATCACCGCGGCCCGCTCGTCGGCCAGTTCCGGGAAGGACAGCGCACCCAGGTCGAGGGTGCGTGCCGTGTCCCCGCCCTCCCGCTTCGTCTCGGACGGCGGGAGGAGGACGGTCAGTCCGGTCAGGACGCCAGCGCGGCCTGCCGCGCCACGATCGTGACCGTGTCGTGCTCGACCGACAGGAAGCCGTCCTCGGCGTCCGCCGTCACCGTCGAGCCGTCGGCCCGGGTGATGCGGACCTGGCCCTGCGCGAGGGTGGCGAGCAGCGGCTCGTGCCCCGCGAGGATGCCGATCTGGCCCTCCGTCGTGCGTGCCACGACCATGGTGGCGTCGCCCGTCCAGACCTCACGGTCCGCCGAGACGACGCTCACGGTGAGTGCCGCCATGTCAGCGGTTCTCCTTCTGGATCTGCGCCCACTTCTCTTCGACGTCGTTGATGCCACCGACGTTGAAGAAGGCCTGCGTCGCCACGTGGTCGAACTCGCCGTCGGCGATCGCGCGGAAGGACTCGATCGTGTCCTTGAGCGGGACCGTCGAACCCTCGACACCCGTGAACTTCTTGGCCATGTAGGTGTTCTGCGAGAGGAACTGCTGGATGCGACGAGCGCGCTCCACCGTGATCTTGTCCTCTTCGGAGAGCTCGTCGACACCGAGGATCGCGATGATCTCCTGCAGCTCCTTGTTCTTCTGCAGGATCTGCTTGACGCGCGTCGCCGTCTCGTAGTGGTCGGCACCCAGGTACCGGGGGTCCATGATCCGCGACGTGGAGGTCAGCGGGTCGATGGCCGGGTACAGACCCTGCGACGCGATCTCACGCGAGAGCTCGGTCGTGGCGTCGAGGTGCGCGAACGTGGTCGCCGGAGCCGGGTCGGTGTAGTCGTCGGCCGGCACGTAGATCGCCTGCAGCGAGGTGATCGAGTGACCACGCGTCGAGGTGATGCGCTCCTGGAGCACACCCATCTCGTCGGCGAGGTTCGGCTGGTAGCCCACCGCGGACGGCATGCGACCGAGCAGCGTCGAGACCTCGGAGCCGGCCTGCGTGAACCGGAAGATGTTGTCGATGAAGAGGAGCACGTCCTGCTTCTGGACGTCGCGGAAGTACTCCGCCATCGTCAGCGCCGACAGGGCCACGCGCAGACGCGTTCCCGGCGGCTCGTCCATCTGGCCGAACACGAGGGCGGTCTTGTCGAAGACACCCGCCTCTTCCATCTCGCCGATGAGGTCGTTGCCCTCACGGGTGCGCTCGCCGACACCGGCGAACACCGACACACCACCGTGGTCCTGCGCGACGCGCTGGATCATCTCCTGGATGAGGACCGTCTTGCCGACGCCCGCACCACCGAAGAGGCCGATCTTGCCACCCTGCACGTACGGCGTGAGGAGGTCGATCGACTTGATACCGGTCTCGAACATGGTGGTCTTCGACTCGAGCTGGTCGAAGGCCGGGGCCTTGCGGTGGATCGGCCAGCGCTCGGTGATCTCGAGCTTCTCGTCGGTGTTGAGCACGTTGCCCAGCACGTCGAAGACCTTGCCCTTGGTGACGTCGCCGACGGGGACCGAGATCGGGGCGCCCGAGTCACGGACCTCCTGACCACGGACCAGGCCGTCGGTCGGCTTCAGCGAGATGGCGCGGATCAGGTCGTCGCCGAGGTGCTGCGCGACCTCGAGGCCGATCTCCTGCGACGAGTCACCGATGGTGATGGTCGTGTACAGGAGGTTGTACATCTCCGGGATGGCGTCGTGCGGGAACTCGATGTCGACGACGGGACCCGTGACACGGGCGATCCGGCCGACACCGGGCGCCGACGACGTCTCGACCGCGGTGGTGGCGGTGTCGGTCATGGCTGGTGCCTTCCTGAGGGGTTCTGTCCGCGAGCTTCGCGGACCACTACTTCTTCTTCGACGAGAGGGCGTCGGCGCCGCCGACGATCTCGGAGATCTGCTGGGTGATCTCGGCCTGACGCGCGTTGTTCGCGAGACGGGTGAACTCGCTGATGAGCGAGTCGGCGTTGTCACTGGCGGACTTCATGGCCTTCTGCCGGGCGGCGTGCTCGGAAGCGGCCGACTGCAGCATGGCGTTGAAGATGCGGCTCTCGATGTAGACCGGGAGCAGCGCGTCGAGGACGGCGTCCGCATCGGGCTCGAACTCGTAGAGCGGCAGGGGCTCACCGTTCGACGGCTCCTCCACACCCTCGACGACCTCGAGCGGGAGCAGGCGCACGACCTGCGGCTCCTGGGTCGCGAGGCTGATGAACCGGTTGAAGACGATGTGGATCTCGTCCACGCCGCCCTCCGCCGTGTCCTGGAGGAACTTCGACACGACCGCGTCGCCGATCTCCTTCGCCGTCGAGAACTCCGGCTGGTCCGTCCCGCCGATCCACTGCCGCTCGGACGGGCGCTCGCGGAACGCGAAGTACCCGACCGACTTGCGACCGACGAGGTAGAACACGACGTCCTTGCCCTCGCTGCGGAGCAGGGAGGCGAGCTCCTCGCCCTGCTTGAGGACGTTCGAGCTGAACGCGCCGTTCAGGCCGCGGTCCGAGGTGAACAGCACCACGGCTGCGCGGGTCGACGACTCGGGCTCGGTGGTCAGCACGTGGTCGACGTTCGAGAACGTCGCCACGGCCGACACGGCCCGCGTCACGGCCCGCGAGTACGGACCGGACGCGGCCATGCGCGCCTGTGCCTTCTGGATCCGCGACGCCGAGATCAGCTCCATCGCGCGGGTGACCTTCTTCGTGGTCTTCGCCGACTTGATGCGCTGGCGGTAGACCCGGACCTGTGCCGCCATCTAGCGACGACCCTTGACGATCTGCTCCTGGTCGACGTCCTCGGCCTGGGCCGCGTCGAACGACTCCGAGCCGAGCGTCTTGCCGTCGCTCGTCTGGAAGCCCTTCGTGAAGGCGTCGATCTCGCGGTCCATCGCGGCGACGGTCTCGTCGCTGAGCTGGTTCGTCTCACGCAGGGTGGTCAGGACGTCGGAGTTGCGACGCAGGTGCTCGAGCAGCTCGGCCTCGAAGCGGAGCACGTCGGGGACGGGCACCTCGTCGAGCTTGCCGTTCGTGCCGGCCCAGATCGAGACGACCTGCTCCTCGACCGGGTACGGCGAGTACTGCGGCTGCTTGAGGAGCTCCGTCAGGCGCGCACCACGGTCCAGCTGGCGACGCGACGCCTGGTCGAGGTCGGACGCGAACATCGCGAACGCCTCGAGCGAGCGGTACTGCGCGAGCTCGAGCTTGAGCGTGCCGGAGACCTTCTTGATCGACTTGACCTGGGCGTCACCACCCACGCGGGACACCGAGATGCCCACGTCGACGGCCGGACGCTGGTTCGCGTTGAACAGGTCCGACTGCAGGAAGATCTGGCCGTCGGTGATCGAGATCACGTTGGTCGGGATGTAGGCCGAGACGTCGTTCGCCTTGGTCTCGATGATCGGGAGACCCGTCATCGAACCGGCACCGAGGTCGTCGGACAGCTTCGCGCAACGCTCCAGCAGGCGGGAGTGCAGGTAGAAGACGTCACCCGGGTAGGCCTCACGGCCCGGCGGACGACGCAGGAGGAGCGACACCGCACGGTAGGCCTCGGCCTGCTTCGACAGGTCGTCGAAGATGATCAGGACGTGCTTGCCGCCGTACATCCAGTGCTGGCCGATGGCCGAACCGGTGTAGGGGGCGAGGTACTTGAAGCCGGCCGGGTCGGAGGCCGGGGCGGCGACGATGGTGGTGTACTCCATCGCACCGGCGTCCTCGAGCGCACCCTTGACGGAGGCGATCGTGGAGCCCTTCTGGCCGATGGCGACGTAGATGCAGCGGACCTGCTTGTCCTCGTCGCCCGACTCCCAGTTGGCCTTCTGGTTGATGATCGTGTCGATCGCGATGGCCGTCTTGCCGGTCTGGCGGTCACCGATGATCAGCTGACGCTGACCGCGGCCGACGGGGATCATCGCGTCGATGGCCTTGATGCCGGTCTGCAGCGGCTCGTGGACCGACTTGCGGGACATGACGCCCGGGGCCTGGAGCTCGAGGGCACGGCGACCCTCGGCCTGGATCTCGCCGAGACCGTCGATCGGGTTGCCGAGCGGGTCGACCACGCGGCCGAGGAAGCCGTCGCCGACGGGAGCCGAGAGGACCTCGCCGGTGCGGGTGACCTCCTGGCCCTCCTCGATGCCGCCGAACTCGCCGAGCACGATGGCGCCGATCTCGTCCTCGTCGAGGTTCTGCGCGAGACCGAGGGTCCCGTCCTCGAAGCGGATGAGCTCGTTCGCCATGACGCCGGGCAGGCCCTCGACGTGCGCGATGCCGTCGCCCGCGTCGGTGACGTGCCCGACCTCGGCCGTGGAGGCCTTCGTCGGCTCGTAGTTCGAGACGAAGTCCTTCAGGGCATCACGGATCTCATCGGGGCTGATGGTGATGTCTGCCATGGGATTTTCCTTGTTGGTTTCCGGGGCCCTGCGGCTCCGAGAGGGTGATGCTGCCCGTTGAGGGACAGTTCCCGTTGTGGACTTGGAGGGGTCGGCTTCGACGGTACGCTCAGCCGGCCAGCTGGAGCCGGAGCTCCGACAGGCGCGTGGACACCGTGCCGTCGATGACGTCGCCACCGACCTGCACGCGCATCCCGCCGACGACCGCGGGGTCGACGACCTGGTTGACGCTGATGTCCTTGCCGTACCGCTCGCTGATGCCGCGGGCGACGCGAGCCGCCTGACCGTCCGAGAGCGGGGCCGCGGTGGTCACCGTGGCGACGAGCTTGCCGGCCTGGTCGGCCACGATGCGCGAGGCATCGCGGACGATCTCACCGATGCGGCGGCCGCGCGGCTGCTGCACGAGGTGCTCCAGGATCGCGGTGGTCTGCGCCGAGACCTTCGAACCGACGAGCCGCTGGACGAGCGCAGCCTTCTCCGACGGGCTGCCGAGCTTCGTGCCCAGTGCCAGCTCGAGCGCCGCGTCCGAGCGGACGGCGGTCTCGAAGGAGAACAGCTCGGCCTCGATCGACGTCTCCGACGATGCGGTTCCGGCGACGGCGCGGATGCCCGCGTCCTCGACACCCGCGAGCAGGTCCGACGGCGAGGACCAGCGCGAGCCGGCCACCGCGGTCAGCACCGCACGCGTCGCCTCGGACTGACCGGCGAAGACGCGGTCGATGAGGACCTTCTTGCCGACGACGTCCGCGGTCGGGTCCGCCAGCAGTCCGAGCAGCTGGGACGAACCGGCGATCGCACGCCCGGTGGAGAGGATCTCGATGCCCGTGGCGAGGTCGACCGACCCGCCGAGGTCAGCGAGGACCGCCCGCGTGGACGAGAGTGCGGACCGCGTGGCGCTCCGCATGCTCAGCGCTCCCCGGCCGGCTGGCCCTGGGACGCCTCGAGGTCGGCGATGAAGCGGTCGACGACCGCAGCCGACTTCGCGTCGTCCCGCAGGGACTCACCGATCACACCGGAGGCGAGGTCGAGGGCGAGGGTGCCCACCTCGCTCCGCAGCGACTGGAGCGCGCTCTGCCGCTCGGCCTCGATCTGCGCCTGGGCGTTGGCGGTGATGCGTGCTGCATCTGCCTGCGCCTGCTCGCGGACCTCGTTGCCGATCGCGGTCGCGTCGGCACGGGCCTGCTCGCGGATGCGCGAGGCCTCGGCACGCGCGTCGGCGAGCTGCTTGTTGTACTCGTCGAGTGCAGCGGCGGCCTGCTCCTGAGCGGCCTCCGCCTTCTTGATGCCACCCTCGATGGCCTCGGTGCGCTCATCGAGCATCTTCGTGATGCGCGGCGTCACGACGCGCCACATCACGAGGAAGATGATGACGAAGGCCACCGCGGACCACACGATGTCGTACACCGGTGGGATCAGCGGATTGTGGGTCTCCTCCGCCGCGATGATGAGTGCAGTCTGCATCGAGAAGCCTTAGTTGGTGAAGATGAAGTACGTCGCGATACCGATGAAGGCCAGGGCCTCCGTGAAGGCGATACCGATGTACATGAGGGTCGTCAGACGGCCCTGGAGCTCGGGCTGGCGAGCGACGGACTCGATCGTCTTGCCGACGACGATGCCGACGCCGATGGCCGGACCGATCGCAGCGAGGCCGTAGCCAACCGTCGCGATGTTGCCGTTGATCTCCGCGAGAACGGTCGTTGCGTCCACGTGTTTTCCTTTCGAGTGCGGCCCGACGGATGTCGTGCCGTATGGGGGTCAGAAGGGGTCGGTCAGTGCTCGTCAGCCAGCGCGAGCTGGATGTACACAGCGGTCAGCAGCATGAAGACGTACGCCTGCAGCAGCGCGACGAGGATCTCGAAGAAGCTGAACGCGATGCCGAACGCCAGGGTCCCGATGCCGAAGAGCTTGAAGAGGCTCTCGGCGTCGAAGAAGAAGAACCAGGTGGCCGAGAAGAAGAGCACCAGGAGGAGGTGACCCACGACCATGTTCATGAGCAGTCGCAGCGTCAGCGTCACCGGACGGAGCACGAAGGTCGAGACGAGCTCGATCGGCGTCACGATGATGTAGAGCGGCCACGGGACACCGGGCGGGAAGAGCGCGTTGCGGAGGAACGTGCCCGGGTGCTTGCGGAGGCCCGCGTAGATGAACGCGACGTACGCGACGATCGCCAGGATCATCGGCATCGCGATGCGGCTCGTACCGGCGATGTTCATGAACGGGATGAGACCCGTCAGGTTCATGAACAGGACACCGAAGAACACCGTGGCCAGGAGCGGCAGGAAGCGCTTGCCGTCCTTCTCACCGAGGTTGTCGAAGGTGTTGCGGCGGACGACGTCGAACGCGTACTCGATGAAGGCCTGTCCGCGGTTCGGGACGAGCTTCAGGGCACGGGTCCCGACGAACGCGAAGACGAGCAGCACGGCCACCGCGAACAAGCGGATGAGGACGATGCGGTCCATCTCGATCGGGGTCCCGGCGAAGAAGATCGGGTCCGGGAAGAACTCGTTGATCGACGGACCATGGAATTCGGCGGCCTTGCTGCTCCCCGCCGCCACGGTGTTGGCCGCGGCGGTGAGGGACAGGGGAAGAGCGTGGGATAGCAGCGCTGTCTCCTGTGTCGGCGCGCGCACACACGGCACGCGATGGTGGACTTTGTGGAGGCTCGTCCGCTCCGAGCGAGGCTCCGGACGCGGACTTCGAGAAGCCTATCAGGTGCGAGAGGCTTCTCGGGCTCTCAGGGCCGTGGGGTGTCGTTCCCAGGATCGACCGCGTCGCCGGGCAGGTGCACCCCGATCGGGATGCGGGCCTTGGCGACCGCCACCACGTCGATCACGAGCGACCCGACGACGCCCGCGATGATCACCACGGCGAGCACCGGGAAGTCCACCCAGGCGCGGTCGCGCAGTGCGAGCAGGACCACCAGGAAGAGCACGAACTTCAGGATCCACGTCCCCATCACGATCCCGAAGAAGGCGCCCGAGATCATCTGCCCCTTCGACACCCGGAGGGCGACGAGCACCGAGACCGCGGTGAGCCCGAGGAACACCACGCTCAGCACCGCGCCGAGCAGGCCACCGGCGAGTCCCGGCGTCCCGGCGACGACGAGCCCGACGACTCCCCCGACGACGGCCAGGCCGACGGCGAGGAGGGCCGCCCAGAGGAGGATCCGGCGGAACACCGGCCGGACGTGGTCGAGGGCGTTCGGTGCGGTCACGAGGGGTCTCCAGGGATCGTTCGGTCGTTGGCGGCGCGGTCGAGCGGGTCGAGGCTGGCGTCGACGACGGTGTTCGAGCGGGTGGCGGCCTGCGCGGCGAACTCCGCGCGCTTCCGGCCGAGCGGGGCGAAGGTGGCGATCGCGCACACGGTGAAGCCGATCGCGACGACCGTGACCACCCAGTACCACTCGACGAAGAGGAACAGCAGGCACCCGACGGCGACGGTGGCCGTCCACGCGTAGAAGATCAGCACGGCGTGGAAGTGGGAGTGCCCCATGTCGAGCAGACGGTGGTGCAGGTGCTTCCGGTCGGCCGAGAACGGCGACTTGCCCGCGCTGAGCCGACGGGTGACGGCGAGCCCGAAGTCGAGGATCGGCACGATCAGGATCGCGAAGGGCAGCAGGATCGGGATGAACGCCGGCAGCAGGGCCTGGCGTGTCGAGATGACCGCGGGGTCGATGTTGCCCGTCACGGACACGGCGCTCGTGGCCATCAGGAACCCGACGAGCAGCGCGCCGGCGTCGCCCATGAAGAGCTTCGCCGGGTGCCAGTTGAGGACGAGGAACCCCGTGCAGGCACCGACGAGCACCGCCGTGAGCAACGAGGGCAGGTTGAAGAAGAACTCCGTCTGCACGACCACGCGGTTGATGAAGAACGTGTAGAGGAAGAACACGCCGCCGGCGATGATCGCGACCCCGGCGACGAGGCCGTCCAGACCGTCGATGAAGTTGACGGCGTTCATCACGAGCACGACGGCGAGCACGGTGAAGATCAGGCTCATGTAGGACGACCCGACCCCGAGCGTGTTGCCGATCGGCAGCGACACGATCGCCACGCCCTGCCAGGCCAGGATCCCCGCGGCGATGATCTGCCCGGCGAGCTTCGTCATCCAGTCGAGGTCCCAGATGTCGTCGGCGACACCGAGCACCACGATGATCGTCGCACCCGCGAGCACCGCGATCACGCGCCCGGGTTCCGAGAACACGAGCCGGAAGTAGTCGGTCCCCGCGATGGAGGGGAAGAGGAACCAGGCCGCCAGCAGCGACACGATCACGCCGAGGTACATCGCGATCCCGCCGAGCCGCGGTGTGGGCGTGCGGTGCACGTCGCGCTCGCGGACCTTCGGGTACCAGCCGTAGCGCAGGCCGAGCTTCCACACGGCCCAGCTGCAGACGAAGCTCACCACGGCCGCGATGGCCCCGGCGAGCAGGTAGTACTTCACGTGACGAGGTCGGCTCCGACGACCCGGACGATGTCCTCGTCGGCGATCACCCCGTGTCGGACGATCGTCAGCTTCCCGCCGGTCGAGAGGCCGGTCGCGTCGACGATGGTCGACCCGGTCGAGGCGGCGAAGCCGTCGTGCACCGCGAGCGGTCCCCCGTCGAGGTAGACCGACACGCTGTCGCCGAGCATCGACTCGGCCCGGTCCACGTCCATCGCGGCAGGGTCACCGGTCGAGTTCGCGGAGGAGACCGCGAGCGGTCCGACCTCCTGCAGCAGCTCGAGGGCGATGCGCGAGTCCGGCATGCGGAGCGCGACGGTGCCCCGGGTCTCCCCCAGGTCCCAGTCCAGCGACGGTTGCGCGCGCAGGATGACGGTGAGCCCGCCGGGCCAGAACTCGTCGACCAGGTCGCGGACCTGCTGCGGGATCTCGGTCGCCAACGCCTCGAGCGTCGGCGGTCCGGGGATCAGCACCGGGGGCGGCGACTGGCGGGTGCGGCCCTTGGCGTCGAGCAGGCGCTGGACGGCGGTCGCGCTGAAGGCGTCCGCCGCGACGCCGTAGACGGTGTCGGTCGGGACGACGACGAGTTCTCCCCGGCCGAGGGCGGCACGTGCGAGCCGCATCCCGGTCAGGAGCCCGTCGGGGTCGGTGCAGTCGTATCGGGAGGCCATGACTCGACGATGATAGTGCGACACAATGGACGGCATCGTGAACGAGACGCCCGCGCCCCGACTCCTGTTCCTCTTCGACATGGACGACGTGCTCGTCCGGTACGACTGGCGGGTCCGGATGGCGGCCCTCGGCGAGTACACCGGGCACTCCTTCGAGGAGCTCCGCCGACGCTGGTGGGACTGCGGCCACGAGTCCCGTGCCGAGGCCGGGCACTTCCCCGACGGGGACGCCTACCTCGCCGCCTTCGCCGAGGCGATGGGGTGCGCGGTGCCCGAGGCGGACTGGGCGCGCATCCGCGGCGCGGCGATGACCGAGCTGCCCGAGCGCATCGAGGCCGTCCGGATCGCGTCCGAGCACGGCCGTGTCGGCCTGCTCACGAACAACGGTCCGCTCGCGGGCCGGTGGATCGGGAGGTGGGCACCGTCGTTGCCGCCGCTCTTCGGCGAGTACCTGGACACGACGAGCAACTTCGGCGCGCGCAAGCCCGAGCCCGAGGTGTTCGAACGGGCGCTCGCGCACCACGGTGTGCCCGCCGAGCGCGCGTTCTTCGCCGACGACATGCCGGTCAACGTCGAGGCGGCCCGCGTCCTCGGCATCCACGCGGTCCTGGTCGAGGAGCACACCGACCTGCGCAGAGCGGTTCGCGCCTTCGTCGCAGCCCAGCAGCGGGTCGCCACCGCCTGACCCGTCACGTCCGCGACACGCGACGGGCGCGGTTCCTCGCAGCACAGTACCGCTGCGCAGATCCGCCGAGGTCGCGTCGTGCGGGGACCCGGACGACGGCCGGGAGGCCCGGAGCCACCCCGCCTAGCGGGTGGCGGTGGTCGTGCGGTCGCGCCCCGTCAGGTCGACGTGCGTCTCCGGGGACCGGAACCCCCGCCGTGCGAGCACGTCGCGCACGCCGGCGCCCTGCTGCTCGGCGTGCTCGATGACGAGGAGCCCTCCCGGGACGAGGAGCCGCCATGCGGTGTCGGTGAGTGCCCGGACGGCGTCGAGCCCGTCGGGTCCCCCGTACAGCGCGAGCGCCGGGTCGTGGTCGCGGACCTCGGGGTCGACGGGCACCATGTCGTCGGGGACGTACGGCGGGTTCGAGACGACGACCGAGACCGTGCCGTCGAGCTCCGGGAGCGCGTCGGCGAGGTCGCCCTCGACCAGTCGGACGGTGCCGCCGTGCGCGTCGATGTTGCGCCGGGTCCAGGGCAGTGCCTCGGGTGACCGCTCGACCGCGTAGACGACGGCGTTCGGCACCTCGGTGTCCATCGCGACGGCGATCGCTCCGCTGCCGGAGCCGAGGTCGACCGCCACCGGCTCGGGCACCGCGGTCGCACGCAGTGCGTCGATGCCGAACTGCACGACGCCCTCGGTCTCCGGGCGCGGGACGAAGACGCCCGGCCCGACGGACAGCGTCAGCGCCCGGAAGTGCGCCTCGCCCGTGATGTGCTGCAGCGGCTCGCGGGTGGTGCGACGTGCGACGGCGTACCGGAAGCGCTCGACGTGCTCCGCCGAGATGGCGCCGCCCGTCAGGGCACGGGCCTGCACGGCACCCCGCGACGTGTCGGTCGCCCAGGCGAGCAGGAGTTCGGCGTCGACGCGCGGGGTCGGGACACCGTGCGCGACGAGCGCAGCGGTCGCCTCGTCGAGGAGGCGATCCGCTGCGGACGTGGGTCGGCTGTCGGAGGTGATCCGTGCCTCCAGACCGGGCCTAGGCGTCCTGGTCGCCGATGGCGGCCAGGCGTGCCTCTTCGTCCGCCTGGATGGCGGACCGGACGACGGGCTCGAGCGCACCGTTCATCACGCGGTCCAGGTCGTACGCCTTGTACCCGGTGCGGTGGTCCGCGATGCGGTTCTCCGGGAAGTTGTACGTGCGGATGCGCTCCGAACGGTCCATGCCGCGGATCTGCGACTTGCGTGCGTCCGAGGCGATGGCGTCGAGCTCCTCCTGCTGTCGCGCGAGGATGCGGGCACGCAGGACGCGCATGCCGGCCTCACGGTTCTGCAGCTGGGACTTCTCGTTCTGCATCGCCACCGTGATGCCCGTGGGCAGGTGGGTGATGCGGACGGCGGAGTCGGTCGTGTTGACCGACTGCCCGCCGGGGCCGGACGACCGGTAGACGTCGATCTTGAGGTCGTTCTGGTTGATCTGGACCTCCTCGGGCTCGTCCACCTCGGGGAACACCAGCACGCCGGTGGTCGAGGTGTGGATGCGGCCCTGCGACTCGGTCGCCGGAACGCGCTGCACCCGGTGCACACCGCCCTCGTACTTCAGGTGCGCCCAGACGCCCTGGGACGGGTCGGTCGCGTTCGACTTGATCGCGACCTGCACGTCCTTGTAGCCGCCGAGGTCGCTCTCGGTCCGCTCGAGGAGCTCGACCTTCCAGCCCTTCGTCTCGGCGTAGTGCGAGTACATGCGGAGGAGGTCGGCCGCGAAGAGCGCCGACTCCTCACCACCCTCACCGCCCTTGATCTCCATGATGACGTCGCGGCCGTCGTCCGGGTCCCGCGGGATGAGCAGCCGGCGGAGACGCTCCTGGCGCTCCGACAGCTGCTCCTGGAGCGCCGGGACCTCGTCCGCGAACGCCTCGTCCTCGCGGGCGAGCTCCTGGGCGGCGGCGAGGTCGTCCCCCGCCGCCTGCCAGGCCTCGTACGCGGCCTTGATCTGGTTGAGCTCGGCGTACCGCCGGTTCACCTTCTTCGCGCGGGCCGCATCGGCGTGGAGCGCGGGGTCCGACAGCTGCTGCGTCAGGTCCTCGTGTTCCGCCAGCAGCCCGGCCACCGACTCGAACACGCGTTACTCCTGGTGGCCGTCGTGGCGACCGCCGGTCGTGGGGACCGACTTCTGCACCTGGACCAGGAACTCGACGTTCGACTGCGTCTCCTTGAGGTTGCGGAGGACGACGTCGAGCGCCTGCTGCGGGTCGAGCCCGGCGAGGGCACGGCGCAGGCGCCACGTGATCTTGACCTCGTCGGCGGAGAGCAGCTGCTCCTCGCGCCGGGTGCCGGAGGCGTTGATGTCGACGGCCGGGAAGATCCGCTTGTCGGCGAGGTGCCGGTTGAGGCGGAGCTCCATGTTGCCGGTGCCCTTGAACTCCTCGAAGATGACCTCGTCCATCTTGGAGCCGGTCTCGACGAGCGCGGTGGCGAGGATGGTCAGCGAGCCGCCGTCCTCGATGTTGCGCGCAGCGCCGAAGAAGCGCTTCGGCGGGTACAGGGCCGCCGAGTCGACGCCACCGGAGAGCACGCGGCCGGAGGCCGGCGTCGCCAGGTTGTAGGCGCGGCCGAGACGGGTGATCGAGTCGAGGAGCACGACGACGTCGTGGCCCAGCTCGACCAGCCGCTTCGCACGTTCGATGGCGAGCTCGGCGACCGTGGTGTGGTCCTCCGCCGGACGGTCGAAGGTCGAGGCGATGACCTCGCCCTTCACCGAGCGCTGCATGTCGGTGACCTCTTCGGGCCGCTCGTCCACGAGCACGACCATGAGGTGCGCCTCGGGGTTGTTCTTGGCGATCGCGTTGGCGATGGCCTGCAGCACGACGGTCTTGCCGGCCTTGGGCGGCGAGACGATGAGGCCGCGCTGACCCTTGCCGATCGGTGCGACCAGGTCGATGATGCGCGTGCTGAGCTTCGCCGGCTCGGTCTCGAGGCGGAGGCGCTCGTTCGGGTACAGCGGGGTCAGGTCGTGGAACTCGACACGGGCCGCTGCCTCGTCCGCGGTCTGGCCGTTGACCGAGTCCACCTTGACGAGCGCGTTGTACTTCTGGCGCGCCTGCTGCTCGTTGTCGCGCGGCTGCTTGATCGCACCGACGATCGCGTCGCCCTTGCGCAGGTGGTACTTCTTCACCTGGCCGAGGGACACGTAGACGTCGCTCGGTCCCGGCAGGTAGCCGGTCGTGCGGACGAACGCGTAGTTGTCGAGGACGTCGAGGATGCCCGCGATCGGGATGAGGACGTCGTCCTCGGTGATCTCCGGCTCGAACTCGTCGTTCTGACCGCCGCGGCCGCGCTTGCGGTCACGCTGACGACGACCGCGGCCGGCCTCGGCCTCGTCGGCGTGCTGCTGCTGCTGGGCGTTCTGCTGCTGGCCGTTCTGCTTCTGCTGGCCGTTCTGCTTCGGCTGACGGTCGTCCTGCTTCGCGTCGCCGGACTTCTGCTCGTCCTGCTTGCCGTTCTGCTTCTGCTGCTGACCGTTCTGCTGGCCGGCGTTCGCCTGGCCGCCGTTCTGCTGGCCGCCCTGCTGGTCACCGCTCTGCTGTTCGGTGCCCTCGGCGTTCTGCCCGCGGCCACGGCCGCGACCACGGCTGCGACGTCCGCGGCGCGAACCGCCCTCGCCCTGCTGGTCGGCCTGGTCGCCCTGGTCCGTCGCCGAGGTCGGCTGCGCGCCGGTCGCCTCGTCGGTCTCGGGGGCAGCGGCCTGCTCGGCGCCGTCCCGCTGCTGGCCGCCGTCCTGCTGGCCGGCGTCCTGGTTCCCGCGGCGGCCGCGGCGGCGACCGGACTGCGCGGCCTCCTCCGCGTCCTTCTCGGCACGGACCTGGTCGAGCCCCGCGAGCAGGTCCTCGGTGCCGGTGTGCCCGTGGTTCGTGTGCTCCGCGGCCGAGGTCTGCGCGGTGTTCACCGTGCCGGCCGAGGAGGCGCGGCGCGAGCGGCGACCGCGGGGCTCCGGAGCCGACTCCGTCTGGTCGGCTGCGGCGTCGTCGGCGGCCGGCGAGGTCGCCGGTGCGGCCAGCGTCGGCTGCTCGGCGGGGGTCTCCTGCGCCGCGGGTGCGGCCTCCGCGGCGGCGGGTGCCTCGTCGGCCGGCGTCTCGGCAGCGGGGGCGGCGTCGTCGGTCGCGGGGCGCTTGTCCTCGATCGACGCGATGAGGTCGCCCTTGCGGAGCTTCGAGAGCCCCGTGATGCCGAGCGAGGAGGCGATGCGCTGGAGCTCCGGGAGACGGAGCGCGCGCAGGTCGCTGGGGATCTCCACCGGGGTGGAGTCGTTGACGTTCGTCAAGGTCGGTGTTTCCTTTCGAACCGCAGAACGCGGAGAGTTTCCACCGTCCCGGCGCATGGGTGCGCTGCGACCGCCGTTCAGACGACGGACCGGGATTCGGTGATCTGAAAGAGAGTGCCCCCGCGCACCGGACCCTGCGCCAGCGCCGACGGATCCGGTTCGGATCGGTCTGTGCGCCTACGCTGGATCGGCTTCGAGCGCCGAGTGCGGCACCACTGTAGCACCACCGAGGTCCACGGCCAGCATGAGCGCCCGCCAGTCGGACTGCGCGTGTCGCGCCACCAGGTCGGCCGCGGTGAGGCGCTGTGCCGGGTCGCTGCCCAGCACGAGCAGGCTCGGCCCGGCGCCGGAGACCACCGCGGCGAGCCCGTGCTGCCGCAGCAGACCGATCAGTGCATCGGTCTCCGGCATGGCGCTCGCACGGTACGACTGGTGCAGCCGGTCCTCGGTCGCGGCGAGCAGCAGCTCCGGGCTCTGGATGAGGGCGGCGACGAGCAGCGCCGAGCGCGACACGTTGAACGCGGCGTCCTCGTGCGGCACGCTCGCGGGCTGCAGGGACCGCGCGAGCTTCGTCGAGAGCGTCGACGTCGGCACGAAGACCACCGGCGAGACGCCTCGGTGCACCAGCAGGCGCTTGACCGCGGGACCCTCGGCGGTCATCCACGCGATCGTCAGACCACCGAAGAGCGCCGGAGCGACGTTGTCGGGGTGGCCCTCCATCTCGGTGGCCAGGGTGAGCAGGGTCGACGCGTCGAGGTCGACGACCCCTTCGAGCAGGCCGCGGGCCGCCATCAGCCCGGCGACGATGGCGGCGGCCGACGAGCCCATGCCGCGGCCGTGCGCGATCGCGTTCACGGCGTGCAGCTCGAGTCCGGGCTGCTCCACACCGGCGTGCTCGAGGCCACGACGGACGGCCTGCACCACGAGGTTCGACTCGTCGGTGGCGACCTCACCGGCACCGACGCCCTCGACGATCACGGTCGCGCCGGGCTCCGGGCGGACGCGGACGACCACCTCGTCGTAGACCGACAGCGCCAGCCCGAGCGAGTCGAAGCCCGGGCCGAGGTTCGCGGAGGTCGCCGGGACCCGCACACGGACCGCCCGTCCGGCCGGTACAGCGCTGCGGGCGTTCACGCCCTCCCCCGGTCCGGACGAGCGGTCGACGCTCACGCGGAGCCGACCAGTCCGAGCACCTCGGCGACCGACTTCGTGTCGACCGGGACGCTCGTCGGTGCGACCTCGCCGCCGTCCTCCGTGCGGAGGGCCCACTGCGGGTCCTTCAGGCCGTGGCCGGTCACCGTGATGACGACCTTCGCGCCCTGCGGCACGACACCGGCGTCCGCACGCTCGAGCAGCCCGGCGACGCCGATGGCCGACGCGGGCTCGACGAAGACCCCGACCTCGGCGGACAGGATGCGGTGCGCGGCGAGGATGCCCTCGTCGGTGATCGCACCGAAGTAGCCGTCGGTCTCGTCACGCGCCTCGAGCGCGTACTGCCACGACGCCGGGTTGCCGATGCGGATGGCGGAGGCGATGGTGTCCGGGTGGCGGACGACCTCGCCCGAGACGATCGGGGCGGAGCCGGCGGCCTGGAAGCCGAACATGCGCGGCATCCGCGTCGAGCGGCCCGCGGCGACGTCCTCGCGGTAGCCGCGGGAGTACGCGGTGTAGTTGCCCGCGTTGCCGACCGGCAGGAAGTGGAAGTCCGGGGCGTCGCCCAGCACGTCGACGACCTCGAACGCGGCGGTCTTCTGCCCCTCGATGCGGTCGTTGTTCACCGAGTTGACCAGGTGCACCGGGTAGTTGGCGGCGAGGTCGCGCGCGATGTCGAGGCAGTCGTCGAAGTTGCCCTGCACCTGCAGCAGCTGGGCGTCGTGCGCGACGGCCTGGCTGAGCTTGCCCATCGCGATCTTGCCCTCGGGCACGAGCACCGCGGCGGTGATGCCCGCGTGCGTGGCGTAGGCGGCCGCCGAGGCGCTGGTGTTGCCGGTCGACGCGCAGATGACGGCCTTCGCGCCGTGCTCGACGGCCTTCGAGATCGCCATCGTCATGCCGCGGTCCTTGAACGACCCGGTCGGGTTCATGCCCTCGAACTTGACGTACACGTCCGCGCCGGTGCGCTCCGACAGGCGTCGGGCCGGGATGAGCGGCGTGCCGCCCTCGCCGAGGGTGACGACGGGCGTCGCCTCGGTGACGTCGAGACGGTCGGCGTACTCGCGCAGGACTCCCTGCCACTGGTGGGCCATCAGGCTCTCCTTGTTCGGTGTTGTGCAGTCGGGTTGCTGACGGTGCGGGGCTAGGCCCCGACCACCCGCAGGACGCTGGTGATCTCGACGACGACGTCCTCGCCCCGGAGCGCGACGACCGTGGCGGCCAGGTCGGACTCGCGGGCGAGGTGCGTGCCGATGACGAGGTTCGCGGTGCCGGCCGTGCCGTCGCCCGGGTCGGTCGCGGCGGACTGCTCGACGGTCTCGACGCTCACGCCGTGCTTCGCCAGGACGCCGGCGACCGTGGACAGCACGCCGGGGGCGTCGGCCACGTGCAGCGTGATCTGGTAGCGGGTGCGGACCGTGCCGATCGGGAAGACCGGCAGGGCCGACTGGGTCGACTCCGCGATGCCGGGGCCGCCGATGACGTGACGACGGGCGGCGGACACCAGGTCGCCGAGCACGGCCGACGCGGTCTCGACGCCACCGGCACCGGCGCCGTAGAACATCAGGTCGCCGGCGGCCTCGGCCTCGACGAACACGGCGTTCTTCGCCCCGTGCACACTGGCGAGCGGGTGCGACTCCGGCACGAGCGCCGGGTAGACACGGGCGCTGACGCCCTCGACGCCGTCCTCGTCGGTCAGGCGCTCGGCGGTCGCCAGGATCTTCACGACGTAGCCGGCCTTCCGCGCGGCGCGGACCTGCTCGATCGTGACGGCGGTGATGCCCTCGCGGTGCACGGCGGCCAGGGGCACGGAGGTGTGGAACGCGAGCGAGGCCAGGATGGCGGCCTTCTGCGCGGCGTCGTAGCCCTCGACGTCGGCGGTCGGGTCGGCCTCGGCGTACCCGAGCTCCGTGGCGGTCGCGAGGGCCGCCTCGAAGGTCGAGCCCTCACGGTCCATCAGGTCGAGGATGAAGTTCGTCGTGCCGTTGACGATGCCCATGATCCGCTCGATGCGGTCGCCCGCGAGCGAGTCGTGCAGCGGCCGGATGATCGGGATCGCGCCGGCGACCGCGGCCTCGTAGTAGAGCTGTGCGCCGACCTGCTCCGCCGCGGCGAAGAGCTCGGGGCCGTGCGTGGCGAGGAGCGCCTTGTTGCCGGTGACGACGTCCGCACCGGACTGCAGCGCCTGGAGCACCAGCGTGCGCGCGGGCTCGATGCCGCCGATCAGCTCGACGACGATGTCCGCGCCGAGGATGAGCGACTGCGCGTCCGTCGTGAAGAGCTCCTTCGGCAGGTCCACGTCGCGCGGAGCGTCGAGGTCCCGCACCGCGATGCCGACGAGCTCGAGTCCGGCACCCGCGCGCGAGGCCAGCTCGTCGCCGTGCTCGAGGAGCAGGCGCGCCACCTGGGAACCGACGGAGCCGGCTCCGAGCAGCGCGACGCGGACGTTGCGGTATTCGATCATGTGGTGCGCATTCCTGTGGGGCGGGCGGCAGCCCGGTCGGGTCGGGGTCAGCGGCGTCAGCCGGCGACGACCCCCGTGTCGCGGGCGAGCAGGTCGTCGATCGACTCGCCACGGACGAGGATACGGGCTGCGCCGTCCGCGACCGCGACGACCGGCGGACGGCCCACGTGGTTGTAGTTGCTGGCGAGGGACCAGCAGTAGGCACCGGTCGCCGCGACGGCGAGCAGGTCACCGCGGTGCACGTCGCCCGGCAGGTACTCGTCGTTCACGACGATGTCGCCCGACTCGCAGTGCTTGCCGACGACCCGGGTCAGCACCGCCGGGGCGTCCGAGCTGCGGGCGAGCCGGGCCGTGTAGTCGGCGCCGTACAGCGCCGGACGGGCGTTGTCGCTCATGCCGCCGTCGACCGACACGTAGGTGCGAGTAGCCGAGGAGCCGTCCTCGGTCTCCAGCGAGACGGGCTTGACGGTGCCGACGCGGTACAGCGTGGTGCCGGCCGGGCCGACGATGTAGCGACCGGGCTCGACGGCGATCTCCGGGACGGGGATGCCCCGCTCGGTGCAGGCGTCGGCGACGATCGTGGCGAGGGCCTCGGCGACGTCCTCGGGCGCGAACGCCTCGTCGGCCTCGGTGTAGTCGATGCCCCACCCGCCGCCGAGGTTCAGCTCCGGGACCGGACCCGTCGCCACGAGTTCGGCGTGCACGTCCATCAGTCGCCGAGCTGCCTCACGGAACCCGGACTCGTCGAAGATCTGGGACCCGATGTGCGAGTGGAGCCCGACGAAGGCGAGCGACGGCTCTGCCCGGACCGCCGCCGCGGCGGCGACGGCCTCGCTCAGGGGGATGCCGAACTTCTGGTCCTCACGCGCCGTGGCGAGGTACTCGTGCGTCGAGGCGTGCACGCCGCTGTTGATCCGGATGCGCACGCGCTGGACCGTGCCGGCGTCGGCGGCGGCACGCGCGACGCGGCCGATCTCCTCGTGGCTGTCGAGGACGATCGTGCCGAGGCCGACCTCGACCGCGCGGGCGATCTCGGCGTCCGACTTGTCGTTGCCGTGGAAGCCGAGCAGCGCGGGGTCCGCTCCCCCGGCCAGCGCGACGGCGAGCTCACCGGCGGTGCACACGTCCAACCGCAGTCCGGCCTCGGTCATCCACGCGGCGACCTGGGTCGTGAAGAACGCCTTGGCGGCGTAGTACACGTGGGCCCGCGTGCCGATGCGGGCGAACGCCTCGGTGAAGGCCGTGCGGACCCGCGCCGCGCGTGCCTGGACGTCCCGCTCGTCGACGACGTAGAGCGGGGAACCGAACCGGGCGACCAGGTCCGACGCCGCGATGCCGCCGACGGCGAGCTCACCGTCGTCCGTCCGCGTGGCCGAGGCCGGCCAGATCCGCGCGGTCAGCGCGGAGGCGTCGGCGGGGAACCGCAGCCGCGGCGGGGCAAGGGGGTTGGCGCTCACGGGACCCGATCCTACCGAGCCACCACGGGCCTCCAGGCCGGTGTTACGCCCGTCGACCGCGGTGGTGACGCGCCGGGATCGACGGCGTCAGCCGCAGGCGCCGACCGTGCGCAGGCCCTGCTCGGTCAGCGGCAGCGAGTCGGCGGTGACCCGGACGGTGGCCTCGGCGGAGGTCACGTCGACGGACCGGACCCGGAGCTGCTCGGGCAGGAACTGCGCCGTGCAGACCTGCACCGGGACGCCCGTGACGCCGGGGATGCGGTCGACCTTCAGCCCGAGGTCCGAGTTCGTGATGCGGACGCTCTGCGGGGTGATCGTGACGCCACGGCCGTCCTGCTGCGCCACCACGTCGCCGGTGGCCGCGTAGCCGATGTCGTACCCGAGCACCGCGGTCGAACCGGACAGCTCGACGCCGCCGTCGACGAGCCGGAGCCGCTCGAACAGCGGGCTGTACTTGGCCAGGTCCTGCACGCTCGTCGCGGCGAGGGTGACGTGGCCGTCGACGTCGTGCACGTCGCCCTTGCCGTCCACCGGGACGTCGCGAGCGGTGACGTCGGCGGCCAGCGGGACCCCGTCGACGGTCAGCCGGTCCGAGGTGATGTCGACCCGGTCGAGCGTGCCGGCGAGCAGCTGCGGGACGACGATGCCCTCGGCGTGTGCGGTGACCTCGCCGGTGGCGCCCTCCGGGAGGGACTGCTCGACCTGGTCGGCGATGATCCGGTCGACGACGCCCCGGAGCACGAACTCCGCGACGACGACGAGCGCGGCGAGCACGAGCACCAGGACGACGAGGACGACGGGCCAGCGACGGCGCTTCCGGGAGGGCTCGGTGGCGACGGACATGCGTCCCACCCTGCCAGGTGCTCCCCGCAGCCGGCCTGGAGGCGCGGTGTGCGCCCGGTGTGCGCGCTGCGGCGGGCGGGGCGGCGGGGCGCGGCGGCCGGCGGGGCGAGGCGCGGCGGGGCGAGGCGCGGCGGGGCGCGGCGGGGCGAGGCGCGCCGAGGCGGGGCGGGGCGGGGCGCGGTGCGCGGCGCGACGCGGCGCACCGCCCGACGCGGCGCGACGTGCTCGCGCACAAGCAGAAGCACGTCGCGCCACGTGATCACGTGGCGCGACGTGCTTCCGGTTGTGCGGACGCGTGCTGGGCGCGCCGGCGACGAACCATTGAAACGACATCGAACCAGGCGGATCGCCTGGTTCGATGTCGAGAACGTGGTTCGACGCGACGCGACGCGACGCGACGCCGCGCGCCGCGCTACATGCGCTCGGGCGCACTCACCCCGAGGAGGCCGAGGCCGTTGCGGACGACCTGCCCGGTCGCGTCGTTCAGCCACAGGCGCGTGCGGTGCAGGTCCGACACGGCCTCGTCGCCGAGCGGCGTCACCCGGCAGGAGTCGTACCAGCGGTGGTACAGCCCGGCGAGCTGCTCGATGTACCGCGCGATGCGGTGCGGCTCGCGGAGCTCCGCGGCCTGGCGCACCACGCGCGGGTACTCGGCGAGGGCTCCGAGGAGGGCGCTCTCCGTCTCGTGCGTGAGCAGGGACGCGTCGAACGCGGAGCGGTCCACGCCCGAGGCCGCAGCGTTGCGGGCGACCGACTGCGTGCGGGCGTGGGCGTACTGCACGTAGAAGACCGGGTTGTCGTTGGTGCGCTTGGTGAGCAGGTCGAGGTCGATGTCGATCGAGGTGTCGCTCGCGAACCGCACGAGGGCGTAGCGACCGGCGTCGACACCCACGGCGTCGACGAGGTCCTCCATCGACACGATCGTGCCGTTGCGCTTCGACATGCGGAAGGGCTGGCCGTCCTTGAGCAGGTTCACCATCTGGCCGATGAGGATCTCGAGGTTCTTGCCGGGCTCGTCACCGAACGCCGCGCACATCGCCATCATGCGACCGACGTAGCCGTGGTGGTCCGCGCCGAGCATGATGAGGTTGCGCTCGAACCCGCGCTCGCGCTTGTCGAGGTAGTACGCCAGGTCGCCCGCGATGTACGCCGGCTGCCCGTCGGACTTGATCACGACGCGGTCGCGGTCGTCGCCGAAGTCGGTCGTGCGGAGCCAGAGCGCACCCTCGGCCTCGTACATCTTGCCGAGGGACTGCAGCCGCTCGATGGCCCGCTCGACGGCCTTCGACTCGTGCAGCGAGTTCTCGTGGAAGTAGACGTCGAAGTCCACGCCGAAGTCGTGCAGCGAGGACTTGATGTCGGCGAACATGAACTCGACGCCCTCGCGGCGGAACAGCTCCTGCGCCTCGTCGCGCGGCAGGTCGCGCACGTCGGTGCCGGCGGGCAGCGTCGCGATGACCCGCGCGGCGATGTCGCCGATGTAGGCACCGCCGTAGCCGTCCTCCGGCGTGGGCTCCCCCAGCGCCGAGGCGACGAGCGACCGGGCGAAGCGGTCGATCTGTGCGCCGTGGTCGTTGAAGTAGTACTCACGGGTGACGAGGCCGCCCTGCGCCTCGAACACGCGGGCGAGCGAGTCACCGACGGCGGCCCAGCGCACACCGCCCATGTGGATCGGACCGGTCGGGTTCGCGGACACGAACTCGAGGTCGATGGACACGCCCTCGTACAGGTCGCCGTGTCCGAACGCGTCGGCCTGGTCGACGATCGTGCGGGCGATCTCACCGGCGGCGGCGGCCTCGAGCGTGATGTTGATGAAGCCGGGGCCGGCGACGTCGACGGACGCGACGCCGTCGAGCTCGGTCAGCTCGCCGGCGATCTCGGTCGCGAGCTCGCGCGGGTTCGTACCGAGGCGCTTCGCGAGCTGCATCGCCGCGTTCGAGGCCCAGTCGCCGTGCGCACGGTTCTTCGGCCGCTCGAGGGCCACGTGGGACTCCCCGATCGTCACGGTGTCGGACGCGCCTCGTCGCTCGACGATCCCGGTCAGGATCGACAGGTACGCGGCGGAGAGTTCGGCAGGAGTCACGAGGGTCGAGTCTACCGGGACGCCCAGGTGCCTCGCGGGCCGGTGCCGGACGGCGTGCAGCATCATGGCTGGATGACCTCCCGCAGCCGTGTCCGGGCGATCACCGTCGCCCTGCTCTCCGTGTCCGCCGCCGTCGCCCTGGCCGCCTGCACGGGCGGGTCCGACGACGCGGCCCCGAGCGCGAGCGCCACCCCGATCGGCACCGCCGTGCGGCAGACGTGCGCCGAGCTGCTGCCCACGAGCGTCCTCGCCGTCTACGGCAAGACCTTCGAACAGGACACGACCTGGACGCCCGCGAAGGGCACGCCGGCCGCGACGATCGCCCGCCAGCGCGGCCGGGTCTGCCACCTCGTCGCCACCGACGACCCGTCGACGACGATCACGCTCGCCGTGGCGCACCTGCCTGAGAAGTCGCTCACGACGCTCAAGGACGCCCTCTACGAGCGCGGTGGGTCCGTCCCGACCTACCGCGTCGAGGGCTACTACGCGCTGGACGACGGCGTCGGCCGCGCGGACGCCTTCCCGGATCCGTACTGGGTCACCACCGAGTCGACGCTGTACACCGAGCCCGGCGGGGCGCAGCCCGTCGTGGACGCGGTGCGCTCCGTGCTGCTGCCGTCCGCGTCGGCCAGCCCGGCGGGCTGACGGCACCGCAGCCGGACGGGAGGCACGGTGCGGGCCCGTGCCGCGCCTCCCGTCCGACGGCGGTCGCGACACGGACGCGACACGCGCTGTCGGGACCGGCTCGCGTTACCTGCTACGGTTGATCTCACCCACGAGCCCCCATAGCTCAGGGGATAGAGCACTGCCCTCCGGAGGCAGGGGCGGAGGTTCGAATCCTCCTGGGGGCACATCGAGCCCCCGGCGTCAGCGCCGGGGGCTCTCCTCGTGCACGGGGTGCGTCGCCCGGTCCGGGGCCACCCGTTCCGCCTCGGGGTGCACCTCGTCCCAGAGCGCGTCGAGCGACAGTCGGACGACGCTCGCGACCGCGGCGATCGTGGCGAAGGACGGCGTCGCGATGCGACCGGTCTCGATCTTCCGCAGGGTCTCGGGCGACACGCCCGCATCGAGGGCGACGTCGAGGATCGAGCGCTCGCCCCGAGCACGACGGAGCAGTGCGCCGAGCCGGCGACCGCGTTCCAGCTCGGCGGGGCTCAGCGGGAGTCGGACCATGGCGCCGATACTAGTACCGGCCAGACAATACCGGTACGATCATCGGCATGATCGAGATCCTCTCTCCAGCCGAGGTCGACCGGGCCCGCCGCACCGGCGCCCTCGTCGGCACGATCCTGCAGACCCTCCGGGAGCGGACGACGGTCGGCACGAACCTGCTCGAGGTGGACGGGTGGACCCGGACGATGATCGAGGACGCCGGCGCGGTCTCCTGCTACGTCGACTACGCCCCCTCGTTCGGTCGTGGCCCCTTCGGCCACCACGTCTGCACCGCGGTGAACGACGCGGTGCTCCACGGCCTGCCGCACGACCGCGAGCTCGCCGACGGCGACCTGCTCACCCTGGACCTCGCGGTGACCCTGGACGGGATCGCCGCCGACGCGGCGATCAGCTTCGTCGTCGGGCGCGCCGACCCGGCGGACACCGCCCTGATCGACGCCACCGAACGGGCGCTGGCCGCCGGCATCGCCGCCGCGGGCCCCGGCGTCCGGACCGGGGACGTGTCGCACGCCATCGGCGAGGTCCTCACCGCCGCGGGCTACGCCGTGAACACCGAGTTCGGCGGGCACGGCATCGGCTCGACGATGCACCAGGACCCGCACGTGGCGAACACGGGTCGGCCGGGGCGCGGCTACACCCTGCGACCGGGGCTGCTCCTCGCGCTCGAGCCCTGGGTGATGGCGGACACGGACGAGCTCGTCACCGGTCCCGACGGGTGGACGCTGCGGAGCGCGACGGGGGCGAGGACCGCGCACACCGAGCACACCGTCGCGATCACCGAGGACGGCGTCGAGGTGCTCACCCGTCCCGGCAGCTGACGCGGTCGAGGTCGGCCACTGCGCCTCCACGTCAGCGTCTCCGCGCCTCCACGTCAGCGCGAGGCTGAAGCGGTCAGCGCGAGGCTGAAGCGGTCGCCGCGGGCTCAGGCGTGCGTGAGCGCGATGAGCGCGACGTTCATGGTGCTGTAGGCGCCCTCGGAGCGCGTGGCCTGTCGGACCCGGCCCCGGAGGACCTCGTAGCGGCCGTCCTGCTCACGGACGAAGCCGATGACACCGCTCGCCGGTGTCGAGACGCGGTGGTAGCCGTCCTCCAGTGGGACGACCTCGGTGCTCGTCGTACGCTCCATCGCTTTCCCCTTCCGCTCGTCGTCGAACGATGGCCTCCACCATACCCCGGTCCGGGGTACAAGTCCTCCACATGACGGGCGTCGCCGGGGGTCGTCCGAGGATCCACCCGCTGTGTGCGTGCCCTGGATAGCATCGGGGCGACGGCGCCCGTGCGGGGGCCGTCGGGGGCGCAACGTGGGCTCCCGGACGACGGATGGAGGACGGATGCGAGCGGCTCACCACGGATCGCGCACCGACGATGGATCGGCCCCTCGGGCGCTCGGTCGGCACCGCGAAGGCCCCCACGCGGCCGTCCGCGGCGCCCGCTCGGCGATCACACGCGCCGTGGGTCGGATCGGTGCCGTGCTCCTCGCGGCCGGACTCGTGATCACGCCCACCGCAGCAGCCCACGCGACGGACCCGGTCGACCTGGGCGGCGCCTACGTGGTCGACGAGGCCGGTGCCCTCAGCAGCGGTCAGCGGACCCAGGTCGAACGGGCGGTCCAGGACCTCTACGAGCGGACGCAGACGCAGCTCTACGTGGTCTACGTGCCGACCTTCACGAACCCGACCGACCACGCCGCCTGGGGTGACGCCCTGATGGAGCGCAACCAGATCGACTCCGACGCGATCGTGCTCTCCGTGGCGGTCGACGACCGGATCGCCGACATCCAGCAGACGAACGCGACCGCACTGTCGAGCAGCGACGTCGAGTCCGCCTACCAGCAGGACGCCGTCCCGCAGCTGCGGGACGGCGACTGGGCGGGCGCCGCCGTCGCCCTCGCGGACGGACTCGTCTCCTCGCAGGCCCCGCCGGACCTCACCTGGCTGTGGGTCCTGCTGCTCGTGGTCGTCGTCGGTGCGGTCGTCGCCGTCCTGGTGATCCGCACCCGCAACAAGCGACGCACCGCCGAGGCCGCACGAGCGCAGGAGGCGTCCCTCGCCGGGCTCGAGCGCAAGGCGGGCGCGGCGCTGGTCACCATCGACGACGAGCTCCGGACGGCCGAGCAGGAGGTCGGCTTCGCCACGGCACAGTTCGGCGAGGACGCGGCGAAGCCCTTCGCCGAGGCCGTCGCGACCGCGAAGCGGAACGTGCGGCAGGCGTTCTCCTACCAGCAGCAGCTCGACGACGAGGTACCGGACTCCCCGCAGCAGCGCGCGCAGTGGGCGAACCAGATCGTCGCCATCTGCGAGCAGGCCCACGCGTCCATCGACGAGCAGACCGAGGCCTTCGACCACCTGCGGTCCCTCGAGGACGGGGTCGAGGACGCCGCGACCGCCCTCGCCTCCGCGGTCGCGGCAGCCCCGGTCGAGCTCGACGCCGCCCGCCGCGCGCTCGACCGGGTGCGCGGGTCGTACGGCGGCCGGACCCTGGCGACGGTCTCCGACAACGTCGACCAGGCCGACCAGGTCCTCGGCTACGCGACGGAGCGGTCGCAGGCGGCGACCGCGGCCATCGCGTCCGGGGACAAGGGCGAGGCGGTCATCGCCGTGCGCGACGCCCAGCACGCGCTCGCACAGGTGCAGCAGCTGACCGCGAGTGCGACCGGCGCCGAGCGCACCTTCGCCGAGGCGACCGCCCGGGTCCAGGCGATGCGCGCGGACATCGAGGGAGACGTCGCCGCAGCCCGTTCGATGCGGTCCGGCGACCCGGCCCTCGCGGCCGCGGTGACCCGTGCCGGCACCGTCCTCCGCCAGGGCTCCGACCCGCGCGACCCGATCGCCGCCGTCGACGCGCTGACGAAGGCGAACACCGAGATCGACGCCGCACTGGCCGCCGCGCGCGGTGCACAGGAACAGCAGCAGCGGGCACGCCGCGCCCTCGACGACGCCCTGCGCGACGCCCGGGCCCGGATCAGCCAGGCGCGCGACTTCATCTCGCTCCGCCGGGGAGCCGTCGGCACGACGGCCCGGACGCGCCTGTCCGAGGCCGAGCGCGCGCTCGACGACGCGGTCGACCTCGCCACGAGCGACCCCGCCCGCGCCCTCGGGGCTGCACGCGCCGCCGAGCAGTACGCCGCCGCGGCGATGGACGCGGCGAACGACGACATGGGCGGATGGCCCGGGCAGGGCGGCGGCGGCAACGGCGCACAGCTCGGGGGCCTCGTGACCGGGATCGTGCTCGGCGGCCTCCTCGGCGGACGCGGCGGCAGCTACGGGGGCGGCTCCTTCGGCGGTGGGGGCTTCGGCGGCGGCGGGGGCTTCAGCGGCGGCGGGGGCTTCGGCGGAGGCGGGGGCTTCGGCGGAGGCGGCGGCGGGGGCGGCGGGGGCTTCTCCGGCGGCGGCCGCTTCTGACAGCCGACACCACCCCCTCGGGACACACGACCACCAGGACCAGCAGCACCACGAGAGACCTTCCACGAAAGGGAACACAATGGCAAAGCAGACGATTCTCGGCCGGATCTCCTCGCTCATCCGGGCGAACGTGAACCAGCTCATCGACGACGCCGAGGACCCGCAGAAGATGCTGGACCAGCTCGTCCGCGACTACACGAACAACATCGCCGACGCGAAGACGGCGATCGCGCAGACGATCGGCAACCTCCGCCTGCTCGAGCAGGACCACGAGGAGGACAAGCGCGCGGCGACCGAGTGGGGTCAGAAGGCCGCCAACGCCTCGGCCGCCGCCGACAAGTACCGCGCCGAGGGCAAGACCGCGGACGCGGACAAGTTCGACAACCTCGCGAAGATCGCGATCGGCAAGCAGATCGCGGCCGAGCAGGAGGTCAAGGACAACGAGGGCCCGCTCGCCACGCAGAACGAGCAGGTCGAGAAGCTCAAGTCCGGGCTGGCCGGCATGGAGCAGAAGCTCGAACAGCTCAAGGCCAAGCGCGACTCGCTCGTCGCCCGGCAGAAGACCGCCGAGGCGCAGTCCAAGGTCAACGACGCCATCGGCAACATCGACATCACCGATCCGACGAGCGACCTCAACCGCTTCGAGGAGAAGGTCCGCCGCGAGGAGGCGAAGGTCCTCGGGCAGCAGGAACTGCAGTCGTCGAGCCTGGACGCGCAGTTCGAGAGCCTGGAGGACGTGGGTCGCGACGCCGAGGTCGAGGCACGTCTCGCCGCGCTGAAGAACGGCGGGTCCGCGGGTATCTGACGCGGAACTGCGGACGGCGCCGGACCCTGCTGCCAGACTGAGACGATGCAGTTCCTCGTCGTCGGTCAGTGGCAGGGTTCGGCGTCGTCGCGCGCGATGCGCCTCGGCGACGGAGCACAGGCCATCGCAGCCGATCTCCCCCGCGCCGCCACGACCGTCGTCGACGTGCCGGCCGGCGCGGGCGACCGGCTCGAGACCGCCGTCGCCCGGTACACGTCGGTCCGTGTCGTGGCCGACCGCGTCGCCGAGGAGACCGGCGTCTCGAGCGAACCCGTCCTGGTGGTCGGTGGTGACGGGTCGAGCGTGCTCGGCGCCTCCGTGCTCGTGCGTCCGGACACCGCGTTCGTGCGCATCGCCGGATCGAGCGGCTACCGGTCGCTGAACCGCGCACAACCCGTCGCAGCCGAGACCGCCGTCCTGCGCCTGCTCGTCGACCGCCCGGAGGACCTCTTCCCCGACCTGCCGGTCCTGGACCCGGGCAGGGTCGTGCTCGCCGGGGTCCGCGGAGTCGAGGACGCCGAGATCGCCGCCCTCGACCGGGTCGGGATCACCCACCTCGACGTGGACGCGGCGACGCCGGACGCGATCGCGGCCGCGGTCGGGTCCACCGGTGCCGAGCGCGTCTTCGTCCACGTCGACCTCGACGTGCTCGACCCGGCCGAGGTGGACGGACTGCTCGAGCCGGTGCCCTTCGGGCTCGACGCCTCCGGTCTGGTCGAGCGCATCCAGGCCGCGACGCGGGGACGGCGACTCGTCGGGGCCGCGCTGACCGGCTTCGCACCGGTGGATCCCGACCGAGCGGTCGACGACCTGGGCGTGATCCTGCGTGCGGTCGGTGCCCTGACGACCGCGTCCCGCACCGCCTGACCAAGGCTGACCGGTCCTCCGGATCCGCGCCGCGCCGCACACGGCCGACGCCCCGCCGCTCCGCGTAGGTTCGGGAGCATGACGGACTACGACCTCATCGTGATCGGCGCCGGCGCAGTCGGCGAGAACGTGGCGGACTACGCCCACAAGCGCGGCCTGTCGGTCGCCGTGGTCGAGGCCGAACTGGTCGGCGGTGAGTGCTCCTACTGGGCGTGCATGCCGTCGAAGGCGCTCCTCCGCAGCGGCCACGCGGTCGCGGCTGCGAAGCGCGTCGACGGTGCCGCGCAGGCGGTCACCGGGCACGTGGACGCCGCGAAGGTGCTCGCGCGCCGCAACTCCTTCACCTCCGACTACCAGGACGACAGCCAGGTGGCCTGGCTCGAGTCCGCCGACATCGCCCTGATCCGCGGCCACGCCCGCATCACCGGCGAGAAGACCATCGAGGTCGGCGGCGAGACGCACACCGCACGCGCGGCCGTCGCCGTCGTGACCGGTTCGCTGCACCAGCTGCCGGACGTCCCCGGTCTCGCGGACGCGCAGCCGTGGGGCACCCGCGAGGGCACCAGCGCCCAGCAGGTCCCGGAGAGCCTGCTCGTCATCGGCGGCGGCGTCGCCGGCTCCGAGCTCGCGACCGCGTGGGCCTCCCTCGGGTCGAAGGTCACCCTGGTCGCCCGGCACGGGCTGCTCGGCGGCATGGAGCCGTTCGCCGGTGAGCTCGTCGCCGACGCGATGCGGGAGCTCGGTATCGACGTCCGCACCGGTGTCAGCCCGACGCGGGTCGACCGCGACGAGCACGGCCTGGTCACCACGACGCTCGACGACGGCACCACGGTCGTGACGAGCGAGGTCCTCGCGGCGACGGGTCGGAAGGCGCACACCGCCGACCTCGGCCTCGAGTCCGTGGGGCTCACCCCGGGCGACTGGCTGCAGGTCGACGACACGATGCTCGTGCAGGGCACCGACTGGCTCTACGCCGTCGGCGACGTCAACCACCGCGCACTCCTCACCCACCAGGGCAAGTACCAGGCACGCGCCGCCGGCGAGGCCATCGCCGCACGGGCGCAGGGCCGCCCGGTGCACGCGGAGCCCTGGGGCGCCCACGTCGCGACCGCCGACCACGCAGCAGTCCCGCAGGTCACGTTCACCGACCCCGAGGTGGCGAGCATCGGCCTGACCGAGGCCGCGGCACGCGAGCAGGGCATCGACGTCCGCGCGGTCGAGTACGACCTCGGTGCGATCGCCGGTTCGGCGCTGCAGGCCGACGGCTACACCGGCCGTGCGAAGATGGTCGTCGACGAGTCCCGCGGCGTCGTCGTCGGCGTGACCTTCGTCGGACAGGACGTCGCCGAGATGCTCCACGCGGCGACGGTCGCGGTCGTCGGCGAGGTCCCCGTCGACCGGCTCTGGCACGCGGTCCCGGCGTACCCGACGATGAACGAGGTCTGGCTCCGCCTGCTCGAGACCTACGGCCGACCGGAGTAGGGGTGCGCAACCCGCTCCTCGACTCCCCGATCTCGCGCGCCGGTTGGGTGTTCGCCACCGCGGTCGGACTGGCCGTCGGGGTGCCCTTCTCGACCGGGCGGATCCGGGTCGAGGACGGGTTGATCGTGTGCACGGGGCTGCCGCGCTGGGCGTTCCGGCGCGGCGGCACGTGCGTCGGGTCGGTGTACCTGACGCGGGACAACGACGGCCCGCGCGTGCTGCGGCACGAGCGGGTGCACGTGACGCAGTGGCGTCGCTACGGCATGCTCATGCCGCTGCTCTACGCCCTCGCGGGGCGCGACGCCGCCCGCAACCGCTTCGAGGTGGAGGCCGGACTCGAGGACGGCGGCTACCGCTGACCCGGTGACCCACCACCGGACGGGAGGCGCACGGCGGGTCCGCCCCGTGCCTCCCGTCCGTCAGGCGGCCCGTTCCGAGCCACCGAGCGGGCCGGATCCGTCACCCTCGCCGCCTGCACCGACAGATCACGCCCGCTCGACGAACGCGAGCGGCACGTCCTGCCCGCTCGGGGCAGGCAGCACCCGCGCCGAGCCGTCGGCGGTCAGGCGACGCGCCGGCGCGGCACCACCAGGGGTGTCCCGGTCTCCGGGTCGGGCACGACCACGCAGGGCAGTCCGAAGACGTCCTCCACCAGCTCCGAGGTCAGCACCGCGGCCGGCGTGCCCTGTGCCACGATCGCCCCGTCGCGCATCGCCACGAGGTGCGTCGCGTACCGGGCGGCCTGGTTCAGGTCGTGGAGCACCGCCACGACGGTGCGGCCCGCAGCGTGCAGTGCCGAGGCGAGCTCGAGCACGTCGTACTGGTGCGCGATGTCGAGGAACGTCGTCGGCTCGTCGAGCAGGACGATGTCGGTCTCCTGCGCCAGCACCATCGCGATCCACACGCGCTGCCGCTGCCCACCCGAGAGCTCACCGACGCTCCGGTCGGCGAGCGACACGGTGTCGGTCTGCTCCAGTGCGGCCTGCACGGCGGTGCGGTCGGAGCCGGACGACGGGTGCAGCAGGTCCTGGTGCGGGAAGCGGCCGCGGGACACGAGGTCCCGGACGGTGATGCCCTCGGGTGCGACGGGCGTCTGGGGCAGCATGCCGACCCGACGGGCGACGGCTTTCGGGCGGAGCGAGTCGATCGGGGTGCCGTCGAGGAACACCGTGCCGGCGCTCGGCCGGAGGGTGCGGGCGAACGCCTTCAACAGGGTCGACTTGCCGCAGGCGTTCGGACCGACGATCACGGTGAGCTCCCCGTCGGGCACGTCGACGTCGAGCGACGACACCACGGTCCGGTCGTCGTACGCCAGGGTCAGCCCGCGCGCCCCCAAGGCCGTCGTCGGGACGGGACCACCGGCTCGCCCGGACGGCGCCGGGGAGGACGCTGCCGTGTTCAGTGCTCGGCCTTGCCGTGCCGCCAGTACCCCATGAACGCGACCTGCCGACGGTCGAGTCCGACGCCGCGCACGAGGTGTCGGCGGAGCTCCTTCACGCAACCGGCCTCGCCCGCGATCCAGGCGTACACCGGTCGCTCGTCGAGCGCGGCCGGCACGTCCCAGAGCACCTGCTCGTCGACGTCCACGTCGGCCAGGTCCACGGCGCCGCGCACCGGCTCCGCCACCGAGGCGGCCCCGGTCGTGACCGCGGCGGCCCAGGCGTGCACCTGGTCCGTCATCCGGACCCCGTGCGAGGCACCGTTGCGGGCGATCCACCGCACCTCGACACCGGCGGGTGCGGTGACCGGCAGCCGGTCGGCGTCGGTCGGGACCTCGATGAAGACGTGTCCGACGGTCGCCACGTCGAGTGCCTCGAGGATGGCGCAGATCGCGGGAGCGGCGGTCTCGTCCCCGGCGAGCAGGATCCGGGTCGCGCTCCCCGGCGCGAACTCGGCGGCGCCGCTCGGCAGCTCGGCGGGCGAGGACGGCACGGCCGGACCGACGACGCGGAGCTCGTCCCCGACACGGCACGCCGACACCCACCGCGAGGCCGGTCCGGTGTCCCCGTGCGCCACGAAGTCGATGTCGAGCTCGCGGGCGTCCGGACGGAAGGACCGGACGGTGTAGGTGCGCAGCGGGTTCCGCTCGGCGTCGGGCAGTGCGCGCCACGCGCCGTACCAGTCGTCACCGTCGGGCAGGTCGGTGAACCCGTGTCCGGGGATCGGCAGGACGACCTTGATCCGCTGGTCGAGCCCGACCGCGGAGAAGTCCGCGAGCGCGTCACCGGTGAGCGTCACCCGGACGAACGACGGGGTGAGCGCCGACACGGCCGCGACGCGGACGGAGAAGACTCGGTACCGGGCTGCCACGAGGTACGAGTATGGCATGCCTTACCTAAGGCTTCCAGGGTGCAACGGGGTACCCGACGGGGTGCGAGGATCGGACCCGTGCACGAACCCGACGACGAATTCTCGGACCTGGCCGCGCTGGCGGCTGCGAGCGGCGTGACGGAGCCGCTCCGCGCCTCCCGGCAGGTGGTCCGGACCGACGACGGACGCGAGACCGCGGCGATCCGCTGGGACACGGCGGACGGCCGGGAGGCACGGATCACCTACCTGCACGGGCTCGGCATCGACGCGCACAGCTTCGACCAGACCGCGATCGCGGTCGGGCAACCGGCGGTCGCCCTCGACCTGCCCGGGCACGGCCGGTCGTCCTGGCGGGACGACGCCGACTACGGCGCGAGCGCGACGGCTCCGCAGGTGCTGGCCGCGCTCGACGCCCTCGGGGTCCCGCCGGGCGTGGTCGTCGGCCACTCGCTCGGTGCCATCCTCGCCGCCCGCCTGGCCGCGACCTCACCCGAGCGTGTCACCGGCCTGGTGCTCGTGGACATGTCCCCGGACTTCGCGCAGCGCGCCGTCGACCGCATCGCCCGGGCGCTGGAGGACGAGACGCCGTTCGCATCGCTCGACGAGGTCGTCGACCGCGCCGTCGAGGCCCGCGTCGGGGACGACCGCGCGGTGCTCCTCCGCGAGGCCCGGCACACCACCCGGCTCGGCGAGGACGGCCGGCTCGTCCGCCGGCACCACTTCCCCCACCTGCCCTCGGGCCGGACGGCGTCGGTGGGGCGGTTCGCCGACGCGTGGCCCGACCTCGAGGCCCTCGCCGTGCCGGTGCTGCTCGTCCGGGGTGACCGCGGGTACGTCTCGCCGAAGCTGCACGCCGGCTTCACCGAGCGGCTCCCGGACGCCGAGGTCGTGACGGTGACGGCACGGCACGCGGTGCAGAACCAGGCCCCCCTCGAACTGGCGTCGGCGATCCGGGCATGGGGAGCACGGCACCGGTTGTTGCACGAGGTCCAACAACCGTCATCCGGCCCCGAACGCCGGTAACCTCGTGCGAGCGCGCCGCGACGACCGTCGCCCCACGCGCCCGGAAGGAACCCACAACCCATGAGTCCGCTCCTCCCCCGCCGCGGTGGCCGTGCAGCACGCGTCGCCCTGGCCGCCACCGCGGTCGCCGTCGCCTCGGCCCTGACGCTCACCGCCTGCTCGGGCTCCGACAGCAGCAGCGGTGGCGACGACGCCACCGTGCGCGTCGGCCTCGTGCTCGAGCCCACGAGCCTCGACATCCGCACGCAGTCCGGTGCCGCGCTCGACCAGGTGCTCATCGACAACGTGTACCAGGGCCTGGTGGGCCGGACGGCGGACGGGGAGATCCGCGACGTGCTGGCGTCGAAGCACGAGGTCTCGTCGGACGGGAAGACGTACACGTTCACCCTCCGCGACGGCACGACCTTCCAGGACGGCAAGCCCGTCACGGCCGCCGACGTCGTCTGGTCGCTGCAGCAGGCGAAGGACAACGCGTCCTACGTGGACTCCGCCAAGCTGGCGGGCGTCTCGTCGATCAGCTCCCCGTCGGACGGGGTCGTCGAGCTGCAGCTCGAGGCGCCGGACTCCGATCTGCTCTTCAACCTGACCGGCCGCGCCGGACTCGTGCTCGAGCAGGCCGCGACGAACGACCTCTCCGACAGCGCCAACGGCACCGGACCGTACGAGGTGTCGGCGTGGAAGCAGGGCGACTCGCTCACCTTCAGCCGGAACGACGACTACTGGGGCACCGAGCCGAAGGTCGCGAAGATCGTGTTCCGGTACATCACCGACCCGTCGACCGCCGTCAACGCGATGGCCAACGGCGACCTCGACGTGCTGAACCCCGTCGACGGCACCCTGCAGGGCCAGCTGCAGGGCAACCCGGACATCGAGCTGCACCGCGGGAAGACGACCGACAAGTACACGCTCGCCTTCAACGACGCCCAGGCGCCCTTCACCGACGAGCGGGTGCGCCGGGCGATCCGGCAGGCGATCGACCCGAAGGCGCTCATCAAGGCCATCGGCGGCACGGGCGTCGAGCAGGGCGGACCGATCCCCGAGCTCGACCCCGGGTACGAGGACCTGACCGACATCGACGCGTACGACCCCGACAACGCGAAGAAGCTGCTGGCCGAGGCGGGGAAGACCGACCTGGACCTGACCCTCACCTACGCCAACGTCTACCCGGCGACGATCGGTGACGTGCTGAAGTCGCAGCTCGCCGACGTGGGCATCACCCTGAAGGTGGAGCGGGTCGACTTCGCGACGTGGCTCGACCAGGTCTTCACGAAGAAGGACTTCCAGCTCTCGGTGGTCGACCACGTCGAGGCCCGCGACTTCGGCAACTGGGCGAACCCGGACTACTACTTCGGGTACGACAACCGCGAGGTGCAGCGGCTCTACGCGGAGTCGATCGCCGCGACCTCGCAGACCGAGAAGGAACAGGCGCTCCGCAAGGCTGCGCGCATCGTCAGCGAGGACGCCGCCGGCGAGTGGCTGTACACCGCGACGGAGATCACGGCCGTGCGCAAGGGCGTGACCGGGTTCCCGGTCGACGGCGGCAACTCGCGGCTCGACCTGGCCGGACTGGCCGTCCGGTGACCACTGCCCTGCCGGTCGCCGGGCGCAGGTCCGGCGACACGGTCCGGCCGGTCGCCGGGCGCCCGTCCGGCGCTGCGCTCCGGGCTCGCGCCGCCGCCCCCGTAGCATCGGACGCGTGACCCGGTTCCTCGTCGGGCGACTGCTGCTGCTCGTCGTCGGCCTGCTCGTGGCGAGCATCATCGTGTTCGCCACGCTGCGCGTGCTGCCCGGCGACGTCGCGCAGATCGTCGCCGGCACCCAGTCGACGCCGGCCCAGGTCGAGCAGCTCCGGCAGCAGCTCGGCCTCGACCGGCCGGTCGTCGTGCAGTACCTCGACTGGATCGGCGGTGTGCTCCGCGGTGACCTCGGCCGGTCGCTCGTGACGAACGGCGCCGTCGGTCCGGAGATCGCGCAGAAGCTCGCCGTCACGCTGCCGCTCGCGGGGATGTCGCTCGTGGCCGCCCTCGTGCTCGGCGTCCCGCTCGGGGTGCTCGCCGCGGTGCTGCGCCGTCGGGCCGGCGGTGCGGTGATCGGCTTCGTCGCACAGGCGGTCGCGGCGGTCCCCGTGGTCTGGGCCGGCATGCTCCTCATCGCGCTGTTCGCCGTCACGCTGCACTGGCTGCCGACGCAGGGCTTCCCGCTCGACGGGTGGGACGAACCCGGTCGCGCGTTCTCGTCGCTCGTGCTCCCCGCGCTCACCATCGGCGCCGTCGAGGGTGCCGTGATCCTGCGGTTCACCCGCTCCGCCACGCTCACGGTCCTGGACGCCGACCACGTCCGGACCGCGGCGGCGATCGGCCTGACCCGGACGCGGGCGCTCCTGCGGCACGGCCTGCCGTCGGTGGCGCTCACCGTGCTGGCCGTCCTCGGCGTGCAGATCGCCGGCCTGCTGGTGGGGGCCGTCGTCGTCGAGCAGCTCTTCTCGCTCCCGGGGGTCGGACGGATGCTCGTGACCGACGTCGGACGACGCGACGTCACGAAGGTGCAGTCGGAACTCCTCGTGCTCACGAGCCTGGTGCTGGTCGTCGGCTTCGCCGTCGACGTCGTGCACCGTGCGCTCGACCCCCGGCAGCGGGAGGTGGGCGAGTGATCCGCCGTCTGCTCGCCCGACCCACGGGGTGCTTCGCCGTCGTCGTGCTGACGCTCCTCGTCGTGCTCGCCGCGGTGTCCCTCGTGTGGACGCCCCAGGACCCGTTCCGCGCCGACCCCTTCCGGCAGTGGGCGGCACCGAGCCCCGCGCACTGGTTCGGCACCGACGCCGCAGGGCGGGACATCGCGAGCTACCTGCTCGCCGGTACCCGGACGACCGTGCTCGTCGCGGTCGGCTCCGGCGTCGTCGCGAGCCTGGTCGGCATCGTCCTGACGGCGATCGGCTCGCTGACCACGAGGTGGGTCCGCGAGGGCACCGCCGTCCTCCTCGACATCCTCGTCGCGTTCCCCACGCTGCTGACCGCCATGCTCCTGACGGCGGTGTTCGGGGGGTCGCTCGGCGTCGTGGTGGTGAGCGTCGGGCTGTCGTTCGGCGTGACGATCGCCCGCGTCGCGCGTGGTGAGATCCGCCGCATCGCCCGGAGCGACTACGTCGTCGCCGCACGGGCCTCCGGCGTCGGGCCCCTCGGCGTGCTCACCCGCCACCTGGTGCCGAACGCGGCGCCGCTGTTCACCGTGCAGCTCTCGCTCGCGATGGCGACGGCGGTCCTCGCCGAGGCCGGCCTCTCCTACCTCGGCTACGGCGCGGGGTCGGACACGGCGTCGTGGGGCAACCTGCTCGCCGACCTGCAGACGTACATCGGCGTGCACCCGTGGAGCGCGACCTGGCCGGGCGCCGCGATCGCCCTCGTCGTCGCCGCACTCTCGCTGCTCGGCGACGCGGTGCGCGACGCGACCGACCCGCGCCTGACCACCGGCGACCGAGCGGCCACCGGCACGCCGGCTGCAACGGGCACCCCGACCGACGACGACCCGGCCCCCGGCGAGCCGACCGACGACGACCCGGCCACCGACGCCCCGGGCGCAGACCGACGCGCACCGGACGCCACCACGACGACCCCGGGGGTGACGGCGTGAGCGACCACCGGACCGGACGCGACGGTCTCGAGGTGACCGGACTGACGGTCCGCATCGCGGGGCGGACGGTGCTCGACGACGTGACGTTCACCGTGCCTCCCGGCCGACGCGTCGGCGTGATCGGCGCGTCCGGATCCGGCAAGTCGATGACCTCGCTCGCCCTGATGGGCCTCGAACCGACGGGGGCCGAGGTGACCGGGAGCATCCGCCTCGACGGCACCGAGCTCGTGGGGATGCGCGATCGGGACCGGGCGCGCCACCGCGGATCCGGCATCGGCATGGTGTTCCAGGAGCCCGCGACCGCCCTGGACCCGCTCCGCCGGGTCGGTGCGCAGGTGGCGGAACCGCTGCGACTGCACCGTGGGCTGGACCGCCGTGCGGCCGCCACCGCCGCGGTCGCACTCGCCGACGCCGTCGGACTGCCCGACCCCGCCGCGCTGCTCCGCCAGTACCCGCACCAGCTGTCCGGTGGGCAGCGGCAGCGCATCTGCATCGCGATGGCGATGGCCGGCTCCCCCGCCTACCTCGTCGCCGACGAGCCGACGACCGCGCTCGACGTCACCACCGAGGCCCGGATCCTCGAGCTCTTCGAACGGCTCTCGACCGAGCGCGGGACCGGCATGCTCTTCGTGACGCACGACCTCGCGGTGCTCGCCCGCATCGCCGACACCGCCGTCGTCCTCGATCACGGCCGCGTGGTCGAGCAGGCATCGGTGCGGTCGCTGCTCGACGCCCCGCAGCACCCGGCGACGGCGGCCCTCGTCGACGCCGCCCGCGCCACCGCCCGCCGCACCGGAGGCCCCGCATGACCGACGCGCTGCACGCCAGCGGCCTCCACCGCACGTACCGCCTGCCACGCCGTGGCCCCTTCGAACCCGGGCCGGTGCGGACCGCCGTCGACGGGGTCGACCTGACGGTCGCCTCCGGGGCGCGGCTCGGCATCGTCGGTGAGTCCGGTTCCGGCAAGTCGACGCTGGTGCGGCTGCTCGCCGGCCTGGAGGCACCCACCGCGGGCTCCGTGACGGCCGGCGGTCGTCCCGTGGTCGCGTCGGCCTCCGCGGCCGCGATGCGCTGGTTCCGTCGCGAGACCGGGGTGGTGTTCCAGGACCCGTACGCGTCCCTCGACCCGCGGATGCGCGTCGGCGCGATCGTCGCCGAGCCGCTCCGTGCGCTGCAGCTACCGGGTGACCACCGCGCGCTCGTGGCCTCGGTCCTGGAGCGCGTCGACCTGCCCGCCGACGCCGCCGACCGGTACCCGCACGAGTTCTCCGGCGGGCAGCGGCAGCGCATCGCGATCGCCCGTGCGGTGGTGCACTCCCCGCGGATCCTGTTCGGGGACGAGCCGATGAGCGCCCTCGACGTGGTCGTCCGCGCCCGGGTGATCGACCTGTTCCGCTCGCTCGCCGACGACCTCGGGCTGACGCTCGTGCTCGTGTCGCACGACATCGGCGTGGTGCAGCGGCTGTGCGACACCGTGGCGGTGCTCTCCGAGGGGCGGATCGTGGAGCAGGGGCCGGTGTCGCTGCTCGACGACCCGCGCCACCCGGTGACGCGGGCACTGGTGGCCGCGGCGCCGACGCTGCCGTAGGGGCGCGGCGGTCGGCGTCGGCGGTCGGCGTCGTCGGCGGTCATCGTCGGCGGTCGGCGTCGGTGGGGGTCGGTCGGCGGGCGTCGCGCGGGCGGAGTGGGCGATGCGACACTTCCGCTGTCGTACGACGACCACGGTGTCGCTCGGCCCGACAGCCGCGACCGGGCTCCGGTCAGGACGACAGATGCGCTGTCGTACGACGACCACGATGTCGCGCCATCCTCCCGAGCCGCGACATCGCACGCGTCGATCGACGTGCGCATCGTCGCAGTCGCGACGCGCCGACGCCGGTGACCAGTCCGCGTCAGCCCGGCGTCACCACGTCGCCGGGTGCCGCCGCTGCCACCGCAGCCGCCGCTCGAGCTGCGCCCCGATGGCGAGCAGCACGCGCTCCCCGCCCGGCCGTCCGATGAGTTGCACACCCATCGGTAGGCCCGCCCCGTCCGGGTGGTCGTCGTCCGTCACCCCGACCGGCAGCGTGATCGCGGGCAGCCCCGACACGTTCGCCATCGAGGTCCAGGGCGAGTAGGCGCACTGCCGCCGGAAGTCCTCCTCGGGGTCGTCCCCGTACCAGCCGATCGGCCGCGGGGTCAGCGCCAGCGTCGGGGTGAGCACGGCGTCGTACGGCGCGAACGTCCGGATCAGCCCGGCCGAGAACGCGTCGAGCGTCGTCATCGCGTCGAGCACCTGCGTCGCGGTCAGCGCACGTCCGCGCTCCACCAGCCACGACACCAGCGGGGTGAGCGCGGACAGATCGATGCCGGGCACGCGGGGCAGCCCCGCAGCGCCGGACTCCCACGCCACCCGGAACGCCTCGGCGTACGGCAGCCGGGGCATCGCGACGTCCTCGACCCCGTGCCCGACCTCGCCGAGCACCCGCACGGCGGTGTCGACCGCTGCCCGGGCGGCAGGGTCGACCACGACGTCGACGGTGTCGTCCCACGGCGAACCGTCGAGCACGCCGACCACGAACCGCCCCTCGCCGCGCACCGCAGCGGCGGTGAAGGGCCCGTCCCCGACGTCGGGCGTGACCAGCGCGTACGGCGAGGGCTCGGGCAGCCCGGTCGGTGCGACCAGGGCGTCGAGGAGCATCCCGGCGTCGGCGACGTTCCGCGTGATCGGCCCGGCGACGCTCAGCCCGCCGAGGCCGGACCGACCGGGCATCGACGGGACCCGGCCGCGGCTCGGCTTCAGTCCGACGAGACCGGTCGCGGCGGCGGGGATGCGCACCGATCCCCCGCCGTCCGTCCCCACGGCCGCGGGCACGAGTCCGGCGGCGACGGCCACGGCGGTGCCGCTCGACGATCCTCCGGGCGCCCGCGTGGTGTCGTACGGGTTCCGGGTGGTACCGATGCGGGTCTCCGACGACGACGACATGCCGAACTCCGGTGAGGTCGTCTTGCCGAGGCTCACCGTCCCCGCTGCGGCGAGCGCCGCCACCAGGGGGTGGTCGGCGGTCGCGGGTGTCACCGGCAGCGCGGCGGAGCCGTGCCGGGTGGGCACACCGGCGCGGTCGTACAGGTCCTTGTCGGCGGTGGGCAGGCCCCAGAGCGGCCGGGAGGTCGGGAGGAGCGTCCCCAGTCGCGCCGCGTGCTCGCGTGCGGTGTCGGCGGTGACGGCCACGAACGCCCCGAGGGACGGGTCGAGCCGCTCGATGCGGGCGAGGTAGTGCTCGGTCACCTCGAGCGCGGTCGCGTCCCCCCGGCGGATCCAGTCCCAGAGTTCCTGCGCCGAGAGGTGGTGGAGTTCGAACACGGTCCCCGAGCCTAGGCCTGCAGGTGCACGGCGAGCACGTCCCGCACCGTCGTCCAGTCGTGCGGCCCGTAGCGGTCGTTCGCGACGTGGTGGAGCTCGGCCTCGCCGCTGAACATGCTGACGAAGTACTGCATCCCCTGCCAGGCGGGGAACGGCTCCGCGTCGTCGGCCCGCGAGAGCCGTCGTCCGACGCGTGCCATCGCGGAGAGCGTCCCGGAGGTCCCGGCCCACTGCGTGCGGAACCGGGTGCCGGTGAGCCGCGAGAGGGTGTCGGCGACGCGCCGGGCGGTGACCCGGTCGCCGGCGACCTCGACGACCCGCGGTGCGTCGGGGTCGAGGGCGACGCGCGCGGTGACCCAGGCGGTGTCGTCCTTCGTGGTGAAGTCGAGCACCTGGTCCGGGGACGACCAGTACAGGACGGTGTGACGGTCGAACAGGATCATCGGGGCCTGTCCGGTGAGCATGTCGGTGAACGCGCCGTTCAGCACGGAGGTCGCCCGGATCGGTGCGGCGTCCAGTGTCGCGGCGAACTCGCGACGCAGCTCGAAGTTCCGGTTCGTCCCGGGGGTGATCGCGCGGTAGTCGGCCGAGTAGTCCGACGGGACGAACCGCGGGACGTCGGCGTCGACCGCCGCGGCGAGCAGCGCGGTCTGTGCGTCGACGACCACGGAGCGGGTGCCGCTCACCGCCGAGACGACGACGTCGACCCCGGCGAGCGCCGTCACGAGTCCGTCGTGGTCGTCGTAGGCGGCGCTGACGACGGAGACACGGTCGGACCGTGCGGTGAGCCGGTCGGCCGCGGGCCCGGTGGCCGAGCGGCTCAGTGCTCGGATCCGGACGTCGGGGTCGGCCGCGAGGAGCGCGTCGACGATGCGGGAGCCGAGGTCCCCGGTGGCGCCGGCGACGAGGACGGTGGTGCTGGTCATGCACCCGACGCTACGCACGGGCGTCCGGCCCCGTCCGTCACCTGCATCCTTCGGTGGAACTCCCGGTGGTGCATCCCTCCGCCGGTCGTCCCGACGAACGGTCCTCCCTAGCGTCGGTGTCATGACGAACACGACCGAAGTCCGGCCCGGAGCCGGCACCGCTGCACCCCGTGCGACGGGGGTCCGGGGTGTGGTGTCCCGGCACCCGCTCGCCTCCTTCGCCACCCTGGCGCTCGGCCTCAGCTGGCTCGCGTGGGTGCCCTACATCCTGAGCCCGCACGGCCTGGGCGTGTGGGACCTGCACTTCCCGGAGTTCCTCGGCACGGCCCAGTTCACCGGGATCCTGCCCGGCGCGCTCCTCGGCCCGCTCGGCGGTGCGTTCGTGGTGACCGCCCTCGCCGACGGCCGTCCGGGCCTGCGGCGCTGGGTCGGTCGGCTCTGGCGGTGGCGGGTCTCCTGGTACTGGTACGCACTGGCACTGGTCGGCGTCCCGGCGCTCATCGTCCTGACGGGTCTGCCGTTCTCCGGCGGGAACGTCCAGGCGCCGACCGCCCTCGCCCTGCTCGCCCTCGTGCCGGGTCTCGTGGTGCAGCTGTTCACCACCGGCCTGTCGGAGGAGCCCGGCTGGCGCGACTTCGCCCTCCCCCGACTGCAGGACCGCTTCGGACCGCTCGGCGCCGCCGCGGTGCTCGGTCCGCTGTGGGCGCTGTGGCACATGCCGCTGTACCTGTCGGACTGGGGCGGGTGGCCGGACGCGCACTGGTCGGAGCCGGTGGTCTTCGCGCTCTTCACGATCACGTTCAACGTCGTGATGACGTGGGTGTTCAACCGCACCGGCGAGAGCCTGCCGATCGCACTGCTGCTGCACGTCGGCGTGAACAACACGATCTCCACCCTGTGGGCGGACATGTACCCAGGGATGACCGCGGGCACGATGATGCACGGGCTCACGATCGTCTCGACGGTGGCCGCCGCCGTCCTGCTGGTCGCCACCCGGGGCCGGCTCGGGTACGACCGCCGGCCGGGAGGCACGGACCACCTCCCCGCGTCGACCTCCGCCCGCCTCGTAGGATCGAACGATGGCACCCGCTGAAGCGAGTGCGGCTCGCGTCGCCGCCGACCCCCGCACCGCGCGGGAGGTCAACGGCGACCGTCGCCTGCGCCGCACCGACGTCCTGGTCGCGGTCGCCACCGCCGTCGTCTCGCTCGCGCTGCTGCTCGGGCTGCCGCCGCTGGATGCAGCCGATCCGGACACGCTGGGTCGACCGCTCACGTCCCCGGCTGTCGGGAGCCTGCCGTGGATCGTCCTGCTGCTGGGACTCCTCGGGCAGTCCGCGGCGCTGCTGGCCGCACGCCGGGTGCCGCGCGCGGTGCTCGTCGCCGGCGCCGCGGTCCCGGTGGTGGTGGCCGGTCTCATTCCCGGCGGCAGTGACCTGTTCGGCCTGACGGCGCTTCCCGTCGTCGTCGCCGTCGTCCTCGCCGCCGTGCGGGCGCCGCTCGTCCGGCTGTGGCCGGCGCTCGTCGCCGCCGCGGTCCTCGTGACGCTCGGCACCGCCTGGCACTGGGTCGTCCTGAGCGGACTCGACCGGAGTCGACCGTTCCTCCTCGCGCTCGGAGAAGCATTGCCCCAGGGTGTCACGCAGGCCATCGGGGCCGTCGGGCTCCCGCTCGTCGTGGCGCTCGTGGTGCGGTCCCGGCGCGAGGTCCGGGCCGCGAGGGACGCCGAGGTCGCCGCCCGGACCGCGGAGGCCTCCGCCGCGGTCCGCGAGCAGGACGCCCGGGTCGACGCAGCCGTGTCCCGCGAACGAGCGGCCATGGCGCGGGAGCTGCACGACATCGCGGCCCACCACCTGTCCGGGATCGCCCTCATGTCGGCCGTCATCGACCGGCAGATCGACACCGACCCGACCGCGGCGCACGAGGGCGTCCGTCAGGTGCGGGAGCAGAGCACCGCGGTGCTCGAGGACCTCCGTCGCCTGGTCGGCCTGCTGCGGGACGACGCCCCCGCGGAACGTGCCGTCGAGACCGTCGCGGGCATCGTGGACCTGGTCGAGCGTGCCCGGTACCGGTCGGACGTGCGGCTCGAGGTCCTCCGCGGTGCGCACGAGGTCGCCGAGGGCGTCGGGCCCCTGGCGCAGCTCGCGGCCTACCGCACCGCGCAGGAGGCACTGGCGAACGCCGCCCTGCACGCACCCGGCGCCGTCGTCACGGTCACGCTCGACGACCGTGCAGTCGACCACCTGGAGCTGACCGTCGAGAACGCCGCACCCGCGGTGTCCGCGCCGAGCGCGGACGCTCCCGCTGGACCGGGCGAGCCGACCCCGGAGGGTCCGGGAGCAGGCGGCAACGGACTGCGCGGGATGCGTGAGCGGGCGGACCTGGTGGGGGCGCGCCTCCAGACCGGGACCACACCGGACGGCGGCTGGGTCGTGACGCTGCGACTCGGACGCGAGACGCCCGAGGTGACCCGGTGATCCGGGTCCTGGTGGCGGACGACCAGCCGCTCGTCCGGGCGGGGGTGTCGGCGCTCCTGGCGGCCGAACCGGACGTCGAGGTGGTCGGCGTGGCGGCGGACGGCGGCGAGGCCCTCACGCTCGCACGGAGCACGCGGCCGGACGTGGCGGTGCTCGACATCCGGATGCCGGTCCGGAACGGCATCGAGGTGGCGCGGGAGCTCTGCGCTCCTGACGCGGACCCGGCGGTGCCGGTGCTGGTGCTGACGACCTTCGACCTCGACGACCTGGTGTTCGGTGCGCTCGAGGCGGGGGCGTCCGGGTTCCTGCTCAAGGACGCGGAGCCGGACGTCATCGTCGGTGCGGTGCGGCAGGTCGCCGCCGGGAACGGCACGATCGACCAGAGCCTGACGCGGCGGGTGCTGCGGGAGTTCGTGTCGCGGCGGAGCCTGCAGCCGGTGACGGGCGACCGGGCCTCGGAGCTGCTGACCGCGCGGGAGCGGGACGTGCTGCTGCTCCTCGCGCAGGGGATGTCGAACGAGGAGATCGCCGAGGCACTCGTCGTCGAGGTCTCCACGGTGAAGTCGCACCTGGCGCGGATGCTGCCGAAGCTCGGGGTGCGCTCGCGCCTGCAGGCGGTGGTCTGGGCGTACCAGAACCGCGTCGTGGCCGTCCCCGAGGGCTAGGGGGCGGTCACCGCCGTCCGGTGCCCGACGCCCCGTGCAGGGCCGACAGCACGGAGGACCGGACCGCGGCACCGCCGTCGCGGGCCGGGTCGACCAGGACCGCGCGCATCCCCGCGGCACGTGCCCCGGCGACGTCACGCTGCGGGTCGTCGCCGACGAACAGGCACGCGGCGGCCGGCACGCCGAGCTCGTCGGCGACCCGCTCGAACGCGCGTCGGTCCGGCTTGGCCACCCCGATCCGCTCCGACGTGCACACGACGTCGACGAGGTCCGACAGCCCCGTGGCGGCGAGCTTGTCGCGCTGCTGCTCCTCGGTCCCGTTCGTCAGGACACCGACGGGCCGGTCGGCGTCGCGGACCGCGCGCAGGAGCGGAGCACTCCCGGGGAACGGACGCCAGGCGCCCCGGTACGCGGCGAGGTAGCGGCCGAACAGGAGGTCGAGCTCGTGCGGGTCGTGCGGTGGCCGGAGCCCGGCGAGGGGCAGGACCTCGACGAGCCGGGCTCGACGCTGCTCGGCGAAGTCGACCTCCCCGCGTCGCCACCGCTCGAAGTGCCGTTCCTCCGCCTCGGCCCACGCGGCCCGCAGGCGGTCGGTCGCGGCGACACCGAGCGCGCCGAGGAGGTCGTCGACGGCTCGCGCCGCTGCTCCCGCGTGGTCGAACAGGGTGCCGTCGAGGTCGAACACCACGGCACGGACGTCGAGGGTCATCCCCGCACCGCGTCGACGACCCGTCCGACCGCGGCCGCGACGGCCCGCTCGCGCACGGTGGTGTCCTCGTGCTCGGACTCGTGGACGAACGCCGTCGCCCCGCGGGCCGCGCCGCAGAAGTCCACGACGCCGTGCTCGAGCTGCGTCCGCAGTGCCTGCTCGTACCCGTGCCGCTCGTAGACCCCGGCGTCGTCCCCGGCGATCGGCAGCAGGTGCACCGTCAGTCGGCCGAGCCGACGGTCGATGCGCCCGTCCTCGCCGACGCCGAAGGCCCACCCGTTCACGAACACCCGGTCGAGCCAGCCCTTGAGCAGCGCGGGCACCGACCACCACCACACCGGGAACACGAGCACGAGGTGGTCGATCCCGTCGAGGCGCGCCTGTTCGGCCGCGACGTCGGGCGCCGGGTCGGTCCCCGTCCGGTAGGTGTGCCGGTCGGCGGCGGTGAACCGGGGGTCGAAGCCCTCGGCGGCGAGGTCGGCGACCGTGACGGGTCCTGCGCCGGCGGCGTCGAGCGCCGCCTCGAGGCGGTGGGCGACGGCGAGCGTCAGCGAGTCGGGGTCCGGGTGGGCGGTCACGATGAGCGTCGACACGGCTCGATCCTGCCAGCAGCGGGTGCACGGACGCCCCACCGGACGGGAGGCGCGGTGCGGGCCGGCACCGCGCCTCCCGTCCCGGCCGTGGGACGATTGCCGGATGACCGCCACGCTCGTCGCCAAGGACCTCGCCGGCGGGTACGCCGCCCGTACGCTCTTCGAGGGCCTCGACCTCACCGTCGCCCCGGGTGACGTGATCGGCCTGGTCGGTGTGAACGGGGCGGGCAAGTCCACGCTCCTCCGCCTCCTCGCCGGCGTCGACGAGCCCCTCGCCGGGACGGTGTCGACGAACCCGCCGGACGCCTTCGTCGGCTGGCTCCCCCAGGAGCACGAGCGCATCACCGGAGAGTCGGTCGCGGCGTACGTCGCCCGGCGCACGGGCTGCGCCGACGCCACGGCCGACATGGACCGTGCTGCCGAGGCCCTGGGCGACCCGGACGGCGGCGACGCAGCGGCCGACCGGTACTCCACCGCGCTGGAACGCTGGCTGGCGTCCGGTGCCGCCGACCTCGAGGAGCGGCTGCCCGTCGTGCTCGCCGAGCTCGGGCTGGAGGCGACCCCGGACGGCTCCGGCGTCGGCCCGGACTCGCTGATGACCGCGCTGTCCGGCGGACAGGCCGCCCGGGTCGGGCTGGCCGCCCTGCTGCTCTCCCGCTTCGACGTCGTGCTGCTCGACGAGCCGACGAACGACCTCGACCTGGACGGGCTCGACCGACTCGAGCAGTTCGTCCGGGGGCTGCGCGGCGGTGCCGTCATGGTCAGCCACGACCGCGAGTTCCTCGCCCGATCGGTGACCGCCGTGCTCGAGCTCGACCTGGCGCAGTCGTCGCACCGGCTGTTCGGCGGCGGCTACGAGGCGTACCTCGAGGAACGCGAGATCGCCCGGCAGCACAAGCGCGACGCGTACGACGAGTACGCCGCGACGAAGGCCGACCTGGTCTCACGCGCACGGACGCAGCGCGAGTGGTCGAGCCAGGGCGTGCGGAACGCGATGAAGAAGAACCCCGACAACGACAAGATCCGCCGCCGGGCGGCGAGCGAGTCGAGCGAGAAGCAGGCGCAGAAGGTCCGGCAGATGGAGTCGCGCATCGCCCGGCTCGACGAGGTCGAGGAGCCCCGCAAGGAGTGGCAGCTCGCCTTCACCATCGGCAGTGCCCCGCGGTCCTCGGCCGTCGTCGCCACGCTGTCCGACGCCGTCTACGAGCAGGGCGACTTCACCCTCGGGCCGGTGTCGCTGCAGGTCTCCGGTGGCGACCGGATCGGCATCACCGGCCCGAACGGCGCCGGCAAGTCGACCCTGCTCCGCGCCCTGCTCGGCCGGACGGCGCCGACGAGCGGGTCGGCGTCGCTGGGCTCCAGCGTCGCGATCGGCGAGGTCGACCAGGCCCGCGCGGCGTTCACGGGCGAGCAGCCCCTCGCCGCGGCGTTCGAGGAGCTCGTCCCCGAGATGACCACCGCCGACGTCCGGACCCTGCTCGCCAAGTTCGGGCTGAAGGCGGAGCACGTCGGTCGCCCGTCCGCTGCGCTCTCACCCGGTGAGCGGACTCGTGCCGGCCTCGCGCTGCTGCAGGCCCGCGGCGTGAACGTGCTCGTGCTCGACGAGCCGACGAACCACCTCGACCTGGCTGCGATCGAACAGCTCGAGCAGGCCCTGGAGTCCTACGACGGCACCCTGCTGCTCGTCACGCACGACCGGCGGATGCTCGACACCGTCCGACTGGACCGGCGCTGGCGGGTCGAGGCGGGTCGCGTCACCGAGGTGTGACGGGACGGCGGGGAGGCCCGTGGTGGACCCGTCGAGCGTCTCCTGAGACACGCTCACGGCCGCGATCTGGTGAACTGGGTGCGGGAGGGGACACATGCGACGCAGGACCTGGGGCATCACGATCGCCGCGGTGGCGGCAGCGACGCTGGCCGCGGTGGGGATCGGCGCGGCCGTGCAGCAGCCGGGACCGGCGGCCACGACCGCCACACGGGCGACGTCGGTGCCGACCCGGACGGCCACCCCGACGCCGACACCGAGGCCGACGCTGCCCGCGATCCCGGCTGCCGCGTCCGACGCCGAGCTCGCGGCACTCCCCCTGGCGTTCCACGACGCCGTCGTCCCGGAACTCCTCGACGGCAGCACCGTCCGACCGGACAACCAGTGGCAGATCGCCACCCCGAAGCAGCGCCTCGTCGCGCTCTACGCCGCCCCCTCGGCGGATGCGCGCCCGGTCGCCACACTCGCCTCGACGGTCTCCACGATCGAGACGCCCGCAGCGACCGCCGTCTGGGGCCGGTCGGACGGGGAGGACGGCGGCATGGTCCTCGTGTCGACCCCCGCCCGGAACCGCACGCCCGGCGACGGCGGCGACCCGACCGCGCCGAGCGCCACCTTCGCGTGGGCGCGTGCGTCGGACTTCTCGATCGCGTCGGTCGACCGGATGGTCCGCGTGGACGTCGCCGCGTCGACGGTGTCCGTCGTGCACCAGGACGACTCGGTGTCGGCGTCGGAGCCCGCCCGCCTGGGGACCCCGGACGACCCCACACCCACCGCGACCGCGACGTACGTCGAAGCCGCCTACGTCGATGCGCGCGTGACCTACACGCAGGGCAACCCGATCATCCTGACCGGGGCGCACTCGTCACGCATCCCGCAGTACGGCGGCAACGCGGCCCTCACCGCCCTGCACTACTACCCGGACCCGAACGGCAGCTCGCACGGGTGCGTCCGGATCTCCGCGGCGATGACGAAGACGCTGGCAGAGCTGCCGGTCGGGACCGCGATCTGGTTCACCTGACGTCGGTCACCGGTCGGTGGCGAGCCCCAGGCGCTCCACGACGTCGGCGCTCTCCTCGTCGGGCGAGCGCTCGGCCGACACCGTCAGGTGCGCCTCGTCCGGCTGCGGCGGCTCGAGCGTCGCGAGCTGCGAGGCGAACAACGACGTCGGCATGAAGTGCCCGGCCCGTGCGGACATCCGCTGCTCGACGAGGGCGGGGTCGCCGGCGACGTGCACGAACACCACGCCGGGCGCCCGGAGCACGTCGCGGTAGGAGCGCTTCAGCGCCGAGCAGGTGACGACCCCGGGAGCGTCGTCGGCCAGGTGCGACCGGATCCACTCCGCGATCGTCCCGAGCCACGGCCAGCGGTCCTCGTCCGTGAGCGGGGTGCCCTCCTCCATCTTCGCGACGTTGGCGGGCGGGTGCATGTCGTCGCCCTCCGCGAACTCCCACCCGAGCCGCGCTGCGACCGTCGCGGCGAGCGTCGACTTGCCGGAGCCGGAGACCCCCATCACCACGAGGACGCGCGGCTCGGTGCCGTCGGTGCCGACCGGAGCGTCGTCGGTCGCCGCCATCAGAAGAACACCCCCGCGATGAGCACGCCGACCAGACCGATGACCGAGATGAGGCACTCGAGCACCGTCCACGTCTTGAACGTCTGCCCGACCGTGGTGCCGAGGTAGCCCTTGACGAGCCAGAAGCCCGCATCGTTGACGTGCGACAGGAACACCGACCCGGCGCCGATCGCCAGCACGAGCAACGAGGTCTCCGGCGTGGACAGGTCGGCTGCGATCGGCGCCATGATGCCGGCGGCGGTGACGGTCGCGACGGTGGCGGAACCGGTGGCGACGCGGACGAGGGCGGACACCACCCACGCGACGAGCAGGACCGAGATGCCGGACTCCTGCACCGCGTCGGCGATCACCCCGCCGATGCCGGTGTCGATGAGCACCTGCTTGAAGCCACCGCCCGCGCCGACGATGAGCAGCACGCCGGCGACCGGGGGCAGCGCGTCCTCGAGGGACTTCGCCACGGCGCTCCGGTCCATGCCGCCGCCGATCGCGAAGAAGACCATGGCGAAGACGGTGGCGATCCCGATGGCGATCATCGGGGTACCGAGGAAGTCGAGCAGCGACACCCAGCCGCCCGCGGCGTCGGGGGCGACCGCCTCGCGGACCGCCTGGGCGAGCATGAGCACGACCGGCAGCAGGATGCCGACGAGCGCGACGGCGAACGACGGGCTGCGCGGTTCGCTGATGACGCGGGTGAAGTCGCTCTTGCCGTTCGGCAGGGACGCGGTGTCCTTCGTGGCGGGGCCGCGACGTGCCTCCCGGCCGGCGTGCGCGGGGTCCGACGGCCCCGAGCCACCGCTGCCGGACGTGCCGGAACCGCGCGAGCCGAACATGTCCGGTGCGGGGATGTCGACCCAGCGGGCCGCGAAGCGCGCGAAGACGGGACCGGCCAGCACGATCACCGGGATCGCCAGGACGATGCCGAACGCGAGCGTCGTGCCGAGGTTCGCGCCGACCGTCGAGACCGCGACGAGCGGCCCGGGGTGCGGCGGCACGAAGGCGTGCATGGTGGAGAGGCCGACCAGGGCGGGCACCGCGATCTTCATGATCGGGACACCGCTGCGCTTCGCGACCAGCACGATGATCGGGATGAGGAGCACCAGGCCGACCTCGAAGAACATCGGGAGGCCGATCAGCGCGCCGATGAGCGCCATCGTCCACGGCAGCGCAGCCTTCGACGAGCGACGGACGAGGGTGTCGACCACGCGGTCGGCGGCCCCGGAGTCGACGAGCATCCGACCGAACATCGACCCGAGACCGACCAGGATGCCGACGCTCGTCATCGTCGACCCGAAGCCGGTGCCGAAGCTCGTGACCGTCTTGTCGGGCGCCAGACCCGCACCGATCCCGACCCCGAGCGCGCCGATCGTCAGCGCGACGAACGGGTGCACCTTGAGCCAGGTGATCAGCACGATGATGACCACGATGCCGAGCAGCGCCGCGACGATGAGCTGACCGATCGGACCGGACGGGTCGACGGTCTGCGTGCCGCCACCCTCCGCGGCCAGGACCGTGAGGCCGTGCACCGCGTCGGCCGCCGCGGTTCCTCCGGTGGGTGCGTGAGGCATCTGTGCCCCTTCCTGGAGCCGCTGCCTCGCGGCTCCGTCGCCTTCGTGTGCGTGTGCGTGTCGTACGCTCCGGACGGCCGCTCGGCGCGGCCGCCCCCGGGTGTCCGATCGGGCACCCCAATAATCTGATAAATCAGACTGTACAGCGATCTGCCGCGCGGCATCCGCCGTCCGGCGCATTCTGCCGCTTCGATGGAGTCCGCGTCACAGGGACGGGACCGTCACGCGCCGTCCGTCCCGCAGAGCACGACCGGAGGAACGATGACCACCGCCCGCGGCCTCCATGCCCACGTGCTCGAGACCCTCGGCCAGCGCATCGTCGACGGGGTGCTGCCCGCCGGCACCGTCGTCCGACCGGAGCTCGTCGCATCCGAGTCCGGCGTCTCCCGCTCCGTCGTGCGCGAGGCCCTGCGCGTCCTGCAGTCCCTCGGCCTGGTCGAGCCCCGGCAGCGGGTCGGCACGCAGGTGCTCCCCGTGTCGTCGTGGGAGCTCCTGGCGCCGACCGTCATCCGGTGGCGCGGCGCCTCGCCCGCGTACTTCGTGCAGCAGCGGGAGCTGCTCGAGCTCCGTCTCGGGGTCGAACCCGTCGCAGCGGCCCTCGTCGCGGGGAACGCCGGAGCGTCCGACGACACCGGGCTGACCGGCGACACCGGCTCGCCCGGTCAGGCGCTCCTGCTCGCGGCGCGGGACATGCTCGACGCCTGGGGTCGGGAGGACAGTCGCGCCTACCTCGAGGCCGACGTCCGCTTCCACCGCGCACTCCTGACCGGGTCGGGCAACGCCGTGTTCACGCACTTCGCCGGCACCGTCGAGGCACTCCTGCGGACCCGGACGTCGGAGTCGCGGGACACCATCTCCCGCTGGACCCGCGACGCCGCGGTCCGGCACGAGGCGGTGGCGCTCGCCGTGGTCGCCGGGGACGCCGCCGCTGCCGGCGAGGCGGCCACGGCGCTGCTGCGCGTGACCCGTGACGAGTTCATCGCCGAGGCGCCGAGCGCCTGATGCCCGGCGTACCGGGCGGAACCGGGCGGAACCGGGCGTACCTGACGTACCTGACGTACCGGGCGTACCTGGCGGAACCGGGCGTACCTGGCAGAACCGGGCGTACCCGACGTTCCCAGAGCACCAGGGACGCCCGGAACGACCAGCCATCGCACACGTCATGGGAAGGATCGGGCAGCCGGGAGGCTCGCGGCGACCCCGCCACGCGCCTCCCGCCCGGCGCCGCCCGACACCGAAGGGCCCGCACCCGTGCAGGACGCCGCAGGATGCTCGAGACGCCGACCGGGTGGCGAGACGCCGCGATCCGGGCGGCGTCTCGCGCACGTCGAGGGCGCTCCGCGCCGACGCCGGCGTCTCGCGCACGTCGGACACCGCCACGAGGGCGCAGCCTCGGAGCGCTCGCGTCAGCGCCCGGCGCGCGCGAACAACCGTGGGCCGCGCAGGCGCAGCCGCATCGTGACGGTGCCGAGCCAGCGGTCGTACTTGTAGCCGACCTTGCCCATGCGGCCGACCTCCTCGAAGCCGAGTCGCTCGTGCAGCCGGATCGAGGCCTCGGCCTGCCGGTCGGCGATCACGGCGATGACCTCGCGGACGCCGGCGGCACGGCACTCCGCGAGCAGCGCCTCCATGAGAGCCCGTCCGAGACCCTTCCCGCCCGACGCGGCACCGAGGTAGATCGAGTCCTCGACCACGTGGTTCGACCGGTCGCGGGGGTTCCAGGGGTCGACCAGGGCGTAGCCGAGGATCTGCCCCGAGGGGTTCTCGGCGACGAGGAACGGCAGCCCGCGCCGGCGCACCTCGTCGTAGCGCTGCTTCCAGCGGGCGAAGGTGAACGCCGACGGGTCGAAGGTCACCGACGAGTTCCGGACGTAGTGCGTGTGGATCTCGCGCACGTCCGGCAGGTCCCGCGGTTCAGCGGCCCGGATCGTGTACGAGAACGTCGCCTCGGCGGGCACGGGCGCACGCAGGTGTCGCGGCAGGACACGACGGCGCTGGTATTCCTCCTCGAGCACGGTCCGAGCCTACGGGCTGCGATGCGCCCGGGGCCATCGCACCACGAGGGGTGTCAGGCGGGGAGCGTCCAGTCGACCGGGTCGGCACCCTGCTCGCGGAGGAGCGCGTCGACCTGCGAGAACGGCCGGCTGCCGAAGAACCCGCGGGAGGCGCTGAGCGGGGACGGGTGCGCCGACGCCACGACCGGGGTGTCGCCGAGCAACGGGCGGACCGACGCGGCCTGGGCGCCCCACAGGACGGCGACGAGGGGCTTCCCCCGCTCGACGAGCGCACGGACGGCCTGGTCGGTGACGGCCTCCCAGCCCTTGCCGCGGTGGCTGCCGGCGGCACCGGCCTCGACGGTCAGCACCCGGTTGAGCAGGAGCACGCCCTGCTCCGACCACGCCCGCAGGTCGCCGTGCGGCGGGGGCGTCACCCCGAGGTCGTCGTGCAGTTCGCGGTAGATGTTCGCCAGGCTGCGCGGGACCGGTCGCACGTGCGGGTCGACGGCGAAGGACAGTCCGATCGGGTGTCCGGGTGTCGGGTAGGGGTCCTGGCCGACGACGAGCACCTTCACGTCGTCGAACGGCTGCGTGAAGGCACGCAGCACGACGTCACCGGCCGGCAGGTAGTGCCGACCCGCGGCGACCTCGTCGCGGAGCCAGTCGCCCATCCGGTGCACGTCGGCCTCGACCGGTGCGAGGGCCTCGGCCCACCCGGGGTCGACGAGGTCGCGCAGCGGGTGCGGGCGCACGGAGGTCAGGCGCCCATGGTCGCGACGGAGACGGACTCGTCGCCGGCGACCACGCGCCAGACGCTGCCCGTCCCGCGGACCTCGAGCGCACCCTCGCCGACGACCAGCGCGGTGTCCTCGTCGATCGCGAGCCCGGCCGTGACGAACTCCGCCTCGGCCGCCGCGACGAGTCGGGCCAGCGTGCCGGCCTGCACGGCGTGCACGTCGATCGTCAGGTCGACCAGCCCGAGCCCCTCGCGGAGCTCGACCTCGTCGAGGCCCTCGGACGACTCCTGCGGGCAGACCTCGACGCCGCCGATGCGCCACCCGCCCACGAGCGCCCGGTCTGCGGCGACCATCGCGCCGGCGGAGTAGCCGAGGTACGGCAGCCCGTCGGAGACGAGGAGCCGGATCTGGTCGACGATGGGCTGGATCGCGTCGAGGTACGCCGGGGTGACCCCGCCGCCGATCACGAGCGCGTCCACGTCGCTCAGGACCGTCGTTGCGAAGACCTCGCCCGCGCCGACCTCGGTCACCAGGACCTCGGCCTGTCGGGCGCCACCGAGGACCTCGGCGATGTCGGCGGTCGACGACGGGGCGGCACCGGACGGGCCGGCCACGGAGAGCAGGGCGATCCGGGGCACACTCCGACCGACGGCGGCGGAACGCGCGGCGGCCTCGGCCAGGAACGGGGCGGCGACGTCGGCCGCGACGAGGGGCCCCCCGCCGACGAGGTGGATGCTCACGACTCGGCCGTCACCGGGGCGAGGGCGCTCCACGGGAAGGTGATCCACCCGTCGACACGACGCCACACGTGGTCGGGCTCGAGCACGGTGCCGGGCTTCGAGTACAGGCAGGCGCTCCGCACGTCGGCGCCGGCGTTCCGGATGATGTCGACCACCAGGCGCAGGGTGCGGCCGGAGTCGGAGACGTCGTCGACCACGAGGACGCGCTTGCCCGCCAGGCTCGGCGCGTCGAGGGCGGGCGAGAGGATGACCGGCTCGTCGAGACGCTGCTCGACGTCGGTGTAGAACTCGACGTTGATCGAGCCGCACTCCTTGGTGCCGAGCGCGTACGCCACGGCGCCCGCGATGATGAGCCCGCCGCGCGCGACCGCCACGACGACCTCGGGCTCGAAGCCGGACGACAGGACGTCCTTGGCGAGCAGCCGCGCCGCGTCACCGAACTCCAGCCAACCGAGCACCTCGGGCCCGCTCGTCACGGTCACGGTCGAGGGAGCCTGCGCGGCTTGCCCGGGTTCGCTGCTGATCGGCATCCGCCCACGGTACCGGCAGGGAGCCACCCGCCGCGACCCGCGCCCGGACACCGCGCGCGCCGGGACCAGCGCACGGGCCCGCGACCCGCGCCCGGACACCGCGCGCGCCGGCACCGGCACACGGCCCGCCAGCGCGCGTGCCCGGACGGGCGGCGCGCCCGGTGTCAGCTCCGGGGCGTCAACGGCCCGCGGGCGAGCTTGTGCTGTGCCGACTGCGCGACCGGTCGCACCGTCACCAGGTCGAGGTTGACGTGCGCCGGCAGCTCGACCGCGTGCACGACGGCTTCGGCGACGTCCTCGGCGACGAGCGGCCCCGGCACGTCGGTGTACACCGCCTCGGCCTTCTCGCGGTCGCCCCGGAAGCGCGTCAGGGCGAACTCGTCGGTCTTGACGAGCCCGGGCGCGATCTCGACCACGCGCAGCGGCTCGCCGTTCAGCTCGAGCCGCAGGGCGCCGACCAGGGCGTGCTCGGCGAACTTGGCGGCGTTGTACCCGCCGCCGTTCTCGTAGGCCACGTGTCCCGCGGTGCTCGTCACGGTCACGATGTCCGCGACCCCGGCCGTGGCCGCACGGCGCCGGAGCTGCGGCAGCAGGGCGGCGGTGACCCGCTTCGTGCCGATGACGTTCACCTCGAACATGGCGCGCCAGTCCTCCACGTCGGACTCCTCGACGCTCGCCGACCCGAGTGCTCCGCCGGCGTTGTTCACGAGCACGTCCGCGCCGCCGGCCTCGTCCACCCGGGCGGCGAGCGCCGCGACGGCGTCGGCGTCGGTGACGTCCGCGACCAGGAACGACGCCCCGGTCTCCGCGGCGAGCGCCTCGAGCCGGTCCTGACGACGGGCGACGGCGAGCACCTGCCAGCCGCGCTCGCGGAACAGCCGGACGGTGGCGGCACCGATGCCGGAGCTCGCCCCCGTGACGACGGCGAGCCGCTCGGTGGTGTCGGGTCGACCGGTGTCGGGACGTGCTGCCATGGCTTCCTCCAGTGGGTGTCGGCACCACCGTACCGACCCGTCGAGGTCACGATCCGGTAACGTGACCGGCCATGACGACGGACGCCGCTCCCCCCGCGCCCTCGGCTCCGGCGACGCCGCTCGAGCCGGGCCGGCCGCCGCGACGCATCCCGATGTGGGACACGGCTCGGTTCGTCGCCGTCACGCTCGTCGTGATCGGTCACGCGATCCAGCGGCAGACGGCCGGCAGCGAGCACGCCCTCGCGCTCTACACCTTCATCTACGCGTTCCACATGCCCGCGTTCGGCGTCATCAGCGGGTACTTCTCGTCGGCGGCGACCCCGACCGCAGAGCGGATGCGGCGGACCTTCACGGACATCGTGGTGCCGTACATCGTCATGCAGACGATCTGGACGGTGGTGCAGGCGATCGTCGAGGGCGGCAAGGAGTTCAACCCGACGAAGCCGACCTGGACGCTGTGGTTCCTGCTCGCGCTGGGGATCTTCCGGCTGATCCTGCCCTACCTGGCGATCCTGCGGTGGCCGCTCGTCTGGGCCGTGGTGCTCAGCGTCGGCGTCGGGTACCTCGACAACGTCGACTCGACGTTCTCCCTGGGACGCGCGATCAGCCTGCTGCCGTTCTTCCTGCTCGGGTGGCAGGTCAAGCAGTGGGGGGTGTTCGACCGCTGGTACGAGGCCCCCCGCCGGGTCGTGGTCCGTCTCCGCGCGGCCGCGGTCGTCGTCTTCGCGGTGTGGGCGGCCGCGTGCGTGCTGTTCATCCCGCAGTTCAAGGGCTTCGACCTGCACCACTGGTTCTTCTACGACGACTCGTACTCCGGGCTCGGCGAGGACGCCTGGTGGGCCGGCGGTGTCCGCCTCGGCCTGGTGCTGCTCGCCACCGTGCTGACGGCGTCGTTCCTGCTGCTCGTGCCCCGCAGGACGGTCTGGCTCACCCGGTTCGGCGCCGCGACCATGTACGTCTACCTGCTGCACACGTTCGTGCTCTACCCGATCCGTGAGTCCGGCGTCCTGGCCGGGGAGCACTCGGCGTGGCCGTACGTGCTGCTCATGGTCGCCGTGGCGTGCGCGGTGAGCCTGTTCCTCGCGCAACCGTTCGTGCGGCGCGGCATGCGCTGGCTGCTCGAGCCGAACGTCGACTGGCTGTTCCGCCGGGAGCCCGTCGAGCGCTGACCGTTCAGCGGGCGAGTGCCCGGAGCGCGACCACGACCTCGACGAGGAAGTCGTCGACCTCGTCGCAGTCGTACCCGGACTTCATCCGGGTCCGACGGAAGCGCGACGACGCGACGTCCTCCGGGGTCACCGTCCGTGCGCCGGCCAGCCGTCCCGTCGCCGGACGGCCGCCCTGCTCGGCGGCGGCGAACGTCGCCCGCACACGGTCCAGCAGGTCGTCCACGTCGTCCTGCGAGTACCTGTTCCGGAACACCGTCGGCTGGAACTTCCTGTCCGCCACGTCCTGAGCGCGCACGACGCCCCCTCTCGTCCCGTCCGATCCTGCCAGGCGGGGCCGACGCGTCCGGCCGGGAGGCACGGCGCACCGCAGCGCGCCGCTCCCGTCCCTCGGCTGGTCGCGTCGGCTCCACGGACGCGCGCCGCGCACGCGCGTTACGTTGCGAGGCGGCCCCGCTGGTGCCCGCCCCGCCACCTGCGTAGCGTGACGGACGTCGCGACGACGCCCCGGGCCTCCCGGTCGTCCGCGGCGACGCCATGACGGACCGAACCCGACAGGAGCCCCGATGAGCACGAACGACGCAGCCGCCTGGCGGTTCGAGACGACGCAGGTCCACGCCGGCGCGCAGCCGGACCCGACCACCGGCGCACGGGCCACGCCGATTTACAGGACGACGTCGTACGTGTTCGAGAACTCGGACCACGCCCGCGACCTGTTCGCGCTGGCGCAACCGGGCAACATCTACTCGCGGATCATGAACCCGACGAACGACGTCGTCGAGCAGCGCATCGCCGCGCTCGAGGGCGGTACGGGCGCGCTGCTGGTGTCGAGCGGTCAGGCGGCCGAGACGTACGCCGTGCTGAACATCGCGGGGGCCGGTGACCACATCGTCTCGTCGTCGTCGATCTACGGCGGCACGTACAACCTGTTCAAGTACACGCTCGCGAAGCTCGGCATCGAGACGACGTTCGTCGAGGACCAGGACGACCTCGAGGAGTGGCGTCGCGCCGTCCGCCCCAACACGAAGCTCTTCTTCGCCGAGACGATCGGCAACCCGCGGATCAACGTGCTCGACATCGCGGGCGTCAGCAGCGTCGCGCACGAGTCCGGCCTGCCGCTCATCGTCGACAACACGATCGCGACGCCGTTCCTCATCCGGCCGTTCGAGCACGGTGCCGACATCGTGGTGCACTCGGCGACCAAGTTCCTCGGCGGCCACGGCACCGTCATCGGCGGCGTGATCGTCGACGGCGGACGGTTCGCCTGGTCGGAGCACGCCGACCGCTTCCCGGAGTTCAACTCCCCCGACCCCTCGTACCACGGCGCGGTGTTCGCGCAGGCGGTCGGCAACGAGCTCGCCTACGTCGTGAAGGCCCGGGTGCAGCTGCTCCGCGACCTCGGCGCGTCGAACTCGGCGGACACGGCGTTCGCGCTGCTCCAGGGCATCGAGACGCTGTCGCTGCGCATGGAGCGGCACGTGGCGAACGCCCAGGAGATCGCGGAGTGGCTCGACCGGCACCCGGAGGTGGCCTCCGTGTCGTACGCCGGGCTGCCGACGTCGCCCTGGTACGCGGCGGCGAACCGGTACGCGCCGCGCGGTGTCGGTGCCGTGCTGTCGTTCGAGCTCAAGGGCGGGGTGCCGGCCGGCAAGGCGTTCGTCGACGAGCTGCGGCTGTTCTCGCACCTGGCGAACATCGGCGACGTGCGCTCCCTCGTCATCCACCCGGCGTCGACGACGCACTCGCAGCTCACGCCCGAGCAGCAGCTCACCACCGGGGTCACCCCCGGCCTGGTGCGGCTCTCGGTCGGCATCGAGAACGTCGAGGACCTCCGTGCGGACCTCGAGGCGGGGCTCGCGGCGGCGCGGGCCGTCTCGCAGGAGGGCCAGCGGGCGTAGCGCCCCGTCCCGTCCCGTCCCGTCCCGCTCGCAGAACGCAACCTCGGCGGCTCCGCGCAACGCTGTACCGCTGCGCGGAGCCGCCGAGGTTGCGTGTCGCGGACCGGAGCACGCGCCGGTGACGCGCCGGGCATGACGTAACACGGCGGAGGTGGGGCGTGCCTCCCGGCAGACTGGACACGATGGACTGGCAGACGATCCCCGAGGACTCGGTCCCGTCCACCCTCGTGCCCGGGACCGAGCTCGGGACGCTCGGCAAGCCGCCCGTGACCGGCGCCTGGCGTCCCGGCGACCACCCCGGCTCCCGGCGGTTCGCCGCGCTCGGCGAGCAGTGGGTGCGCGGCGGACGGATCCCGTCGGTGCGGGTGGCCTACGAGACGTGGGGCGAGCTGGACGCCGCGCGCAGCAACGCGGTGCTGCTCCTGCACGCCATGACGGGCGACTCGCACGTCACCGGTCCGGCCGGACCCGGGCACCGTACGGCGGGCTGGTGGGGCGACGTCGTCGGACCGGGCCTGGCGATCGACACCGACCGGTGGTTCGTCGTCGCCCCGAACATGCTGGGCGGGTGCCAGGGAACGACCGGCCCGTCCTCGGTCGCGCCGGACGGCGTCGAGTGGGGGTCGCGCTTCCCGTTCGTGACCGCGCGCGACCAGGTCGCGGTCCAGGTGCAGCTCGCCGACGCGCTCGGCATCGACGTCTTCGCCGCCGTCGTCGGCGGCTCGATGGGCGGCATGCACGCGCTCGAGTTCGCGGTGGCGCACCCCTCCCGGGTCGCCCGGCTCGCGGTCCTGGCGTCGACCGCCCAGACCACGGCGGACCAGATCGCCGCGAACTCGCTGCAGCGTGCCGCGATCCAGACCGACCCCGCGTACGCCGGTGGTGACTACTTCGAGGCGGCGGTCGGCGAGGGACCGCACCGCGGGCTGTCGCTCGCGCGGCGGATGGCGCTGATGACCTACCGCGCGCCGGACGAGCTCAACGGGCGGTTCGCGCGGTCGTGGCAGAGCGACGTCTCCCCGCTCGGCGACGACGGCCGGTTCTCGGTCGAGAGCTACCTCGACTTCCACGGCAACCGGTTCACCCGGCGGTTCGACGCCTCGTCGTACGTCGCGCTCACGCACGCGATGGACTCGCACGACGTCGGGGCCGGGCGCGGCGGGGTGACGGCGGCGCTCGCGGCGGTGACCGCCAGGACGCTGGTCGTCGGGGTGTCGAGCGACCGCCTGTTCCCGCTCGAGGACCAGCACCGGATCGCGGCGGGGATCCCCGACACACTGGACGGGGGCCGGGCCGCGGTGCTCGACAGCGAGTTCGGACACGACGGCTTCCTCATCGAGCACGAGGCGGTCGGGGCGCACCTGCGACGGCTGCTCGACTGAACGGCCCGGTACGGGCGCGGTACGGGCGCGGCGCGCCCGGCGCACCCGCGGACCGATCTGTCCACGTCCGCGTGCCGAACACCCCACAACGGGTGGGCCGCGTGGAATGATGGCGACGGGTACCCCGCCCGCGGGGTCCGGCGAACCACCGGACCCGACCGAACCGACGTCACCACCAGGACACCGATGGACTTCATCGCACAGGAACGCGACCGCTTGCTGCGGTCGACGACCCGTGTCGTCGGCATCACCTGCGCCCTGGTCTCCGTCGTCGGCATCGTCAGCTCACTCGCGGTCCCGCTGGTGCCCCTGCTCGGCGCGCTCGCCTGCATCGCGGTGCTCATCGCGGCGCTGCTCGTCTTCGGCACGAACGGGTCGGTGTGGTGGACCGCCCTCGCACTCGCCTCGGGCCTCGGTGCCCTCGCGCTCCTGCTGCTCGGTGCCGACCCCGACGTGCGGCCCGTCGTCGCCAGCGCCGTCGTGCCGCTGGCGGCCGGGTCGTTGTCCGCCCCGCTGATGGCGCAGCGCGGCGCGCCGGTCGGGCTCGCGATGACGATCGTCACCGGAGTCGCGGCCGTGGGCGCCGTCGTCTGGGCATCGGGCGGTCCGCTCTCCGGCCCGACCGCCGGTGTGGTGCTCGGCTGGGTGCTCGTCGCCGTGGTCTCGGTGTGGATCGCGCGCAGCATCCCCCGCGTCGCCCGGCGCATCCAGAGCATCGGCACGGCGCACCGCGCGGAACGGCAGGCGAGCGAGACCGAGGCGCAGCGACGCCAGGGCGCCCGACTGCTGCACGACACCGTGCTCGCCACCCTCACGCTCCTGGCCCACTCCGGGGTCGGCGTGTCCGAGCAGGCGATGCGCGAGCAGGCCGCCGAGGACGCCAGGCTCCTCCGGCACCTGCGACTCGGCGCGACCCCGCAGCCCCAGCAGTCCGGCGACTACTCGCTCACCCGCGTCGAGGAGTCGCCGCTCGGCCAGACCCTCGAGTCCGTCAAGCAGCGCTTCGGCCGGATGGGGCTCGAGGTCAGCTGGCACGGCACCGGTCAGGTCCTGCTGCCGTCGAACGTGCTCGACGCGTTCCTGCTGGCCCTCGGCGAGTGCCTCGAGAACGTCCGGCGCCACGCCGGCGTCGGCGAGGCGCACGTCACGATCGTCCACGACCAGGAGACCGTCCGCGCGATGGTGACCGACGCCGGTGTCGGCTTCGACCTCGACGCGGTGAGCGCGGAGCGCCTCGGCTACAAGGAGAGCGTCGTCAACCGCCTCCGCGAGGTCGGTGGCGACGCCAAGCTCTTCTCCGCCCCGGGATCGGGCACCACCGTCGTCCTGGAGGCTCCCCGATGACCCGCGTCCCCGAGGACACCATCAACCGCGGGCTCCCGGGCGAGACCGTGCAGCCGGCACCGCGCACCCGTCGCGAAGCGCGCGAGCGCTACCGGGGCAGCGAGCGACGGCAGGCCCGCGGGCTCCCCTCGACCTCGACGGGTGCCCGTTCGCTCCGGCAGGCCGCCAAGCCCGGTGCGTCGCTCGGAGCCGGCTACCTCGGCCTCGGCGCCGCGGTCCTCACCGCGATCGAGGCCGTCGCCGGCATCGTCTTCTTCCTGGTCCGGCTGCCGGACTACGCGAACCCGTGGCTGCCCGCCGGCGCCTGGGCGCTGTACCTGGTCGCGGCGATCGGCGTCGGCCTCAGCCTGATGACCTACGGCGAGCGGCTCACCGGCACCGCGTTCGCGCTGATCTGCGCCGTCCTGGCGTGCGTCGTGACACTCGACTTCGTCGGGATCCTCCCCGAGCACGACATCGCGCACACCGCCAGCGCCTCGGTCGCCGCCGGCTTCGCCCTGCTCCCGGTGGCGACGCTCCGGCCCGCGCGCGAGGTCGCCGCCGCCATCGCGGTGCTCGGTCTCGGGTTCGCCGTGATGGCGGCCGTGTCGACGCCGATCACCCCGGCGACCCTGCCGGGCATCGTCTCGCTGCTGGCGCTCGTGGTGGTCCCGCCGTCGATCGCACTGTTCGTGGTGCACCGCTTCCGCCAGCTCGTGCAGCGCGAGCTGGACCGGGTGCTCGTGCAGAGCAACGTCCAGGCGCCGCAGTTCGCCGTCGGGATGCTCGCGTCGGACGAGCTCGCCCGGCTCGACCTGGCCGCCGAGAAGCTCCTCGACGCCGTCGCGAACGGCTCGGACCCGCTGCCGCTCTCGGACGCCTCGGCCTCCGTCGCCGCGTCGCTGGCGACGGAGCTGCGCCTGCACCTCATCGAGGGACGCCGCGAGACGTGGCTGTACCACGCGATCACGGAGTCCGACCACCTCGGGCGCGCCGTCAGCGTGGCCGATCCGCAGTCCCTCGCCGGGCACCTCGGCCCCGCCCAGCGGGACGGCCTGCTGCAGGCCCTGTGGCAGATGGTCGGCGACGGTCGCCCCGCACAGCCGGGTGCCCCCGTCGTCTCGGTCACGCTCGGTCCGATCGGCTCCGACGGGCACCCGGTGTCCGACGAGCGCATGGACGTCCCGATCGTGTTCGAGTCGCGCGGGACCCCGCGCCGACGCCTCGGCCCGACCGCATGGAGCGCCCTGCAGCGCATCGGCCCGTACACCGAGTCGTTCCGCGACGGCGTGCTCCGCGTCGTCTCGCACTGCGTCGTCGATCGACACCCGTCGATGTAGACGGGCGCGAACTGCCGGACACCCGGCCGACATCCCCAGCCCGGACGGTCCCGACACCTAGGATCGGCGTGCACCGCCTTCGAGAAAGGACGCCTGATGGCGACTCCAGAGCAACCGATCCGACTCGCACTGGTCGACGACCACCGGATGCTGCTCGGCGCGCTCACGGAGTGGATCCGCAGCGCCGCCGACGACATCACGCTCGTCGCCGCCGTCACGACCTGGCCGGAGCTCCTGACGAGCCCGGCGTTCCCGGTCGACGTGGTGCTGCTCGACCTCGACCTCAAGGACTCGATCCCGGTCTCGCTGAAGATCTCGACGCTCAAGACCGCCGGCGTGAAGACCGTCGTGATGAGCACGTACTCGGAGCCGAACGTCGTCCGCGAGGCCCTCGGCTCCGGCGCTCTCGGCTACCTCGTGAAGAGCGAGGACGCCGACATGATCGTCGAGGCGATCCGTGCCGCGCAGCGCGGCGAGCAGTACGTCTCCGCCGAGCTCGACCTGGCGATCAACAGCGGCGACGTCGGCGGCGTGCCGAAGCTCAGCGCGCAGGAGCGCCGCGTGATGGCGCTGTACGGCGGTGGCGAGCCCGTCAAGAGCGTCGCCTACCAGCTCGGCATCTCCGAGGAGACCGCGAAGAGCTACCTCAAGCGCATCCGCGAGAAGTACCGCGTCGCGGGCTTCGACGTCGGCACGAAGGTCGCGCTGCGGAAGCGTGCGATCACCGACGGCATCATCGTGCAGGACGGCAGCCCGGTCGGGCTGTAGTCGCTCCACACGACGGACGGGAGGCCCGTGGCGACACCGCCACGGGCCTCCCGTCCGTCGTGTGGGTGCGTCGACTCCGGTCAGACCGTCGGCACCGGCGCGGTGATCGGCCCGGTCGACGGCGACGACGACCGCAGGGCGGAGCGGCGATCCGTCCGCCGTTCGACGCCGTAGCTGACCATCGTCACGAGCAGACCGAGCAGCGCGAGGACGATACCGAGCCACGCGGGGGCCAGGAACCCGAACCCGGCTGCGATGACCGCTCCACCGAGCGCCGCGCCGAGCGAGTTGCCGATGTTGAACGCCGAGTGGTTCAGCGCCGCCGCGATGGTCCGAGCGTCGCCGGCGACGTCCATCAGGCGAGACTGCACCGCCGGCGGGATCGCCGACGAGGTCGCTCCGAGCAGGAACGCGCCGAGGAACACCCCCCAGACCCACTGGGCGGTGAAGACGGTCACGAGCAGGGCGCCGATGAGCGCGAGCATCCCGATGTAGATCGTCCGCTTGACGCTGTGGTCCGCCAGGTGCCCACCGAGGACCCCGCCGACGACCATGCCGAGGCCGACCACGACGAGCACGAGCGGCACCGCGGACTCGGGCAGCCCGGTGACGTTCTGCACGAGCGGCGAGATGTACGAGTAGACGGCGAAGAACCCGCCGAAGCCCACCGCACCGAGCCCCATCACGATCCAGAGCTGCGGCGACCGGAAGGCCCGGAGCTCCCGTCCGACGGTCGCGTGCTCGTCGGCGGCGCTCCGCGGGACGAAGGCCGCGACGGCCAGGAACGTCAGGGCGAAGAGCAGCGAGACGACGCCGTACGCGATGCGCCAGCCGGCGTTCTGCCCGATCCAGGTGATGGCGGGCACGCCGACGACGTTCGCGATCGACAGGCCGAGCATCACCATCGCGATGCCCTTGCCGCGCTTGCCCGGCCCCATGATCTCGCCCGCGACGATCGACGCGATGCCGAAGTACGCACCGTGCGGCAGGCCGGCGACGAAGCGTGCGACGAGCACGAGCCCGAAGTTCGGCAGCACCGCACTCGCGACCGTGGCGACCACGAAACCGACGAGGAGCACGAGGATCAGGCCCTTGCGCGGGAACGTGGCGGAGATCGCCGCGATCGTCGGCGCACCCACCACGACCCCCAGTGCGTAGGCGCTGACGAGCCAGCCGGCGTGCGCGACCCCGGCGGCGGGGTCGGCCGCGTACTGCGCGGGGAGCAGGGCTTCGGCGATGTTCGGCAGCAGGCCCATCGCGACGAACTCGGTCGACCCGATGGCGAAGCCACCGAGGGCGAGGGCGATGAGGGCGAACGCGCGCTGCGTCGGCGTGGTGAGCGTCATGCGACCTGTCTGGATCGGGGGGACGGGGGCGGGAGGACGGAGCCGCGTCCCGGCTCGCTCGCCGGGACATCGACCGGATCGCCACGCCGCACGGCATGCACACGGTCCCGTTCCCGCCGGCACGCGCACGACGGCGGTACGGCGGTCAGACGGCGACGGGGTCGGTCCGTGTTCGGCGTCGAACGGTCCGAGCGCAAGTGCAGCGGCCCGGTCCCAGCAGTGTAGACCGCTCCAAACAGCCGACGGAAGACGACGGGCCGAATCGATTCGACATCAGCCGGACACGCCACTGGGGAGCGAGACCGGCTCCCGCCGGACGAGCCGGCGAGACAGGCGCCGTCGGTGCTCGACGGACCTCAGGCCGCGCGGCGCTCCTCGCGCGCCCCGGCCGACGCCAGCTCGGGCAGCTCGTCGCGGTGCACCCACCCGGACCCGCACTCGGTGCAGCTCGCCCAGGCGTCACCGGTCTGCTCGTCACCGTCGATGACGACCGTCTGCAGGTCGCAGTCGGGGCACCAGCCGTCGTGCATCATCACGCGCTCCTCGTCGTCGTCCGGGTCGTCCCGAGCCACCGGTGCGGCTCGATGCGCACCATGAGACACCCGACCACCGACATCCCGGGGCAGGCGCCTGGCGTGTCCCGCACCTCCCAGCCGGCGTACGATCAGGCCATGGGGTGGTGGATCGTGACCGGCGTCGTCGTGCTCGCTGCAGTCGGGCTGTGGCTGTGGATGCACCACCTCACGGACCTCGGCTCACGCTCGCGGCAGTACGACGGCAGTGATCCCGAGATCGCCGAGGCACTCCGCCAGGCGGAGCGGGACCGCAACAACGGCCGCATGTACCCCTGAGGGCGATCACCCCTGTCTGCCACCAGCACCCCGAGATCGCCGCAACATTTCACCATTGCAAACAGGGATTTTGTGCAGCACCCCCTCCTGATCGCGCTCTTCCATGATCGTGAAGCGGTTCAGACTTCGCGCTGGGACCCAGCCGAGAGGAGCTATAGCGCTCTGGCTACGGGACGACTGGATTTCAATGATGAAAGGTCGGAAGCACTTGCCTCGCCGTGCACTGAACGGTAGAAAATGATGAGATCTGACCAGAGGCGAGACGACAGTACATGGCGCGCACCCCACTTCATGCATACCTAACGAGACCAGGCGAAGCCCTGAGCTCCGCCGTGAGACTCGCGAGCCTTAAACTGACCGCGTCTGCGAACGACAAATTCAAGCTGCCGCTCTACACCTATTCACGCGAGCCCCAGCAGCAGTGGTGGCTACCTTACCTCGGACTGTCCAACACATCGCCACACCCCGAACGCGACGACGAAGCCAAGGCAGGAAGCGTAGTCGACCGCTGCACCGCGCCTGACCTTCATGCGGACACCGGGGGGCGCTCTGTTCTAGGCGCGATCGCCATCGCAGAAGTTGCAAAGCCCGGCGCAAATGGCCGCAGAAGGCAATACGTCATATTCTGCTTCGGGACAGTAACGCATTTGATCAACAAAAGCACGATTGTCCCGGATTTTGGCCTGCTACTGGTCGAGCACTTCGGCTCGCCTGCGGGTATCGTTTCCGCCGATACTCTCGACCCGACCAACATTCGACGGCAGCGAAACCTCCTGCCAACCGAAAGCACTCTCGCTTACGTCGATCCAGAAGTGCAGGAGAGAATCCTGCGAAGGTTGACCAGCCGTGTCTCTGACCAATTTCCCGGGCTGCCGATCCGCGCGACCGGCGCTGCGAGCGTACAGTTCAGCTCGACAGCCCCCGCCACAAAGCTCGAATCCATCGCGGAACACTTGTTCAGGAGCTATCAGAGTGCGGCAAAAGAACCGCGTCCTGACAATGGCGTTCAAATAGTACGCGACCTCAAGCTGGAGCGAGCAGCCGATCGAGCCCTCCTCGCGGAAGTTCGACAAAGCACTCGCTTCTCCGTTCAAGTTCCGGCCATCGGAGGAAGCACCGACGGGAATAGCGTCGCCGACACCAGCGGAGAGTGGCACTCCACCTCGGATCCACTGGACTTCACCTCCTTTGTCGATGAGGCTGAATTGCGATCGAGGAGCAACAGGGCCGTAGAAGTGCTGAAAAGTGTTGAATTGCCGATTCGCACCTCCTCTGGCTATCGGACGCGTAGGCGCCTTTATGACTGCCTGAACGGCACTCTTCAAGTTGAAGGCGAGACGCTAGCGCTAGCGGATGGGTCTTGGTATCGAATCCAAAAGGATCTTTTGAACGACGCCGGCCGCGAATCCAGAGATCGTCAGCTCATCGATAATCGCTACCCTTTGCGATCGGCGCGCGACTATCAGGAAGCCGATTACAACATGAACATGGCGACTCGGGTTGGCGGAATTTGCCTTGACCGCAAATCGATCGCCTCTGGCTCATCTGGAATCGAGCCCTGTGATGTCATTTGGATGGATCGGGACGAGCTCGTACTCACTCATGTGAAAAAAGGGTTCGATTCGAGTGAATTGAGCCATCTCTTCTATCAAGGCCAAGTGGCTGCACTCGCCCTGACACGGGACGCGGGGGCGAGAGCGAAGCTTCAACTTCTCATCGAGAAAGTAGTAGCTTCTAAAACGCTTGGCCTCCCGAAGGTGAAGGCTTCGGACGCATTCGAGCGAGACAACACTTTGCGCCCCGAAGAGAGCCGACGGCGAAAGTTAGTAGGTGCGGACCTTTCGAGCAAGATTGAGCGCCGTATTACGGATCGTCGAATTCGAGTCGATTACTTGATCCTCTCGCGCAGAGACCGTACGCGACAAGAATTGAGTCAACTACCCCTCTTCAGCCAAATCAGCTTCGCGAGAACCTCGCGGCTGTTCTCATTGATGGGTGTGCCGACAACCCTCCGCATCGTGGGGGATCGGAGGGAGTGACGGCGGCACAGTCACTCGCCGAGCGCCGCCTCGAGCCGCTCGAGCTTGCCGTCGATCTCCCCCGTGTGCCCGGGGCGGACGTCGGCCTTGAGCACGAGGGACACCCGGGTGCCGTACGCACCGACGGCCTCGGTGGCGCGCTTGACGACGTCCATGACCTCGTCCCACTCCCCCTCGACCTCGGTGAACATCGACGAGGTGCGGTTCGGCAGACCGGACTCGCGGACGACGCGCACCGCTGCGGCGACCGCGTCGTGCACGGACCCGTCCGACGATGCCGAGGGACCACCGGACGGAGCAACGGAGAACGCGACGATCATGCGTCCATCCTGCCCCGGTCGACTCCCCCGCGCACCGGCGGCTCGGACACCCGCACCGACGAAGGCTCCGGCGAGCGCCGCGCGAGCCGCACCAGCACGACGACCGCCCACACCAGCACGGCGACCTCGAGGACGTTCCGCACGGTGAGCACGAACACCATCCAGGTGTGCACCGCGAGGAGCTCGTCGTAGAACCCCGGGTAGATCACCTGCGTCAGCAGCGCCAGGGGCAGCACCCCGATCGCGACCGGCAGGAAGCGCCGCGCGCTCGGGTACCCGGCGACGAGCCCCCAGACGACGGGCACGGCGTACCACCCGACGTACTGCGGCGACCCGACCTTGTTCACCGCGATCAGCACCGCGACGAACAGCAGCGCGAGGACCGGTGCCACCTCGGTGCGACGGGCGCCCCGCCGGACCGCGAGCAGCGCGAGGACCACGCCGCCGATGACGAGCACGGCCATCAGCGGCGTCGACAGCGCGGCCGCTGCGTGGGTGCCAGCTCCGGACACCTCGAACGTCAGGATCTCGCGGTCGTAGTAGACGGCCGCTCCGGGGGCCCCGAGCGCTGCCGCCCACATGAAGGGTGTCGCGAGCGGGGCCTCGATCTGCAGCGCCCGGTCGCTCTGCTCGGTCACGAAGGACAACAGGTACGGCGCTCCGCCGTAGAGCACGTCGACGAGCACGATCAGCCCGGTCACGACGAGTGCCCCGGTCACGACGGCACTCCGGTGTCCCCGACGCAGCAGCACCAGCACGCCCACCAACGCAGCCGGCCACACCTTCGTCCAGGCCGCTGCGGTGAAGAGCGCCGACGCGACCACCGGACGGGTCACGACGAAGGCGACGCCGACGAGGGCGATCGCGGTGGCCACGGTGTCGATCCGGCCGAGTGCGATGGGTCCGAGCGCGAGCAGGAACACGAGCCACCACCAGACGACCCGCACGCCGAACGCACGGAACCGCCAGAGGAAGGCACAGGCGACGGCGTCGAGCAGCACCATGAGCGCGAGCCAGCCGGTCGCGATCGCCGCGGTGCCGCCGAGGGCCGCAGCGGCCATCGGCACGAGCGCGAAGACCGGGTACACCCAGTCGGAGTCGACCCCGACCCACGAGTGGTCGATCCGCCCGACCTCGATCCACCGTCGGTAGGTGATGGTGACGTCACCCAGCGGCAGGTTCGGCGCGGTCGTGGCGAGCCACCAGAGCACAGCGTGCACCACGACGACGACCACGGCGAGCGAGACGCCCTCGACCCACCGGAACCGCTGCTGCACCGTGCGAGCGTAGCGGGCCGCTCCACAGGCTCTCCTGAGGAGGACGTGTCACCGTTCCCGGGTGAGCACCGACCCGCGCCAGCGTCCCACCACCCGCAAGCCCCTCGTCTGGGCGGGGATCGTCCTGCTCGTCGCGGTGCTCGCCGTCGTCGGCGTCGCCGTCGGCACGAACGTGTACACGTCGAGCGAGAACGCGAAGGCGTCGGCGGCGCCCTCGGTCGCCGCGAGCCGCGCCCCGTCCACGCTCGACACGGCCGACCTGTCCGGCAGCTGGACCGTGGGCGGCGACTCCGAGGCCGGGTACCGCGTGCACGAGGTCCTCAACGGCTCCGACGTCACCGTGACCGGGCGCACGGACAGCGTCACCGGTTCGGCGCGGGTCGACGGCACGACGATCACCGAGGCGACCGTCACGGTGCAGGTCGCCGACATCGCCACGGACTCCGCGCAGCGCGACTCGTACTTCCGCGACTCCGCCCTCGACGTCTCGGCCTTCCCGCAGGCGACCTTCACGCTCACCGGACCGATCACCGACGCCGTCCCGAGCGGCTCGGGCACGACCGAGGTCCGGGCCGACGGGGAGCTCACGCTGCACGGCGTGACGAAGCCGGTCCGCGCCGACCTGCAGATCGGGCTCGACGGCGACGGTGTCGCGGTGTCCGGCACGGTCCCGATCACCTTCTCGGACTTCGGCGTGCAGGCCCCCGACCTCGGCTTCGTGAAGGTCGACGACGCGGGCGCCGTCGAGTTCCTCGTGCACGCCACGCCCGCGTCCTGACGCGTCGGTCGAACGCGACCCGGCCCGGTCACGCGACCCCACGTCCCGACGCGCCCCACCACCGGCCGGGAGGCACGCCGGCAGCCGGCCCCGCGCCTCCCGGCCGGCAGCGGGTCACGTCTCCGACACTGCACGCGTCGATCGACACGCGTCACGTCGGACTGTGCGCCCGCATCGGATGCGAACGCATCCTGCGACACCGCACGCCTCGATCGACGAGCGCGATGTCGCACGCCGGCCCGCCCACGCCCGGCGCCCGCGCCCGCGCCTGCCCGGCCGCGCGCCCTACCCCCGCGCGTCGCCGTCGACGACCAGGTCCCGGACCACGCCGCTCAGCTGCTCGATCAGGGCCGTCATCGTGAACGGACCACCACGCGACGCCCGCCGGGCCGCCACGCCGTGCACGACCGCGGCGGTCGCGGCCAGGTGCGCGAGGTCCGACGGGGACAGCGACGCACCGAACGCCTCCGCAGCGCCCTGCCGTGCGGCGACGAGCGCCCCGAGCACCCCGCCGAGCACGTCCCCCGCGCCGGCCGCCGCGAGCCACGGCGTGGCCGACGACGCCACGAGCCGGACCGACCCGTCCGGTGTCGCCACGTGCGTGTCCGAGCCCTTGAGGAGGACGACGCTGCCGGTCCGTTCCGCCGCGCGCACCGCAGCCGTCGCCGGATCACGCTCGACGGCCTCGCGTGAGGTCTCGAGCACCGGGGCGAGCTCCCCCGCGTGCGGCGTCAGCACCGCCAGCGGTCCGAGGTCGACCAGCGGGATCGCCCCGGCGTCGACGACCACCGGCACGGCGTCGTCCGAGGCGTGCCGGAACGCGTCAGCGGTGGACGGGTCGAGCTCGTCGAGCGAGTCCGCGGAGATCCCGGAGCCGACGAGCCACGCCTGCACGCGACCGACACCCGAGACGACCTCCGGACGGCGGGCGAGCACGTGGTCGGTGGCACGGTCCGGTCCGACGTAGCGGACCATCCCGACGCCGGTGTGCACCGCTGCGTCGACGCCCATCACCGCCGCCCCCGGGTACCGGTCGGAGCCGGCCGCGACGCCGAGCACACCCCGGCGGTACTTGGTCGACTCGCCGTGCGGAGCGGTGGTCCAGGCAGCGGCGTCGGTCGGGGCGAAGGGGGCGAAGTCGTTCACGACCGCCACGTTACGGTGGAGCGCATGAGCCTGTTCCTGCCCGGTCGCGTGGTGGTCTTCGACTACGGCGAGGTGATCAGCCGGACACCGCACGGCGCGTGGGACGCCCTCGTCGCGATGACCGGCGTACCCGCGGACGAGCTGCTGCCGGTGTACCAGGAGCTGCGACACGACCTCGACCGGGGCGACCTCACGGTGCTCGAGTACTGGCGCGCGATCGCGGCGCGGACCGGCCGGCGGTGGAGCCTCACCGAGATCCACCGCTTCTGGGCGGTCGACTTCACGGGCTGGTTCGAGGTGGACCCCGAGGCGCTGGCGATCGTCGAGGAGCTGCACGCCGCCGGGACCCGGCTCGCCCTGCTGTCCAACGCCGGGCGCGACTTCGGCGACCCGTACCGCTGGTCGCCGATGGGCTCGGTGTTCGAGACGGTCGTGGTCAGTGCCGAGGAGCACGTCCTCAAGCCGGACGCATCCGTCTACCGCACGACGTGCGAGCGCCTGGGAATCACGCCCGAGCAGATGGTGTTCGTCGACAACAGGGCCGAGAACGCCGCCGGTGCAGACGCGATCGGGGCGGTCGGCCACCACTTCACGTCGCCGGCCGGACTGCGGACCTTCCTGCAGGACCTGGCGGCACGGACCGACGAAGGAGCACCCGCGTGACGCACGCCCTGTTCGAACCGATCACCATCCGCGACCTGACCGTCCGCAACCGACTCTGGGTCTCCCCGATGTGCCAGTACTCGGTCGAGCAGCAGGACGGCGTCCCGACCCCGTGGCACCTCGTGCACCTCGGCGGGTTCGCCAAGGGCGGCGCGGGCGCCGTCGTCGTCGAGGCCGCCGGCGTCGTGCCCGAGGGTCGGATCAGCCCGCAGGACGTCGGCCTGTGGAACGACGAGCAGCGCGACGCCTTCCGGCCGATCGTCGACTTCCTGCACGCGCAGGGCGCCGCCGCCGGCATCCAGCTCGCACACGCCGGGCGCAAGGCATCGACCCACCGCCCCTGGTCCGAGGCCTCGGGCAGCGTGCCGGAGGCCGAGGGCGGCTGGGCGACGGTCGCTCCGTCGGCCGTGGCCTTCGACGGCTACGCGGTGCCGCGCGAGCTCGAGACCGAGGACATCCGCGTCGTGGCGCTCGCGTTCGCCGCGGCCGCCCGCCGCGCGGTCGAGGCCGGCTTCGACCTGGTCGAGCTGCACGCGGCGCACGGGTACCTCCTCCACCAGTTCCTCTCGCCGCTGAGCAACCACCGCACCGACGCCTACGGCGGCTCGCTCGAGAACCGCGCCCGCGCCCTGCTCGAGACGATCGACGCCGTCCGCGCCGAGGTCGGCGAGGGCTTCCCCGTGGTCGTCCGCTTCTCGGCCACCGACTGGGTCGACGGCGGACTCACGGTGGAGGACACCGTGCAGGTCGCCAGCTGGGCTGCCGAGCACGGCGCCGACCTGGCCGACGTCTCCACCGGCGGCAACGTCGCGAAGGCCCCGATCCCGGTCGGGCCCGGCTACCAGGTGCCCTTCGCGGAGACGGTCAAGCGCGAGGCCGGCATCGGCACCATCGCCGTCGGCATGATCTCCACCGCCTTCCAGGCCGAGCAGGTCGTCGCCACCGGCCAGGCCGACGTCGTCATGGTCGGCCGCGAGTTCCTCCGCGACCCGTCCTTCGCCCTGCGCGCCGCCGCCGAGCTCGGCGTGGCGATCGACTACGAGCCGCAGCAGTACCACCGCGCGCGCGTCACGGCGTAGGCCGGCGCACCCAGCGCACCGCGCGCCTCACGACCGGTCACCGACACCGGCCGGGGGCGCGCGGCGTGCGGGCCGGGAGGCACGGCGCGCTCCCTGTACGTCCTCTCGGCTCCGACGCTGCGCACCCGCTACCATGACTCTCACTGTGGACGATCCTCCGAATTCCGTTTCGCCTTCCCACTCATCCGGCGCTCACTCGGTGAGCAGCCCCGCTTCCCGTGCGTCGGGAGGTGGAGAATGAGTCCCCTCGACATCGTCATGCTGGTCGGCGGCATCCTGCTGACCCTCGGTACCGGTGTCTTCGTCGCCTCGGAGTTCGCGCTCGTGAACCTCGACCGCGCCGAGGTCGAGGCCCGGCGCGACCGCGGCGAGTCCGGCCTGGCACCGGTGATCGCAGCGCTGAAGGTCACGTCGACGCACCTGTCGAGCGCGCAGCTCGGCATCACGCTGACGACCCTGCTGACCGGCTACCTGCTCGAACCCTCGATCGCGACGCTGCTCGAGGCGCCGTTCCTCGCGATGCAGCTGCCCGAGGCACTCGTCGAGACCGTCGGCTCGATCGTGGCGCTCGTCATCGCGACGCTGCTGTCGATGATCCTCGGCGAGCTCGTGCCGAAGAACTTCGCGCTCGCGCTGCCGCTCCAGACCGCGCGGCTCGTCGTGCCGCTGCAGGTCGCCTTCACCACCGTGTTCAAGCCCGCGGTCGCCCTGCTCAACGGCACCGCGAACGCCGTCCTCCGGTCGATGGGCATCGAGCCCCAGGAGGAGCTGTCCGGTGCCCGCAGCGCCGAGGAGCTCAGCTCGCTCCTCCGCCGCTCGGCGTCGGAGGGCTCGCTCGAGCAGGACACCGCGACGCTGCTCCAGCGCACCATCGCGTTCTCCGAGCTCGACGCGAGCGACGTGATGACCCCGCGACCGCGACTGTCGACCATCCGGGTCTCGGAGTCGGCGGAGGACGTCATCGCGCTCGCGCGCCGCACCGGCTTCAGCCGCTTCCCCGTGATCGAGGAGGACGCGGACGACGTCGTCGGCATCGTGCACGTGAAGCAGGCCGTCGCCGTCCCGCGCGAGAAGCGCCCCGAGGTACCGGTCGGCGCACTGATGACCGAGGCCGAGCGCGTCCCCGAGACCATGCCCGGCGACACCCTGCTCGCCGAGGTCCGGAGCCGCGGCTACCAGATGGTGATCGTCGTCGACGAGTACGGCGGCACCGCCGGTGTCGTCACGCTCGAGGACCTCGTCGAGGAGATCGTCGGCGAGGTGTCCGACGAGCACGACCGCGCACGCATCGACGTCGTGCGCTCCCGGAACTGGTTGACCTTCCCAGGACTCCTGCGTCCCGACGAGCTCGAGGACCGCGCCGGCGTGACGGTCCCCGAGGACGGTCCGTACGAGACCGTGGGCGGGTTCATCATGTCCTCCCTCGGACGCCTGCCCGCCGTCGGTGACGAGGTCGCGCTCGACGACGGCGTCTTCCGCGTCGAGCGGTTGGACGGTCGCCGTGTCGACCGCGTCCGCTGGACCCCGACGCACCCCGATCCCGTCCCGACCACCGGCAGCACCGCGACCGCGCAGCGCCCGGCCACCGGGATCATCATCCCCGCCACGAAGGAGGGCTCCCGATGAGCGCCGCGTCCGTCCACGACGGCATGGTCGTCCTCGCCGCCGGTGAGTCCGCGTCGAGCGGCTCCGACTGGTGGGGCATCTTCTGGCTCGTCGTCCTGCTGCTCGGCAACGCGTACTTCGTCGCCGCCGAGTTCGCCGTGATCTCCGCCCGCCGCTCGCAGATCGAGCCGCGCGCCGAGGCCGGGTCGAAGGCGGCCCAGACGACGCTCGCCGCGATGGAGCACGCCACGCGCATGCTCGCCACCACGCAGCTCGGCATCACGGTCTGCTCGCTCCTCATCCTCAACGTGTCCGAGCCGGCCATCCACCACCTGCTCGAGGTCCCGCTCGGACTGACCGGCTGGAGCGTCGAGGTGATCGGCACCGTGGCGTTCGTCTTCACGCTGCTGCTCGTGTCCTTCCTGCACGTCGTGTTCGGCGAGATGGTGCCGAAGAACATCTCGTTCTCGATGCCCGACCGGGCCGCACTGCTGCTCGTCCCGACGCTCTGGTACATCGGCCACGCCCTGCACTGGGTGATCGTCGGCCTGAACGAGACCGCGAACGCCGTGCTCCGTCTGTTCAAGGTCGAGCCGAAGGACGAGGCCGTCAGCGCGTTCACCGTGGAGGAGGTCCAGACGATCGTCGAGCAGTCCCGCCGCGAGGGCACCCTGACGGACGACGGCAAGCTCGCGATGGCGTTCGAGTTCACGGAGAAGAAGGTCAAGGACGTCGCGGTGCCGATGTCCGACCTGGTCACCCTCCCCGAGGACGCCACGCCCGAGGACGTCGAGCGCGCGGTCGCCCAGCGTGGCTTCTCGCGGTACGTGCTCGTCGGCGACGACGGCGACCCGACGGGCTACGTGCACGTCAAGGACGTCATCGACCTGCGTCCGGACGAGTTCGACGTGCCGGTGCCCCCGAAGCGGATCCGGCAGCTCATCTCCCTGTACACGGACATGGACCTCGAGGACGCCCTCGCGACCATGCGTGCGGCGGGCCGTCACGTGGCGCGGGCGTTCGACGCCGAGGGGCGCACGATCGGTGTGCTGTTCCTCGAGGACATCCTCGAGGAACTGGTGGGCACCGTCGAGGACGCGACCCGGCGACGCTGACCGCACCGGACGACGGACGGGAGGCGCGGTGCCAGCTGGCACCGCGCCTCCCGTCCGTCTGTCGGTCCTGGTCGAGACTCGGCCAGGCGGACACGTTCGGGGCGGTGGGACCGCGAAACTGTCCGTGGAACCGAGTCTCGCGCCGACGGCGGCCCGCCGACGGCCGCGCCCCGCGCCGCTACCAGCTCACGGGGAGCGGCTTGCCCTCCTCGTAGCCGGCGGCCGACTGGATGCCGACGAGCGCCCGCTCGGCGAACTCGGTCAACGAGGACGCGCCCGCGTACGTCGCCGAGCTGCGGATGCCGGTGGTGATCATGTCGAGCAGGTCCTCGACGCTCGGCCGCTCCGGGTCGAGGTAGATCGTCGACGACGAGATGCCCTCGGCGAAGAGCGCCTTGCGGGCCCGCTCGTACGGGTCGAGGCGCTCGAAGCGCTCCCGCACGGCCTTCGCCGACGCCATGCCCCAGCTCTCCTTGTAGGCCTTGCCCGCGGCGTCGCGACGGAGCACGCCCGGCGCCTCGAGCGTGCCGGCGAACCACGAACCGATCATGACGGCGGAGGCTCCGGCGGCCAGCGCGAGTGCCACGTCGCGCGGGTAGCGGACGCCGCCGTCGGCCCAGACGTGTGCGCCGAGCGACCGGGCGGCCGCGGCGGTCTCGAGCACGGCGGAGAACTGCGGGCGACCGACGGCCGTCATCATGCGCGTGGTGCACATCGCGCCCGGTCCGACGCCGACCTTGATGATCGTCGCACCGGCGTCGACGAGGTGCGCGACGGCGTCGGCGGTGACGACGTTGCCGGCGACGATCGGCAGGCCGAGACCCAGCGCCGAGACCGTGCGGAGCGCGCGGAGCATGCCCTCCTGGTGGCCGTGCGCGGTGTCGAGCACGAGCACGTCGACCCCGGCGGCGGCCAGGGCCTTCGCCTTCGCGGCGACGTCGCCGTTGATGCCGACCGCGGCGGCGACCCGCAGGCGACCGTCCCCGTCGACGGCGGGCGTGTAGATGTCGGAGCGGATCGCGCTGGTCTGGCTCGTGGTGCCGACGACCCTGCCGTGCCGGACCACGGGCGCGAAGTCGACCTCGGCGGCGGAGAGCACGTCGTACACGTGCCGCGGGGTACCGGCGTCGTCGGCGTCGATGGCCGTCGAGGGTCCGTGCAGCAGGTCACCGATCGTCGCGTCCGCACCCGCGGTGCCGAGCCGGGCGGCGGGCACGCAGCCGAGGTACTCCCCCGCGCCGTCGCGAACCACGACCCCGCGACCTGCCACCGGCAGCAGCTGCTCGAGCGCCTCGGCGACGGTGGTGTCGGCGCGCATGTCGTAGGCGGTGTCGAAGTCGACCGGCTGCGCCTTGACCCAGCGGATCGCGGCGTCGAGGTCCTGCAGGTGCATGTCCTGCGGCAGCACACCGAGCCCACCGCGGCGGGCGAGGGTCGCGGCGAGCCGCGGGCCGGTCACCGAGTTCATGTTCGCGCTGACGATCGGGATCGTGGCGCCCGTGCCGTCGTTCGTGGCGAGGTCCACGTCGAAGCGGCTCGTCACCCCGGACCGACTCGGCACGAGGAAGACGTCGGAGTAGGTCAGGTCGTGCGTCGGCCGCGTCTCGTAGAACCTCATGGGTGCCACTGTACGGCTCCGCAGCCGCGCGGACGCGCGTGCGGGAGGTCTCCCCGGCGCACCGTCGACGCCGGAGCGGGACCCCTGCTGCGCGACACCCGTCGTCGGGTCCACCGGTCCGGTGGGCGGCCCCCGTCCCGACACGCGCGAGCACGGCCGGGAGGCGCGGCGCGCGTCCGACGGTCACCGAACGGTCGGCGCGGAACGGTTAGGCTGGCGGCCAGTGCGGAGCAGGGTTGCCCCGCACGACACACACGAGCATCTATCGACGGAGAGTGGGCGATCGGCTGTGTCGAGCCATCTGACGGGTACGGACGAGACCGCGGGCGAATTCGGGGCGAACGAGTGGCTGGTCGACGAGCTCTACGAGCAGTTCGTCGCCGACAAGGAGTCCGTCGACAAGTCGTGGTGGCCCGTGCTCGAGAGCTACCACCGCTCGCAGACCGGGGGCGACTCCGCCGCCGGCTCGGCGCCCAGCGCACCCGCCCCCGCGCAGTCCTCGTCGCAGTCGACCACGCAGCAGCCCGCCACGGGTGACGCCCCGGGCGAGGCGAAGCCCGCCGGTCCGATCCAGGCGAAGACGACCTCGCGCCAGCCCACCCCGCAGCCGATCCCGGCCGAGGCCAACGACGAGGCCGACGACCACGAGGAGACCCACGAGGACGTGGCGACCCCGCTCCGGGGCATGGCGAAGACGCTGGCCTCGAACATGGACGCCTCGCTCACGGTCCCGACCGCGACCAGCGTCCGGACGATCCCGGCGAAGCTGATGATCGACAACCGCATCGTCGTCAACAACCACCTTCGCCGGGCCCGGGGCGGCAAGATCTCCTTCACTCACCTGATCGGGTGGGCGATGGTGCAGGCGCTCAAGGACTTCCCGAGCCAGAACGTGTTCTACGAGGAGCGCGACGGCAAGCCCTTCGTGGTGGAGCCCGCGCACGTGAACCTCGGCATCGCGATCGACGTCCCGAAGAAGGACGGCACCCGCTCGCTCCTCGTCCCGAGCATCAAGCGCGCCGAGACCCTCACCTTCGGCCAGTTCCTCGCCGCGTACGAGGACCTCGTCAAGCGCGCCCGCGACAACAAGCTCACGCCGGCCGACTTCCAGGGCACGACGATCTCGCTCACCAACCCGGGCGGCATCGGCACCGTGCACTCGGTCCCGCGCCTGACGAAGGGCCAGGGCTCGATCATCGGCGCCGGTGCGCTCGAGTACCCGGCGCAGTTCCAGGGCTCCGCGACGAAGACCCTGGTCGAGCTCGGCGTCGGCAAGACGATCACGCTGACGAGCACCTACGACCACCGGGTCATCCAGGGCGCCGGCTCGGGCGAGTACCTCAAGAAGGTGCACGAGCGACTCATCGGCGAGCACGGGTTCTACGAGGGCATCTTCTCGGCGCTGCGCATCCCCTACAAGCCCATCCAGTGGGCGAACGACATCAACGTCGACCTGGCCCACCGCGTCAACAAGACGTCGCGCGTGCAGGAGCTCATCAACAGCTTCCGCGTGCGCGGGCACCTGATGGCCGACATCGACCCGCTCGAGTACCGGCAGCGCACCCACCCCGACCTCGAGCTCGAGAACCACGGGCTGACGTTCTGGGACCTCGACCGCGAGTTCGTCACGGGCGGCCTCGCCGGCACCACGACGGCACCCCTGCGCGACGTGCTCGGCATCCTGCGCGACGCCTACTGCCGCACCGTCGGTGTCGAGTACATGCACATCCAGGACCCGGAACAGCGCCGCTGGGTGCAGGGCCACATCGAGGTGCCGTACTCGAAGCCGTCGAAGGACGAGCAGCTCCGTGTCCTCGGCAAGCTCAACGAGGCCGAGGCGTTCGAGACCTTCCTGCAGACGAAGTACGTCGGCCAGAAGCGCTTCTCGCTCGAGGGCGGCGAGTCGACCATCGCGTTCCTCGACACCCTCATCCAGCACGCGGCGGGCGCCGGCCTCGACGAGGTCGCCATCGGCATGGCCCACCGCGGCCGCCTCAACGTGCTGACGAACATCGCCGGCAAGACCTACGGGCAGATCTTCCGCGAGTTCGAGGGGTCGTCGCTCCCGGGTTCCGTGTCCGGTCAGGGCTCCGGTGACGTGAAGTACCACGTCGGCACCGAGGGCGTCTTCCGCGCGTCGGACGGCTCGAGCATCCCCGTCACGATCGCCGCGAACCCGTCACACCTCGAGGCCGTCGACGGCGTGCTCGAGGGCATCGTGCGCGCCAAGCAGGACCGCACCCCGCCCGGCACCTTCGGCGTGCTGCCGGTGCTCGTGCACGGCGACGCGGCCATGGCCGGCCAGGGCGTCGTCGTCGAGACGCTGCAGATGTCGCAGCTCCGCGGCTACCGCACGGGTGGCACGGTGCACCTCGTCATCAACAACCAGGTCGGGTTCACCACGCCCCCGGAGTCCGCGCGCAGCTCGGTGTACTCCACCGACGTGGCGAAGACGATCCAGGCGCCGATCTTCCACGTCAACGGGGACGACCCCGAGGCCGTGGCCCGCGTCGCCGAGCTCGCCTTCGCGTACCGCGAGGAGTTCCACCGCGACGTCGTGATCGACCTGGTCTGCTACCGCCGCCGCGGCCACAACGAGGGCGACGACCCCTCGATGACCCAGCCGCTCATGTACAACCTCATCGAGGCGAAGCGCTCCGTCCGCACCCTGTACACCGAGGCCCTCGTCGGTCGCGGCGACATCACGCAGGAGGAGTACGACGAGGCGCACCGCGACTTCCAGGACCGCCTCGAGCGCGCCTTCGCCGAGACCCACGAGGCGCAGACCGGCACGATGCCCGTCATCACGACGGACGACGACGGCGCCGTGGACGGTCTCGAGCGTCCGACGGCCCAGCGTGACGACGCCGAGGTCGAGGTGCACGAGACGGCGATCTCCGAGGAACTCGTCCGGGCCATCGGCGACGCGCACAGCAACCCGCCCGCCGGCTTCTCGATCCACCCGAAGCTGCAGCAGCTCCTCACGAAGCGCACCGAGATGACCCGCTCCGGCGGCATCGACTGGGCGATGGCGGAACTCATGGCGATCGGGTCGGTGCTGGTCGAGGGCAAGCCCGTCCGGCTCGCCGGCCAGGACGCCCGACGCGGCACCTTCGTGCAGCGCCAGGCGGTCTTCCACGACCGGGTGAACGGGCAGGAGTGGCTGCCGCTCGCCAACGTCGCCGAGGACCAGGCCCGCCTGTACATCTACGACTCGCTGCTCAGCGAGTACGCGGCGATGGCGTTCGAGTACGGCTACTCGGTCGAACGTCCCGAGGCCCTCGTGCTGTGGGAGGCGCAGTTCGGCGACTTCGCGAACGGCGCGCAGACCGTCATCGACGAGTTCATCTCGTCCGCCGAGCAGAAGTGGGGACAGCGCTCCGGTCTGGTGCTCCTGCTCCCCCACGGCTACGAGGGTCAGGGGCCGGACCACTCCTCGGCGCGCATCGAGCGGTACCTGCAGCTCTGCGCCGAGGACAACATGATCGTCGCGCGTCCCTCGACGCCGGCGTCGTGGTTCCACCTGCTCCGTCGCCAGGCGTGGGAGCGCCCGCAGAAGCCGCTCGTCGTCTTCACGCCGAAGGCCATGCTCCGCCTCCGCCAGGCGACGAGCCCGGTCGAGGCCTTCACGAACGGCTCCTTCCACGAGGTGCTCGACGACGACCGCGTGACCGACAGGGCCACGGTGCGCCGCGTCGTGCTGCACTCCGGCAAGGTGCACCACGACCTCCGCGCCGAGCTCGACAAGTCCGGCGCGACCGACGTCGCCCTCGTCCGGTTGGAGCAGCTCGCGCCGCTCCCCCTCGACGAGCTGCTCCGGGTGCTCGCGGGCTACCCGCAGGCCGAGGTCGTCTGGGCCCAGGAGGAGCCGGAGAACCAGGGCGCCTGGCCGTTCGTGTGCATGAACCTGTCCCCGCACCTCGACGGCCGTCCGCTCTCCGTGGCCTCGCGCCCGGCGAGTGCCGCACCGGCGACGGGCTCGTCGAAGCGTTCCGCGGGTGAGGCCGCCGACGTCGTCCGCAAGGCACTCGGCTGATCCGCCGCGCCCCCTGACGAACGATGCGCCCCGTGGAGACGGGGCGCATCGTTCGTCAGGGCGCGCATCTCCCGGGCACGCAGACGCACCGACGGCGGCAACAGCAGCGGCGGCCGCACGCGGCACGCAGCAGCACCGACGTGCAGCGCCAGGGGCTGCCCGACGCTACTTCAGCTTCGTGTAGCGGACCCCGGCCTCGTGGTACCCGCGCTTCTGGTAGAACCGGTGCGCGCTGTCCGTCGCGGCGGCCGACACGGCGCTCAGCCGGTGCGCCCCCTGCTCACTCGCCCACGTCTCGAACGTGTCGATGAGCGCGGAACCGGTCCCGAGCCTCCGGGCCGACGGGTCGACCACCAGCAGCAGGAGCTGCGCGGTGGGCTCGTCGCTCGCGTACGACCACGTGACCTGCGCACCCGCCACGGCGACCGCTCGGCCGTCGTCGCCACGGACCAGCCACGTGCGGTGTCCGGCCTCGGGCACGAGCCGTTCCAGCCGTGCACGCATCGCGGACTCGTCAACGACGTGCCCGAGCAGACGGACGAGGGCGGTGACGTCGGCGACGTCCGTGTCGGACCAGGTGGTGATCGACTCGGCGGTGAGGGTCATGGGGCGACCCTACCCAGCGCCGGCGACGTGTGACGACCGCGGACGGTCGCGCCTAGTGCGTCGCCTGCTCCACGCGGATGCGCGCGAGGATCTCGGTCCGGAGCTGGTCCGGCGCGGTCTCGGCGCAGGCGCGCTTCACCGTCTCCATGAGGACGACGCCCACGCGGTGCTCGCTCGTGCAGTCCTCGCAGGACTCCATGTGCTCGCGGATGTCCGCGGCGTCCTCGCGGCAGAGCTCGTCGTGCAGGAACTCCTCGAGCTCGGCCTTGGCCTTCGAGCAGTCGCAGCCGCTCATCGTGCGTCCTTCCCGTCGGTGCGACCAGCGGCCGCAGTCGTCTTCCGGCCCCGCCCGCGCATCGTCGCCGTCGACGCTGCGTCCGGGACGATGCCGGTCTCGCGTGCGTGGTCCGCCAGGAGCCCGCGGAGGAGCCGGCGTCCACGGTGGAGACGGCTCATGACCGTCCCCACGGGGGTCTTCATGATGTCGGCGATCTCCTGGTAGGAGAAGCCCTCGACGTCCGCGAAGTACACGGCCATCCGGAAGTCCTCGGGGATCGACTGGAGCGCGTCCTTCACGGCCGAGGACGGCAGGTGGTCGATCGCGTCGGCCTCGGCGGAACGCGCTGAGACGGACTGCGTGACGCTCTCGGCGCCGCCGAGCTGCCAGTCCTCGAGCTCGTCGATCGTGCCCTGGTACGGGTTCCGCTGGTTCTTGCGGTACGTGTTGATGAACGTGTTCGTGAGGATCCGGTAGAGCCACGCCTTGAGGTTCGTGCCCTGACGGAACTGCCGGAACGCCGCGTACGCCTTGACGAAGGTCTCCTGCACCAGGTCCGACGCGTCGGCCGGGTTGCGGGTCATCCGCATCGCGGCGCCGTAGAGCTGGTCCATGAACGGGAGCGCCTGGTCCTCGAACAGGGAGCGCAGTTCGGCCTCGGACACGGTCTTCTCGTCCGCCGGTTCGGCCTCGGGCTCGAGGGCGTCCGCTTCCTCGGACACCGCGTCGAGCTGCGCCTCGGTCTCCTCGACCAGGTCGTGCGGTGCTGCCTGCGGTTCGTCGGTCGTCATCACGGACGAGTCTAGGCCGAGCCCGCCGAGCGAGCCGTCGATCGTCGTCCGCACGGTCGGCAGTGCCGTCCGTGACCGTTCGAGTGTCGCTGTCGCCAATGGTCCTCCCGCGGTGTTCAGTACCCTGGTGAACCGATGGCCCAGTCGACGCATTCCCAGCAGCCCGATCCCTGGATCGCACCCCTCGCCCGCGGACCCCTGCGCGGCGACGTCGCCCTGCCCGGCTCGAAGTCGCTGACGAACCGGGAGCTGGTCCTCGCGGCGCTGGCCGACGGCCCCTCGACCATCCGGCTCCCCCTGCACTCGCGCGACTCCGCCCTGATGGTCGCCGCGCTCCGGCAGCTCGGCGTCGGGATCGACGAGGTCGTCCCCGCGGACGGCACGGCTCCGAACCCGTACGGGCCGGACCTCCGGATCACACCCGCGCCGATGCACGGCGACGTCGCCGTCGACTGCGGGCTGGCCGGCACCGTGATGCGCTTCCTGCCGCCGCTCGCCGCGCTGGCGACCGGCCCCGTGACGGTCGACGGCGACCCGTACGCGCGGAGGCGACCGATGGGCGCGATCATCCGCGCCCTCGCCGACCTCGGGGTCGACGTGACGGACGACGGCGACGGCGCGATGCCGTTCTCGTTCACCGGCACCGGAGCGGTCCGAGGCGGCCGTCTCGAGATCGACGCGTCGGCATCGTCGCAGTTCGTGTCCGGGCTGCTGCTCTCGGCGCCCCGCTTCGACGAGGGCCTGCACCTCACCCACGTCGGCGAGCGGCTGCCGAGCCTGCCGCACATCGACATGACCGTCGCGGCGCTCCGTGCCCGCGGTGTCCGCGTGGACCAGCCGACCGTCGGCGAGTGGGTGGTGCACCCGGGCCCGATCGCGGCGCGCGACGTCGTCATCGAGCCCGACCTGTCGAACGCCGCGCCGTTCGCGGCGGCTGCGCTCGTCGCGGGCGGCACGGTCCGGATCCGCACCTGGCCGACCGACACGACGCAGGTCGGTGCCGACCTCGAGACGCTCCTGCCCCTGTGGGGCGCGACCGTCACGCGGGACGGCGACGACCTCGTCTTCGACGGCGGTGTCGGGGTGGCGGGTGGAGCCTCCCTGCCGGGTGTGACGCTCGACCTGTCCCGCGGCGGCGAACTCGCACCGGCGCTCGTCGCGCTGTCGGCCCTGGCCGACGGGCCGAGCGAGATCACCGGGATCGGCCACCTGCGTGGCCACGAGACGGACCGCCTCGCCGCGCTCGCGGCGGACGTGAACCGGTCGGGAGGCTCGGTGCAGGAACTCGACGACGGCCTGCGGATCACGCCCGCCCGCCTCCACGGCGGTGGCTGGGCCGCGTACGACGACCACCGGATGGCGACCGCGGGCGCCCTCGTCGGTCTCGTCGTCGACGGCGTCGCCGTCGACGACGTCGGCTGCACGGCGAAGACGCTGCCGCAGTTCCCCGAGCTCTGGGCGGACCTGGTGGCGACCGGTGCGGACCAGGCTGCGGGCCACCGGGACGGGAGCGTGACGCCGTGAGCTGGTGGGACGACGTCGACGGGGACGACACCGACGAGGACGAGCCGTACGGACAGTACGAGTCGAAGGTGCGGATCCGGCCGAACCCGAAGGGCAACCGGCCCCGCACGAAGACCCGTCCGAACTACGACGACGCCCCGACCGGCTGGGTGACGAACGTCGACCGCGGGCGCTTCGGCGTGCTGGTGTCGGCCGGCCAGGACGACGAGCGGGTGATCACGGCGACGAAGGCCCGGGAGCTCGGCAAGAAGTCGGTCGTGACCGGCGACCGCGTGTCGCTCGCCGGGGACGTCTCGGGCGACGCCGGTTCGCTCGCGCGGATCGTCAAGGTCGCCGAGCGGTCGACCCTGCTCCGACGGAGCGCGGACGACAGCGACGAGGTCGAGCGCGTGATCGTCGCGAACGCCGACCAGATGCTGATCGTCGTCGCGGCGGCAGACCCCGAGCCGCGGCCGCGACTCATCGACCGGTACCTCGTCGCGGCGTTCGACGCCGGCCTGGACCCGGTGCTCTGCATCACGAAGACCGACCTGGCCGACCCGGCACCGTTCCTGGCGCACTTCGCCTGCCTGGACCTCCGGATCGTCACGAGCCGGTCGGACGACGTGCCGTTCGACGCCCTGCACGAGGTGCTCGACGACACGGTGACCGTCACGGTCGGGCACTCCGGCGTCGGCAAGTCGACGCTCGTGAACGCCATCACCGGCTCGACCCGCGCGACCGGCGTGGTCAACGCGGTCACCGGTCGCGGGCGGCACACCTCGTCGTCCTCGATCGCGCTGCGCGTCCGTGACGGTGGGTGGATCATCGACACCCCCGGCGTCCGGTCGTTCGGGCTCGGGCACGTGCAGCCGGAGAACGTCTTCCGGGCCTTCGCGGCGCACGCCGTCCCGGTGCGCGAGCCCGCCGACGGCATCCCGCTCGCACAGGCGCACGACTGGGAGATCGTCGACCGCGTGCACGACGGGGAGCTCGGGGCGACCGGCGTCGAGCGGCTCGACTCCTTCCGCGCCCTGCTCACCGGCATGGGTGCGGACGACCCCGGCGCGGACTGACCCGAGGCGGGGGTCGTCCCGCGCGTGGGGACCGTCGCGTGCGTGGTGACCGTCGCGTGCGGCGCGGGTGTACCGTTGCCCCTCGTGCCCGAAGTTGCAGAACACAACACAGCCAGACCCGAACCGGTCCACCACGGTGACCACGCGGCGGAGCACCCGTCGCGAGCCGACCGCCCCACGGCGGCGATGGCGGCGGTCCTGCACCCCGAACACCTCGGACGGTCGCTGCGGTCCTTCGGGTCGCACATCCTCGTGCCGCTGTTCCTGGCGGTCGGGATGAGCCTCGCCTACCTCGGCGCGTTCCACGCCCCGACCCCGCACGAGCTCCCGGTCGGGATCGTCGGCCAGGGCCCGGAGGCCCAGGTGTTCGCCCAGACCGTCACCGACGGCTCCGACGGCCGGCTGGTCGCGCACGTCGTCGACTCGCCGGCCGAGGCCGAACGGCAGGTCCGGGACCGCGACCTCGCCGCCGTGTACGCCCCGGGGACGGACGGCGCCGTGCTCTACGTCTCCACGGCCGCGAGCGAGACCACCGCGACCGCAGCCCAGAAGGTCTTCCTGCCGATCGCGTACGAGCAGCACCTGCCGTTCACCGTGCACGACGTCGTGCCCACCGGTGACGAGGACCCGACCGGCCAGGGACTCTTCTTCCTGCTCGTCGGCCTGAGCGTCGGCGGGTACGCCTCGGCGATCGCCGTCGCCGCGGCGGCCGCGAAGCTCCGCGCGCTCTGGACGGTCGTCGTCGGCGCCGTCACCGCCGGGGTCGTCGCCGGCATCGGTGTCCTGGTCGCCGGACCGCTGTACGGCGTCATCCCGGACCACCGCTGGCAGGTCTTCCTGTTCGCGTGGCTCTACGACGCCGTCATCGTCGCCCTCGGCGTCGGGATGCACCCGCTGCTCGGGCGGTGGACCACCCCGATCCTGACGATGCTCTTCGTGATGCTCAACTTCACGAGCTCCGGCGGGATCTTCCAGCCGTCGTTCCAGCCCGGCTTCTTCGCGGCGCTCAACACGTTCTGGAGCGGCGCGGCCTGGCTCGGCGCCGCGCAGGACCTCGTGTACTTCCCCGGAGCGTCGCTGACCCGGTCGGTGGTCGTGCTCGTGCTGTGGCTGGTCGTCGCGGTGCTGCTCGGTGTCCTCGTGCACGGGCTCGCCGCACACCGGACCCGCATCGCCCGCGAGCGCGCGGTGTCGCGCTACGAGGAGGAGCAGGTCGTCGCGGCCTAGGGCGCTAGCCTGACCTCCGTGGACCTCAGCGCCGACCTGGACTTCGCCCGCTCCCTCGCCGACACCGCCGACGCGATCAGCCTCGAGCGGTTCCGCGCCGCCGACCTGCACGTCACGACGAAGGCCGACAGCACGCACGTCACCGACGCCGACCAGGCGGTCGAGCGTGCCCTGCGCGAGCGCCTGGCGGCCGAGCGCCCGGACGACGCGTTCCTGGGCGAGGAGACGACGGCGGACACCGGCGCCGATGCCCTGAGCGAGGGGCACCGGCAGTGGGTGGTCGACCCGATCGACGGCACCGCGAACTACCTGCGGGGAGTGCCGGTCTGGGCGACCCTCATCGCCCTCGCCGTCGACGGCCGCCCGGTGCTCGGCGTCGTCAGCGCCCCGGCGCTCGGCAAGCGCTGGTGGGCCGCGGAGGGGCTCGGCGCGCACTCGACCGACGGACCCCTGCGGGTCTCCGGCGTCACGGCGCTGTCCGAGGCGAGCCTCAGCTACAACAGCATCCAGCAGTGGGACGAGGACGACCGGCTCGACGCCCTCGTCACCCTGTCCCGCAAGGTCTGGCGCACCCGGGCGTACGGCGACATGTGGTCGTACATGCTCGTCGCCGAGGGGGTCCTCGACGTCGCGGGCGAACCCGACCTCAAGCCGTGGGACATCGCGGCCCTCGTGCCGATCGTCGAGGAGGCGGGCGGCCGCTTCACCTCGCTCGACGGCGACCCGGGCCCGTGGCACGGCAGCGCCCTCGCCACGAACGGGCACGTGCACGACGCCGTCGTGGACGTCATCCGGCGTCCGTAGCCCCTGGTCGTCCCGACAGGGGCGGCACCGGGGCAGGGCGGGCGCTGCGCCGCGGTGTACCCCGCTTGTCCCCTGCGCGCGGCCCCGCCGACGGTGCCGGACCCCCGGACGGGGGCAGGGACCCCCCGGACTGGGGCCAGGCGAGTCGGACACTCTGCTGACGAGCACTTCGGTGGCGTCCGATGGGCGGGTTATCGTGCTCACGACTGATCGGACGCACCGGGTTCCCTAGACCCGGACCGTGTCGGGTCCGTCGTCCATTACTCGTCCGAAAACCCTGACCCGAGGGGTGGTCCAGACGATGACTTCATCGTTCCCAGGCGGAACCGAGTGCACCCTCACTCGTCGTCCGCGTCATCTCACCGACAGCCCTGGTGTGCGCTCCTTCGCCGCCTCGCGTCCGTCCGTCGCCACGGTCCCTGCCCGTGACGCCGACCGGATCCCGTCCGTCGCCGTGGTCTCCCGCCGCGCTGCCGACCGGACGCCCACCGCAGTCTCCGTCCCCGGACCCGGAGGCCGGTGAGTCATGGCACTCACCGGTCGCCGTCTCGAGGTCGACCGGATCGCGACCCTCGCTGTACTCCCTCGTGAGTCCGCGATGGTCGTCGTCGGCGACCCTGGTTCCGGGCGCAGCAGCGTCCTCGACGCGGTCGCTGACCGCGTCTCCCTCCCCGTCGTGCGGGTCGGTGTCAACGGGAGCGAGTCCCGCTGGCCCCTGGCCGGCGTGACCTCCCTGTTCACCGCACTCGACGATCCGCGGGCGACCGCCCACATCGCGCACCTGCTGCAGGCCGGTGGCGCGACGAGCGGGCTCGCCGCCGCGCACGACTTCCTCGAGGCCGTGCAGACCCTGACCCTGCCGCCGACGGTCGTCCTGATCGACGACCTCGACCGGATGGACCGCGAGAGCCAGGAGCTCATCGCGTTCCTGGCGGGTCGGCTCGCCGGCACGGCACTGCGCCTGGTCGCAACGGTCCGGACCGTGCCGTCGGACGGGCCGCTCACGGCCCTCCCCGTGCTGCGGCTCGAGCCGCTGGCCGCCGACGTGTCCCTCGCGCTGGCCCGGTCGATGGCACCGGAGGGCGCGAACGACGGCGTCCTCGCGATCCTCGCCGATGCGACGGGCGGCAACCCCGGTGCGCTCCGCGAGCAGTTCGACATGCTCTCGACCGCCCAGCTGACCGGCACCGAGCCGCTCGTGCTGCCGTTGCGCCCGACCGCCACGACCGAGGCCATCGCGGCGCTGACCCTCGACGTGGTCGAGGGTGCCGCCGACACCGACACCGACACCGACGACGCGGGACGTGGTCTGGACGTCCTCGCCCGGCTGTCCCTCGTGCCGGTCGCCAGGACGACCGGATGGGACCGCGACGCCGTCGACGACCTCGCCGACGCCGGGCTCGTCGTCGTGCGCGGCCAGACCGTCACGGTCCGCGACCCGCTGCTGCGGTCGGCGCTGTACTGGCGGATGTCCGCACGCACCCGGCGCACGCTGCACCGTGAGCTCGCCGTGGCGAGCGCCGAGGCGGACGAGCGCGCCGCCGCGTGGCACCGGAGCTTCGTCGACGACGTCCCCGACGTGGTCGCGCTGCTCGACGCCGCCGCGGGCTACGTCGCCGACGGGGCACCGCACGCCGCGGTCGCCCTGGCCGAGCGTGCCCTGCACGTCGGCTCGGGCGGTGAGGACGAGCGGACGGCACTGCTCGCCGTCACCGAGGCGCTGTTCGCACAGCGTCAGCTCGGGCTCGCCGCGCGCTACCTCACCGCGATGCGCCCGTTCCGGCGCGGGTCGGACGAGGTCCGGCGCCTGCGGGTCCTGTACTCCGTGCAGTACCTGCGCGGCGAGACCGTGCACGCGGACGAGCTCCTCGTGCCCGTGGACGCGGAGGCACCCGAAGCCCCCGCGACCGCCGGGCTCCTGGCGATGGTCGCGAGCTTCCGGGCGGAGACGTGGGACCTCGAGCAGGCCCGCGACCTGCTCGCCCGGGTCGAGCAGCTCGGTCCGGTGATCACCCCGCACACCGCGGAGATCGCCGGCGCCGTGCAGTGCCTCGTCGCTGCGCTCGACGGTTCGCTGCCCGCCGACACGGAGCTCTACGACGGACTCTCGACGGCGCGGCTGATGGCGATGTCCGAACCGGCACTCCTGCTCGTGGCACACGCGCTGAGCCTCGCCGAGCGGTACCGGAGCGCACGTCGCGTCTTCGCGCTCGTCGTCGCCCGCGGGCAGGACACCGAGGCCGTGTGGGTCGAGGGAGCCCGCTACCTGTCCGCCGAGAACGAGCTGCGCTCCGGCAACTTCCGGCAGGCCCTCCGCGCGATCGACGCCTGGGAGGCCGGGAGCGCCCTGTCCGCGCAACGGCTCCGCGAGCCGTCGCGGGCGGTCGCGGTCGCGTGGCGCCACTTCGCCGAGGGTCGTTCGCTCGAGGCGCTCGAGGTGGTGGACCGGTGCCTGGCGCTCCGCTCCACGGTGCTGCTCTGGGGCACCACGGCCCGGCTGCACGCACTCCGCGGGCGTGTGCTGCTGCTCGACGGTCGTGTCGACGAGGCGGTGACCGCCCTCGAGGCGGCGGACGCCGTCGGCCGGTCGCTGCGCAACCCGACCGTGCTGCGGCACCTCGGCGACCTGGTCGAGGGCTACGTGCGCCTCGGCCGGATCGACGACGCCCGGAACGCGACGGCCCGGCTCGCGGCCGACCACCACGCCCGGCCGTCCCGCTGGGGCGCGCTCGTGCTGGCCCGCAGCCTGGCGCTCGTCGCCGACGACGCCACCCGTGAGTCGGCGCGTCGTCGAGCCCTCGAGCTGTTCCAGCCGCACGACTCGCAGTACGAGCGCGCTCGCACCTTCGCCGCCCTGACGGCGGTGGGCACGGACGCCGAGCGGCCCCGCCTCGGCGCCGCCGCCGCGGCCGCGTACGAGGCGGCCGGTCTGCGACGACCGCTGGCGACGCCCGCGCCGACGGCGGTCATGCCGGCCTTCGGCGTGCCGACGTCGCTGCGGTCCGGACCGGTGCTGTCCGCCCCGGTCCCCGGGTCACCGCGGAGCGCCCCGGACGCGTCGGTGGTGCTCACCCAGCTGACCGCGGAGGAGCGCGCCGTGGTGCAGAAGGTGACCGAGGGCTACCGCAACCGCGAGATCGCCTCGTCGCTGTTCATGTCCCAGCGCACCGTGGAGCTGCGCCTGACGCAGATCTACCGGAAGGTCGGTGCGCGCTCGCGCTCGCACCTCGTCGCGCTGCTCACCTGATCGCGCGACCCGCGGACGCAGGGCGACCGCTCGACGGACGGGAGGCCCGGTACCAGCTGGTACCGGGCCTCCCGTCCGTCACGCCCGACGTCGGACCGCGAGCCGGCTTGCGGGAGTCCGCACCGACGACACGTCGGGTCGCACCGCTCGCGCGGTGAACCGCAAGAGCCGCTGCGCGGTGTTGTCCCGGCGGACCCGCCGGGCGAGGCTCGTGGTGCACCGACCGTCGTGCCCTTCCCGGAAGGGCCCGTCCGCGGATCACGACCGTCCGGTACCCGAACCGCCGACCCTCCCGGTCCGCCCCCGCCTGATCCGCGGGTGGATCGGCCGGGCGACGGACCCGGACCCGCGGCAGACCCGGCGGCGGTCGGTGCCGCTCCCCGGCACCGGGCCGGTCCACCACCCGAACGGACACCGTATGTGCGGCATCATCGCGGCGCGCGTCAGCGACGACGTGACCCCCTTCCTGCTCGACGGTCTCGAACGGCTGGAGTACCGGGGGTACGACTCCGTCGGCGTCGCGGTGCGGACCGCCGCCGGTCGGATCGCCACGGTCCGGTCGGTGTCCCGCGTCGCGGACCTGCGGGCGGACCTCGCTGCACGGGCGGCCGCAGTACCGGCAGAGGACGCCTCGACCGGGCTCGGCATCGGGCACACCCGCTGGGCGACCTGCGGGACGGTGCGCGAGGAGAACGCGCACCCGCACGCCGACTGCTCCGGCCGGATCAGCGTCGTGCACAACGGGACCGTCGAGAACGCGGGACGGTTGCGGGCGACGCTCGAGCAGCAGGGGCACGTGTTCCGGTCCGAGGTCGACTCCGAGGTCATCGGGCACCTGGTCGAGCGTGCACTCCGCGTCGATCCCGACCTCGTGCTCGCGGTGCAGATCGCGACCGCGCAACTGCGGGGCTCCTGGGCGATCGTCGTGCTCGACGCCCGGGACGGCCGCATGGTCGCCGCCGCGAACCGGTCGCCCCTCGTCGTCGCACGCTCGGCACGGGGTGACTTCGTCGCGAGCGACGTCGGCACCATCGCCCGGTGGTGCGAGACCTTCGTGCCGCTCCGGGACGGCGACGTCGTCGAGCTCGGCGAGGCGTGGAGCTGGTCGTCGGAGGGCATCGCCGTGCCCGTGCCCTTCCCCACCCCGTCCCCGTTCGCCACGACCGCGCTCGACGTCGACCTCGGCGACCACCCGGACCACACGGCCAAGGAGATCGCCGAACAGCCCCGGGTCGTCGCCGACCTGCTCGAGCGCGTCCGGCAGCGCACGGCGGACGGCAGCACCTGGACGGGGCTCGGGCTGCCGGCGTTCGATCGGCTCGCCGTGGTGGCCTGCGGGACGTCGCTGCACGCCGGCCAGGTCGTCGCCGGCACCGCGCGCACCCTCGGCGGCGTGCCCACCGACATCGTCGTCGCGAGCGAGGTGGACCACGCCGTCCTCGGTCGCGGCACCCTCGTCGTCGCCATCAGCCAGTCCGGGGAGACCGCGGACGTCCTCCGGGCGCTCGACCGGCTCGACGACCGGTACCCGGTCCTGGCGCTGACGGACGACGTGCACTCGTCCCTCGCCCGCCGAGCCGACGCGGTGCTCGCCTGCCACACCGGCCCCGAGGTCGGGCTCGCCGCGACGAAGACCTTCACGGCGCAGGTGGTCGTCGGCGTGACCGCGGTCCTGTCGGCACTGGTCGCCTCGGGCCGGCTCGAGCCGACCCGCGCCGCAGCCCTGGTCGACGAGCTCTCCGGACTGCCCGAGCGGATGGCGGCCGCCGCCGCGGTCGCAGCCGAGCGCATCCCGCTCCTGGCCGCGACGGTCCGGGACGCGCCCGGGTTCCTGTTCGTCGGCCTCGGGCCCGGGCTGCCCTACGCAGCCGAGGGTGCGCTGAAGGTGGAGGAGCTCGCCTACCGGTGGGCACGGTCCTGCCCCGTCGGTGAGCTCAAGCACGGTCCGCTCGCGCTCGTCGACGACGGCACCCCGGTCGTGGTGGTCGACCACGGGGACCCGCGCATCGCCTCCGCCGTCGCCGAGGTCCGGGCCCGCGGCGGCCTCGTCGTCACGATCGGCGGTGCGGGCTCCGACGTACCGGCGATCGCCGACCGCGCGGAGGCCACCGGCCTGGCCTGGGGACGGTCGCTCGCACCCTGGGGTCCGGTCGAGGCGGTCGTGCCCCTGCAGATGCTGGCGCGTGAACTCGCGCTGCAGCTCGGTTGCGCGGTGGACAAGCCCCGCGCCGCCGCGAGGTCGGTGACGGTCGAGTAGCCAGGCACGTGCAGCGCAACCGGGTGACGGTGTTCCTCGTCGTCCTGACCGGCCTCGCGGTCGTCGCGACGGTCGTCGTGGTGGTGCTCGTCGTCGTGGACGCCGTCCACTGACCCGACGGCCCGCGCGGTCAGCGTCCTCTGGGTGGGTGCTGCCATCCTGGCGTCTTGACCGCAGCAGCCCCGCCCCTCGTGTTCGTCGCCGTCCTGGTCGGCGCCGTCCTGCCCGTCGTGCCCCTGGTCGGCCGGGTCGCCCGGATCGCGGCCACCATCGTGCACGAGGTCGGCCACTGCGTCGTCGTGGTGCCGTTCGGCGGACGCATCGACCGGATCGACCTGCACGCCGACGGCTCCGGCGAGGCCTGGGTCCGACTCGGGCGCGTGCCGGCGGCGATCCGCTGGCTGGTCCGGGTCCTCAACCTCTTCGCCGGGTACAGCGCGCCGCTCTGGGCCGGGGTGCTGCTCGTCTCCGGGGTGCTCCAGGGGTCGCGGTGGCTCCCCGTGGTGGTGCTCGCCGTCGTCGGCCTGGTGGCCCTGGCGTTCGTGCGGAACTGGTTCGGCCTGCTCGTCGTGCTCGGCTTCGACGCGCTCGCGCTGTGGGTGGCGGTCCGGCCGTCGGAGGCCACCGTGCTCGTCGTCGCCGCGGTCGGCACCGCGTTCGTGGTGGACGGTCTGCGGTCCCTCGTGCACGTCGCCCGCTGGCTGCTGACCGGCGCCCGGGTGCAGACGGACTTCCACATCGCCGCCGCCGAGATGCGGGTGCCGGCCGTGCTGTGGTTCGTGTTCTTCGTGGCGGTGAACGGTGTGGCGGTGTGGCTCGCCCGGGAGCCGCTCCTCGCCACGTGGGACACCGTCGCCGCCGGGGTGCGCGCACTGTTCTGACCCGGGCCCGAGGTGTCGGCGGGCCGGCGTCGGCAGCCCGGCCGCGCTCCTGCGACATCGCACGCGTCGATCGACCGGTGCGATGTCGAACGATGCACACGCACACGATGCCGGCGCACGAACCGACGTCCCACGCGTCGATCGACACGCGTCTCGTCGCGTACACGTACCCGTCCGCCGTGCCACGATCGTCGGATGCGCCCCGCCGATGCCCTCGCCGCGCTCACCGACGCGCCGTCGCCCGACCGCGAGCGGTTCGTCGGGTTCGTCCGCAGCACCGGGGACGCTGCACTCGACCGGTCCCTCGGCACGGAGCACCTGACGGCGTCGTGCTTCGTGTTCTCGCCCGACCGGTCCCGCGTCCTGCTCTGCCTGCACCGCAAGGGCCGGTTCTGGGTGCAGTTCGGCGGACACCTCGAGCCGCAGGACGCCGACCTGGCCGGGGCGGCTCGGCGCGAGGCCCGCGAGGAGTCCGGCATCGTCGGTCTCGAGCTCGACGACGGCGTCGTGGCCGACCTGGACCGCCACGACCTGCACGGCGGCTTCTCCTGCGCGGCGCACTGGGACGTCGGCTTCGTCGCCACGGCGGACCCATCCACCCGGACGACGGTGAGCCACGAGAGCGAGGACGTCCGGTGGTTCCCGGTCGACAGGCTCCCGGATCCGACCGCCCCGGGACTCCCCCGACGCCTCGCCGCACTGCTCGCCGGAGCAGACACAGACACAGACACAGACACAGACGCAGACGTGAGCACGGCCGCTCCCGCTCGGGGTGGCACCGCCGGCCCGTAACCCGACGCCGCAATGCCCCACCGGCCCGTCCGGCCTGCGAGAGTACCCGCACGACGGACACGCCAGGAGGACCCCATGTCGAACGACGGCCACGGCTTCGCCACCGAGCAGGTGCACGGCGGGTTCCTGCCCGACACCGCACACGGAGCGCGGGTCCCCGCGATCCACATGACCTCGGGCTTCCTCTTCGACGACTTCGAGCAGGCCCGCGAGCGCTTCGCCGGTGCCGACGACGGGTACACCTACACACGGCTGGGCAACCCGACGAACGCCGACGTCGAGCGCCGCGTCGCACTGCTCGAACGGAGCGCCGAGGCGATCCTCGTCGGCAGCGGCCAGGCGGCGGTGACGGTGGCGCTCCTCGGGCTCCTGCAGGCGGGCGACCACGTCGTGAGCGCCCGGAGCATCTACGAGGGCACGAAGGGCCTGCTCCTGCAGAACCTGGCGCGCCTCGGCATCGAGGTCGACTTCGTCGCGGACCAGCGCGACCTCGACGCGTGGGCCCGCGCGGTCCGACCGAACACGAAGCTCTTCTTCGCCGAGACGATCCCCAACCCGAAGAACGACGTCCTCGACATCGCCGGGGTCGCCGACACCGCACACCGGGCGGGTGTACCGCTCGTCGTGGACAACACCCTGGCGACGCCGTACCTGGTGCGCCCGGTCGAGCACGGCGCCGACGTCGTGGTGCACTCCGCGTCGAAGTTCCTCTCCGGGCACGGTGCCGGCCTCGGCGGGCTCGTCGTCGACGGCGGGACCTTCGACTGGGGCCGCACGCCGGAACGCTTCTCCCACCTCACGACGCCGGACCGCGCCCTCGGCGGGCAGAGCTACGTCGAGCGCCACGGCAGCCGGGCCTTCGCGGTGTACGCGCGTGACGTCGTCGCGTCACGGATCGGTCCGACGCCGTCGCCCTTCAACGCCTTCCTGCTGCGTCAGGGCATCGAGACGCTGTCGCTCCGCGTCGAGCGCCACGTCGCGAACGCGCTGGCCGTCGCGTCCTTCCTGGAGCGCCAGCCGGAGGTGACGAGCGTCGACCACGCGGGGCTCGCCTCCAGTCCGTACCACGACCTCGCCCAGCGCTACCTGCCCCGTGGGGCCGGCTCGGTCTTCGCCTTCACGCTCGCCGGTGGCGAGCCGGCCGCCCGCGCCTTCATCGACGCGGTGCAGCTCATCAGTCGGATGACCCACCTGGGTGACGTGCGCTCGCTCGTGCTGCACCCCGCGACCACCACGCACGCCGGCCGCACCGCGGCCGAGCGGGCCGAGCTCGGCATCGGCGACGGCCTGGTCCGGCTGTCCGTCGGCATCGAGGACGTCACCGACCTGCTCGCCGACGTGGAGCGCGGCCTGGCGGCGGTCCGTGCGGCCACCGGACGGGACGGCGACGGCCGGGAGGCCCGCCCCGCCCCCGCCACGGAGGTCGCGGCCCTCGCACGCGCCGTCCCGCAGGCCCACCTCGTCGGGCAGGAGGTCTGACGGTGGGCGACCTGCAGCACTTCGGGTACTTCTTCTCGCGGGGGTTCGGCCCGCAGGCCTGGGGACGGTCCGACTGGGACTGGGGCCACGACTGGACGAAGCCCGACCTGTACCAGCAGTCCGTCCGGGCGCTCGAGCAGGCGGGGATGGACCTCGTGATCGCCGAGGACGCGATCTCCCTCGGCAGTCCGGCGACCCTCGACCTGCGGATCCGGCAGGCGTACGGCGGTCCGAAGCACGACCCGCTGCTGCTCGCGCCGTACCTGTTCGCGGTGACGCAGCACATCGGCATCGCACCGACGGTGAACGCCGGCATCACACCGCCGTACCTCGCCGCGCGGCAGGCCGCGACACTCGCGCACCTGTCCTCGGACCGCTTCGGGCTGAACGTCGTGACCGACACCGGCAGCGCCCGGCACGTCGGTGCGGCACCGCTCCCGCACGACGCCGCGTACGACCGCGCCGAGGAGTGGATCACGCTGCTCCGACGGCTCTGGCACTCGTGGAGCGACGGCTACGTCGGGGACCCGACGGACTGGCACTTCGCCGACGGCGACGCACTCGACGCGTTCCACCACGAGGGCGCGTACTTCACCGCCGACGGCCCGCTCAACGCGCTCCCGCTCGACGCTGACCCGGTCGTGGTCTCCCCCGGCGGATCCGGACGCGGGCTCGGGTTCGCCGGGACGCACTCGGACGTGCAGCTCGCACTCGCACCGTTGACGGCCGAGGCGGTCCGTGCGTACCGGTCCCGGGTGCTGACCGCCGCGGCCGACGCCGGGCGCAGCGCGGACGACCTGCGGGTGCTGTTCGTGCTCAAGCCGGTCCTGGTGCCCTCGGTCGAGGACGCCGAGCGGGTCGTCGCCGCGTCACGACACCCGTCGGATGCCGATCTCCGGGCCGCCGCCGTCGCGTGGTCGAGCGACTCCGAGACGGATCTGCTCGCCCTCGACCTGGACGCACCGATCCCGGACGGGACCTTCGGCGACCACGTGTCCGCGGGCACGGTCCGTGGGCTGGTCGGGGACACGCCGGACGCGCCCCTCCGGGAACTCCTGACCCGGAAGGCCCGGCTCGGGCGGATCAGCGCGCGCGAGGGGTTCGTCGGGACGGCCGAGGAGTTCGCGGACTTCGTGGAGGAGCTCGGGGCGGACGCGGACAACGACGGGTTCATCCTGTCCGGCGACCTGCACCCGGCGCAGGTGTACCGGCTGACGGGCGACCTCGTGCCCGCACTGCGCCGCCGGGGGCTGCTGCGCCGAGAGTACGGCGACGGCGGCCTGCGGGCGAACCTGTTCGACTTCTGACCCGGCCCTACCGCGTGGTCCTACTGCTTCTTGTCGGACTGCTTCTTGTCGGACTGCTTCTTGTCGGACTTCTTCTTGTCGGACTTCTTCTTGTCCTTCTTCTTGCCGGACTTCTTCTTCTTGTCCTTCTTCTTCTTGTCGGACTGCTTCTCGTCCTTGTCCTTGGTCTTCGTGCCCTCGTCCTGCTCGCCGGGCTGTTCCGCCGGGAAGTCGTCGTCGACCACCGTGCGCGAGGCGCGGACACCGGAGGGCGCGATCCCGTCGACCGGCTCGACCACGACGGACGTGCCGGTGTCCGAGAGCACGTCGACCTGCTGTTCCTCGGCCACGGGTGCCAGGGCGTCCTCGACCCGCTCCACCACGAGCTCCGCCCCGTCCTCGGCGAGCCGCAGGAGCGCCTGGGCAGCACGGACCCGCGTGGTGGTCCTCCGTGCGAGCACGTCGGCCCGGGCTCCCTCGAGGAACCCACGCAGCGCCAGCTCCACCGCCGAGCGGCCGCGTGGCGCCGACCGATCGAGGCGGTCGAACTCGCCGGCGATGCCCGCGACGTCGTCCTCGACGTGCTCGTCGCGCACCGACGTCACCAGCGCGGCCACCGCCGACGCTGCCCGTTCGACCGCGGCCGAGCGTTGGTCGAGCACGACGAGCATCTCGAACACGGTGCCGTACGACACCGTCTCGAGGCGCACCGGCTCGGCACCACGACCGCGGACGACGAGCCGTGACCCGGGCGTCGGCAGCCAGGCGACGACGGCGGCGACGGTCGCGACGGACCCCACGATCCGCTCGTACTCCGCCAGTCCCAGACGGTCCTGCTCGCGCAGACGGACTCGGATCGCGATCTCCTGCACCACGTGCTGCCCTCCCGGTCGGGTCGACGCAGGACCAGCCCCGCGCTCGCTCCGGACAGTAGTCCGGGACCCAGGGGGAACGACGAACGCCCCGGCGCCGTCCTGGGGGACGACGACGGGGCGTTCGGGTGGCGATCTCGGTTCGATCAGCGCGACAGCGGCTCGACGGCACGGCGTTGGTGGAGATGGGGGGAATCGAACCCCCGTCCATCGCTGCGGTTCGACGTCTTCTACGGGCGTATCCGGATGAGTCGTTCTGCTCGGCCCCGTCCTTTGCTACCGGCTTCTAGGACGACGGGCCCAGTCTCAGTGCAAGTCCCGCACGGCCCTGAGGCGCAACCGTGCAGCAAGTCCTCTGGATGACGCCGGAACTCAGGTTAGAAGACGATCACCTGGCCGACGGACTTCATGTGCTGGGCTGCTTACGCAGCGAGAGCGAAGTCAGTGCGCTTGGAATTGGCACTTGTTGTTTTCCACGGATCGTTCACGAGATGACCGTGGGTCCTCGGCCCGCTTCCCGTCGGCACACAGGCAATGTCGAAACCGATCATCCCCGTACGGGCCGTGACGTGCGAGCCGCTGTCACGCTGTTGAGTTGCCAATGCTCCCCGTGAGGAGCGGACCCCAGCCTAGCGGGGTGTGCTGGACGACGCCACCGACGTTCGCCGAGGGCTCACCCCGCCGCGCTCACTCGCCGAGGCGGTTGCGCGAGCGCATGGCGCGCTCGGCCTCGCGCTTGTCGGTCTTCTCGCGCAGGGCCTGACGCTTGTCGAACTCGCGCTTGCCCTTGGCGACCGCGATCTCGACCTTCGCGCGGCCGTCGTGGAAGTAGATCTTCATCGGCACGAGCGTGTACCCGCCCTGCGCGGTCTTGTGCGAGATCTTCACGATCTGCTGCTTGTGCAGGAGGAGCTTGCGCTTCCGCCGCGGCGCGTGGTTGTTCCACGTCCCCTCGGTGTACTCGGGGATGTGCACGGAGTCGAGCCAGGCCTCGCCACCGTCGATGAACGCGTAGCCGTCGACGAGTGAGGCCCGCCCCTCGCGGAGGGACTTCACCTCGGTACCCGAGAGCACCATGCCCGCCTCGTACGTGTCCTCGATCAGGTAGTCGTGGCGCGCGCGACGGTTGGTCGCCACGATCTTCTCGCCGCGTTCCTTCGCCATGGTGACTCCCTTCGTGACCGGGCACGAACCCCGGTGCTGCTGCGCAGCCCTACAGCCTAGTGAACACGACGACCGCGGCGCACCTTCCCGGCGCGCCGCGGTGCGCCGGCGACCCGAGGCTCGTGCAGGCGGACACGTTCTTGGCAGGACCACCGCGAAGATGTCCGCCACGGCGAGCCTCGCGCCGGACGATCTACCGCCGCCCGGGCCGGGTCAGACGCGCAGGTACCGGCGGATCGCGATGAGCGCCGAGACCCCGGCCAGGAGCACGCCGATCACGATCACCGCGGGCACGACCACGGCCGCGTCGCTCATGCCGATGAAGGCGGTGCCGGAGAACCGCTGCGCCAGGTAGTTCCGGACGAAGAACCAGACCACCGCGGTGATCGCGCCACCGGCGAGCACCGCTCCGATCGCGGCGGCGATCACCCCCTCGAGCACGAAGGGTGTCTGGATGAACCGGTTCGACGCCCCGACCAGGCGCATGATGCCGAGCTCGCGTCGCCTGCTGAACGCCGAGAGTCGGATGGTGGTCGCGATGAGCAGTACGGCCGCCACGAGCATCAGCGACGCGATGCCGATCGCCGTGTACGACGATGCGTTGAGCAGGTTGAAGATCGGCTGCAGGTACCCGCGCTGGTCGACGACGCTCTGCACGCCGGCGACCTTCGACAGGCTCTCGACGAGCACGTCCGCCTGCGACGGGTTCTTCAGGTTCACCCAGAAGGTCTCGTTGAGGTACTCCGGCTTCACGAACTCGGTCGCGGGCGAGTCCTTGAACTGCTCCTTGAACCGCGTGAACGCCTGGTCCTGGTCCTCGTAGTACGTCTTCTCGATGTACGGCTTCAGGGTGGACGAGTCGAGCTGCGCCTGGACCTGCTCGCGCTGGTCCTCGGTCGCCTTGGCGCCGGTGCAGTTGCCGGTGGTGTCGGTGTCGGTGCACAGGTACACCGCGACCTGCGCCCGGTCGTACCAGTACCCCTTCATCTGGTTGATCTGCATCTGCAGCAGGATCGCCGTGCCCACGAAGGTGAGCGAGATGAAGGTCACCAGGACGACCGAGACCACCATCGACGCGTTGCGCCGCAGGCCCGAGCCGACCTCGGACATGACGAGCCCGAGCCTCATCGGATGAGCCCCGGGATCGTCTGGATGCCGGTCGTGTTCGAGACGCCGGAGCCGCGCTGGATCGGCAGCGCCTGCGTCTGGTACCCGCCGGACTGCTCGTCGCGCAGGACGGTGCCGTTCGAGAGCTCGATGACCCGGCGCTGCATCTGGTTCACGATGCTGGCGTCGTGCGTCGCCATGAGCACGGTGGTGCCTCCCTGGTTGATGCGTTCGAGGAGCGCCATGATGCCCGCCGAGGTGGTCGGGTCGAGGTTGCCGGTGGGCTCGTCGGCCAGCAGGATCGCCGGCTTGTTGACGACCGCACGGGCGATCGCGACGCGCTGCTGCTCACCACCGGAGAGCTCGTGCGGCATCCGGGTGGCCTTGCCGGCCAGGCCGACGAGCTTGAGCACGTCGGTGACGGCCTCGCTGATGAAGCCCTTGCTCTTGCCGATCACCTGGAGCGAGAACGCGACGTTGTCGAAGACGTTCTTGTTCGGCAGGAGCCGGAAGTCCTGGAAGACCACACCGAGGTTGCGGCGGAAGTACGGGACCTTGCGCGACGACAGCGCGCCGAGGCGCTGGCCGAGCACGTGGATCTGCCCGCGGGTCGGCTTCTCCTCCTTGAGCACGAGGCGGAGGAAGCTCGACTTGCCGGAGCCGGACGCGCCGACGAGGAAGACGAACTCACCCTTGAGGATCTCGAGGGAGAGGTCGTCGAGCGCGGGACTCGGGTTGCCCGAGTAGACCTTGGTGACCTGGTCGAATTTGATCATGACCGGATCAGGCTAGGTCGGGTGGGCCGGAAGTCAACCGAGGCGCGCGGCTCGACTCCCCCGCGAGCTCGCTCAGGAATCGTCGCCCTGCTTGCGCCAGCGGATGCCCGCGTTGATGAAGCCGTCCAGGTCCCCGTCGAACACCGACGACGGGTTGTTGACCTCGTGCTCGCTCCGGAGGTCCTTGACCATCTGGTACGGCGCGAGGACGTACGAGCGGATCTGGTCACCCCAGCTCGCCGTGATGTTGCCGGCGAGCTCCTTCTTCTTCGCGTTCTCCTCCTCCTTCTTCAGGAGCAGCAGGCGCGACTGCAGCACGCGCATGGCGGCTGCGCGGTTCTGGATCTGCGACTTCTCGTTCTGCATGGACACGACGGTGCCGGTCGGCAGGTGGGTCAGGCGGACGGCGGAGTCCGTGGTGTTGACCGACTGGCCACCGGGGCCGGAGGACCGGAACACGTCGACCCGGATGTCGTTCTCCGGGATGTCGATGACCGCGGTCTCCGGCATGAGCGGGATGACCTCGACCGCGGCGAACGAGGTCTGGCGCTTGCCCGCGGCACCGAACGGCGACATGCGGACGAGGCGGTGCGTGCCGGCCTCGACCGAGAGCGTGCCGAAGGCGTACGGCGCGTCGACCTCGAACGTCGCGGACTTGATGCCCGCTTCCTCCGCGTAGGAGGTGTCCATGACGGTGGTCTTGAAGCCGTGCTGCTCGGCGTAGCGCAGGTACATGCGGAGGAGCATCTCGGCGAAGTCCGCCGCATCGACACCGCCGGCACCGGCGCGGATCGTGATCACCGCGGGGCGCTCGTCGTACTCGCCGTCGAGGAGGGTCTGCACCTCGAGGTCGCCCATGGTCTTCTGGATGGCCTTGAGCTCGTCCTGCGCCTCGGCCGCGGAGTCGGCGTCGTCGGCCTCGTTCGCCATCTCGACGAGGACCTCGAGGTCGTCGATGCGCTGCTCGGTGTCGGTCATCTTCCGGAGCTCGGCCTGCTTGTGCGAGAGCGCGCTCGTCACCTGCTGCGCGTGCTCGACGTCGTCCCACAGGTCCTGGGCACCCGCCTGCTCGCTCAGTTCGGCGATCTCGCGCTGGAGCCGGTCGACGTCGACGACCGAGCGGATGTTGCCGAAGGTCTCGCGGAGGGCGGACAGCTGCTCGGTGAAGTCAAGTTCGACCATGGTCACCGATCCTACCGGTGCCCACCGGCCGGGAGGCTCGCCGCACTCCGCCGTGTGGGCTCGCGTCCGGCAGGTGGCCGCTGTGGAGGGCCGTGGGGACCTGGTCGCTCAGCGTCCGAGCAGAGGCGTCCGGGACGCCAGGCCGGCTGCACCGGCCCGGGCGACCGCGTCGGGCAGCGCGGCGAGGAAGGCGTCGACGTCGGCCTCGGTCGAGGTGTGCCCGAGCGTGATGCGCAGGGCGCCGCGGGCCTCGTCCTCGGACAGGCCCATGCCGAGCAGCACGTGCGACGCCTCGGGGACGCCGGCCTGGCAGGCGGACCCGGTCGACACGGCGACCCCGGCCGCGTCGAGCAGGAACAGCAGCGAGTCGCCCTCGCACCCGGGGAAGGTGAAGTGGGCGTTGCCGGGGAGCCGGTCGACCGGGTCGCCCATGAGCACGGCGCTCGGGACGCGCTCCAGGACCCCCGCGACGAGCCGGTCGCGCAGGGCCGACGCGTCGTGCAGCCCGGCGTCGGCGGCGACCCCGAAGGCCGCCGCCGCCGGGGCGTCCTGCGTCCCGCTGCGGACCTGTCGCTGCTGGCCACCGCCGTGGATGAGCGGCTCGACCGTCGCACGGCGCCCGAGGACCAGCGCGCCGATCCCGACCGGCCCACCGATCTTGTGCGCCGACACGCTGAGCGCGTCGAGGCCGGAGGCCGCGAACGACACCGGGACCTGCCCGTACGCCGCGACGGCGTCGCTGTGCACCGGCACACCGGCGGCGTGCGCCAGCTCGACGATGCGGTCGACCGGCTGCAGGGTCCCGACCTCGTTGTTCGCCCACAGGAACGTGACCAGGGCGACGTCCGAGGCGTCGGCGAGCCGTGCCTCCAGGCCGACGAGGTCGACGCGACCCTGCGCGTCCAGCGGGACCACGTCGACGACGGCGCCCTCGTGGCGCTCGAGCCACTCAACCGTGTCGACGGTGGCGTGGTGCTCGCCCGCCGGCACGACGATGCGCGGCCGCGGACGGTCCTGCTGCCGCGCCCAGTACAGCCCCTTGACCGCGAGGTTGATGCTCTCGGTGCCGCCGGAGGTGAAGACGACCTCGACCGGCTCCGCGTCGAGCGACCGGGCGACCGCGGCGCGACCGTCCTCGAGCAGCATCTTCGCGCGCTGGCCGGCGCTGTGGATCGACGACGGGTTGCCCACCGTGGCCAGGGCCCGGGTGAACGCGGCGAGCGCCGCGGGCAGGATGGGCGTCGTCGCCGCGTGGTCGAGGTAGACCGGCATGACTGCGCCCCTTCCGTGTGCGTTCACAGGATACCTCCGGCCCCTCGTACCCTGGTCGTCATGCACCGCACCGCGATCGACGAGACCCCCGGCTTCCGCCTCGGTGACGGCGTGCCCCGCTTCTCGGTGCGTTCCGCCTCCGCGACCGCGGTGACCCTCGTGGTCGTCGACGCCGACGGTGTCGAGACCCGCCACGTCCTGTCGCGGACCGACGGCACCGACCGGTGGGCGGCGGAGACGCCGGACGTGCGGCCGGGCGATCGGTACCACCTGCTCGTCGACGGTCCGGACGGACCCCGCCACGCGTTCGACCCCGCGCGACCGCTGCTCGACCCGTACGCGCGTGGCATCGTCCCCGCGGCGACGGCCGCTGGGAGCGGCGGCCCACGGTGGACGAGCGTCGTGGTCGACGATGCCTTCGACTGGGGCGGTGTGCCGAAGCCCGACGTCCCCCTGGACCGGACCGTCGTGTACGAGGCGAACGTCCGCACGCTCACCGCTGCGAACCCCGACGTCCCCGAGCACCTGCGCGGGACGTACGCCGGCGTCGCGCACCCGAGCACCATCGCCCACCTGCGCCGCATCGGCGTGACGACCCTCGAGCTGCTGCCCGTGCACGCGTTCGACACCGAGGCGTGGCTCCGGGACGCCGGTCGCGAGAACGCGTGGGGCTACAACACCCTCGGGTTCTTCGCACCGCACGCGGCCCACGCCTCGTCGGACGCCCGTGCCGCGGGTGCCTCCGCGGTGCTCCGCGAGTTCAAGGGCATGGTGCGACTCCTGCACGAGGCGGGCATCCAGGTGCTGCTCGACGTCGTCTACAACCACACCGCCGAGGAGGGCACCGGCGGACCCACCACCTCGCTGCGCGGCATCGACGGGGCGGGGCGGTACCGCTGGACCGAGGACGGTGCGTCGTACTACGACACCACCGGCTGCGGGAACACGCTCGACACCTCGGTCGAGGCCACCGCGGACATGGTCGTCGAGAGCCTGCGCTACTGGGCGCGCGAGGTGCAGGTCGACGGGTTCCGGTTCGACCTGATGGCGGCGCTCGCCCGCGACGAGCACCACGTGTTCGACCCGGCGCACCCGTTGCTCGAGCGCATCCGGCAGCACCCGGACCTGCAGGACGTGCTCGTCGTCGCCGAGCCGTGGGACGTCGGTCCCGACGGGTGGCGCACGGGGGCGTTCGGCCCCGGCACGAGCGAGTGGAACGACGGGTTCCGGAACACCGTCCGCCAGTTCTGGCTGACCGACGTCGCCGAGGAACGCCGGAACGGCACCCCGCAGGCGGGCATCGGTCGGCTCGCCGAGGCGCTCACCGGGTCCCGCGGCACCTTCGGCCAGGAGCGCGGCCCCCTCGCGAGCGTCAACTTCGTCACGGCCCACGACGGCTTCACGCTGCTCGACCTCGTCTCGCACGACCGCAAGCACAACGAGGCGAACGGCGAGGACGGGCGGGACGGGTCCGACGACAACCGCTCGTTCAACCACGGGATCGAGGGCGACACGGCCGACCGCGGGGTGCGTGCCGCCCGGGGCCGGTCGATGCGGAACCTCGTCGGCACCCTGATGCTCTCGGCGGGCATCCCGATGCTGACCGCCGGCGACGAGCGCAGCAGGACGCAGCACGGCAACAACAACGCCTACGTCGTGTCCGACGACCTGACCGCCGTCGACTGGTCGGACGACGAGGACGCCGAGGCGATGACCGAGGCGGTCGCGGCGCTCACGCGGCTGCGCGCAGCGCACCCGGCGCTCCGGCCGACGCGCTTCGGGGTCGAGGGGCGGGAGACGCCCGGAGCGTCGCGCATGGCGTGGTACGGACCGGACGGGCAGCCGATGACCCCCGAGGGGTGGGACCAACCCATCCACCGGGTCGTGCAGTACTTCGCCGAGTCGACCCCGGAGCACGAGCCGTTCGACCGGGTGCTCGTGGTCGTGCACGGCAGCGGGCGGACGCGGGACCTGACGCTGCCGGCGCGCCAGGACGTGCTCGGGTACCGGTTGGCCTGGTCGAGCGAGAAGCACCGCGACCACGAGCGGCTCCGGCCGGGCGGGCAGGTCTTCACCGCGTACGGCCCCGGCATCCACGTCTTCGAGGTGGCGTAGGGGGGTCGTGGCCCTCCGCGCGCCCGTCCGGGGAAGGAACGGGCGACGGAGCCCGCACGTGCGCGTCCTGCACAGGCCGGGTGACGCGCCCGACACTGCACAGGGAACGCGTTCCGGGGAACGCGAGCGCTCCGGCCGGGTAGCGTCGCCTCCGTGGCCACCGCAGATCGACCCCGCCGACCGAAGATCGGACGCATCCCGATCACCCAGCTCGCGCCGACGACCCCGAACGGGTTCCCGGGCAAGGCGTTCGACGGCGAGGTGATCACGTTCGGCGCGACCGTCTTCCGCGAGGGCCACGGGGTCATCGGCGCCGACCTCGTGCTCGAACGCCCGGACGGCGGCACACGCACCGTGCCGATGCTGCTCGGCGCCCCCGGCACGGACCGCTACGAGGCCACCGTGCAGGTCGACCACGTCGGCGTCTGGACGTGGCACGTCGAGTCGTTCTCCGACGACTGGGCGACGTGGCTGCACGCCGCCCGGCTCAAGATCGCCGCCGGTGTCGACACCGAGGCGACGCTCCTCGACGGCGCCGTCCTGCTCGACCGACTCGCCGCCGAGACCGACTCCAGCGCCGCCGTCCGCGCGGCCGAGCAGCTGCGGGACACCGACCTCGAGCCGACCGAGCGCCTCGCGGCCGTCGACGACCCGCGCATCACGGGTGAGGTCGAGGACTCCCCGCTGACCTCGCTCCGGACGCACTCCCCCACGCAGCTCCTCGACGTCGAGCGGCAGCGCGCGGGCGTCGGCGCCTGGTACGAGTTCTTCCCCCGCAGCGAAGGGGCGAAGAAGAACGCCGACGGCTCGTGGAGGAGCGGCGACTTCCGCACCGCGGCCCGCCGGCTCCCGGCCGTCGCGCGCATGGGCTTCGACGTGGTCTACCTCCCGCCGATCCACCCGATCGGCACCACGGCGCGCAAGGGCCCGAACAACACGCTCACCCCGGGACCGCACGACCCGGGCAGCCCGTGGGCGATCGGTGGTCCCGAGGGTGGGCACGACGCGATCCACCCCGACCTCGGCACCGAGGACGACTTCCGCGTCTTCGTCGAGACGGCGAAGAACAGCGGGATGGAGGTCGCGCTCGACTTCGCACTCCAGTGCTCCCCCGACCACCCGTGGGTGGACCAGCACCCCGAGTGGTTCACGGTCCGGGCGGACGGGTCGATCGCCACGGCCGAGAACCCGCCGAAGCGGTACCAGGACATCTACCCGATCCAGTTCGACAGCGACCCCGAGGGCATCGTCACCGAGGTCCTGCGGGTCCTCGAGCACTGGATCGCGTTCGGGATCCGCATCTTCCGCGTCGACAACCCGCACACCAAGCCGCTCTGGTTCTGGGAACGCGTCATCCGCGAGGTCCGCGACCAGCACCCGGACACGGTGTTCCTCGCCGAGGCCTTCACCCGCCCGGCGATGATGCGCGCCCTGGCCGAGGCCGGGTTCCAGCAGTCGTACACGTACTTCACGTGGCGGAACACGAAGGAGGAGATCGAGGACTACTTCTCCGAGCTCAGCCACGAGACGAGCGCCTACCTGCGCCCGAACCTCTTCGTGAACACCCCCGACATCCTCACCGAGTACCTGCAGTTCGGCGGTCGCGCCGGTTACAAGGTGCGCGCCGCGCTCGCCGCGACCGGGGCGCCGACCTGGGGCATGTACGCCGGGTACGAGCTCTTCGAGGACGTCGCACGCCCGGGGTCCGAGGAGAACATCGACAACGAGAAGTACGAGTACAAGCCGCGCGACTTCGCCCTGGCCGAGGCCGAGGGCGCGAGCCTCGCGCCGTACGTCACGATGCTCAACCGCTTCCGTCAGGCCCACCCCGCGCTGCGTCAGCTCCGGAACCTGCACGTCCACGACGCCGAGGACCCGGCGATCGTCGTCTACTCGAAGCACCTGCCCGCCGAGTTCATCCGGTCGGGCCGCGCGGACACGGTGATCGTCGTCGCGAACGTCGACCCGCACTCGGCGCGCGAGACCACCGTGCACCTCGACCTCGCCGCGCTCGGGCTGCCGAACGAGCAGCCGTTCGTCGTCCGCGACGTCGTCACCGGGCAGCGCTGGGAGTGGGGTTCGTCCAACTACGTCCGCCTCGACGCCTTCCAGGAGCCCGTGCACCTGCTCGTCGTGGAGGGACCCGTCCGATGACCGACAGCGACCCGAAGGGGACCCCGCCGATGGGCTCCGACCGTCCCACCCCCGCCACCCCGGACCGAGGCCAGGGGCCGAGCGTCCCGCCGGTGCCGCCCCCGCCGCCGCCCGTGACCCGCTCCCGTGCCCCGGGCGTGGTCCCGCCGGCCGACCGACCGGCCCCCCGGTACGAGCCACGGGTCTCGGCACCGCACGAGGACCTCCCCGGCGCCGCGCCCGTGGCGAAGGAGACGCCGGACCGCGGGGTCCCGGAGTCGGCGACCCTCGCCGGCGCAGCTCGTGACGGCTCCCCGGCACCGACCGGCCTGGAGCCCACGGACCCGACCGGTCTGTCGGCGGACGGCGCGGACGCACCGCTCTCCGAGGGTGGACGCTCGGCGGCACCGGGAGCGACGGCGACCGCGGCGGACCTCGTCCCAGCACCCGAGTCCGCAGCACCACAGCCCGCGGCACCGCAGCACGCAGCACCGCAGCACGCAGCGCCCGCCGGCGGCTCCGACGTCGCCCCGACCTCGGGAGCGGCTCCCCGGCCGGCGCCGGTCGAGGACTGGCTCCGCCAGCAGGTGGCCGAGGGCCGTTGGTCCCAGCCGCACGACGTGCTCGGTCCGCACCCGGTGGACGGGGGCACGAGCGTGCGCGTCGTCCGGCACCTCGCGACGGCCGTCCGCATCGTGCGCCCCGACGGCGACGACGTCGAACTGACCCACGAGGGCGACGGTCTCTGGGCGGGCGCCACGACCGGCACGCTCGGTCGGTACCGCGTCGAGGCCGACTACGACCTCGACGAGTCCACCGACGCCGACGACGCGACGTGGACCACCGACGACGCCTACCGCTTCGCGCCGACCATCGGCGAGCTCGACCTCCACCTGTTCGGCGAGGGCCGTGACGAGCAGCTCTGGCAGCACCTCGGCGCGCACGTCCGCACCGTCGACGGCGTCGACGGCGTCGCGTTCACCGTGTGGGCACCCCGCGCCACCGCCGTCCGCGTGATCGGGGACTTCGAGGGGTGGGAGGGCCGCACCACCGCGATGCGTCGCCTGAACGACCTCGGCGTGTGGGAGCTCTTCTGGCCCGGCGCCCTCGTCGGGCAGCGGTACAAGTTCCAGATCCTCACCGACTCCGGCTGGGTCGAGCGAGCGGACCCGTTCGCCCGACGCACCGAGGTCCCGCCGCTGACCGCCTCGGTCGTCACCGCCTCCGACCACACGTGGTCCGACGGCGACACCGCCTGGATGGCGCGTCGAGCGCAGACGACGACCCACGATGCGCCGATGAGCGTCTACGAGGTGCACCTCGGATCGTGGCGCCCCGGGCTCTCCTACCGCGAGGCCGCCGATGCGCTCATCGGCCACGTGCAGCACCTCGGGTTCACCCACGTCGAGTTCCTGCCGCTCGCCGAGCACCCGTTCGGTGGCTCGTGGGGCTACCAGGTCACCGGGTACTACGCTCCGACCGCGCGCTTCGGCACGCCGGACGACCTGCGCTACCTGATCGACCGCCTGCACAGCGCCGGCATCGGCGTGATCATGGACTGGGTACCGGGACACTTCCCGAAGGACGAGTGGGCACTCGCGAAGTTCGACGGCTACGCGCTGTTCGAGCACCCGGATCCGCGTCGCGGTGAGCAGCTCGACTGGGGCACCTTCGTGTTCGACTTCGGGCACCCGCAGGTCCGCAACTTCCTGGTGGCGAACGCGCTCTACTGGTTCGAGGAGTTCCACATCGACGGCCTGCGGGTCGACGCCGTGGCCTCGATGCTGTACCTCGACTACTCCCGCACCGAGTGGCTGCCGAACATCCACGGCGGTCGCGAGAACCTCGAGGCGATCTCGTTCCTGCAGGAGACGAACGCCACGGCCTACAAGCGCTACCCCGGCATCGTGATGACCGCCGAGGAGAGCACCTCGTGGCCCGGTGTCACCCAGCCGACGAGCGCCGGCGGGCTCGGCTTCGGCCAGAAGTGGAACATGGGCTGGATGCACGATTCGCTGCAGTACATCGAGCGTGACCCGGCGTACCGCGCGTACCACCACGACGAGATCACGTTCTCGCTGGTCTACGCCTTCAGTGAGCAGTTCACCCTTCCGATCAGCCACGACGAGGTCGTGCACGGGAAGGGCTCGCTCTACGGGAAGATGCCCGGCGACGAGTGGCAGAAGCTCGCGAACGTCCGGGCGTACCTCGCGTTCATGTGGGCGCACCCCGGCAAGCAACTGCTCTTCATGGGCCAGGAGTTCGCCCAGCCGTCGGAGTGGTCCGAGGCCCGGGGGCTGGACTGGTGGCTCCTCGACGATCCGGGACACCTCGGCGTGCAGGACCTCGTGGCGTCGCTGAACCGCGTCTACAAGGAGACCCCGGCGCTGTGGACGCACGACTCCTCGCCCGAGGGCTTCGAGTGGATCGAGGGCGGCGACGCGCCGCACTCGACGCTCGGGTTCCTCCGCAAGGACGGCGACGACCGCCTCGCGGTCTTCGTGAACTTCTCCGGGGTACCCGTCGAGCGCCGGTTCGGGCTGCCCGCTGCGGGCACCTGGCACGAGGTGCTCAACACCGACGCCACGGAGTACGGCGGGTCCGGTGTCGGCAACATGGGTTCGGTCACGGCCGACGAGACGCCGTGGGCCGGCCGCCCGGCCTCGGCCCACCTGGTGGTCCCGCCGCTGGGTGCGGTCTGGCTGCGACTGGCCGACTGACCCCGCCGCCGCGCGGACGCGACCACGGGACGGACGGGAGGCCCGGTGCCAGCTGGCACCGGGCCTCCCGTCCGTCGTCCGCCCGTGTCGTCCGCCCGTGTCGTCCGCGGTGCACGCCGCGCGAGACGCCCCCGAACACAGGAGACGCCCCCGTTCCCGGGGGCGTCTCGTGGTTCCTGCGGCGTCTCGCACTGACGCCGGCGTCTCGCACCGGCCGACGGTGGTGCGTCGATCAGTACAGTGCGCTCGCCAGACGTCGCCGTGCCGCGGCCACACGCGGGTCGTCCACCCCGATCAGCTCGAAGTACTCGACGAGCCGGACGCGCAGCGTCTCACGGTCCGCACCGAACACCGTCGGGACCAGGTCGAGCAGCCGCCCGAAGGCGTCCTCGACGTGCCCTCCGCTGACGTCCAGGTCGGCGACGGCCATCTGTGCCTCGACGTCCTGCGGCGCCGCGGCCGCGGCACTGCGGAGCTCGTCGGCCGTGCGACCGTTCAACCGGTCGAGCAACGAGACCTGCGCGAGCCCGGCGACGGCCATCTGGTCGTTCGGGTCCTGCGCGATCGCGGTCTTGTACTCCTGCACGGCGGCGGCGTAGTCGCCCCGCTCGATGGCGTCGTACGCCGCCTGGTGGTGCGGCGGCAGCGGCTCGGGAGCGGGCTCGCCCTGGGGCTCCGTCTCGGCAGCGCCGTCGACGGTGACCCGACCGGTCACGCCGTTCTGCTCGGCAGCGGCGACGACCTGCTCGAAGACGTCGCGCACCTGCGCCTCGGGCAGCGCGCCGACGAAGAGTCCGAGCGGCCGACCACCGATCACGGCGGCGACGGTCGGGATCGACTGCGCCTGGAACGCCTGCACGAGCTGCGGGTTGGTGTCCGCGTCGACCTTGGCGAGCACCACGCGACCGTCGTACTCCGCGGTCAGCTGCTCGAGGATCGGCGAGAGCTGCTTGCACGGCCCGCACCACTCCGCCCAGATGTCGACGATCACCGGGACGACGGACGAGAGCTGCAGGACGTCCTGGAAGCTCTGGTCGGTGACGTCGATGACGAGCGACGGGACGGTCAGGTCGGCGTCGGGACCGGCACCGGTCGCCGGGACGCCGCCCGGCACGGCACCGGCGCCGGCGCCGCCGGTGCCCGCGGCTGCGCCCGGGCCTCCGGTGGGAGCACCCGCTTGCTGCGTCGGCCGCTGAGCGCGGTCGACGAGGGACGACAGGTCGACGGCTCCGCGGAGACCGGACGGGGTCGGGGGGACGTTGGTCATTGCACCTCACTCGCTGCGGTCAGGCCCTGCGTGAACCCGAGCAGGACCACCTTCTCATCACTGCCGACCGGCGGCACGGAGAACAGCAGCTGGACGCTGTACGTCGCGCTGATCCCCTTCGTGCTCGAGTCGACGCCGGAGAGGGCCTTGACCGCCCCCTCGGTGTTGACCTCGGCGCCGGCCGCGGTCGGGGTCACCTTCTCGACCTCGTCGAGCGAGGCCGACACGAGCGCACCCGCGCCGTCCGTGGCGATCGCCACGGCGCCGTCGTCGGGCACCTCGGACGAGTACTCGATCTTCGCGGTGTCCGGCAGCGACTCGGCCTTCTTGTCCTTGTACGCCTTGCCGATCGTCGAGCGCAGACCGTCGCCGTCGGAGGCGAAGAGCGAGGCGGAGTCGCTGTCGGAGTCCTTCGCCAGCACGTCGCCGTACGCGGCCGCGATGTCGTCGGGCGCGATGCGCAGGAGCTTCGTGTCCCCGGCGAGCCGTGCCGCACCGATCGACGTCGGCGCCAGGCTCGGGATCTCCGCAGCGGCCTCGAGCGACACGTCGTAAGCGACCTTGTAGTCGTCGCGCGCGCTGTCCTGCACCAGGGTGAGGGCCTGCGGAGCGGTCTTCGCGGAGCAGTCCTCGGCGACGACCGTGAAGATCGTGCGCGGCCAGCTGTCGGTCTGCTGCGGGAGTGCCACGCAGACCTGACCGGCCGAGATCGCGGGCGGCGTCTCGACGTCGGTGTCCTTCTCGCGGATCGCGTAGTTCGCCTTGCGGAAGTCGAGGGCGGCCCCGGTGAAGCGGGTCTCGAGCAGCGTCGCGTCACGGTCGGCATCGGCCTTCGACGCGACCTCGGCGACCCGCTCGACGATCCGGCGGATCTGCTGCTCGGTCGCAGCGGTCGGTTCGGTCGAGTCCGCGGCGCCGGTGGCCGAGGCGGTCGGCGTCGGGGTGGCGCCGGAGCCACCGCCCTGCGGCCAGTAGTCCGACGAGCAGCCCGCGAGACCGAGCGCCCCCACGAGCACGATCGGCACGGCCACCAGGGAACGACGGCCACGACGACCGCGGACCGGCACCTGTGCCCCCGCGGCGGCTGCACGACGCGACGCCCGCACGCGCGGCGGACGCGACCCACCGCTGCGGCGACGCGGACCACGACCACGACGCTGGTGCAGGAACGCCCAGACCAGCAGCGCGACGCCACCGACCAGGAAGAGTCCGCCCGCGACGAGGAGCGGACCGACGGAGGGCGTCGCGGTGTCCCGCGGCCAGGTCACCGACACGTCGGTCGGCGCGGCGTCGGACCCGTCGGCGAGCACCACGACCGACACGTCGGCGGGCAACCGGACGGTGAACCGTCCCGCACCGTCCCACTCCTGGTACCAGAGGTCGCTGCCCTTCGGGTCCGGCACGGAGTCGGCCGATCCCGTCGTGCGGCCGACCAGGCGGTCCTGCTCGGCGTCGAAGCGCAGGGTGGTGTGCTTCGCGTCACCGATCCACGCGTCGACGTCGGCGGTCCTGCCGTAGGCCGCGAACACCGTCCCGGAACCCGAGACGTCGATGCGCTGGTACCCGGGGTTCGCGTTGAGCGTCGACCCCGGGATCACGGTCACCGGGGCCGAGGCCGTGCTCGAGGACTCTGCGACGAGCGACGAGGGTGGCGCGAACACGGTGCGCTGCCCGACCGCGAGACCGACGAGCAGCAGACCGATGACGAAACTGACGATCGCCAGGACGAATCGCACGGATCTTCTCCCTACCGCGCCGGGGGTGGGGGGATCGGCGCGCGAATCAGCGCTCCAGGATAGCGAGGCACCCTGGACATCGCATCCCCCACCGCTGTCCACGGGCTCAGTCGGCGCCGGTGGGCCGCCACTAGACTCGTCCGCGGGCCAAGGGCTGGCCCTCCGCCGACCCCCAGGAGCAACACGTGGCGAACGACGAGGCCGAGTTCGGGACCGAGCTGCGCGGGTACCGCCGCGACGAGGTGGACCGCTCGGTGAACGAGCTCCGCCGCGAACTCATCAAGTCGAACACCGACCGCGCCGAGGCCGCCAAGGAGATCCGTCTCCTGCAGGCGCGTGTCGCGGACCTGCAGGGCGAGCTCGACGAGGCCGGCACCCCGACCTACAGCGGGCTCGGCACCCGCCTCGAGTCCACCCTGCGCGTGGCCGAGGAGCAGTCGACACGGCTCATCAGCCAGGCGGACATCGACGCCCAGCGGCTCCGCGCATCGAGTCGGCACGAGGCCGAGCGTCTGCTCCGCGAAGCACGGCAGGAGGCGTCGGAGACCCTCGAGGACGCCCGCTCCCGTGCGACCGACGAGCTCACCCGCGCCCGGGCCGAGTCGTCCGACACGATCGAGCGTGCCCGTGCCGAGGCCGGCCTGCTGACCCAGGACGCCCGCAACGAGGCCGCCGCCGTCCGGGGTGCAGCCGTCACCGAGGCCGCCGAGGTCCGCTCGGTCGCCATCCGCGAGACCGATGCCCTGCGTGCCCGTGTCGAGCGCGAGGTCGCCGAGCTGCGCGAGGACGCGCAGCGCGCGGCCGAGGACGCCCGTCGCGCCGCTGCCGACCTCGACCGTGAGACCGAGCACCGACGCAGTGTGTTCGAGGCCGACCACGCCCGGCGCACCGCGGACCTCGACCGCGAGGAGACCACGCGGCGCGCCGCCCTCGAGCGCGAGGTCGCCGAGGGCCGCGCTGCCTGGCAGCGCGAGCGCGACGAGCAGCGCCGAGCGCACGAGCTCGCGCTCGAGACCGGCCGGGCCGAGCTCGAGTCCGAGGTCGAGCGCGGCCGGGCCGCACTCGAGGCGGAGACCAGCGACCGTCGTCGTGAGCTCGACGCCGAACTCGGTGCCGCCCGCGCACGCTGGGAGCGCGAGGCAGCCGAGGCCCGCACCGCCCTCGACCAGGAGCTCGAGGCCGCCCGTGCGCAGCTCCGTGTCGACGAGGAGCAGACCCGGGCCGAGAACGCACGCCTGGTGGAGGAGACCGCTGCCCGCATCGCCGCGGAACTCGAGGAGCACCGCGCCCGCCTCGAACGCGAGCGCGCCGAGGCCGACGCCGCCGCCGAGCGCGCCGCTCGCGAGCACGCCGACGAGCTCGCTGCGCGCCGCGAGCGGGAGCACGCCGAGGTCGACACCGAGATCGCCGACCGCCGCACGGCCGAGCTCTCCGACCTCGAGGCCGAGCGCACGGCGCTGCAGCAGGAGGTCGACACGGTGCGCGCCGACCTGCAGCAGGAACGCGACGAGGTCCGCACGGCGATCGCCCGAGAACGCGACGAGGCCCGCGCGGCGCTCGAGTCCGAGCTCGCCGCCCGCCGTGACGACGCCGAGCAGGACTACCTGCAGAAGCACCAGGAGACGGTGGCCGAGACGCAGAAGTACCTCGACGAGGCCAACCTGCAGCTCGCCGAGGCGACCCGCCGCGCGTCCGAGGCGCGGGAGCGCGCCGAGCGGCTGCAGCAGGAGGCCGACGACCTCGAGCGTACGAGCACCGCGCAGGCACAGGAACGTGCACGCACCATCGTCAGCGACGCCCAGGAGCGAGTCCACCGGATGATCGCGGAGGCCGAGGAACGGTCGGCCGCGGCGATCGCCGAGTCCGAGGACCGGCTCGCCGCCATCCGCACCGAGCGCGACGCCGTCGCCGGGTACCTGGAGAACCTGCGCGGCGTGCTCACGCACGCCACCGGGCTCCTCGACGAGTCCCCCGTGGCGGCCGGCCGGCCGGCGGACGACGAGGCCCTCGACGAGGACGCCACCGCCCGCTGAGGACGGCATCCGCGACCCGGCCCGGAGGCGCACCGCGCGCCTCCGGGCCGGGTCGCGTCCCCCCGCGCCAGCCGTAACGCTCGCCGCTCACCCGGGACGGTCGGCTCGCGGGGCATGGTCGCCGTCCGGCCCTGACCGGTCGGTGGCGTCAGCCCGGTCGCGACGCCGACCGTGTGGTCAGTCGTCGAGGTGCGTCGGCAGCGGCGCGCTGCCCGGGACCACGAGGTCCGCGACGGCGTCGAGGACCGTGCGGACGTACCGTTCCCCGACCCACAGGTGCTTCGCGCCCGCGACGGGGACGACCCGCACGTTCGGTGCGACGGCGAAGCGGCGGACCGCGTCCTCCGGCTGCAGGAAGTCGTCGTGCTCCGGGACCAGCGCGACGACCGGGACGTCCACGTCCGCCCAGCGTCGGAGCTCGTCGTCCGAGGTCCGGTGCAGCGGGGGCGACAGCAGCACCACGCCGGCGACGTTCCCCGCGGCGACGTGTTCGAGGCCGTGCTTGAGGACGACCTCGGTGCCGAACGACCAGCCGAGGAGCCACGGGGTCGGCAGTCCGCGTGCGACGGTCTCCTGCACGGCGGCGCGGAGGTCGAAGCCCTCGGACTCACCGTCACCGAAGACGCCCTCGGACGTGCCCCGTGGCGAGGTCACCGACCGGAAGTTGAACCGCAGCACCGCGATGTCGGCCAGCGCGGGCAGGCGCGAGGCAGCCTTCTTCAGCACGTGGCTGTCCATGAACCCGTGCGCGGTCGGCAGCGGGTGGAGCGTCACGAGCGTGCCCCGCGCAGGCCGGTCGAGCGGCTCGGCGAGCTCGCCGACGAGGGTGAGGTGGTCGTCCGTCACCAGTTCGATGTCGGTACGTCGGGCGGGGAGCTCGGTGTTCGAGCGGATCTCGGTGCTCATGCGATGCTCCAGCAGTGGTTGTGCCAGTGTCGGCGGGACGCCAGGTCGGCGTCGTCCCCGAGCACACCGTCCGCGCGCCAGACCACCACGTGCGCGACACCCGGCAGCACGGCCATGCCGCAGCCCGGACAGACGTACTCCTTCTGTGCGGACGCCGCGGACACCGGTTGCACGGTGAAGGTACGACCGCGACGGACCTCGGTCCGCCTCCACGAACTCATGAGGCGGTCGAGACCGGTCTCGTCCTCGGTCGGCTCGGGACCACGACCACGGGGTCGCCGCGGTCGGTTGCTGCGCGGCACCCCGGAACTGCCGATCAGTACCAGTTGTAGGACTGGCTGTGGCCCCACGCGCCGCAGGGGGTGCCGTAGACGCCGGAGATGTAGTTGAGACCCCAGGTGATCTGCGTCGCGGGGTTCGTCTGCCAGTCCGCACCGGCCGTGGCCATCTTGCTGCCGGGCAGCGCCTGCGGGATGCCGTAGGCACCGCTCGGGTTGTACGCGTTGACGCGCCAACCCGACTCCTTGTTCCACAGCGACACGAGGCAGTTGAACTGCTCGCTCCCCCAGCCGCGTGCGGCGACCATCTGCTGGGCGATCTCCTGCGCGCTGCCCGGGTTCGGCGTCGCGGCCGTCGCCGCGAGCGTGTTCGACGGCGTGACGGCCGTGCTCTTCGCTGCCGGGTCGGCCTGGTCGTTGGTGGCTTCGGCCGGCTTCTCCTCGACCTTGGGCTTCGGCAGCGTGACGCCGTAGCCGTCGCGCGTCACGTCGAACGCGGCGTACGTGCCGTGTGCCGTGAACTGCTGCGGCTCCACGGGCGCCTTGACGAGCACCGGAGCGACGACGGCGGCCTGGGCGACGTCGGGCTGCATCGGGTTGAACAGCGAGCCGCCGACGAAGCCGAAGACGGCGAAGAACGACAGCGTCGGGATGGTCGCGCGTCCGCGCATGAACGAGTTGAGGGTCCGGGCGGCCTTCGGCTTCGCCGGTGCGGCGACCGCGCGTCGCTGCTGGACGATGCGCGGGTCGGCAGCACCGGTCGGTGCGATCGGTCCGCGGACGAGGACCGGAGCGGTCGCCGGTGCGGCGGACGTCGCGACCGGGGTCGGCGCCGTCACGGGTGCGCCCAGCGGTGTCGACGGCAGCGCTGCCGTCTCGACCCGCGGGGTCTCGTGGAGGACCGAGTGCCCCGTCGTGCGGAGTCGGTCGCGTGCCGCGCGGCGCTCACCGACGACCGGACGGTCGAGGTGCTCGCGGGTACCGCGGTCGGAGCTGAGGTCTGCCGTGTGCCTGCCCATGAGTGGGTCCAGGATAACGGAACGGTCACGGGAAGAGAAGCACCGGTGTCCCGCGCGTCGTCAGCGGACGGCGAGCATGACCTCGACGACCGCGTCGAGCAGCGCGTCCACCTGCGCCTCGCGGTAGCCGCCGTGCTTCGGGCGGAACACCACCGACCGGACCTCGGTCAGGCTGAGCGGCTTGCCGTCGCGGAAGTAGCCCGCCAGCCGCTCCGCGAAGACGTCGACGTCCTTCGGGTGGTAGCCGGTGCCGAGCGGGCTGGTGCGTGCGAACCGCTGCCCGGTGGGACGCTCGAGTCGCGCGACGACGTCCGACGCCTTGGCGCGGGCCTCGGCGTACCAGGCCTTCTGACCCGTCTCGGCGATCTCGCGCTCCCGCTCGCGAGCGGCGAAGGCGTCCTCGAGGCGCTCGAGCGCGGCGTCGACGTGTGCCGTGGAGTAGCCGCCCTTGCGCATGGAGAAGGCGGTCCTGCGGATCTTCGCCGCCTCGATGCCGGGAGCGGTGTCGCCCGCGGTGTACGCACGACGGGCGTCCTCGAGGAACCGCTCGACCTCGTCGACGTCGTACCCGAGGGACTTGCGGTCTGCGGAGGGGAAGGTCGTGGCCACGGCGACATTCTGCCAGCACCGGACCATGGCGCCACCTGGACGCGCGGTCCGACAGGGCGTCGGGCGCTCAGGTCAGTGGACGACCACCAGGAACAACACGTAGGCCACGGCCGCCGACGGCAGGATGCTGTCGATGCGGTCGAGCAGCCCACCGTGCCCGGGCAGGAACGACGAGATGTCCTTGATGCCGAGGTCGCGCTTGATCATCGACTCGGTCAGGTCGCCGAGCGTGGCGGAGCCCGAGATGAGGACACCGAGGACGATGCCGGTCCACCAGGGCAGACCGAGCATGAGCCAGGTCACCACGATGCCGACCAGGATGCTCGCGGCGACCGATCCCGCGAAGCCCTCCCAGGTCTTCTTCGGGCTGATCCGCGGCGCCATCGGGTGCTTGCCGAGGTTGAGCCCGGTGGCGTACGCACCCGTGTCGACGGCGACGACCACCAGGATGAAGGCGATCACCCACAGCTCACCGCGGGGCTGGGCCGAGAGCAGCACGATGCACGCACCGAGCAGGGTGATGTAGGCCTGCACGAACAGGCCGTTCGTCAGGTCGCGGGCGACGTGACCGGCCGGCGGCTTCTCCCGCGCGATCGCGACCTCGACGAGCCGCCAGACCGCGATGAGGACGATGCCGCCGAGGATCGCGAACAGCGCCGCGACCTGCCCTCCGAGGAACGCTGCCGGGACCATGACGACGGCCGCGGCCACGCTCGGGATGCGCGGCACGTCGCGCCCGGCGAACCGCATCGCACTCGCGAGCTCGTAGACGGCCACCCCGAGCAGGAAGGCCGCGACGACCATGAACGCCGGCTTCCAGATGAGGAGCGACCCCAGCATGACGACCGCGAACGCCAGGGCGATGGCGATCGCGGCCGGCAGGTTGCGGCCGGTGCGGGCGGTCAGTGCCTCGTTGCGCGCGCCGAAGTCCGCCTTGCGCTGCTTGAGCTGCGCCTCGAAGTCGGCGCGCGCCGCACGGGCACGGGCATCGAAGTCCTGTCGCAGCCCCTTCTTCGTGGTCGGGGCTGCTCCGGTCGGGCGCGGTTCTGTGGGGCGGTCGCCGCCCGGCTCGGGGAGACGCATCAGACCTCGAGGAGTTCGGCTTCCTTCTTCTTCAGCGCGTCGTCGATCTGGTCGACGTGCTTCTTCGTCAGGGCCTCGAGGTCCTTGTCGCCCCGGGCGATCTCGTCGTCGGAGATCTCACCCTTCAGCGCGTCGAGGTCGTCCTTCGCGCGGCGACGGATGTTCCGGATGACGACCTTGTGGTCCTCACCCTTGCCACGCACGAGCTTCACGAACTCCTTGCGGCGGTCCTGCGTGAGCTCAGGGATCGTCACGCGGACGATCTCGCCGTCGTTCGACGGGCTGGCGCCGAGGTTCGGGAACGTCGCGATCGCGCGTTCGATCTCCTTGAGGGCCGACTTGTCGTACGGCGTGACGATGAGCGTGCGTGCCTCGGGCGTCTGGAGCGACGCGAGCTGCGCGAGCGGCGTCGGGGTGCCGTAGTAGTCGACCGGGATCTTCTGGAAGAGGGCGGCGTTGATGCGTCCGGTACGGACGGTCGCGAAGTCGTCCTTGGCGACGTCGACGGCCTTCGCCATCTTCTCGGTGGCTTCGGTCAGGACATCACTGATCACGGTGGTTCTCCTTCGGTACTGCGTCGAGTCTAGTCAGCGTGCGGGTCAGTTGCTGACGACCGTGCCGATGCGCTCCCCGCGGATGGCGGCCGCGACGTTGCCCTCGCCCTCCATGCCGAAGACGTGCATCGGCATGCCGTTGTCCATGCAGAGCGAGAACGCCGTCGCGTCGACGACCTTCAGGCCCTGCAGCAGGGCGTCCTGGTACGTGACGTGGTGCAGCTTCTCGGCGGTGGCGTCCTTCTTCGGGTCGGCGGTGTACACACCGTCCACGCCGTTCTTGGCCACGAGGACCTCGTGCGCGTCGATCTCGAGCGCACGCTGGGCGGCGACCGTGTCGGTCGAGAAGTACGGCAGGCCCGCACCGGCACCGAAGATCACGATGCGCCCCTTCTCGAGGTGCCGCTCGGCGCGCCGCGGGATGTACGGCTCTGCGACCTGGGTCATGCTGATCGCGGACTGCACCCGGGTCGCCGCTCCGGCCTGCTCCAGGAAGTCCTGGAGCGCGAGCGCGTTCATCACGGTGCCGAGCATGCCCATGTAGTCGGCACGACCGCGGTCCATGCCGCGCTGCGAGAGCTCGGCACCGCGGAAGAAGTTGCCGCCGCCGACCACGATGGCCACCTCGACGTCCTGCGCGGCCTGCGCGATCTCCTTGGCGATGGTGCTGATGACGTCCGGGTTCACCCCGAGGGACCCCGCCCCGAACGCCTCCCCCGACAGCTTCAGCAGGACCCGGCGGCGTCCGGTCTTCTCGTTCGTCATGTGGCGCACCCTTCGTCGAATGTCTCGTGGGAATCTACCCGGCCGCAGCCGGTCCGGCGGAGGAGGTCGTGCCTCCCGGCCGGCTCCGCGCGTGTCGCAGCGCGCAGAAAACGGGGCCCGGAACCGATGTGGTTCCGAGCCCCGTCACGGGTTCGTTACGCGCCGACCTTGACGCGGGCGAAGCCCTGGATCGTCAGACCGGCGTTCTCGGCGGCCTTCGCGACGGACAGCTTGTTGTCCTTCGCGTAGTCCTGCTCGAGGAGCGCGACCTGCTTGCGGTACGCGTTGAGGCGACCCTCGACGATCTTCGGCAGGGCGGCCTCCGGCTTGCCCTCCTCGCGCGTGATCGCCTCGACGGTCGCGCGCTCCTTCTCGATGGCCTCGGCCGGGATCTCGTCGCGGGTCAGGTACGTCGGGTTCGCGAACGCGACGTGCTGGGCGATCGACCGCGCCTCGGCGGCGTCGGAGCCCGCGTAGGCGATGACGACGGCGATCTGCGGCGGCAGGTCCTGGCTGGTCTTGTGCAGGTAGACCTCGAAGGCGTCGCCCTCGACACGGACGACGGTGCGCAGCGCGAGCTTCTCACCCAGCGCGGCGGCGGCCTCGTCGATCGTCTCGGCGACGGTCTTGCCGTCGAGCGGCGCGGCGTTGCCGGCCTCGACGTCGGACGCACCGGCGGCGGCGACCGCGGCCACGACCTTGTCGGCGAGGGTGGTGAACTTCTCGTTCTTCGCGACGAAGTCGGTCTCGCTCGCGAGCTCGACGACGGTGGCGGCGCCACCCTCGGTCGTCGCGACGACGACACCCTCGGAGGTCGCACGGTCGTCGCGCTTGGCGACGGCCTTCGCGCCCTTGATGCGGAGCAGCTCGACGGCCTTGTCGTAGTCGCCGTCGGCCTCGACGAGCGCGTTCTTCGCGTCCATCATGCCGGCCCCGAGGTCCTCACGGAGCTTCTTCACGTCAGCAAGGCTGTAGTTGGCCATTGACTGGAGTCCTTTCTGGACTGGTGTTGTGGAGAGAGAGGGAAGGGGCGCCGAGCCGACCGGCCCGGCGCCCCCGGTGACTACTCGGCCGAGGTGGCTTCGGCGTTCTTGGCCTCGTCGGCGATCGGCTCGCCGATCTCCTTCGCGGCGACCTGCGCGTCGGCGTCGTTCTCCTCGACGGGAGCCTCGGCTGCGGGGGCGGCCTCGGCTGCCGGAGCGGCCTGCGCGCCACCCTGCTCACCGGAGAGGAGCTCCTGCTCCCACTCGGCCAGCGGCTCGGCCGTCTCCTCGTCGCCGCCGTTGTGGCGGGTCTTCAGGCCCTCGGCCGCGGCGTCGGCGACGATGCGGGTCAGGAGACCGACGGAGCGGATCGCGTCGTCGTTGCCCGGGATCGGGTAGGTGATCTCGTCGGGGTCGCAGTTGGTGTCGAGGATGCCGATGACCGGGATCCCGAGCTTCTGCGCCTCGTCGATCGCGAGGTGCTCCTTCTTGGTGTCGACGACCCAGAGCGCGCTCGGGGTCCGCGTGAGGTTGCGGATACCACCGAGGGTCTTGTGGAGCTTGTCCAGCTCGCGCTTCTTGATGAGGAGCTCCTTCTTGGTGAAGCCCTTCGTCGTGTCGTCGAAGTCGATCTCCTCGAGCTCCTTCATGCGCGCGAGGCGCTTGGAGACCGTCTGGAAGTTCGTGAGCAGACCGCCGAGCCAACGCTGGTTGACGTACGGCTGGCCGACGCGGGTCGCCTGCTCGGCGATGGAGCCCTGCGCCTGCTTCTTGGTGCCCACGAAGAGGATCGTGCCACCGTGCGCGACCGTCTCCTTGACGAAGTCGTACGCGCGGTCGATGTAGGCCAGCGACTGCTGCAGGTCGATGATGTGGATGCCCGAGCGCTCCGCGAGGATGAAGCGCTTCACCTTCGGGTTCCACCGACGGGTCTGGTGTCCGAAGTGGACGCCGCTGTCGAGCAGCTGGCGGATGGTGACGACGGCCATGCCGTCCCTCCTTGTTCTCGGCACACGACTGTTCGGCCGTGCGCACGGTTGCGGTTGTGTCGGTCGCGACCGGTGGCCGTGACCCCTGGCGCCCTGTCCGCGCGGCCGCCCGCTCGTGAGAGCAGGACCGGTGGCCGCGGAACGTGTCGTGGCGAGAGCACTGCTGTTGGACGAGCACTGCTGTTGCACGAGCACTGTGGACGCGCGAAGTCAGCGCGCCGGAGCGCGCTGCGGTCGCAATGTTAGCAGGTCCGGACGCCCAGGCCGTCGCCGGACACGACGGAGCCCGGACACGACCGCGCCCGGTACGACGGCGCCCGGACACGACCGTGCCCGGGACACGACCGTGCCCGGGACACGACGGAGCCGGGACGCACGGGAGGCGCGGTGCGGGTCCGACCCGCACCGCGCCTCCCGTCAGGTGGTGACGCCGGTGGACGCTACTTCGCCGACACCGTGTCGCCCTCTGCCGTGATGCCCATTTCCTCGAGGGAGCGGCCCTTCGTCTCCGGGATCTTCGCGATGACGAAGAACAGCGAGAGCAGGGCGAACAGGGCGTAGATGCCGTAGGTCACCGTCAGGTTGAAGCCGGAGAGCACCGGGAACGAGATCGTGACCACGAAGTTCGCGATCCAGTTGGCGGCCGAGCCGACACCGAGCGCGGTCGCGCGGATGCGGTTCGGGAACATCTCGCCGAGCAGGACCCACATGAGCGGACCCCAGGTGGCGCCGAAGGAGACCACGAACAGGTTCGCGAAGATCAGCGCGATGATGCCCCAGGAGCCGGGCAGGCTCGGCGCGCCGTCCACGATCGTGGCCTGCGAGAACGCGATCGCGACCATCGTGAGCGAGACGAACATGCCCGACGAGCCCGCCACGAGCAGCGGCTTCCGGCCGAGCTTGTCCACGGTGAAGATCGCGATGAACGTGACGGCGACGTTGACGATCGACGTGATCGTCGAGATGAGGAACGAGTCGCTCTCCTTGAACCCGACCGCCTGCCAGAGGGTCGTCGAGTAGTAGAAGATCACGTTGATGCCGACGAACTGCTGCAGCACGGCGAGGATGATGCCGACCCAGACGATGGGCTGCAGGCCGAAGCGGTTGCCCCGGATGGAGCCCTTCTTCTCGTTGGCCTCCTTCTTGATGCCGTCCTGGATCTCCTCCAGGCTCGTGTTCACGGTGTCACGCGGGACGATCTTGCCCATGACCTCGCGGGCGTCGTCGGCACGGCCCTTCGAGAGCAGGAAGCGCGGGGACTCCGGCAGGGTGATCGCGAGCACGCCGTAGACGACGGACGGCACGACACCGACGAGGAACATCCAGCGCCAGGCGGCGAGGCCGAGGACCTGCTCCGAGGCGCCACCGGCGGTCACCGCGAAGAGCTGGTCGGAGAGCAGGGCGGCGAAGATGCCGAGCGTGATGGCGAGCTGCTGGAAGGACGCCAGTCGGCCGCGGATCGCCTTCGGGGAGACCTCGGAGATGTACGCGGGGGCGATCACCGACGCGGTACCGATGCCGAGGCCACCGACGAGACGCCAGATGACGAGGTCCCAGGTCGCGAACGCGAAGGCCGAGCCGATCGAGCTGACGAAGAACAGCACCGCTGCCCAGAACATGACGCGCGTCCGGCCCCAGCGGTCGGCCAGGCGACCGGCGAAGTAGGCACCGAAGGCACAGCCGATGAGCGCGGAGGCGACCGCGAAGCCGCTGGCGGCCTCGGACAGGCCGAACTCGCCCTTGATCGCGTCGACGGCTCCGTTGATGACGGAGGAGTCGAATCCGAAGAGGAAGCCGCCGACTGCCGCCGCGATGGCGAACAGGGTGACCTTCCCCTTGAACGCACGGTCCTCGCCGTGCTGGGTGGACGTGTTCGACACGGTGCTCCAGGTTCTTGCCGCCGTGCTGGGTGGCGCACGGTGCCCCGGCGGTCGGCTGGTTCGCCGTCCGAGCGGCGTTGCGTGTTCCGGAGCGGCCCCGACTGTACTCGCTGGCGGCTCGCGGGGCACATCGGGGCGCGGCGGCGCGGCGGCGCGGCGGCGCGGCGGGGCATGCGGGGTTGGACGCGTTCTGGGGTCGCCGTGGATCGCACGGGTTCGCCGACGTTGCACGCGTCGATCGACGCGTGTCGTGTCGCAGCCGGCACCGCGAGAGGACGTGGTGTGGCGCGGCGCCGTCCGACAGCCGTCCCTGCACAGCCCTGGAGGCAGCGGGCACCGTCCCCAGATCGGCCCGCCGCCGCCCGTGCCCGGGCGCGTCTCGACGACCCTCGTCACATGAGACGGTCACCGCTCCTCCCTCGGCCCGGGCGGCCGGGTGGGCTCCTCGTCCTCGCGGTCGCACTCCCGGTCGCACTCGCGGGTCCGCTCGTGGTCGCGCTCGCGAGTGCGCTCCTGTCGGGGCACCCGGCGACGTCCGACGAGGCTGGCCGCTCGGCCGGAACGATCGTGGCGAGCGAGGACGTCGCTCCGGCGCCGTGGGTCTGGCCGACGGGCACGCGCGAGGTGGTCCGACCGTTCGAGGCACCCGCGGACGACTACGCGCCCGGTCACCGCGGCATCGACCTGGCTACGTCCGTCGGTACCCCTGCGGTCGCGGTGGCGGACGGCACGGTGTCGTTCGCCGGGCAGGTCGCCGGCAGGGGCGTCGTGACCATCGACCACGGGGAGGGCCTCGTGAGCACGCTGGACTCCGTCGAACCCTCGGTGGCGACGGGCGACGCCGTCCAGCAGGGGATGGTGGTCGGTGCCGTCACGGTCGGACACTGTCCCGCCGCCGATCCGTGCCTGCACCTCGGCGCACGGGTCGAGGGTCGCTACGTCGATCCACTGCGGTTCCTGTCGCCGGCTGCCTGGCCGGTCCTGCTCCCGGAGTCGGCGTGGCCGGGGTGACGTGCCGGAGGCCGCGAGGCCGCGAGGCCGTGCGGCGGAACGGCGTCGGGACTCCCGCCCGGCCGTTCGCCGTCAAGCGCGGGGGTGCGCCGTTCGGTAGACCTCCCGGAGCCGGGCGGACGAGACGTGCGTGTAGATCTGCGTCGTCCCGAGGCTCGCGTGCCCGAGGAGCTCCTGCACGGCCCGGAGGTCCGCTCCCCCGTCGAGCAGGTGCGTCGCCGCGGTGTGCCGGAAGGTGTGCGGCCCGCTCGGACCCGCGCCCGGCAGGTCTCCGAGCGCTCGAGCGACCACCCGGTACACGCTGCGGACCCCGAGTCGGCCACCCCGGTCGCCGAGGAAGAGCGCGGGCCCGCCGGAGCGCTGCACCTGCTGCTCGGAGGGGACCGGCTGCGGGGAGGTGTCCGACTGCCGGGCGGGGGCCGGTGACCGCTCGGCAGCGCGCGCAGCGAGGACCGGGCGACCCCGTCCGAGCCAGGCCTCGAGCGCGTCCCTTGCGGGCACGCCGAACGGCACCACCCGTTCCTTGCCGCCCTTGCCGAGCACTCGCACGGTCAGGCGGTCTCGGTCGACGTCCTCGACGTCGATGCCGACGAGCTCGCTCACCCGGATCGCCGCGGCGTAGAGCAGTTCGACGACCGCCAGGTCGCGGAGCGCAGCAGGGTCGTCCGTGTCCGCCCGAGCCGCGAGTCCGTCGAGCACCGTCCGGACCTGGTCGGTCGACACGACGCGCGGCAGGTGTCCCGCCCCCTTGGGCGCGCGCAGCCGGGCGCCGGGGTCGGTGTCGAGCAGACCGGTCTCGCTGGCCCAGCGGGTGAACACCCGCACCGACGACGACCGGCGCGCGATCGTGGACCGGGCGAGCCCGCGTCGGTCCGCTTCCCACAGCCAGTCGCGGAGCACCTCGAGACCGAGGTCCGCGGTGGCGGCGATCCCCCGCTCGTCGGCGAACTGCACCAGCTGGTCGAGGTCGTTCGCGTAGGCACGGACGGTCTGGTCGCTCAGACCCCGGGCGCCACGGACGTGGTCGAGGAACGACTCCACCGCCGCCACGAGTCGCCCGTCCGTCTGCTCCGCCACGGGCCCCAGGGTAAGCGTCCGGCGCCGTCACGACCTGGTCCACCCGCCGACGGTGTGCGTGACGAGCCCCTGCAGTTCGGCCAGCGCGAGCGCGTCCGCCACCGCACCCGCCGACATGCCCGAGCGCACGGCGATCTCCTGCTCGCCGAGCGCCCGCCGTCCCAATGCGTCCAGGACCCGGACCACCTCGGGGTCCTGCCGACCACCGATCGGCTCGTCGGCGCACGTCGGCCCACCGTCCCTCGACGGGTGTCCTCGCCCGGATCCGCGTCGTCCGACGACGGCCTCGACGGGGTCGCCCGGACCCACGACGATCTGAGCACGCCCCTGCGCCACGAGACGGTGGCACCCGACCGACGCCGACGACGAGAACGCCCCCGGGACGGCGAACACGGGTCGGCCGAGCTGCGCAGCGTGGTGCGCCGTGTTCAACGCGCCCGAGCGGGCCCCGGCCTCGACCACGACGGTCGCCGCACCCAGCGCCGCGATCAGTCGGTTCCGTGCGAGGAACCGCCACCGTGTCGGCCGGGTACCCGGCGGGGACTCGGCCAGCAGGCTGCCCTGCCGTGCGACGTTCCGCAGCAGTTCGACGTTGCCCGTCGGGTAGAGCTGGTCGATCCCGCCGGCCAGGACCGCCACCGTCGGCGTGCCCGCCGCGACCGCGACCCGGTGCGCGGTCGCGTCGATGCCGTAGGCCCCACCGCTCACCACCGTGCACCCGGCGTCGGCGGCGGCCGAGGCGATCTCCGCGGTCGCCTCGGCCCCTGCGACGGTGTTCGCCCGCGAACCGACGACGGCCAGGGCAGGACCGGAGGCCCGACGCCCCGACCGCGTCCAGAGCACGACGGGCGCGTGCGGCCCGAGGTCGTCGACGCCGGTGGGCCACCCGGCCGTGCCCGGCACGACGAGCCGCGCACCGACCGCGCGCGCCGCCTCGAGCGTCGTCAGGACGTCGACCCGGGCGAGCCGTGGGCGCCAGCGCTCGAGGGCGATCCGCAGCGTGCGGGCGAAGGGTGCCGGGGACTCAGCCCCCGGGACACCCCGGTCGATGCAGGAGTCGAGCAGGCCAACGGGTCCGTCGTCGCACGCCGACCGGACGAGCGCGAACGAGCGCTCGGCCCCGAGTCCCTGGACGAGCATCCCCGCCACCGCGTCCCCCGGCTCCACGACGGCCGACCACGCCACGCGCGCCGCTGCCTCCACCGGGTCCACCGCGTCGGCCACAGCCCGACCGAGGAGCACCGCGACCGTCTCGAGCAGGTCGGGCGCCCCGGTCACAGCGCACTCCGGAGGGCGAGGGCCTCGCGCACGTGCCGTTCGCCCGGCCGGTCGTCCCCCTGCAGGTCCGCGAGCGTCCAGGCGAGGCGCATCGTCCGGTCCCAGCCGCGCATCGTCAGCGTGCCGAGGTCGAGCGCCTGGTCGAGCGCCGTCGTCGCCCGCCGGTCCACCCGCCCGGGGCCGCGGAGCCACGCCCCCGACACCTCGGCGTTCCGGGTCCACCCCGTACCGACGAGCCTGGTGCGCATCGCGTGGCGTGCCGCCTCGACGGTCGCTCGAGCCTGCGCCGTGCTGGGCGTCGTGCCGTCCTCACCGCGGATCAGGCCGGTGGTCACCCGCGGCACGCGCACCCGGATGTCGATGCGGTCGAGCAACGGTCCGGACATGCGGCCGAGGTACCGGCGGACGGTGGCCGGCGCGCACTCGCACGGTTGCCGCATCGAGCCGGCGTTGCCGCACGGACACGGGTTCGCCGCGAGTACGACCTGACAGCGTGCGGGGAACTCGGCGGCCCCGGCGGCCCGGTGCACCGTGATCCGTCCGGACTCCAGGGGCTGTCGCAGTGCGTCGAGCACCGCGCGCGGGAACTCCGGGGCCTCGTCGAGGAACAGCACGCCCTGTGTCGCACGCGAGACGGCGCCCGGTCGGACCGTGCCGGAGCCGCCACCGATGAGGGACACCGCGGACGCCGAGTGGTGCGGGGCCTCCCACGGAGGTCTCGTGGTCCACGATGCGACCCCGTGCCCGGCGACCGACCGGACCGCCGCGACCTCGAGCGCCGCGTCGTCGTCGAGGTCCGGCAGCAGACCCGGCAGCCGTTCCGCGAGCATCGTCTTGCCGGCGCCCGGCGGTCCCACGAGCAGGGCGTGGTGTCCGCCGGCGGCCGCCGCGACGAGGGCACGGACGCCGGTGGGGTTGCCCACGACCTCGGCCAGCTCGGCGACGGGTGATCGCTCGGGGAGGACCGGCGGTGCGGCGACCGGGTCGACCTCGACCGGCGGGAGGAGCGCCCCGGCGTCGATCGCGGCGGCACGGAGCGAGTCCACGGCGCGGACGTCCACACCGCGCACGAACCGGGCCTCCTCGGCGTTCCCCGTGGGGAGCACCACCCGCTCGGCTCCGGCGTCCCGTGCCGCGAGCAGCATCGGCACGACCCCGGGTACGGGCCGGAGTCGCCCGTCGAGCCCGAGCTCCCCGATGTACACGACCCGTTCGCTCACACGGGGCGCGACGTCCGCGCCGGCGAGCACCGCCATGGCGATCGCCAGGTCGAAGCCCGATCCGCGCTTCGGGATCGCCGCCGGCGTCAGGTTGACCGTGATCCGCCGGGCCGGCAGGGGCGCCCCGGCGTTCGCCGCTGCGGCCCGGACCCGCTCTCGGGCCTCGCCCAACGAGGTGTCCGGCAGTCCGATGATGCTGAAGGCGGGCAGCTGGCTCGTCAGGTGCGCCTCGACCTCGATCCGCCGTCCGGTCACGCCGAGCAGGGCGACCGCGGCGGACCGACCGATGCCGGTCACAGGATCCCCGTGAGGTGCTCGATGCCGTGCCGGTCACCGGCCACGTGCACCGCCAGCGCATCGAGACGGACCGCCGGGGCGTGCATGTCGGGATGCGCCGCGAACCACATCGGCACCAGCCGTCGGAGGCGCGCGGTCTTCGCCGTGGTGATCGCCTCGAACGGGTGCCCGGTCGCCGTGCCCGCTCGCGTCTTGACCTCGATGAACACGAGTGTCCGCCCGTGCCAGGCGACCACGTCGACCTCGCCGCGTGCGCACCGCCAGTTCCGTTCCACCAATCGGTACCCGCGCGCCGTGAGCCATTCCACCGCGCGGTCCTCGCCGTACTGCCCCAGTGTTCGTCGTTCCATGTCGTTGCCTCCACCGACGACGATGCGGCAATGCAACCGGCGCCGTCGGTCGGATGGCGGAACTGTGGATGAGCACTCGTGATGGAAATGTTGTGCAGGAATGACGAGACCCCGGATGTCGTCAGGACATCCGGGGTCTCGTGAGGTCGTGCGTCAGTGCGCGGCTGCGTACGCTTCCTGCACCTGGGTCGAGATACGGCCGCGGCTCGAGACCTCGTAACCGTTCTCCTTCGCCCAGTCGCGGATCTTCGCGAGTTCCTCGGAGTTCCCGCGCTTGGGTGCGGACTTCGGCGCGGAACCACTGCTGCCACCGGAACGACGACCGGAGACCTTCCGTGCCGCTGCGACGTAGTCCGAGATCGCTTCGCGGAACTTGTCCACGTTGTCGTCGGACAGGTCGATCTCGTAGTTCGAACCGTCGAACGCGAATTCCACGGTGCGGCCTTCGCCGGCGGCGATGGGCGAATCGTCGAGGTCGTCGACGAGCTGGACGGTGACCTTCTGTGCCATGTCGTGCTCCTGGGTCGAGGGGTGGTGATCCCCGTGACGGTGGGTCACGGGAAAAGCTTCACCACCACCGTAGCGCGACAATTGCGGAAATGTCGTCGGAAGAAGCCCGAGTCGCAATTCCAGTAAAGCTGTGGATCACTCGTCGAGTGCGAGTTCCTTGGGCAGTTCGAGTTCCCGCGACGTGAGTTCCTCGACGTTCACGTCCTTGAACGTGAGGACACGCACGGACTTCACGAACCGGTCGGAACGGTAGACGTCCCACACCCACACGTCGTTCATCGTGAGCTCGAAGTAGAAGTCGTGCTCGGTGTCACGGCGGACGAGGTCGACCTCGTTCGCCAGGTAGAACCGCCGCTCGGTCTCGACCACGTACCGGAACTGCGACACGACGTCGCGGTACTCGCGGTACAGGGCAAGTTCGACCTCGCGGTCGTAGTCGTCGAATTCGTCGTCATCCATCGCCCGCACAGTCTACGGCGAGCCGACCGACGATGGACGACGGGGTGGGTCAGCCGGTGACGGCCAGCTCGTCGAACCCGTCCAGGGCGACGCTCGACGCCTGGTGCAGCCAGCTCTTCCGGTGCAGCGCGTGCGCCCCGACGGACCGGATCCCGTCGTAGTGCGCCGTGGACCCGTACCCCTTGTTCGACGCCCACCCGTAGTGCGGAGCCCCCTCGTGCGCAGCGACCATCAGGGCGTCGCGCTCGACCTTCGCCACCACGGACGCTGCGGCGACGGAGGCGCAGTCGCGGTCCGCCTTCACGCGCACCACGACGTCGAGCGGCCGGGCGGACGGGACCAGTGCTGTGGGGACGGCACGGGACAACCAGTCGAACGAGCCGTCCAGCACCACGACGGCGTCGTCGAGGCACAGCCCGTCGTCGACGAGCGCGCCGAGCGCCGCCGCACCGGCCTGGCCGAGCGCGGGGACGATCCCCTGCTGGTCGACCACGTCCGCCGTCGCCATGCCCACGGCGGTCCGTGCCCACCGTCGGACGACGGGCTCGAGCTCGGTGCGCCGAGCGGCTGACAGCAGTTTCGAGTCGGCGAGCCCCTGGGGCACGCGTCCGATGTCGATCGTCACCGCCGCGACCCCGACGGCCACCGGACCGGCGATCGCCCCACGGCCGACCTCGTCCATGCCGATCACGGTCACGCGACCGGAGCCGAGCAGCTTCTTCTCGACCCGGAGCGATGGCCGGACCGGGGTCACCGGTCCTTCTCCTCCACACCCGCGAACACGTCGGGGTAGTCGTCGAGCCACGTCCAGCGGCTCGTGGGCCACGAGATGACGAACGCCCTGCCGGTGACGTCCGACAGCGGCACGAAGCCCTTCGACGGGGTGTCGCGGTTGTAGCGCGAGTCCTTCGAGTCGTTGCGGTTGTCGCCCATCACCCAGATCGTGCCCTCGGGGACGGTCACCGAGAACGGGTCGGCCGACGCCGGGGCGCCGCTCGGCAGCAGCGTGTACGGCTCCTTGATGGGCACGCCGTTCACGGACATCTGCCCGAGGTCGTTGCAGCACGTGACCTTGTCCCCCGGCAGGCCGATGACCCGCTTGATGAGGTGGTCGTCGCTGTCGCCGGTCCCGAGACCGACCTGGGTGAGGAGCCAGTCGATCGCCTTCGCCGGCTGCGTGGTCGGCGCGACGCCCGGCACGTTCGTGCCGGTCAACCAACCGCCCGGGTCCTTGAAGACCACGACGTCACCGCGCTTGAGCGACACCACGTCCGGCACGAGCTCGTTGACGATCACCCGGTCGTTCACCTGCAGGGTGTTCTCCATCGACTCCGACGGGATGTAGAACGACCGGATCAGGAACGTCTTGACGAGGAACGAGACGAGCAGTGCCGCGAGGAAGATGATGACGAGGTCCCGCAGGAACGTCAGGACGCCGTTGCCCTTGTGCTCAGCCCGTGGGCGGCGTCCCGATCCTTCGGTGGTGTCCGTCATGTCCGCTCTCGTTCACATGCACGCTCGACCAGCGTGCCGACCCACACCCGCACTCGTCGGACGTGGAAGACCCTGCGCTCCGTGGAGCGCGCACAACGGGAAAGCCCCCCGTCGATGCACAACCGTACATCGGCGGGGGGCGTCCAGTGGAACCCGGCTCGCGGGCCCTCACTGTGAAGGCGATCAGGCGTCGCGCTTCTCCTTGATCTTGCGGCGGGCCGCCTTGCCGCGGAGCTCGCGCAGGTAGTAGAGCTTCGCGCGACGGACGTCACCGCGGGTGACGACCTCGATGTGGTCGATGATCGGCGAGTGCACCGGGAACCAGCGCTCGACGCCGACCTGGAAGCTCACCTTGCGGACCTTGAAGGTCTCGCCGAGGCCGTGGCCCTGGCGGGCGATGACGACACCCTGGAACACCTGGACACGCGAGCGCGTGCCTTCGATGATGTTGACGTGCACCTTGATGGTGTCGCCGGGGCGGAAGTCCGGGACGTCGGTGCGCAGGGACGCTGCGTCGACGTGGTCGAGGAGCTGCATGTTCGTTCACTCTCTGCGGACGCGCACGGGTCGCCGCGGATCGGTGTGTGGAAAGAAGTGTGCGTGCCCGGAATCGGCGACTCCCCCGTGGCAGAGTCCAGCCAGGGCACAGCGGTCCATCATGCCACAGGGAAGCCCGCTCGCAAAACGACCAGGATGGACGCATGATCGAACTCCGCACCCCCGCCGAGCTGGAGGGCCTGCGCGCCGCCGGACGGTTCGTCGCCGACGTCCTCGACGAGCTGCTCGAGACCGTCGACGTGGGCGTGAACCTGCTCGACCTCGACCGCGTGGCCGCTCGGATGATCGCCGACCGTGGCGCCGTGAGCTGCTACGTCGACTACCACCCCTCGTTCGGCAACTCCCCCTTCGGCCGGAACCTGTGCACGTCGGTGAACGACGCGGCTCTGCACGGCCTGCCGTACGACCGCGTGCTCGTCGACGGCGACCTCGTCAGCCTGGACTTCGCCGCGAGCGTCGACGGCTGGGTGGCGGACTCCGCCGTCACGGTGCAGGTGGGCACGGCCCGCGACGAGGACCAGCGACTCGTCGGGACGGTCGAGCGCGCGCTGCTGGCCGGCATCGAGCAGTTCCGACCGGGCAACAAGCTCGGCGACGTCTCCTACGCCATCGGCAGGGTGGCGAAGGACGCCGGCTACAGCGTCAACACGCAGTTCGGTGGGCACGGCGTCGGCCGCACGATGCACGGTGACCCGCACGTGCCGAACGACGGCCGCCCCGGCCGCGGCCTGAAGCTCCGCACGGGCCTCGTGGTCGCGATCGAGCCGTGGCTCATGCAGGGCACCGACGAACTCGTGCAGGACGAGGACGGCTGGACGCTGAAGAGCGTCGACGGATCCCGTGCCGCGCACGTCGAGCACACCGTGGCGGTCACCGACGACGGTCCCGAGGTGCTCACCCTGCGACGCGCCCAGCGCACCGAGGCGACCGCCTGACGGCCGGGAGGCGCGGCGCGACCCCGCCCCGCGCCTCCCGTCCGTCCATCCATCCATCCGTCGGGACGCGGGCGCCCTCGTCGCGCGACCTGCCGCTCACGATCCAGCCCGGCGGCACGTCGCGCGACCGGAACGTGCGCCGGCGGCACGTCGTGCGACCGGAACGGCGCGGAGCACCACTGCCGGAGGCGCCGGCACCGCGGCGATGCGGCCGGCGCTACGCGTCGGGCAGCAGGTCCGGGCGGACGCGACGGGTCCGCTCCACCTGCTGCTCGTGCCGCCAGGCGGCGACGCGCGCGTGGTGCCCGCTGAGCAGGACGTCAGGCACCTCGAGGTCCCGCCAGAGGGCCGGCTTCGTGTACGACGGGTACTCGAGCAGGCCGTCCTCGTGGGACTCCTCGACGAGTGACTCCGGGTTGCCGACGACCCCGGGGACGAGACGGCCGACCGCCTCGATCATCGCCATGGCCGCGACCTCGCCGCCGTTCAGCACGTAGTCACCGAGCGAGAGCTCGACGACCGAGCACCGCTCGGCCGCCCACGCGAAGACGCGGGCATCGATGCCCTCGTACCGCCCGCAGGCGAACACGAGGTGGTCGTGCTCGGACGCGAGCGACCGGGCGATCGACTGACGGAAGGGGGTGCCGGCCGGCGTCGGGACGACGAGCGTCGACGAACCGTCCTCGCGCAGGATCGACGAGAGCGCCTGCGCCCACGGCTCGGGCTTCATCACCATGCCCGCGCCACCGCCGTACGGGGTGTCGTCGACCGTGCGGTGCCGGTCGGTCGTCCAGTGCCGCAGGTCGTGCACGTGCACGTCGAGCAGCCCGTCCGAGCGGGCCTTGCCGAGCAGCGAGACGTCGAGGACGGAGAAGAACTCCGGGAAGATCGTGACGATGTCGATGCGCACGATCAGCCCTCGCGGTCGGTCGGTGTGACCGTCTCGGGCCGCGAGGTGTCCTCGGGGTCCTCGAACAGTCCCGTCGGGGGCGTCACCGTGACGGTCCCGGCCGTGATGTCGACCGTCGGCACGATGGCCGAGACGAACGGCACCAGGACCTCGCCGCGGGAGGGGGTGTCGATCGCGAGCAGGTCCTGCGCGGGCAGGTGGTCGACGCGGGCGACCGTGCCGACCTCGACGCCGTCGCGGAGCACGCGCAAGCCGACCAGCTGGTGGTCGTACCAGGCGTCGTCCTCACCGGTCTCGGCGTCGGCGTCCTGCTCGACCCAGAGGATCGCCCGCGCGAGGGACTCAGCGGCAGTGCGGTCCGCGACGCCCTCGAAGAAGGCGACCGGGTGGCCGTTGTACCAGCGGAGCTCGTCGATGGTCAGGGTCTTGCCCGACCACGGCGAGTCCGAGGGGACCTGGAGCGTGAACTCCGCCCCCGGCGTGAACCGACGATCCGGGTCGTCGGTGTAGAGCTCGAGCTTGATGCCGCCCTTGAGCCCGTGCGCCTTCGTGATGCGACCCACCCGGAGTTGGGTCGTCTCCCTAGGAATCGGTGTCGACCACGTCGACCCGCACCCGCTTGCCGTCGGCGAGAGCCGAGACGAGGGTGCGGAGCGCCTTTGCGGTCCGTCCGGCGCGACCGATCACGCGACCGAGGTCCTCGGGGTGCACACGCACCTCGAGGACCTCGCCACGCGCAGAGGTGGAACTGGCGACGCGGACGTCGTCCGGGTGATCGACGATCCCCTTGACGAGGTGCGTCAGCGCAGAGTCGAGCAAGGAATCAGGCCTCGGTCGTCTCTGCGGCGTCGTCGGCCGACTCGGCCGGAGCGGCGGCGGGGGCCGTCTTCTCCGACTTCGGCTTCAGGACGGCCTTCTTGGCGGTGTCCGCGACGAAGGCCTGCTTCGGCTCGGCGACCTTGACGGTGGACTCGGTGTTGCCCTCGCCCTTGAACTTGCCCCAGTCGCCGGTGAGCTTGAGGAGCGCCGCGACCTGCTCGGTCGGCTGCGCGCCGACGCCGAGCCAGTAGAGCGCACGCTCGGACTCGATCTTGATGACCGAGGGCTCCTCGGTCGGGTGGTACTGACCGATCTCCTCGATCACACGACCGTCGCGCTTGGTGCGCGAGTCGGCGACGACGATGCGGTAGTAGGGCGCACGGATCTTGCCGAGACGCTTGAGACGGATCTTGACAGCCACAATTACTCCTGTTGCGTGTTGTTGTGGTTGAACCGGAACCGCGGGCGTGGGGGCACGCGCGGTGGAAGCTCGAAGGAAGTCGCGACCTGCTGGATAGAGGGTCGAGCAGACGCGATTCGACCGTTCATTCTTGCAGGTTTCCGCCGGAGAAGCGAGCCGGGACGCGCCGTGGCCGCCGGGTCGTCACGGTGCGAGGGCGCGCACGGCCTCGATCGCCTCGCTCGTGGCACGGACCGCGTCGACGCTCCTGGCGTCCCGGGCACCGCCGACGACGGCGTACGGCACCCCCGCGGCAGCCAGGCCCGGTGCGAGCCCTCCCCCTGCGACGGCGCCCCCCGACGCGTCCTCGGCCTCGTCGCCCTCGACCGCGGGTGCACGTTCCTGCCCGGCGCACACGACGACGTGGTCGGCCGGTACCGCGGTCTCCCGCCCGTCCTCGTCCCGGATCCAGAGCGTCCCGGGCTCGATGCGCAGGTACTCCTGCACCCCGCCGACCATCCGCACCCCGGCGTCGCGCAGTCGTCCGACCGCCACCCAGCGCGAGGTGATGCCGATCCCCTGGCCGAACTTCCCGGACCGACGGAGCACCGTGACGTCGGCGCCGGGGCGGAGCGTCCGTGCCACCGCGGGAAGCCGTTGCGGGACGTCGCCGACCAGGTCGTCGGCGACGGTGACGTCCCAGCGCGCCGCGAACTCCGCCGCGCGCACCGCCTCGTCGGGCGACTCGACCAGGAAGGCCGCCGTGTCGACCCCGATGCCGCCGCCGCCGACCACCGCGACGGTGCCGGGCGGGACCCCGTCGCGCAGGGCGTCCTCGTAGGACACCACGTGGGGCAGCTCGGCGCCCGGGACGTCCAGCACGCGGGGCACGACCCCTGCCGCGAGCACCACGGCGTCGCTGTCGAGCAGGTCGGCGACGGTGGCGGCACGGCCGGTGTGCACGGTCGCCCCGCGGTCGTCGAGCTCGGCGCGCGCCGCCCGGACGGTCGCGGCGTAGTCCTCCTTGCCGGGGATCGCCGCGGCCAGGGCGAACTGCCCGCCGAGGGCGTCGGTCGCCTCCCACAGCGTCACGGCGTGCCCGCGCCGTGCGGCGTCCACCGCGGCGGCCAGCCCGGCCGGGCCACCGCCGACCACGTCGACGCGCTTCGGCTCGACGGTCGGCCGGAGCGGCATGGTCAGCTCGCGGCCGGCGCGGGGGTTCACGAGGCAGGACACGGGCCGTCCGACGATGGAGTGGTCGAGGCACGCCTGGTTGCAGCCGATGCAGGTGTTCACCAGGTCGAAGCGGCCGTCGAGCGACCGGCGGACGATGTCCGGGTCCGCGAGGAACGGACGGGCGAGCGCGACGGCGTCGACCTGCCCGCCGCGGAGCACCGCCTCGCCGTCGCGCAGGTCGGTCATCCGGTTCGACGCGATCACCTGCACCTCGGGGTGCGCGGACCCGCGGACCACGCCCGCGACCCGCTCGGCGTACGCCAGCCACGCGCCGTGCGGCACCGCTGCCTGCACGGTCGGCGTGCGCGACTCGTGCCAACCGATGCCGACCGAGATGCCGTCGAGGCCCAGCGGCAGCAGGTCGTGCACGAGCGCGTCGACCTCGGCGTCCGTCGTCGACCCGGGCATGAGGTCGGCACCGGACAGCCGGATCGTGACGGCCAGGTCGGGCACGGCGGTGCGGACGGCCCGGACGACCTCGACCGCGAAGCGGCGGCGTCGCTCGGCGTCCCCACCCCAGTCGTCGTCGCGGAGGTTCGTCAGCGGCGACTGGAACTGGTTGACCAGGTAGCCCTCGGACGCCATGATCTCGACGCCGTCGAAGCCGATCGCCGCGGCAGACCGGGCGGCGGCGGCGAAGTCGTCGATCGTCCGGCGGACCTCGGCGTCGGTGAGCGCGACCGGCTGGACCCCGCGCGCCGCCGCCCACGGCAGCGCCGACGGAGCCACCACGCGCTGAGGTCGGCCGTACCGGTCGACCAGGCCGTTCGCGAGGGCGTACCGGCCGGCGTGGAAGAGCTGGGCGAGCACGGCTCCGCCCTCGTCGTGCACGGCCGCGACGGCGACCCGGAACCGTTCGTCCGCGCCCCCGGTGCCGAACACCGCGAAGTCCGGACCACCACGGGCCTCGTCGCTGATCCCGATCCCGCCGGTGACGATGCAGCCGACGCCGCCCGCCGCGCGCTCGCGGTAGAACGCGGCCATCGCGGCACCGCCGTCGTCGAGGACCTCGAGCCCGGTGTGCATCGACCCCATCACCACCCGGTTCCGCAGGTGGAGCGGTCCGAGGTCCCAGGACGAGGAGAGGACTGCGAGGTCGGGCACGGCAACGCTGCTCATGGCGACCACTCTGCCGGACGACGTGCCCGGGACCGAACTCCTTGTGCCGACCCTCCAAGCCGACGGGCAGGATGGCCCCATGGACATCCGCTTCACCGAGTCCCGCCCGTCGACCCTCGGCGTCGAGTGGGAGCTCCCGCTGGTCGACCGCGGCACCGGCGACCTCGCGCCCCGTGCCCCCGCCGTGCTCTCCGCCGTGCAGGAGCGCCTCGGCGATCCCGACCGGGTGACCGAGGAACTCCTCACGAACACCGTCGAGGTGGTCACGGGGGTGCACGACACCGTCGGTGGGGCGACGAGCGAGCTCGCGGGCATCATCGGCGAGGTGATCGACGCCGCCGAACCGCTCGACGCGCAGGTGATGTGCTCCGGCACCCACCCGTTCGCGCAGTGGGACCAGCAGGAGATCACGGCGGACAGCGAGCACTACACCACGCTGATCGACCGCACGCGCTGGTGGGGTCGGCAGATGCTCATCTGGGGCGTGCACGTGCACGTGGGGATCGACGACCGCGACAAGGCGGTCCCGATCATGAACGCGATGCTCGCGTACGTCCCGCACCTGCAGGCGTTCACCGCGTCGAGTCCGTTCTGGGGCGGGACCGACACCGGGTACGCCTCGAACCGCGCCCTCATGTTCCAGCAGCTCCCCACCGGCGGCCTGCCGCCGGGCATCGACGACTGGACCGGCTTCGAGACCGTCGTCGACGACCTGACGAAGACCGGTGTGATCGACGGGTTCAAGGACCTGCGCTGGGACATCCGCCCGTCGCCGGGGTGGGGGACGCTCGAGAACCGCGTCTCCGACGGCATCTCGACCCTCCACGAGGTCGGCGCCGTGACCGCGTTCGTCCAGTGCCTCGTCACCGCGCTCTCGGACCGCCTCGACCGCGGCGAGACGCTGCCGTCGATGCAGCCGTGGTTCATCCGCGAGAACAAGTGGCGCGCGGCCCGATACGGCATGGAGGCCGAGATCATCACCGACGCCGCCGGCCACGAGCGCCTGGTCACCGACGAGGTCCACGACCTGGTCCAGCGGCTCGACCCGATCGCCGACCGTCTGGGCTGCCAGCAGGAGCTGCACCACCTGGACACGATGATCGCCGACGGCGCGTCGTACCAGCGGCAGCTGCGGGTGGCGCAGGAGAACGGCGGGGACCTCCGCGCGGTGGTCCGCCACCTGGTGACGGAGCTGCGGGAGTCGCTCTAGACGACACCACGGAACGGACGGGAGGCCCGGTACCAGCTGGTACCGGGCCTCCCGTCCGTCATGGGTCGCGTCTAGCGGCCGAGGAACTTCTGCAGGCTGGCCAGCTCTTCCTCGGTGGGCGCCTTGCCGCCCTTCGGACCGCCGAGTCCGAGACCGGACCCGGTGGGTGCCTGCTGCTGCGGCTGCGCCGCCGCACCCGACGCGAGCGCCGCGCGCTTGGCGGGGTTGCCGACCTTCTTCTTCTTGGCGCCGCCCTGCTGCTGCTTCTTCTTGCCGCCGTGCATGCCCGGGATCGGCCCCATGCCCGGCATCTGCGGCACGCCACCACGGGCGACGGTGCGCATCATCTTCGCTGCCTGCTCGAAGCGGTTGACGAGCGCGTTGACCTCGGTCACCGTGGTGCCGGAACCCTTCGCGATGCGGAGTCGACGCGAGCCGTTGAGGAGCTTCGGGAGCTCGCGCTCCTGCTTCGTCATCGACTGGATGATCGCCTCGGTCCGGACGATCTCGCTCTCGTCGAAGTTGTCGAGCGCCTCGCGCATGCCCTTGGCGCCCGGGAGCATGCCGAGCATGCCCTTGATCGAGCCGGCCTTGCGGAGCTGCTGCATCTGCGCGAGGAAGTCGTTCAGCGTGAACGAGTCGGTCGCGATCTTCTCGGCGACCTTGCGCGCCTCGTCCTCGTCGAACGCGGACTGCGCCTGCTCGATGAGCGACAGGATGTCGCCGAGGTCGAGGATGCGGCTCGCCATGCGGTCCGGGTGGAACGGCTCGAAGTCGTCGAGCCCCTCGCCCGTGGACGCGAACATGATCGGGCGGCCGGTGACGCTGGCGACCGACAGGGCCGCACCACCGCGGGCGTCGCCGTCGAGCTTGGACAGGACGACACCGGTGAAGTCGACGCCCTCCTGGAAGGCGCGAGCGGTCGCGACGGCGTCCTGACCGATCATCGCGTCGATGACGAACAGGACCTCGTCCGGGTCGACGGCCTTGCGGATGTTCGCCGCCTGCTTCATGAGCTCGGCGTCGACACCGAGTCGACCGGCGGTGTCCACGATGACGGTGTCGTACTGCTGGTCGACCGCGGCCTTGATCGCGTTCTTCGCGACCTTGACCGGGTCGCCGACGCCGTTGCCGGGCTCAGGAGCGAACACGTGCACGCCGGCCTGCTCGCCCACGACCTGGAGCTGCTGCACGGCGTTGGGACGCTGGAGGTCCGCCGCGACGAGCATCGGCGTGTGGCCGTCCTTCTTGAGCCACTTGCCGAGCTTGCCCGCGAGCGTCGTCTTGCCGGCGCCCTGGAGGCCCGCGAGCATGATCACGGTCGGCGGTCGCTTCGCGAACTCGAGTCGGCGCTGCTGGCCGCCGAGGATGCCGACGAGTTCCTCGTTGACGATCTGGACGACCTGCTGCGCGGGGTTGAGCGCCTTGTTGACCTCGTCCGAGAGCGCACGTTCCCGCACCGAGGCGGTGAAGGCCTTGACGACCTCGAGCGCGACGTCCGCGTCGAGCAGGGCCCGGCGGATCTCGCGGACGGTGCCGTCGACGTCGGACGGGGACAGACGACCCTTGCTCCGCAGGTTGCGGAAGGTCTCGGTCAGCCGATCGGAGAGTGAGCCGAATTGTGCCATGGTCCGACGATTCTACAGGGCCACCTCCGACCGCCCCGGACCGCCCACCGCCCGGTTGTTGGACTGCGTCCAGGAACCGGGGTAGCGTGCTCGACGTGCCCCAGCTCGAGATCATCCGCTGGCCCGGGCTCCTCGACTACGAGGAGGGCCTCGCCGTCCAGCGGTCGTTCCACGCCGACGTCGTCGCCGGCCGCTCCCCCGGCGTCGTCGTGCTCTGCGAGCACCCGAGCGTCTACACGGCCGGGCGCCGCACCGAACCCGCTGACCTGCCGACCGACGGGTCCCCGGTCGTCGACGTCGACCGGGGCGGACGCATCACGTGGCACGGGCCGGGGCAGCTCGTGGCCTACCCGATCGTCCGGCTCGCCGACCCGCTCGACGTCGTCGCGTGGGTCCGCGACCTCGAGCAGGTCGTCCTCGACGCGGCGGCCTCGGTCGGGGTCACCGCCGAACGGGTCGACGGGCGCAGCGGTGTCTGGGTACCCCGACCGGGCGGCGGCCCGCACGACAAGGTGGGCGCGATCGGCCTGCACGTCGCCGAGCACGTCTCGAGCCACGGCATCGCGGTCAACTGCGACAACGACCTCGCCCCCTACGGCGCGATCGTCCCGTGCGGCATCGCCGACGCGGGCGTCACCACCCTCAGCCGCGCGACCGGCCGCCACGTCACGGTCGACGAGGTCGCCGCCCTCGTCGGGCCGCGGATCCAGCAGGCGGTCGACGGCATGCACGCCGGTCACCGCATCAGCAGCACCACGCGACAGGAGGTCGCCGCATGACCCTCGCCCCCGACGGCCGCCGCATGCTCCGGGTCGAGGCCCGCAACGCCGCGACACCCATCGAGACGAAGCCCGCCTGGATCAAGACCCGCGCGACGCAGGGCCCGGAGTTCCGGGACCTCTCCGCACTGGTCCGGGACAAGCAGCTGCACACCGTCTGCCAGGAGGCCGGCTGCCCGAACATCTTCGAGTGCTGGGAGGACCGGGAGGCCACCTTCCTGATCGGCGGCTCGCAGTGCACCCGGCGCTGCGACTTCTGCCAGATCGACACCGGCAAGCCGAGCCCGCTCGACCGGGGCGAACCCCGGCGTGTGGCGGACTCGGTCGTGTCGATGGGCCTCAAGTACGCGACCGTGACCGGGGTCGCCCGCGACGACCTCGACGACGGCGGCGCCTGGCTCTACGCGGAGACCATCCGACAGGTCCACGAGCACTCCCCCGGCACCGGCGTCGAGATCCTCGTGCCGGACTTCAACGGCCGCCCCGACCAGCTCGGTCAGGTGTTCGACGCCCGCCCGGAGGTCTTCGCGCACAACGTCGAGACGGTCCCCCGGATCTTCAAGCGCATCCGCCCCGCGTTCCGCTTCGAGCGCTCGCTCGACGTCCTCACGCAGGGCCGCGACGCGGGCCTGGTGACGAAGTCGAACCTCATCCTCGGCATGGGCGAGGAACGGCACGAGGTCGTCGACGCACTCGAGCAGCTGCACGAGGCGGGTACCGACATCATCACGCTGACGCAGTACCTCCGTCCGTCGCCGCGGCACCTGCCCGTCGCGCGGTGGGTGACGCCGGAGGAGTTCGTCGACCTGCGCGAGATCGCCGAGGACATCGGCTTCGCGGGTGTGCTCGCCGGTCCGCTCGTGCGCTCGTCCTACCGGGCGGGCCGGCTGTGGGCGCGCGCCACCGTTGCGCGCGGGGGCACGGTGCCGCCGCACCTCGCCCACCTGCTCGAGGCGACCCCGGGTCGCCAGGCCGTGTAGCGCCGATCCGGCGACCGACGGACGGACGGGAGGCCCGGTACCAGCTGGTACCGGGCCTCCCGTCCGTCCGTGGTCACGTCCGACGTGACCGGCCGACGCTACGCGCGACCGCGGATGCTCCGGAGGAGCCAGCCGATGACCGCCAGCAGGATGAGCACGATGCCCACCCAGAGCAGGAACTTCAGCGCACCGACGAAGATGCCGCTGAAGAGCAGGACGAGGCCGACGATGATCGCGATGATCAGCAGTGCGGGCATGAGGGTCTCCAATCCCTGGAACGAGACCGAGCGGACGCCCGGGCCGAAGCGGACACTACTCGCGAGCCGGCGACGCCGTTCCCCGAGCACGGAGCCCGGCAGCTGCCCCCGGTCGGGGATCCGGCCCCGGGCGGTCCGCGTCGCGGTCCACCGCACGGCTCCGCAGGAACACCACCGCCAGGATCGGCAGCAGGACGATCTGCCCCCAGATCCCGATGGTCTGCGCCTCGTCCGCCCAGGTCCGGGCGGAGACACCCACGGCCTTCAGCGCGAACGAGTGGAACCACCCGACGAAGAGCAGCAGGTTCGCGGTCACGTAGGCCACCACCCACCCGAGGCGGATCCGCACGACGGCGAAGAACGGCGTCAACCAGAGCACGTACTGCAGCGAGTCGACCTTGTTCGTGACGAGGTACGCACACAGCAGCGCCGCGCTCGTCTCGATCCAGGGCATGCGGCCGCGCCGGAGCCCGATGACCAGACCGACGGCGAGCACGGCCAGCACGGCCACGGCGGTCGCCGCCGTCGAGAGCAGGTTGAGTCGGAGCTGGACCTCCGGGCTGCTCTGCGCGGACCACGGCTGCAGCGCCCAGTACCAGACCGACAGGGTGCTCGGGTCGATGTCCCGGGTGCCCTGGAAGCGGATCACGGAGAACCACGACGTGGCGTTGACGAGCACGAACGGCAGGTTCGCGGCGAGGACCACGCCGAGCGCGCCGGCCACCGCCCCGGCGGCACGACGGACCCGGTCCGGCCAGGACGGCCCGGCGTCCACGAGGAGTGCGAGGACGAACGGTGCCACGAACGCGAGCGGGTACAGCTTGAACGCTCCGCCGAGTCCGAACAGCGCGCCCACCACGACGGCACGCCACACGGGCGCACGTCCGGCCGGCCACCGCACCGCGGCGAAGACGCCCGCGGTCGTGCACACCACGGTGAGCAGGTCCCAGTTGTAGAGCGCGTAGAGGAACAGCGGCGGTGTCGCGGCGAAGATCCACGCGCGCCGGCCGGCCATCCGGGCGAGGAGGACGGTCACGACCACCACCACCGGCACGAACGTGAGCGCCGTCACCACGAGGAACCCGCGGCTGGACCCGACCGGCAGGGCGCTGAGCCAGGCCCACAGGCCGGTGAGGGTCGGGTACTCGAGCGTGCCGGGCGGCAGGCCGCGGGTGGTCAGCGGCCCGACGTAGGGGAACACGTGCGATGCGAGGTCGCGGATGCCCCAGAGGCTCAGGGTGTCGCCGAGGCAGGCGTGTCGTGTCACGTACGCCAGGTCGAGACCCTCGCCCGCGCACTGCAGCTTCTGGAACAGGCTCCCGACGGTCAGGCCGACGGCGACCACGCACATCACGACGAGCTCGACGGCGGCGACCCCGCTGGCCGGACGGACGCTGCTGCTGCCGGCGATCGCGCGCGTGTTCACGCGCTCGGCGTGGGCGTCCGCTGCGGCTCCGGCGCTCCGTGCACCACCGACACCTCGTCGTCGCGGTCCACCGCCCGGCTGCGCAGGAACACGACCGCCAGGATCGGGAGCAGGACGATCTGCGCCCAGACACCGATCGACATCGCCTCGTCCGCGTAGGTCCGCACGGTGGTCCCGATCGCCTGCAGGTAGATGTGCCGGAACCACCCGGCGAAGAGCAGCGTGTTCGCGGCCAGGTAGGCGATCACCCAACCGCTGCGGATCCGGACGAACACGAAGAACGGCGCGAGCCAGAGCGCGTACTGCAGCGAGTCCACCTTGTTCGCGACCAGGTAGGCGCAGAGGAGCGCCGCGCTGGTCTCGATCCAGGGCATGCGACCGCGACGGACCCCGAGGACGAACCCGGTGACCAGCACCGCGAGCAGTGCCACCGCCGTCGCTCCGGTCGCCAGCAGGTTCAGCGTGTGCTGGAACGCGGGCGAGTCCTCGGCCGACCACGGCTGGAAGGCGTAGTACCAGACCGAGAGCGTCGCCCCGTCGATGTTCCGGATGCCCTGGTAGCGGATCACGGAGAACCACGACTCGGCGTTGATGAGCACGAACGGCAGGTTGGCCACGAGGACCACGCCCACCGAGCCCACCACCGCACCGAGGGCACGGCGCACGCGATCGCCCCACGACGCGGTCGCGTCGACGAGCAGGGCGAGGACGAACGGCGCGACGAAGACGAGCGGGTACAGCTTGAAGGCACCGCCGAGACCGAACAGCGCACCGACGACGACGGCCCGCCACACCAGCGACCGCCCGGCCGGCCACCAGACCGCCACCGCGATCGCGACGACCGTGCACATCACCGGGAGCAGGTCCCAGTTGTAGAGCGCGTAGAGGAAGAGCGGCGGCGTGGCCGCGAAGAACCACGCCCGGCGTCCGGCGACGCGGGCCAGCGCCACGACGGTGACGACGACCACGGGCACGAAGGTCAGCGCGGTGACCACGAGGAACCCGTGCAGCGAGCTCACCGGCAGCGCGCTCAGCCACGCCCAGATCCCGCTGAGCGTCGGGTACTCGAGGCTCCCCGGCGGCAGCCCGTTCGCGCCGAGCGGCTGCACGTACGGGAACACGTGCGACGCGAGCTCGCGACTGGAGAACAGGCTCACGGTGTCCGCGAAGCAGGCCTTGCGGGTGGCGGTCACGAAGTCGACCCCGGGGGCGGCACACTGCAGCTTGTGCAGCAGGCTGCCGATCGTCAGCCCGACCGCGACCACGCACATCACGACGACCTCGAGCACCGAGACGGTGGCCGGCGGTCGGGTCCCTCGCCCGCCGGTCGTGGACGGCGCGGTCGCGGACGACACCACGGCGCTCAACCGACCAGGTTCTGGACGAAGACGTGCGGGGTGAAGCCGGTGAGGTCGTTGATGCCCTCACCCTGCCCGATGAGCTTGATGGGGATGCCGGTCTTCTCCTGCACGCTGAGCACGAAGCCGGCCTTGGCCGATCCGTCGAGCTTGGTGATGACGAGTCCGGTGACGCCGGCACCCTCGATGAAGGCCTGCGCCTGGGCGAGACCGTTCTGCCCGGTGGTGGCGTCCAGGACGAGCAGCACCTCGGCGATCTCGGTCTGCTTCTCGACGACGCGCTTGATCTTGCCGAGCTCGTCCATCAGGCCGGCCTTGGTGTGCAGTCGGCCGGCGGTGTCGATCACGACGATCTCGGTACCGTCGCGCATGGCCTTCTCGACCGTCTGGTAGGCCACCGAGGCCGGGTCCTGGCCGGGCTGCGCCGGTCGGACGACCTCGACCCCGGCGCGCTGCGCCCACGTCGCGACCTGCTCGACCGCCGCCGCGCGGAACGTGTCCGCCGCGCCGACCACGACCGTGCGGTCGTAGGTCTTGAGGAACTTCGCGAACTTGCCGATCGTCGTGGTCTTGCCGACGCCGTTGACGCCGACGACGAGCACGACCGCCGGGCGGTTGCTGAGCTTGAGGGTCGTGTCGAGCTTCGACAGGCGCTCCTCGAGCACCTCGCGGAGCATGCGCTGCAGGTCGGCGGGGTCCGTCGTGCCGTACCGGTCGACGCGGGCGTGGAGGTCCTCGATGACCTCGTCCGCGATGTCGGGGCCGAAATCCGCACCGATCAACGCGGTCTCGAGATCGTCCCACGTGGTCTCGTCGATGGTCTTCCGCTGGAACAGGCCGCGCAGACGGGTGGACAGTGACCAGGAACTCGCCATGCTCCCAGCTTAGGGCGCGACCAGTGGGCGCTGCGCCCGGTATCCTCGGTTCCTGAAGGGGAGTACTCCCGCGCGGCGCACCCGTCAGTACGGTCTGGGACGATCCAGACCCGGGACGCCGGTCGTGTCCGACCAGTCGGTCGACACGGCGGAGGAGACCTTCAGGCATCGGCGTACCCGCTCCGCGGGACGCCCCGAACCTGAAGGACATCCATTGGACGTTCCCCTCTTCGTCTGGCTCCTCACCATCGCGGGCATCCTCGCGCTGCTGGTGTTCGACTTCTACTCGCACGTGCGGACCCCGCACGTTCCGCACATCAAGGAGTCCGCGTTCTGGTCGGCGTTCTACGTCGGGCTCGCGATCCTGTTCGGTGTCGGGATCCTGGTCTTCGGCGGCGGTCAGGCCGGTGGCGAGTACTTCGCCGGCTGGTTGACCGAGAAGGCCCTGTCGGTCGACAACCTGTTCGTCTTCCTCATCATCATGTCGAGCTTCGCGGTGCCGAAGGAGTTCCAGCAGAAGGTCCTGCTGGTCGGCGTCGCGATCGCCCTCGTCGCCCGAGGCGTCTTCATCGCCCTCGGCGTCACGATCATCGAGAACTTCTCGTGGGTCTTCTACCTGTTCGGCGCGCTGCTGTTCTGGCTCGCCTGGTCGCAGGCGAAGGGCGGCGGGCACGACGAGACCGAGGGCGACTCGAAGCTCATCCGTGTCCTGCGTCGCATCATCCCGACCACGGACGACTACCACGGTGACAAGCTCACGGCCCGTGTCGACGGCAAGCGCCTGTTCACCCCGATGCTGCTCGTCATGGTCGCGATCGGCCTCACCGACGTGCTGTTCGCCCTGGACTCGATCCCCGCGATCTTCGGTCTGACGCAGGACGCGTTCATCGTGTTCACCGCCAACGCGTTCTCCCTGCTGGGTCTGCGTCAGCTGTACTTCCTCATCGCGGGGCTGCTCGAGCGCCTCATCTACCTCGGTCAGGGCCTGGCCGTCATCCTCGCCTTCATCGGCGTCAAGCTCGTCTTCCACGCCATGCACGTCAACGAGCTGCCCTTCATCAACGGCGGCGAGCACATCGAGTGGGCCCCGGAGATCCCGATCTGGTTCTCGCTGAGCTTCATCGCGCTGACGATCGCGGTGGCCACGGCCGCCTCGCTCATCGTCTCGAAGAAGCGCCAGGAGCGCGGCCTGACCCCGACGGGCGAGCCGAAGGAGGCCGTGGAGGCCGACGCGAAGTAGTCGCGACCACGTGGCGGACGGGAGGCGCGGTGCCGGCTGGCACCGCGCCTCCCGTCCGTCTCCGCACCCCGAGACTCGCTCCAGCGGACGGTTTCGCGGTGTCCCCGTCACGAACGTGCCCGCCGAGCCGAGTCTCGCCGTGCGGCCGCAAGCGCGCCAGCGCGGCGCGGGCGCGCTACGCGACGGCCGCGTCCGCGGGCTCGCGCCGCTGCACGCGCTGGCCGACCACGGCGGACACGCCGTCCTGCCGCATCGAGACGCCGTACAGCGCGTCGGCGATCTCCATCGTGCGCTTCTGGTGCGTGATCACGATGAGCTGCGACGACTCCCGCAGTCGCTCGAACACGGTGAGCAGCCGCCCGAGGTTGGCGTCGTCGAGCGCCGCCTCGACCTCGTCCATGATGTAGAACGGCGACGGCCTGGCGGTGAAGATCGCCACGAGCAGGGCCACCGCCGCGAGCGAGCGTTCACCGCCCGACAGGAGCGTCAACCGGTCGATCTTCTTGCCCGCGGGCTTCACCTGGACGTCGAGCCCCGTCGCGAGCATGTCGTCGGGGTCGGTCAGCGTGATCGATCCCGTGCCGCCCGGGAACAGGATCGGGAAGATCACGTCGAACGCGGCCTTCGTGTCGTTGTACGCCGCCTCGAAGATCGTCTGCATCTTCGTGTCGAGCTCCTCGATGATGGTGAGGAGGTCGGTCCGGGTCTTCTGCAGGTCGTCGAGCTGCTCCGCGAGGAAGGCGTGCCGCTGCTCGAGCGCCTGGAACTCCTCGAGCGCGAGGGGGTTCACCTTGCCGAGCCGGCCGAGGTCGCGCTCCGCCGCCGCGAGCCGCTGCTCCTGCTCCGCGCGGACGTACGGCACCGTCTCGACGTCGGCGGGGTCGACCTCGTCGGTGGTGTCGAGCTCGGGCAGCGCCGGACCGCCGGGCAGTGTCGACTCGGCGTCGACGAGCCCGGGCAGGTCGGCGTCGACATCGGCGTCGACATCGGCGACGGCGGTCGTGGCGGCGTCGCCATCGGGAGCGTCCGCATCGGGCGCCGCTGCGGCCTCCGCCGCCGCCCGTGCCCGGTCGGCCTCGCGGTGGCGACGCGCGAGCACCCGTGGGTCGACCAGGACGTCCACCGGCACCGGCACGTCCGGCCCGTACTCCGCGACGAGCACGGCCTCGTTCAGCCCGAGGTCGCTCTGCGCGCGGTCGAGCACGCCGGACACGTGCAGCTTCTTCTCGTAGATCTCCATCTCGAGCGAGTGCACGCCGTCGGTGATGGTCTGCAGCCGCTCGCGGAGCTCGCGCTCCTCGTTGCGGACGACCTGCAGCTCGGTGTTCCGCTTCGTGCGCTCGGCCTCCTCGGTCGCGAGCTGCACCCGGGCCTCGGCGAGCGACCGGTCGACCGCGCCGAGCACGCCCGGCAGGTCGGCGAGCACCCCCTCGGCGACGGCGATCTGTCCGCGCCGGATCACCGCGAGCCGCGCTGCCTCCTCCGCAGCCGCACGCTCCGCCTCGAGCTGCCGCTGCAGACCGGCCGCACGGTTCCGCTCCGACCGGGCCCGCTCCCGCACGGTCTCCACCTGGATGCGCTGCTCGATCTCCGCGGCCCGCGCGGACTCGACGGCGTCCTGCAGCGCCGGGCGCCCGGACGCGTCGACGACGGGTCGCGGTCGCTCCTCGAACCCCCGCAGCGCGTCCTCGGACCCGGCCAGCGCGGCGTCGACCGCCTCGACCGCACCGTCCGTCTCGCCCAGGGCGGCGAGCAGACGTTCCACCTCGGCCGCGGCGTTCTCCGCCCCGGCGCGGACCGCGGCACTGGAGCGGTCGTAGTCGGCGACCGCCGCGGTGTGCGCGCGCAGCGCGCGATCGGCCTCGTCGGCACGGCGGCGCACGTCCTCGACCTCCTGGCGAGCGGCCTGGAGGCCCGTGGCCGCGTCCGCCGCGTCCGCCGCGACCGCGTCACGGCGGGCCTGCGCGTCGTCGCGTTCCGCCACGAGCTCGATGCGGGAGACCGTGCGCGCGCCACCGCCGGTCACCCGGACGGTGCGGACGAGGTCACCCGACCGCGTGACGACCGTCGCGTGCGGGGCGGCGGCGAGCACGGCCTCCAGGTCGACGTCGTCCGCCACCGCGACCAGCGTCGCACGGAGCACCGCGGTGATCGCGGTCGGCCCCTGCACCACGTCGAGGGCGGGACGCACGCCCGGCGGCAGCGACGCGGGGAGCCCCGGCCCGTCGAGCTCCGCGTCCGCGACGACGACGTCCACGCGGCCGAGGTCGGCGCCGCGGGCGTGGGCGACCGTGGCGAGGGCGGTGCCGCGGTCGGTGGCGAGGACCGCGTCGGCGAGCCCGTCCAGCGCTGTGGCGATCGAGGCCTCGAACCCGGGCTCGACCGTCAGCGCGTCGGCGAGGCGACCGAGCACGCCGTCGCGCCGGGCGTCGATCACCGCCTGCGACCCGTCCCGGACGTCGATCGACATGCCGAGGGCCGCGACCCGGGCGTCGAGTGCGTCGCGCTCGCGTTCCAGGGCGTGGAGCCGGTCGCGCAGGGTCTCGCGCGCCGTCTGCGCTGCCTCGAGCCGCTGCCGCGCCGTGTCGTGCGCGGCGGCGAGTGCGTCCGCGTCCACCCCGGCGGATGGGTCGTCCCCGATGTCGTGCAGGGCCGCGGCGGCACGCGCCGATCGGTCCTCGGCCTCGGCCAGTGCCCGGGCCCGCCGTTCGCGGTCCGCGACGACGGAGGCGCGGCGCGACCGCTGCACGTCCACGGCGTTGCGGAGGCGCTGGGCCTCGAGGTCGTGCTGCGAGACGAGCGCGGCCTGCGCGGCGATCTGCTCGTCGAGGGCGTCCAGGCGGGCCCGCGCCTGCTCGACGGCCGCCGCCGCTGCCCCGGACCCGGCTGCCATCTCGGTGGCACGGGCCTCGAGCCGGTCCGCCTCGGCACGGACGCCCTGCACCCGCTCCGGCGCGATCGTGGGGCCCTGCTGCGGCGCGTCGGCCTGCTGGGCGAGGAACATCAGGCGCTGGTTCGCCAGGCTCGACAGCCCGCGGAGCCGCTCCTGCACGCTCTCCAGCCGGTGCACGACGGTCCGGGCGCGGTCGACGGCGTCACCGACCATGCTCTGCTCGACCTGCTGCTGCCGGGCACGGGTCTGGTCGAGGCGCTCCTGCAGGACGATGCGCTCGGACTTCCGGCCCGTCTCGACCTCCTGGTGCTCGTGGAGCTCACGGCGCAGCCGGACGACCTCGTCGGCCAGGAGGCGGGCCTTGGCGTCGCGGGCCACCGCGGCGACGGACTGCGCCTTGCGCGCGACCTCGGCCTGCCGACCGAGCGGCTTCAGCTGCCGACGGATCTCCCCCGCGAGGTCGGACAACCGCGTCAGGTTCGTCTGCATGGCGTCGAGCTTGCGGAGCGTCTTCTCCTTGCGACGCCGGTGCTTGAGGATCCCGGCGGCCTCCTCGATGAAGCCGCGGCGGTCCTCCGGGGTGGCGTGCAGCACCTTGTCGAGCTGGCCCTGCCCGACGATCACGTGCATCTCGCGACCGAGCCCGGTGTCGCTCAGGAGTTCCTGCACGTCGAGCAGCCGACAGTTCTCGCCGTTGATGGCGTACTCGCTGCCACCGTTCCGGAAGAGCGTGCGGGCGATCGTCACCTCGGAGTACTCGATCGGCAGCAGGCCGTCGGTGTTGTCGATGGTCAGGAGCACCTGCGCGCGACCGAGCGGACCGCGCGTCGAGGTGCCTGCGAAGATGACGTCCTCCATCTTGCCGCCGCGGAGGGTCTTCGCGCCCTGCTCCCCCATCACCCAGGCGAGGGCGTCCACCACGTTCGACTTGCCCGAGCCGTTCGGGCCGACGATGCAGGTGACGCCGGGCTCGAACGCGAACGTCGTCGGCTGCGCGAAGGACTTGAACCCCTTGATGGTCAGGCTCTTCAAGTACATGCGGGTCTCCGGGTGCTCGGTTGCGCGTCAGGCTAACGCCTGCGTCGGCGCTGAGCGGGTTGGCACACGGGGCACCGGTGGCTCGACCGGTTCATGAAGGCCTCGCGCACGATGGTCGTGCCGCAGCGCGGGCACGGCTTCCCCTGCTGCCCGTACACCGCGAGACGCTGCGAGAAGTACCCGGACTGCCCGTTCACGTTGACGTACTGCGCGTCGAAGCTCGTCCCGCCGTCCTCGAGGGCACGGGCGAGCACGGTGCGGACCTCGGCCAGGAGCCGGTGCAGGTCGGCCCGCGGCAGGCGGTCGGCCGGACGGTCGAAGTGCAGCTGCGCGGCCCAGAGCGACTCGTCGGCGTAGATGTTGCCGATGCCGCTCACCACGCCCTGGTCGAGCAGGACGCGCTTGATGCCGCTGGAACGCTTCCGCGCCATCGCGACGAAGCGGTCGTCGTCGAACGCGGGGTCGAGCGGGTCCCGGGCGATGTGCGACACCTGGGTCGGGATGCTCCTCCGCCACGGCGCGTCGGGGTCGTGGGCGTCGACCGCACCGGCGGACCCGGCCGGGGCCCCGTCGACGGTCGGCACCATCGCGTCGATCGCCATCGACCCGAAGGTCCGCTGATCGACGAACTCCAGCGCGACCGGCTGCTCGGGACGGCCGTCGCGGTCGGTCCCCGTCGGTTGCACGTCGATCAGGATGCGGCGGTGCCTCGCGGCCGGTCGGTCGCGGCCGAGCAGGACCTGACCGGACATCCCCAGGTGGGTGACGAGTGCCTCGGGTCGGTCGCCGTCGCGCTCGGGGACGAGGGGGAACCACATGAACTTGCCACGACGCACGGCCGCGGCGATCGTGCGGTCGGTCAGGCGTTCGGCGAAGTCCTCGGCCGGGCCGTCGTGCCGGGTGAGTGCGCGGTCGTCGACCACGTCGACGTGCAGCACGCGGGCGCCGCTGACGGCGGGTTCGAGGCCGGCGCGGACGACCTCGACCTCGGGGAGTTCGGGCACGCGGTCAGGCCGCCCGGCCGGAGAGCCGCGTCCACGCCTCGAGCGCGGCGGCCATCTCGGCGGTCTTCTTGCTGGTGCCGGACCCCGTCGACACGTCCTCGCCCTGCAGCACGACCGTCGCGTGGAAGGTCTTGTCGTGGTCGGGGCCCTCTTCGGTCACCCGGTAGGCCGGGTTGCCGAGGGACAGGCTCGCGGCGAGCTCCTGCAGGCTCGTCTTCGGGTCCATGGCGGCGCCGAAGCGGTCCGGGTCGACGAGCAGCGGCTCGACCAGTCGCAGCACCAGGTCCGTCGCGGCGTCGGGGCCCGCGGACAGGAACGTCGCACCGATGACGGCCTCGACCGTGTCGGCCAGGATCGACGCCTTGCCCCGGCCGCCGGTCTGCTCCTCGCCCTTGCCGAGGCGCAGGTAGGAGCCGAGCCCGATCATGCGGGCGATCTCGGCCAGGGCGACCGTCGAGACGAGGCTGGCGCGCCGCTTGGCGAGCTCACCTTCGTCGAGGTCGGGGAACGACCGGAAGAGCTTCACGGTCACGGCCTGGCCGAGGATGGAGTCCCCGAGGAACTCGAGGCGCTCGTTGTGCTTGATGCCCCCGTGCTCGTACGCGTACGAGCGGTGCGTGAGGGCGAGCTGGAGCAGCTCGGCGTCGATCTGGACGTCGAGGATGCCCTGCAGACGAACGACGTCCGGCCCCACGGGGCGGGACCCCGTGGCGCCGGACGTCGCTGTCATGTGGTCCGGTCCGATCAGACGTCGGCGACCTTGCGGCCCTTGTACTCCATGTACAGGGCGGTGCCGGCCGAGTCCTCGACGACCTTCGCGCGGTGCGGGAGGCTGTAGGTGACCTTGCCGTTCTCGATCGTCTTCACGAGCTGGACCGGCGCGGCCTTCCACTGCGAACGACGGGCGTGCGTGTTGGCACGGGACTGCTTGCGCTTGGGAACGGCCATGGTGGTTCTCTTTCGGTTGGTCGGTGGTCAGGGTCGAGGTGCGTCAGGCCGTGCGGCCGTCGCCCTCGGGGCTCTGGGTGGGGGTGCTGTCGTCGGCGTCGGTGCTGTCGGCGTCGGTGCTGTCCGCGTCGGCGCCCCGGAAGCCGCTCAGCGCGGCCCAACGCGGGTCGACGACCTCGCGCGGGGTGACCTCGCCGAGGTCGGCCAGCCGCTCACCCGTGACGGGGTCGAGGCCGGGGCAGTCCGGCCGGCAGACCGGCTGGAACGGCAGCGCCAGCACTACCGCATCTCGAACGACCGGTTCACAATCCACGTGGTCATCGTGAACGAAGAAGTCGAAATCCTCCGAGACATCGTACGCGAACAGCTCGGCGAAGTCGACTTCGACCGGTTCGCTGATGTCGATGAGGCAGCGCGAGCACTCCCCCGTGGCCTCGGCCGAGGCGTGTCCGGAGACCAGGACACCCTCGTGCAGGCCCTCGAGCTTCACGTCGAGCTGCAGCGTGGCGCCTTCGCGCACGGCGATGACGCCGGCGCCCATCGCGTCCGGCACCTCGACGTCGAGCGAGTGCTCGCGCATCTCGCCCGGCCGGTGCGCGAGGTCGCGCACGCGCAGGGCGAAGGGGCTGTTCACGGGGGAAGACACGATCGACGAGTCTACCGCGATCTCCTGCGGACGTCGAGGACGCCCGGGACGCGGCGTGTCAGCGCCCGAGGTGCTCGGCCAGCGCGTCCGCGACGACGACGGGCACGTAGGGCGTCACGTCGCCCCCGAGCGTCGCGACCTGGCGGATGAGGGAGCTCGACACGTGCGCCCGCGACGCCTCGGGCAGCAGGAAGACCGTCTCGACGTCGGCCAGGTGCCGGTTCATGATGGCCATCGGTGTCTCGTACGCGACGTCCTCGCCCGAGCGCACACCCTTCACGAGCACACCCGCACCCACCTGTCGGCAGTAGTCGACCAGCAGGCCGGAGGTCCACTCCCCGACCCGGACGCTGTCCGGTGCCCCGGTCTCGACGAGGGACTGCTCGATCAACCGCACCCGGTCGGCGGCGGCGAACATCGCGGGCTGCTTGTCCGGGTTGTGGACGACGAGCACGTGCACCTCGTCGAACAGCCGCGCGGCACGCCCGATGACGTCGAGGTGCCCGAGGGTCACGGGGTCGAAGGAGCCGGGGACGACGGCGATCTGGGCCATGTCCGTCACGCTACCTGCCGACGGCGTCAGTTCTTCCCGAGGAACGCGGCGTCCGACTCGTCGAGCCGCCGTGCCAGGGCTTCGCGCAGGGCGGGGTGCTCCCGCAGCTCGGGGTCGGGCTCGAGCACGCGTTCGGCCTCTCCCCGGGCGTCGACGATGAGGTCGGCGTGCTCGACGACGCGGAGCAGGTTCAGCGACGACCGGCCGCCGGACTGCCGCTCGCCGAGCACGTCGCCCTCGCGCCGGAGCTCCAGGTCGACGCGGGCGAGCTCGAAGCCGTCGTCGGACGCCGCCACCGCGTCGACGCGCTCGCGTGCGGTCGTCTCGGCCTCGGCCGTCGTCACGAGCAGGCACACCCCGGCGTACTGCCCACGACCGATGCGACCGCGCAGCTGGTGGAGCTGAGAGACCCCGAAGCGGTCGGCGTCGAGCACCGCCATCATCGACGCGTTCGGCACGTCCACGCCGACCTCGATCACGGTCGTCGCGACGAGCACGTCGACGTCGCCGGCCGCGAAGGACGTCATGACGCGGTCCTTCTCGTCCGCGGTCATCCGCCCGTGCAGGACCTCGATCCGTCGGTCCTGCAGGACCGGCATGGCCCGCATCCGCTCGGCCGTCGCGAGCACCGTCGCCGGCGCGCGCTTCGGCGCGTCGTCCTCTGCGGGCTCGGGGCCGCCGTCGTCCTCGGCGTGGGCGTCGTCGATCGCCGGGCAGACCACGAAGGCCTGCCGCCCGTCGGCGAGCTCCTCGGCCATCCGGGTCCAGATGCGCCCCTTCCACCCGGGGTGCTCGGCCAGCCCGACGGCGAAGGTCTCGACCCCGGCACGGCCCGACGGCAGCCCGGTGATGGTGGACACGTCGAGGTCGCCGAACACCGTCATCGCGACGGTGCGCGGGATCGGCGTCGCGGTGAGGACGAGCACGTGGGGTGGGGTCGCGCCCTTCGTCCGCAGGGCCTCTCGCTGCTCGACGCCGAACCGGTGCTGCTCGTCGACCACGACCAGACCGAGCTCCGCGAAGTCGACCCGGTCGCCCAGCAGCGCGTGCGTGCCGACGATGAGCCGTGAGCTGCCGGACGCCGCCGCGAGCAGTGCCCGGCGCCGTTCGTCCGTCGACTGCGAGCCCGTCAGGATGACCGGCCGGAGCTCGGCCGCCAGGTCGGGCCCGAGGAACTTCACGATCGACCGGAGGTGCTGCGCCGCGAGCACCTCGGTCGGGGCGATGAGGGCCGACTGCCCACCGGACTCGGCGACCGTCAGCATCGCCCGGATCGCGACCAGGGTCTTGCCGGAGCCCACCTCGCCCTGCACCAGCCGGTGCATCGGCCAGTCCCCCGCCAGGTCGTGCGCGATCTCGGCCCCCACCGCCTGCTGGTCGTCGGTCAGGGTGAACGGCAGCGAGGCGTCGAAACGCTCGAGGGTCCCGCCGGGCGCCGCCCGACGCGGGGTGGCAGCGGTCGCCCGGGCAGCGATGCGCCGCTGCACGAGGGCGGTCTGCAGCACGAACGCCTCGCGGTAGCGCAGCGCGTCCTGCGCGCGCTTGAAGTCGGCGACCTTCTCCGGACGGTGCAGGAGCTCCAGTGCTCGGCGGAACGGCACCAGGCCGAGTCGCGTTCGCGCGGGTGCCGGGATCGGGTCGGGCACGTCGGGCAGGGTGTCGAGGACGACGGAGATCGCCTTCGCGATCTGCCACGAGGTCAGCGACGCCGTCGCCGGGTAGATCGGGATGGGCTGCCGTGACCAGCGGATCGCCTCTTCGTCCTCGGGGTCCGCCGTCGCGCGGGGGTCGTCGCGGTCGAACAGCTCGTAGTCCGGGTGGGCGAGCTGCCGCGCACCCCGGTAGTCGCCGACCTTGCCGGCGAAGATCCCACGGGCACCGGGCACGAGGTCCTTCGTGCGCCACCCCTGGTTGAAGAAGGTGAGCGTGAGCAGGCCCTTGCCGTCACCGATCTTCGCTTCGAGGATCGAGCCGCGTCGAGCGCGCATGGTCCGTTCGCGCACGTCGATGACCTCGGCCACGATCGTGACCGACTCGCCGATCGCGAGCGAGTCGAGCGCGGTCAGGGCGCCGCGCTCCGCGTACCGCCGGGGTGCGTGCTCGAGGAACTCACCGACGGTGCGGTACCCGAAGGCCTTCTCGATCGCCTTCGCCGTCCGTCCGCCGAGGACCCCGCCCAGCCGGGCGTCGAGGGGCGCGGGGCCGAGGTCGGGCCGCACCGGCGGCGCCTCGGTGTCGGGGGTGTCGGAGGTGACCACGCGACCACGGTACCGGGCCGGTCCGACGCACCGCGCGCCTCCCGTCCGGCCTGTGGAAGCCGTGCACGCCGCTACGGTGGCTGCATGACCCGCATCATCGCCGGCGCCGCCGGTTCCACGACGCTCCGGGTGCCGAAGTCCGGCACCCGGCCGACGAGCGACCGCGTGCGCGAGGCCCTGTTCTCGTCGCTCGGCGCGCGCGGGCTCGTGGAGGGCACCTCGGTCGCGGACCTCTACGCCGGGACGGGCGCGCTCGGGCTCGAGGCGGCGTCCCGCGGGGCGGCGGAGGTCGTGCTCGTCGACCGCGCGTCCGCTGCCGCGCAGGCGTGCCGGGCGAACGCGAAGGCCGTGCAGCAGCGGGTGCCGGGGGTGCGGATCGACGTGCAGCCGCAGCCGGCGCTCGGCTACCTGCGGAGCACGGTGCGGACCTTCGACCTCGTCTTCGTCGACCCGCCGTACGAGGTCGCCGAGCAGGAGATCGCGGACGTGCTCGAGGCACTCGTGCCGCGCCTGACGGCGGGCGCGGTGGTCGTCGTCGAGCGGAGCAAGCGGTCGCCGGAGCCGACGTGGCCGGCCGGGTTGGAGCCCTTCAGCAAGCGCAGCTACGGCGAGACCGTGGCGTGGGAGGCCGTCACCCCGGCCTGACGCGGGGCGTGCGGACGCGGGCGGTCGGACACGGGCGGCCGGGAGGCCCGGCGCGGCTCCGACGGTCAGCCCGCGGCGCCGTCCCAGTCGGCGTACGGGTCCCACCCGGTCGTCGGGACCGGCTCGCCTCCGCGCACCAGGTCCGCGCCGCCGCGGGCGACGACCGCGCCGATGCGCCGGAAGCCGCCCGGCAGCGCCACGCCGGGCGGGAAGGTGGCGAGCAGGCCGTGGTCCTCGCCGCCGTGCAGTGCGAGGTCGTCGGCGCCCGCGACACCGTCGGCATCGAGGTCGAGCGTCACCCGGCTGGCCCGGGCGAGCCGCCCGGCGTCGATCGCCAGCCCGTCGGACAGGTCGAGCATCGCGGTCGCCCCGGCCGTGGCCGCGAGCGGACCGTCGGCGATCGGCGGGACCGGGCGTCGCTGCCGGTCCACGTCGGGGTCGGTGTCCGCGCCGCTCGCGACGGTCGCCGACCGCGAGGGCTCTCCGTGCGCGTCGACGCCGTCGCGGAACAGCCGCGCGAGGCCACGAGCGGCGCGGCCGAGCTCCCCCGAGACCGCGAGGACGTCGCCGGGACGTGCACTCGAGCGGAGCACCGGCGCTCGCCCACCGAGGTCGCCGAACGCCGTCACCGAGACCGTGAACACGGCCGAGGTGGACAGGTCCCCGCCGACCACGCCGCAGCCCGGGGAGAGCGCGTCCACGGCAGCCCGCACCCCGTCCGCGAAGGACTCGAGCACCGCGACGGGAGTCTCCTGCGGCGCGGCCAGGGCGATCACGAGTCCGCTCGGCGTCGCGCCCATCGCTGCGACGTCGGACAGGTTCGTCGCTGCCGCCTTCCACCCGACGTCCGCCGGCGACGACCACGCCCACCGGAAGTCGGGCCCGTGCACCATCATGTCCGTCGTGACGACGAACCGGCCGTCCGGGGCCGCGACGACGGCGCAGTCGTCACCGGGACCGACGTCCGGTGCACCCGCCGGCAGTCGACGGACGATCCGGTCCAGCACGGCGAGCTCCCCCAGCTGTCCCACCGTCGGTCCGGTCCAGGCGTCGTCCATCTCGTCCACGTCCGCAACGGTAGCCTGGACGTCGATGGACACCGTGCGCCGACCCTTCCGCTGGACCGCGATCGCGGGTGTCGCCGTGGCACTCGCCGCCGGGCTGACCGGGTGCACGAACGCCGTGTCGATGGCACCCGCTCCGTCCGCCGACACCGCCGCGTGCGCAGCCGTGCAGGTCCGCCTCCCCACGACCGTCGGGAACGACCTGCCGTTGCGGAACACGAACGCGCAGTCGACGGCCGCGTGGGGCGACCCGGCCGCAGCGCTCTACCACTGCGGCGTCGCGGTGCCGACGGTGTCCGACCTGCCGTGCTTCAGCAAGGGCGGCGTCGACTGGATCCGCGACGACCGCGGGGCGCAGGTCGTCTACACGACCTTCGGCCGGTCCCCGGCGGTGCAGGTCGTCATCGACTCGACGAAGACCACCGACCAGGTCGTGCAGGACCTGTCCGACGTCGTGTCGACGCTGCCGGAGGACGGGCACCGCTGCCTCGACCCCTCGGACGTCCAGGGCTGACGACCGCGTGCGTCGTGCACGGCCTGCTGCACGCGACGCCGGACGTCAGCGGACGGCGACCCGTCCCAGCTCGATGAGCTCGGCGACGAGTTCGCCGTAGGACATCCCGGACGCCGCCCAGCAGCGCGGGTACATCGACAGCGGCGTGAACCCCGGCATGGTGTTGACCTCGTTCACGACGAAGCCGTCGTCGGTCAGGAAGCAGTCCACGCGCGCGAGACCCGCACCGCCGATCGCCTCGAACGCCCGTGCACCGATCGACCGGATCGCGTCGGTCTCGTCGGCGGTCAGGGGCGCGGGGCAGAGGAGCGCCTCGTCGCCGCCCAGGTACTTCGACGCGAAGTCGTAGAAACCGTCCTCCGCCACGACGATCTCGCCCGGCAGGCTCGTGCGCGGGACACCGTCGCGGCCCTCGAGCACCGCGACCTCGACCTCGCGCCCGACGACGCGCGGTTCGACGATCACCTTCGCGTCGTGCTCGAACGCCAGGTCCATCGCGGCCGCGAGCTGCGACGGCTCGTCGACCCGGGACACGCCCATGCTCGACCCGGCGCGGGCCGGCTTCACGAAGAGCGGCCACCCGTGCACCGCGACGGCCTCGGCGACGCCGTCGGGGTCGGCCGACCACTGCCGGCGGAGCACGGTCGTCCAGGGCGCGACCCGCAGCCCGGCGTGCTCGAGCACGGCCTTCGCGGTGTGCTTGTCCATCGCCAGGGCGCTCGCGAGGACGCCGTCGCCGACGTACGGCAGCCCGGCGACCTCGAGGAGCCCCTGGACCGTGCCGTCCTCACCGAACGGACCGTGCAGGATCGGGAACGCCACGTCGACCGCGATCGTCGTGACCGAGCCGTCCGGGTGCGACACGACCAGCTCGTTCGTGGCCGGCGACGTGGGGAACGCCACACGGGTGCCGTTGTCCGGCACGACGGGGAGCGCACCGTCCCGGAGCGCCCACCGTGCCGGGTCGTCGGACTGCAGGGTGAAGGCGCCCTCCTTCGTGATGCCGATCGGCACGACCGCGTAGATCGAGCGATCGACGACGTCCATGATCCCGCCGGCGGTCACGCAGCTGATCTCGTGCTCGCTGGACCGGCCGCCGAACAGCACGGCGACGGTCGTGGGAGCGGGAGCGATCGTGGGCATGGCAGTCCCCTTGGTGGTCGGGACCGGACCGGTCACTCGCCCTGCGGCTCGTCGGTCTCGGTGAGGTGCGGCGCGATGTTGCGCGGGTCGAGCCTACCGGCGAGGACCTCGGCCACCTGGCCGACGATGGGCATGTCGACGCCGTTCGCCGCCGCCAGTTCGAGGATCGGGGCCACCGATGCCAGGCCCTCCGCGGTCTGGTTCATCTGGCGCACGACCTCGTCGAAGCGGTACCCCTGACCGAGCAGGCGGCCGGCCGTGTTGTTCCGCGACAGCGGGGACTGGCAGGTCGCGATCAGGTCGCCGAGGCCGGCGAGCCCGGACAGGGTCGACGGCTGGGCACCGAGCGACACCGCGAAGTCGGTCATCTCGGCGAGCCCGCGGGTGATGATCGACGCCTTGGTGTTCTCGCCGTAGCCGACGCCGTCGACGATGCCGATCGCGACCGCGATGAGGTTCTTCAGCACGCCGCCGAACTCCGTGCCGATGACGTCGGTGTTCGTGAACGAGCGGAAGTACGGGTTCGTGGCGACCGCGGCCACCGCGGTCGCCGTCTCGAGCGACGTCGACGACACGACCGCGGCGGTCGGCTGCCGACGGGCGATCTCGAGCGCCAGGTTCGGTCCGCTCGCGACCGCGATCCGGTCGCGATCGATGCCGAGACCCTCGTGCAGGACCTCGCTCATCCGCAGGCCCGTGGCCTTCTCGACGCCCTTCATCAGGCTCACGACGGGGACGCCCTCGGGCAGCAGCGGCGCGATCGCGGACAGGTTCGACCGGAGCGTCTGCGACGGCACCGACACGTACACCTGCTCGGCGCCGTCGAGCACCGCGGACAGCGACGTCGACGCGGTCAGCGTGCGCGGCAGGTTGATGCCCGGCAGGTAGTCGGAGTTCCGCTTCGTCTCGGTGATCTCCCGTGCGACCTCGGGCCGACGTGCCCAGACGACGGTGTCGGCACCGCCCTCGGCCAGCACCTTCGCGAAGGTGGTCCCCCAGCTGCCCGCACCGATGACGGCGACGCGCGGCTTGTCGGTGGACTGCATGACCACGCGGATGGCTGCGGTGTCGACGGCGCCTGGGGCTGCCACGGCGGGGTCCGGGTGGTCGTCGTGCGGGCGCAGGCCCGAGCGGTCGTCAGTCAAACTTCCCGGTCTCCTTCTGGTCGTTGGCGGCCGGGTCCCACCGGGTCGCCGGTGCCTGCTCGCCACGGAGCTCCTCGAGCAGCTCGGTGATCCGGCGCATGAGCAGGTCGGTCGCCGCCAGCAGGGTCTTCTGGTCGAGCGGCTTCCCGCGGTACGCCGACAGGTCGACCGGGTCGCCGACGATCACGTCGACGCGCGACGGCGGGAACAGCCGGAGCTTCTTCGCGTACCGGCCCATGATCCGCTGCGTGCCCCAGTGGGCCATCGGGATGAGCGGGACGTCGTTCTCGAGCGCGATCCGCACCGCGCCGGTCTTGCCGCGCATGGGCCACAGGTCGGGGTCACGGGTGAGCGTGCCCTCGGGGTAGACGATGATCGCTCCACCCTGCTCGATGACGGACCTGCCGCCGCCGAGCGGGTCGTTCAGGCGCGTGCGGCCGGAACGCTCGACCGGGATCTGCCCCATGCCGGCCATGAGCTTGCCGACGACCGGCACCCGGAAGATCGACGCCTTCGCGAGGAACCGCGGCGCACGGCGGGACAGCCAGACGGCGGTGCCGACCACGAGCGGGTCGATGTTCGTGAAGTGGTTCGGGGCCAGCACGAAGGCGCCGCCCTCCGGCAGGCGCTTCGGTCCGTGCCAGTGGTAGCGGGCGGTGAACCGGAAGACCGGGATCACCACGGACGCCGTGATGCGGAAGGCGGTGTTCAGCTCGCCGCGCCGCCACCGGCGCCCCGGGTTCGGGAGGCCCGTGGTGACGTCGGAGGCGGACGCACGCCGTGCCTCCAGGCCGTCACCCGCGCCGCTCGCCGTGCCGTCGCCGCCCGTCGTGCCCTCCACGCGCCTAGCCCGCGAAGTCGAAGTCGGCGCCGAGCTTGCGCAGCTTCGGGATGAAGTGCTCGTACCCGCGGCTGATGATGCCGACGTTCGTGATGTGCGACTCGCCCTCGGCCGTCAGGGCCGCGATGAGGTGGCTGAAGCCGCCGCGCAGGTCGGGGACGCGGACGTTCGCGGCGTGCAGCGTCGTCGGGCCGGTGATGACCGCGGCCTGCTCGAACGGGCGGCGGGCGACACGGCGGTCGTGCCCGGGCAGCCCCTCCTTGTGCACGACGATGTCGGCACCCATCTCGTTCAGGGCGTCGGTGAAGCCGAAGCGGTTCTCGTACACGGTCTCGTGCACGATGCTCGTGCCCTCGGCCTGGGTCAGCGCGACGACGAGCGGCTGCTGCCAGTCCGTCATGAAGCCGGGGTGGACGTCGGTCTCGACGACGACCGGGCGCAGGGTCTCGCGCTCGCGGTAGAAGCGGATGCCGTCCTCCTGGATGTCGAACCCGCCACCCACCTTGCGGAAGACGTTGAGGAACGTCATGAGGTCCTGCTGGTCGGCACCCTCGACGAAGATGTCGCCGTTGGTGGCGAGCGCGGCGGAGGCCCAGCTCGCGGCCTCGTTGCGGTCGTTGATCGCGCGGTGCGTGTACCCGCGCAGCGACTCGACGCCCTCGATGAAGATCGTGCGGCTCGGCTCGACCGTGACGATCGCGCCCATCTTCTGCAGGATCGCGATGAGGTCCATGATCTCGGGCTCGATCGCCGCGTTGCGGAGCTCGGTGACGCCCTCGGCCAGGACCGACGAGAGCAGGACCTGCTCGGTCGCCCCGACGCTCGGGTACGGCAGTTCGATCTTCGCACCCTTGAGACCGTCCGGGGCCGTGAGGTGGATGCCGTTGAGCTGCTTGTCGACCACGGCACCCATCGCGCGCAGGGCGTCGAGGTGGAAGTCGATCGGACGGTCGCCGATGCGGCAGCCGCCGAGGTCGGGGATGAAGGCCTCGCCGAGCTTGTGCAGCAGCGGACCGCAGAACAGGATCGGGATGCGGCTCGAGCCGGCGTGGGCGTCGATCTCGGCGAAGTGGGCCGACTCGACGTTCGCCGGGTCGAGGATGAGCTCGCCTCGTGCAGGGTCCGTGATCCGCACACCGTGCACCTCGAGCAGGCCGCGGACGACCTTCACGTCGGAGATGTCCGGCACGTCCTTGAGGATCGACGGGGTGTCGCCGAGCAGCGAGGCGACCATCGCCTTGGTCGCGAGGTTCTTCGCGCCGCGGACCTCGATGCGCCCCACGAGCGGCTTGCCGCCCCGGATGACGATCTCGTCCGACTTGAGGCCGACGCGGGCCCCTGCTGCTGCTGCGTCCTGTACGAGGGAGTTCACTACTTCACCGGCAATGTCTTCGGCCGCCATCGGGAGCGGCGGGATTCGAACTCCGTGATCGAGGACTCGTCACGGAGGGTGAGCCCGATGTCGTCGAGCCCTTCCATCAACCGCCAACGAGTGTAGGCGTCGATCTCGAAGGGCACGTCCACCGCGCCGAGCGACACGCGCTGCGCGACCAGGTCGACGGTCGCCTCGATGCCCGGGTTCGCCGCGATCTCGGCCCAGAGTGCCTCGACTTCCGGTTCGGTCACGATCGCGGTGACCAGGCCCTGCTTGCCCGCGTTGCCCTTGAAGATGTCCGCGAAACGACTCGACACCACCACGCGGAAGCCGAAGTCGCGGAGCGCCCAGACCGCGTGCTCGCGGCTCGAGCCGGTCCCGAAGTCCGGGCCGGCGACCAGCACCTGCGCCCCCTGGTAGACGGGCTGGTTCAGCACGAAGTCGGGGTCCTGGCGCCACCCGGCGAACAGGGCGTCCTCGAAGCCGGTCTTCGTGACGCGCTTGAGGTAGACCGCGGGGATGATCTGGTCGGTGTCGACGTTCGAGCGCTGCAGCGGCGCGGCGATCCCGGTGACGGTGGTGATCTTGTCCATCAGTTGGCTCCTTCAGCGGTCGCTGCCGTCGCGGCGGTGTCGTCGGTGACCGTCGCGATCGCGTCGTCGGTCTCCAGGTCCCACGGGCTCGACAGCGTGCCCCGGACCGCGGTGGCGGCGGCGACGAGCGGCGAGACCAGGTGCGTGCGGCCGCCCTTGCCCTGCCGCCCCTCGAAGTTGCGGTTCGAGGTGCTCGCGCACCGCTCCCCCGGTGCGAGCTGGTCGGGGTTCATGCCGAGGCACATCGAGCAGCCGGCGAACCGCCACTCCGCGCCGAAGTCGGTGAAGACCCGGTCCAGCCCCTCGGCCTCGGCCTCGAGCCGGACCCGGGCGGACCCCGGCACGACCATGACCCGCACGCCGTCCGCCTTCTTCCGTCCCCGGATGACCGACGCGAAGGCCCGGAGGTCCTCGATGCGCGAGTTCGTGCAGGACCCCATGAAGACCGCATCGACCGCGATGTCCTTCATCGGTGTGCCGGCCTCGAGGTCCATGTACTCGAGTGCACGCTGCGCGGCGGCCTGGTCGTTCGGGTCGCTGTAGCCCGCGGGGTCCGGGACCGTCTCGGACAGCGACACGCCCTGGCCGGGGTTCGTGCCCCACGTGACGAAGGGCTCGAGCTCGTCCGCGTCGATGAAGACCTCGGCGTCGAAGACGGCGTCGTCGTCGGTCGCCAGCGTGTCCCAGTACGCGACGGCGTCGTCCCAGTCCTGACCGGTCGGCGCGTGGTCGCGGCCCTGCACGTAGTCGTAGGTGGTCTGGTCGGGGGCGACCATGCCGGCGCGGGCACCGGCCTCGATCGACATGTTGCAGATCGTCATGCGCCCCTCCATCGAGAGCGAGCGGATCGCCGAGCCGCGGTACTCCAGCACGTAGCCCTGCCCGCCGCCGGTGCCGATCTTCGCGATCACGGCGAGGATGATGTCCTTCGCCGTGACGCCGGGGCGCAGGGTGCCCTCGACCGTGATCGCCATCGTCCTGAACGGCTTCAGCGGCAGGGTCTGGGTGGCGAGGACGTGCTCGACCTCGCTCGTGCCGATGCCGAACGCCATCGCGCCGAACGCACCGTGGGTCGACGTGTGCGAATCGCCGCACACGACGGTGATGCCGGGCGTCGTCAGGCCGAGCTGCGGGCCGACCACGTGGACGATGCCCTGCTCCTTGTCACCGAGGGAGTGCAGACGGACGCCGAACTCCTCGCAGTTGCGACGCAGGGTCTCGATCTGCGTGCGGCTCGTCGGGTCGGCGATGGGCCGGTCGATCGCGAGGGTCGGGGTGTTGTGGTCCTCGGTCGCGATGGTCAGGTCGAGGCGACGCACCGGGCGGCCGGCCTGGCGGAGGCCGTCGAAGGCCTGCGGGCTCGTGACCTCGTGCACGAGGTGGAGGTCGATGTAGAGGAGGTCCGGGCTCCCGTCCTCGCCCTTGACCACGACGTGGTCGTCCCACACCTTCTCGGCGAGCGTCTTTCCCATCGGCCCGGCCCTTCCTCATCGACGTTGCGGTACCGCTCTCGCGGCTCGGTCCGGCGAGTCTAGCAGGTTGGTATACCAACGCGGGCCGGGACGGACGGGAGGCGCGGTGCGGCGCCGCCACGCGCCTCCCGTCCGGCCGTGGTGCGGTCCGGACGAGGCGACCCGCGTCGGCGACACCCGTCGCGGTGGGAAGATGGTGACGACATGACGACACCTGCGCACTCGACCCGGACCACCAACCTCGAGGGCGCAGCCCGCGCCGCGATCGCCGGCGGCGCACCGCTCGCGCTGCTCATCGCCCTGGGGATGCCGGGATACGCGGCGTTCGCGATGTTCGCCGGGTTCACGGCGATCTTCGGCGCGACCGAGCCGTACCGCCAGCGTGCCGTCACGACCGGCGTCGCCGGTGCGCTCCAGGCGGCGTGCATGCTCGCGGGCATCGGCGTCGCGTTGCTCGGGCACCCGCTGTGGCTGCAGGCGGTCGGGCTCGTGGTGGTGCTCGTCGTCGCCGTGTGCACGCTCACGGCGCTGCAGACGATCCCCGCGCAGCCGATCTTCCCGGTCTTCGCGTTCGTCGTCTCCTCGCTCGTCCCGCTGCGGCCCGCCGACCTGCCGACGGTCCTGCTGATCATCGTCGGCTCGGTCGCGTGGGCGTGGCTCGTGGCGATGTCGGGCGCGGTGCTCCGTCGACTCCTGCACCCGCGGGCACCGCACCGCTTCCGGCCGCTGGCGGCACGCAAGCACCGCACGCTCGACGTCCTGCGCACGCCGGCGCTGCGGGAGACCGTCGCCCTCAACGTCGTCGGCTCCGTCGTGGCCGGAGCGGTCGCCGTCACGATCCCCGGGCTCGGACACCCGTACTGGGCGGTGATCGCTGTGGTGTCGACGCTGCCCGCGCTCCGGCAGCGGCACACGCTGCGTCGCGCCTGGCAGCGGGTGGTCGGCACCGTCGGGGGCACGGTCGTGGCCGTGGGGATCCTGCTGCTCGAGCCGAGCGTCTGGTGGATCGTCGTGATCGCCGTCGTCGGGCAGTTCTTCGCGGAGATCTTCGTCGCGCGGCACTACGCCGTGACCCTGCTGTTCCTCACGCCGCTCGCGCTCGCCGTGTCGTGGCTGAGCCTGCCCGAGGCGCCGGAGCTCCTCGCGCTCGACCGCATCGCGCAGACGCTGCTCGGTGCGCTCGTGAGCGTCGCGCTCCTGGTGGTCGGGCGGTTCGTCGAGCGTCGACGAGGCCGGCCGCTCGGCGCGACGAGCGCGATCCGCACCGTCTGACGCGGCGTCGGCGCGGCGCCGACGCTGCGCGCCGGTGCCGCGCAGCGCCGGTGCCGCGCGCCCTGTCGCGAGCACGTCGCGCCGCGGGAACACGTGGCGCGACGTGCCCCGGGTCGTGCGGGCGCAGGACGCACCAGCGAGCGCGCGCCGGACGGGAGGCGCGTGGTCAGCCCGCACCGCGCCTCCCGACCGCAACCGGGTCGCCTGTCGCGCGCACAGCCGCCAGCACGTCGCGCCGCGGGAACACGTGGCGCGACGTGCCCCGGGTCGTGCAGGCGCAGGACGCGCAAGCGGGCGCGCGTCAGTCGCGCGGGGCGACGTTCCAGGAGTCGATGACGGGGCGGCCGTGCTCGTAGCCGAGCGAGCTCACGGTGGCGGTGCCGAGCTTGAGCACGGCTCCGTCCTGCGGCGCGAGGCGGATCCAGGCGGCACCGAGCGCGCGGAGCACGTGTCCGTGCGCGACCACGATCGCGTCGTCGCCCTCGGCGAGGACCGGACGGACGCGGTTCAGGACCCGCTCGACGCGGACCCGGACCTCGGCGGCGTTCTCACCCGGGGTGTCGCCGGCAGGGACCCCGTCGGTCCAGAGGTCCCACGGGCCGTGCCGCTTGACCTTGATCTGCGGGGTGGTCAGGCCCTCGTACGCGCCGTAGTCCCACTCGTACAGGTCCTCGTCGAGCTCGGGGTCGACGCCGACGAGCGCAGCGGTGTCCCGCGCGCGCTGCAGCGGGCTCGAGAGCGCGAGCGCGAAGGTGCGGTCGGCGAGGTACCGGCCGGCGCGCTTCGCCTGCTCGATGCCCTCGTCGGTGAGCGGGATGTCGGTGCGGCCGGTGTGCTGACCGCTCTTCGACCACTCCGTCTCTCCGTGGCGGACGAGGACGAGTTCGCCGGGGCGTTCCGAGGTCATGTGTTCCTTCCGATGAGCAGGCCGAGCGCGGCTGCGCCGACCGAGACGACGAGCATCCCGAGGCCGTTCAGGACGGCGGTCCGGGTCTTGCCGGATCGGAGGAGCTGCACGGTCTCGACGCTCGCCGTCGAGAACGTCGTGTACCCGCCCATCATGCCCGTCCCGAGCACGGCGACCACCGAGGGGCCGAGGGCGCCGGTCTCCCCGAGCCCGGTGACGAGCCCGAGCACGAGCGATCCCGTGACGTTGATGACGAGCGTGCCGAGCGGGAAGCGTCCGAGCGCGGTGCCGTCCACCCGGGCCTTGACGGTGCCGTCGAGCCAGCAGCGCAGCGCAGCGCCGACCCCGCCGCCGAGGGAGACCAGCAGGAGTCCGAGCAGGGTCACCGGGCACCCCCGCTCCGAGCGCCCCGGGAGCGCCGGGCGCCGGCGACCCACGCTCCCGCTGCCGCGGCGGCCAGCCCGAGCACCACCGACAGCAGCGCGTACCCGGTGCCGGCGCCCCACCGCCCGACGTCGAGCAGCCGGGCGGTGTCGTCGGCGAGGGTCGAGTAGGTCGTGAAACCACCGAGGACGCCCGTGCCGACGAACAGGCGGAGCGCCCGACGTCGGCCGAGGTCCGGACCCGCGTGCGCGAGTGCCTCCAGGAGCACCCCGAGGCAGAACGCTCCGACGACGTTGATGCCGAGGATCGTCCAGCTGATGCCGTCCACCGCGGGGAACGCTGCGGCGAGCGCAGCCCGCACCCCGGTGCCGATCGCACCGCCGAGCGCGACGAGTCCGAGGTACCGCCAGCGACGGTGCGGGGGCCGGTCGGTCGTGCGGGTGTCCACGGACGTCAGTCCACCAGGGCGGCCACACCCTCGACCTCGACGAGCTGGTCGTCGTAGCCGAGGACGGTCACCCCCGTCAGCGTGCTGGGCACGTCGTGGTCCCCCATCGCGGCCCGGACGACCTCCCACGCGGCGACGAGGTCGGCCCGGTCGGACGACGCCACGAGCACGCGGGTGTGCAGGAGGTCGCCGAGTCCGGCGCCGGCCGCGGCGAGCGCCGTCTCGAGGTTGGCCATGCACCGAGCGGCCTGGGCACGGTGGTCCCCCACGGCGACGGTGCGACCCTGCTCGTCGAGCGGGCAGGCCCCGGCGAGGAACACCAGTCGGGCACCGGCAGGCGCGGTGGCGGCGTACGCGTACTCCGCCGCGGAGCTGAGTCGGTCGGAGCGGATGAGCTGCACGGCGCTGGTCACCCTGCCAGCCTGCCACGACCGGACCCGCGGGAGCGTGCCCGCCGCCCGCGGGACCGGCCCGGAGCCGCCCGTGTGAGCGGATCCTCAGCGTGCGACGGGGTTCGCCGTGCGGCCGGCGCGGATGAGCGAGTCGGTCTGCGCCGACAGGTCGACCATCTGCAGGGTGTTCCGCAGCTGCAGCCGGTTGAGGCACGAGTGCTCGAAGTCCGGCACGCGGAGGTCGATCGGCCGCGCCCGTCCCGCCGCGGTGTCGTCCACGCAGGAGCCGACGAGCCGCCAGAAGACCCTGCTCGGCAGGACTCCGTCGTCGTCGAGGATCGCCGCGAGGTACCGGAGCACCCCGTCGAACACGTCGGTGAAGACGCCGAGCGCCGCCTCGTCGTCGTCCACGGGGTGCACGATCCGCTCGATCCCGGCGGGCACCGGGACGTCCCCGACGACCACGACCTCCTCCCCGATGTCCTTCATGAACACGCGGGACACCGCACCGTCGCGCAGCACGAGCACGAGGTTCTCGCCGTGCGGCATGAACAGCAGCTGGTGCTCGGTGAGGCAGTGCACGACGGGGCGGAGGTACGCGTGAAGGTACCGCTCGACCCACGACGCGGCGTCGAGCCCCGACTCCGCGACGAGCGCAGCAGCCACCGACCGCCCCCTCGCGTCCCGGTGGAGCAGCGCCGCCATGGTGATCGGCCGCTCCCCCGGCAGCAGGCGCGGCACCGGGCTCTCCCGCCAGAGCGCCGCGAGCATCTTCCGCTGCGGTGCACCCTGCTGCGCGGACACGGCCCCGATCCGGTGCCAGACGTCCCCCGTGTACCCGATCGCCGCGTGCTCGCGGAGCACCCCGAAGCCGGCGTCGGCCAGGACCGGATCGGACCCCACGAGGTCGGCCACCCAGTCGTTCACCGCGGGCGCGGTCCGCATGTACGCCGGTGACATTCCCCGCAGGAAGCCCATGTTCTGCACGGCGAGCGCCGTCTTCACGTACGACCGCTCCGGCCGGGAACGGTTGAACGCGGTGCGGATCGACTGCTGCGGCTGGTGGTCGTCCGGCCCCTCGCCGAGGTCGACGAGGTCCTGCCGCCCGAGGTCCGGGGCGAACGTCACCGCGATCCGGTGCTGCCACTGCCAGGGGTGCACCGGGAACCACGTGTACTCCGCGGGGTCGAGCCCGCGTCGGTCGAGCACCTCGTGGAAGCGCGCGACCGTCGACGCGTCGAGCTCGGCGTCCCAGTGATGGTGCTCGGACCGGTCCGCGGCGAGCGCCAGGTGCGTGTGCTCACGACGGGCTGCGAGCCACCGGTACCGGAAGCGCCCGCCGGACTCGGGGGCGAACGCGCGGTACTCGTCGAGCCCGAACCCGATCCGCCCGTTCGCGGCGACGAACGCCGGGTGCCCCTCGGTCATCGCGGCCTCGGCGTCCTGGAACCCCGCGACCACGTCGCCGTCCGACCGGCCGCGGGCGAGCTGCGCGGCGGAGGGGCCGCCGCGCCGGTGCTTCGCCGCGGCGCTGGCGAGCGTCGAGGCGATCTCCTCCAGGTACGTCCCGAGGAGGGCGTCGGGGATCCCGAGCTGCTCGTGCAGCGCGAGCACGAGGTCCTGTGCATCGAGCGGCGCCGGGACGCCCGCGCGGCTGCGGGTGAGCGAGGCCTCGTCGACGACCCAGTGCTCGAGCGTGTGCACCCGCGCGCGGAAGCGGTAGGTCGAGTCCCCGGCGTCGAGCACCCAGCCCGCACCGTCGGGCCGTGGGGCGACCAACCGTTCGTGCGTGAACTCCGCGATCGCCTTGGCGACGAGGTGCCGCTCGGCCGGCTCGAGGTGCTCCGGCCGCAGGTGCGCGGCGGGTCCGTCGTCGTCGGGCGTGCCGATCCGGCCGGTGTCCAGGACCGACAGCAGCGCGCGCTTGCCGTCGACGTCGACCTCGCGCAGGACACGGAACCCGACCTCGGCGTTCTTCCGCTGCACCGCCGTGTTGCGCACGTCCGGCTCGACGACGACCCGCTGCGCGCCGAGGGCGTCGCGGCAGTGCTCGACCACCGCTCGCATCACGGCACGTGTCAGCCCGTGGACACGTCCCTCGTCGGGCGGCGGAGCGACGAGCAGGTGCATGCCGACGTCGCCCGGTTCCGCGTCCCACACGTCGGTGAGCAGCACGGCCGCCGGGTCGTAGGTCTCCGCGTACGCGACGGGCTCGCCCTCCCACCGGAGCACCCACCCCGCCTGCGCCGGGTCCTCCTGCACCGAACGGAGGTACGTGCGGACCGCGTCGGTGTCGTGGTCGGACATCGCCCACCACGAGGACGCCGGGGCGGCGAGCCACGCCTGCACGACGGCGGCGTCGCGGTCCGGGACCACCGGGTGGACGGACGGGAGGCCCGTGGTCGCGTCCGCCCGTGCGGCGACGGTCGCCAGGGCGCTCACGACGCGGCCCCGGCGGTCGCGGTCCGACGGGCTGCCGCGGCTGCGGCGCTCGCCGGGGCGTCGGCGACGGGACCGGCCGCAGCGTCCGGCCCGGTGCCGGCCGCAGCGGCCGCTCCGGTGTCGGCAGCAGCGTCCGGAACCGGCCGTCCACCGGGCAGGCCGAACTCCTGGAAGGCGATCCGCTCCTCCAGGCCGTACACGGACCGCCCCGTGACGGAGCGGATGATCGAGGCGTTCCGCCACGCCCCCATCCCGAGGTCGGGGGCGGTCAGACCGTGCGTGTGCTCCTCGGCGTTCTGCACCCAGATCCGTCCGCCGAGGGTGTCGACGTGCAGGTCGCGTGCGACGGCGAACCGACCGCGGTCGTCGCGGCGGACGAGGTGCTCGACCGGGGCGAGGAAGTCCGGGGTCCGCGGTCGGTACCCGGTCGCGAGGACGAGCCGGGCGACCTCGTGCACCGCCTCGGTGCCGAGCTGCGCGTGTCGGAGGGTCAGTCGGAAGCGGTCCCGCTCGGGCAGCCACGCAGCCGCGACGACGCTGGTGTCGGTCCGGAGCGTCGTCGGGACCGGCCCGCGGGCGCTGATCCGGTAGAGCGTGTCGTAGACCTCGTCCACCAGGTCGGCGCTGATGCCCTTGTACAGCCCCCGCTGCTCGCGACCGAGCCGGTCTCGCACCTCGCCGGGCAGGGCGTGGAAGTGGTCGGTGTACTCCGGGCTCGTCATCTCGAGCGTGAGCTTGGTGTCCTCCATCGGGAAGAACCGGGGCGATCGGGTGATCCAGTCGAGGCGGTAGCCGCCGTCGCGGATGCCCTCGAGCAGGTCGCGGTAGACCTCGGCCGCGGACTGCCCGCTCCCGACCACGGCGATCGAGTCGGCGCTCCGGAGCGCGTCACGCGCCGGCAGGTACCCCGCGGAGTGCACGACCGGTCCGTCGAGGTCGCGGAGCGCCTCGGGCACCGCGGGTTCCGTGCCGATGCCGAGCACGACGTGCCGGGCGACGTACCGCTCGGACCCGCTCGGGGTCTCGGCGTGCACGGTGAACAGGTCGGTGTCCTCGTCGTGCTCGACGGCGACGACCCGACGGCCCCAGCGCAGCGTGTCGAGCCGTTCGGCGGCCCAGCGGCAGTAGGCGTCGTACTCCACGCGCAGGGGGTGGAAGTCCTCGCGGATGAAGAAGGGGTAGAGCCGCCCGGTCTCCTTGAGCCAGGCGAGGAACGAGAACGGCGACGTCGGGTCCGCCATGGTCACGAGGTCGGCCAGGAACGGGACCTGGATGGTGGCGTCGTCGAGCATCATGCCGTGGTGCCAGGCGAAGCCGTCGGCCTGGTCGAGGAACACGGCGTCGAGGTCGTCGATCGGGTCGGTCAGGCAGGCGAGCCCGAGGTTGAACGGGCCGATCCCGATCCCGACCAGGTCGAGGACGCGGCCGGCACCGTCGCCGGTGTCGCTGGTCCTGGTGCCGGTGTCGCTGGTCCTGGTGCTGGTGGCGCTGGTGCTGGTGGTGCTGGTGCTGGTGGTCACCGGGTTGCTCCCGTCGTCGTGCCGGCCGTGCTGGGGACGCCGCTGGCGTGCAGGCGCGCCGCGGTGTCGACCACGTGGTCGAGCGCCGCGACGACCTGCGTCGTGCTCGTGGTGGGGTTGAGCAGGGTGAGCTTGCTGCACGGACGGCCGTCGATCACGGTCTTCGCGACGAGCACCCGCCCCTCGGCGAGCAGGGCCGCGCGCAGCGGCGCGACGAGTGCGTCGGCCTCGGCGTCCGACACCCCGTCCGGCTGCCAGCGGAAGAGCACCGTGCTCAGCTGCGTCGGCGCGACGAGCACCAGGTCCGGGTGTGCCGCGACGTGCTCGTGCACCCGCTCCGTGACGTCGAGCACCGCGTCGAAGGCCCGTCCGATCGCCTCGGCGCCGCTCGCCCGGAGGGTCGCCCAGAGCTTGAGGGCGTCGAACCGCCGGGTGGTCTGCAGGGACTTGTCGACCTGGTTCGGCTCGTCGGCGTCCTCGGGGTTGAGGTAGTCCGCGTGCCACGAGGCCCGGCGGAGGTCCTCCGGGTCCCGCACGAGCAGCGCGCTCGACGACACCGGCTGGAAGAACGACTTGTGGAAGTCCGCGGTGACGCTCCGCGCTCGTCCGATGCCGGCGAGCAGGTGTCGGCGGGTCGGGGACACGAGCAGGCCACAGCCGTACGCGGCGTCGACGTGCAACCAGACGTCCTCGAGGTCGCAGACGTCGGCGATCGCCTCGAGCGGGTCGATGCAGCCGCGGTCGGTCGTGCCCGCGGTCGCGACGACGGCCGCGGGCGTCCGGCCCTCGCGCCGGGCGTCGGCGATCGCGTGTGCGAGGGCGTCCGGTCGCATCCGGCCGGCTGCGTCGGCGGCGACGTCGACCACGGCACGTTCCGGCAGGCCGAGCAGCATCGCGGACTTCCGGACGCTGAAGTGGCTCGACGCGGTGGCGAATACGACGAGGTCGTCGAGTGCCGGCGAGCGGTGCGCACGGTCTCCCGCGCGGAGCGGTGCGGTCGCGGCCTGGCGCGCCAGGAGCAGGGCGTGCAGGTTCGACTGGGTCCCACCCGAGGTGAAGACCCCGTCCCCCGTCGGGAAGCCGATCGCGTCCGTGACCCACCGGACCGTCCGACGTTCGATCTCGGTGCCGATCCGCGACTGGTCCCAGGTGTCGACCGACGGGTTGACCGCCGCGAGGACCGCCTCGGCAGCGACCGCGGGCACCGCCACCGGACAGTTGAGGTGCGCGAGGTACCCGGGGTCGTGGAACCAGACGGCCTCCGCGGTGAAGAGGTCGTCGACCTCGGCGACGGCGGCCTCCGCCGACCCGAGCGGTCGGTCGAGGTCGACCGCCGCGACACGCTGCCGGAGGACGGCGGCGGGCGTGTCGGTGGTCGGCGCGGTGACGGCCGCGAGTCGGTCGGCGGTCCGGTCGACCGCGCCCCGGACGACCCTGCGGTACCGGTCGGAGCGGTCGGACGTGAGGAGTTCGAGCAATGGCGTGGAGCTGTTCACGTTAGGTAAGGCTAACCTCACTCCTCCGCGGAACGGAAGCCACACCCGGGGGAAGACCGGTCGTTCTGTCGCGCTCGGCCCGCCCCGGCCTGCCCCGGTACGCTCACCGGGTGACCTGCCCTCCGTCCGCCGCCGACGCCGACGCGGACGCGACCGCCGATGCAGTCGCGACCGTCGACGCCGTCGCGACCGTCGCCGTCATCGGCGCGGGGCAGGCCGGGCTGTCGGTCGCGCACCACCTGCGCCGACGCGGGTTCCGCGCCGTGTCCGGCGCCGGGGACCGCGGCGGGCCGGCCGGCAGGACCGTCGTCGTGCTCGACGCGAACCAGCGGCCAGGAGGCGCGTGGCAGCACCGGTGGGCGTCGCTGCGGATGGCCACGGTGAACGGCATCCACGACCTGCCCGGCACGCCGCTCCCTCCCGTCGACCCTGCGGAGGAGGCCCGCACCGCGGTCCCCCGCTACTTCGCCGACCACGAGGCGCGCGAGGCCCTCCCGGTGCTGCGGCCCGTCCGCGTGCGGTCGGTGACCCCGGTCGACGACCGCCCCGACGGGGCACTCCGTCTCGACACGGACCACGGCTCGTGGCTGGTGCGCGCCGTGGTGAACGCCACCGGCACGTGGGACACCCCGGTGGTCCCGGACGTGCCGGGTGCCGCGTCCTTCCTCGGCGAGCAGCTGCACAGTCGCGACTTCGTCGACGCCGAGCACTTCCGCGGCAGGCGCGTGGCCGTCGTCGGCGGCGGGATCTCCGCGGTGCAGCTGCTCGGGGAGATCAGCCTCGTCACCTCGACCGTCTGGTACACCCGGCGCGAACCGGTGTTCCTGCCGGGCGGCTTCGTCCACGAGGTCGACGGCGTCGACGTGGAACGACGCGTGGCCGCCGACGTCCGGGCCGGTCGACCGCCGGCGAGCATCGTGTCGTACACCGGACTGATCTGGACCGGCGCGCTGCGTGACGCCGCTCGGCGCGGTGTGCTCGAGCGGCGGCCGATGTTCACGCGGGTCCGACCGCACGGCGTCGTGGAGGCCGACGGCACCGACACCTCGGTGGACGTCCTGCTCTGGGCGACCGGGTACCGCGCGGACCTCGACCACCTGGTGCCGATGCACCTGCGCGGCCCGCTCGGCGGCGTCCCGGTCGCCGGTACGCAGGTGACCGACGAGCCGCGCGTGCACCTCGTCGGGTACGGCCCGTCGCAGTCGACCGTCGGGGCGAACCGCGCGGGCCGGGCCGCCGCCCGCGACCTGGACCGCTGGCTCGACACCCACGAGGGCACCCGCGGGGACGGTCGACCGCCGAGTGCTGACGTCGAGGGCTGACCGCCGGACCCCGGACCCCGGACCCGATCAGCGTCTCGCCGAACGGTGCCGCCGAGCAGCCTCAGGCCACCGGGACCGGTGGGAGCTCGCGGTCGGTCTCGGCGACGCGGGTGGCCTTCGCCGCGAGGCCCTGCAGCGGCCCCTCGAGCAGCACCCTGTCGGCGACGTGGCGGAGCGCGAGCCCGAGCCGGGTCCGGGGGTAGGCGAACCGGACGATCCCGCGCGGGATGCCCTGCACGTCGTCCACGAGCGGTCGCATCCAGTCGTCGAACGCCGCGAGCGCACGGTCGAGGTCCGCACGGTCCGAGGAGCGACCCGTGACCGATGCGGCGAGCACGTACCCGCTGGTGAGGGCGAGCGACGCGCCTCCTCCGCCCATGGGCGTGACGCACCACGCCGCGTCGCCGACGAGGGCCACGCGGCCCCGTCGCCAGACGGGCATCCGCACCTGGGTGAGCCGGTCGACGTAGACGTCGTCCGACGTGGCGAAGCCGTCGAGCACACGGCGCGACTGCCACCCGGCGTCGGCGAACCGTTCCTCGAGCCCCGCCTGCACCCCCGTGCGCTCGGCGCCGGTCACCCCGTCGTCGTCGCCGGCCCAGGCCAGGATCGCGCGGGTCGTGTCGTACGGGTCGGGGCGCAGGTGCACCTGGCGTCCACCGACGGCGTTGTACCAGCGCCACCGTCGGTCGTCGGAGTCCGTCCGAGGGATCGTCCCGAACGCCATCGTGACGCCCAGGTCCCGCTCGGCGACGTCGCCCGGGTGGTCGAACACCAGCGCCCGGGTGGTCGACCGGACACCCTCGGCGACCACGAGCAGGTCCGCCCGGAGCGTCCGACCTGAGGTCGTCGTGACGGCGACGTGTCCGGGCGCGGTGTCGTCGACGTCGGTGATCCGCTCACCGAAGACGAAGGGCACCTCGTCGGGCAGCGCGTCGCGGACCGTGCGGGCCAGGTCGCCCCGGAGCACCTCGAGCTCGGCGGTCGCGCCGTCCGGCCCCTCGGGCAGGGTCGCGGTCACCCGTCCCTCGGTGTCGACCAGGACGGTCCCGGTCTCGGTGGTGTTCGCGGCACGGACCGCATCCGTCAGCCCCATCCGCTCGAGCACCTGCTTCGCGACGCCGCGGACGTCGACGTTCTGCCCACCGTCACGGAAGGCCGGAGCGCGTTCGACGACGGTGACGTCCCAACCGGTGTGCCGGAGCCACCAGGCGGCGGACAGACCTGCGATGCTCGCTCCCGAGATCACTGCGTGTGGTGCGGACATGTCCTGCTCCTCGTGTGCTGCGCGGTCGGCTGGGACCGACCGCTCGTGCTTTACAGTGAAGCGACTTGACTGTGGAGGAACCTGGATGCCCGACATCGACCCGCTCACGACGGACTGGCAGGACGACGAGGTCGCCGTCATGCACCACCTCCGGGACTGGGCCGTGGCGTTCGAGGAGCTCGACCGGCACCTCGGCGTGTGGATGGGGATGTCGACGACGGATGCGAACGCCCTCGGTCAGGTGCTGTGGGCCGAGCAGGCGGGCGAGCCGCTCTCCCCCGCGCAGCTCGCCCGGCAGATCGGCATGACGTCGGGTGCGACCTCGGTGCTCGTCGACCGGCTCGAGACGGCAGGGCACGTGACCCGCCACCGCGAGAGCACGGACCGCCGGCGGGTGACCCTGCGCGCGACCGCCGCGGCGCGGGCTGCGAACGAGGCGTTCCTCGCGCTCGCCGGGCGCGAGATCGCCGGCGCCCTCCGCGAGAGCGACCCCACCGAGCTCCGGGCCGCACTGCGGTTCCTCGCGCGGATGACGACGGCCGCGACCGCGGCGAACACGCGCCTCGCGGCGCGTCGGAGCGGTGGTTCGACCACCGCGACCGCCCACTGATCGACGGGCGGCGCCTCGCCGGGAGCAACGGGCTCCGCATCCCCGAGAGCACCGCCTCGCCGCGAACGACGAGAACCCCTCCGGGCCGGAGCTCGGAGGGGTTCTCGGGTGTGGTGACCCCAGCGGGATTCGAACCCGCGTTACCGCCGTGAGAGGGCGACGTACTAGGCCGCTATACGATGGGGCCGCACGCCCCGCTCGAGAGCGGGACACACTCGTTGTCGGACTCGGAGGCTAGCCACCTGTGGTGACCCCAGCGGGATTCGAACCCGCGTTACCGCCGTGAGAGGGCGACGTACTAGGCCGCTATACGATGGGGCCGTTCCGACAACCCGATAAGTATGGCACAACGCGCGCACGCTGCCAAAACGGGGCGTGTCGCCCGGGTGTGCCGCGCCTCCGGGCGGATCCGCAGTGTCTCAGATCGTGAGCGACTCGCCGGGCCGGAGCACGACGAGTTCCCCGTCCCCGAGCGCCTCGCGCTGCCGGTCGGTGTGCATGGCGAAGCCGATCTCGGACAGCGTCGCCTCGTGCACCGGGTAGGCGCGCCGCGGACCGACCGCGGCGATCCAGTCCATCATCTCCTCGACCTTGAGCCACGGTGCGCCGACCGGAGCAGCGAGGACCTCGACGGGGACGCCGGGCACCGTGTACGCGTCCCCGGGGTGGAAGAGACGACCGTCCACCAGCACCCCGGTGTTGTCGACGAGGGGCACCGAGGAGTGGATGCGCTGGTGCCGGGCGCCGTGCAGGTCGAGCGTGAAGGGGCCGACCTCGCGGTGGTCACCGTCGCCGACCACCTCGACCGTGATGCCCGCGTCGGCGAGCGCCGCGGCCACGCCCGACGGCCCGAGGACCACCGCGTCCGGATTCCGGTCGAGGATCCCGTGCAGCTGCTCGGGGGTGCCGTGGTCCGGGTGCTCGTGCGTCACGACGACGGCCACGACCCCGGTCACGTCGACCGGGCGGGTGAACCCGCCGGGGTCCAGGACGAGCCGTGCCCCGTCCTTCGTGACGACCTGGCACGCGTGCTCGAGCTTGGTGACCTCCATGCGGGCGACCCTACGCGCGTGGCTGCGGGGTTCCGCACGGGTCCCGCCACGGTCCTGGCACGCCGTTGTCGGACGTCGATGCGTGCCCGTAGCGTCCGGGACATGGCCACCACCACCGCCGTCGCCCTGCCCGGACCCCGGCGCGTCGTGCACGTCGACCTCGATGCCGCGCTGCCGGAGCTCGTCGCCGACGGGACCGGTACGGAGGCCCTCGTCGTCGGACGCCGCGACGGGTACCCCGTCTGCACGGCCGGGCTGACGCTGACGGCCGACCCGTCCGACGCCGCGCGGGTGCTGCGGGCGCTCGCCGCATCGTCGTCCGTGACCACCCCGACCGCGCCGGCCCCCGTGCACGACGACGACCTGCCGTCGGTCTCCGTCGTCGTGTCCACCGTGGTCGACCGCGTCGAGGGCCTCGGTCGGTTGCTCGACGCCCTCGAGCGCCACGACCACCCGGAGCACGAGGTCATCGTGGTCGACAACCGTGTCCGGGTCCCGGAGGACGACCCGCTGCCGGCCCTGCTCGCGGGACGCCGTGTCCGACTCGTCGAGGAACGGCGCCCCGGGCTGTCCGCCGGGCGGAACGCGGGGGTCGCTGCGGCACGTGGCGAGGTCGTGGCGTTCACCGACGACGACGTGCAGGTCGACCCGCGCTGGCTCCGTGCCCTCGGCGAGCGCTTCGTCCGGGAGCCGGAGCTCGACGCCGTCGTCGGCGTGGTCCTGCCGACCGAGCTCGCGACGCCCGCGCAGGTCTGGTACGAGGCGTACTACGGCGGCTTCAGCGGCGAGCGCTCCTTCGAGCCGGTGACCATCGTCCCCGAGGACGTGCCCGGCGCGATGCGCTTCGCCCGCGTGGCCGCGGTGCGACCGGACGGCTCGGTCCGGCGACGGTTCGCGGTGTACGGCATCGGTGCGTACGGCGCCGGCGCGAACATGGCGTTCCGCCGGACACTGCTCGAGTCGGTCGGTGGGTTCGACCCGACCCTCGGCGCCGGGTCCCCCGCACGCGGCGGCGAGGACCTGGCGATGTTCGTCGAGACCCTCTGGCGCGGCGGACGCATCGGCTTCGAACCCCGCGCCGTCGTGCACCACCGGCACCGCCGGACCGTCGCGGAGCTGCACGCGCAGCTGCACGGCAACGGCGTCGGGTTCGCCGCCCTGCTCTGCGCACTCGTGGCCCGGGACCGACGACACGTCGCCGTCCTCGCTCGGCTCGTCCCCCTCGCAGCGACGGCGAAGGCCCGGGTCGCGGCAGCGGCCCTGTTCCGCGGCCGTGGCGCCGACCACCGACCGGCCGCGGACCCGACCCTCCCGGCTCCGGCGAGCACACCGGTGCCACGGTCGCTGGCGTACCACGAGCTCCGGGGATTCCCCTCGGGACCGTCCGCATGGCTCCGCAGTCGTCGACGCTGGCGCGCCGTCGGGGCGGGACGTCCCCTCGCCGGGTGACCGGAGGCGCGGCGCCACGCGTGACCGTAGGATCGGTCACGTCCCGACGACTGCGTCGGGCGCGAGGAGGGCGCATGCTGCTGGGTACCGACACCGAGCGCCGTGACGTCCCGGCGGACGACGCCACGGGTCCAGCGCCGGTGCTGCACCTCGTCGCACCGAGCGCGACGGACACCGCCACGTGCGCGTGCGGCCACCAGCGGGAGGCGCACGAGCACTACCGACGAGGCTCGGACTGCGCGCTCTGCGACTGCCCGCGCTTCCGTCGCCGGGGCTGACCGCCGCGCTCGAGCGGTAGCGCGTGCGGGAAACCGCTGCATCCCCGCAGCCGCCCCGGCGGTTCCTTGTCGGGCTCCGGGGCCGGAGTTAGCGTCGCTCGCATGCCCACCCCCACCGCGGAGCTCGCCTGCGTCGTCCTCGCACACGAGGACGCGACCCAGGTCCGCCGACTCCTCGAGGCGCTGGACCCCTGCCCCGTCTTCCTGCACTGCGACGTCCGCACTCCGGCCGCCGTGCACGACGCGATGACCGACGGGCTCCCGTCGCGCGTCCACCTGCTCGACCGCCGGCGCACCGGATGGGCGCGGTGGGAGAACGCAGCAGCGGAGCTCGCCGGGTACCGCGCCGCGCTCGCCGGGACGGATGCGAGCCACATCGCCGTCCTGACGGGCAGCGACTACCCGCTCGCCACCGCCGACGAGGTGCGCGCGGTGCTCGGGCGCCACCCCGGTCGTTCGTTCCTCGTCACCCACCCGCTCCCGCACCCGGACTGGCGCGGCGGGGGCTGGTCGCGGTTCCGCTACCGCCACTGGGCGTGGCGCAAGCACATGCTGCGGCTGCCGGTGCCGCGTCGGCTGCCGCGTGGGGTCGTCCTGACCGGTGGGTCCCAGGTGAAGCTGATCAGTCGCGAGCACGCGCAGGCCGTGGTCGACGTCGTGGACGCCCGCCCGGACCTCGTGCGCTTCTGGCGCCGCGTGTGGATCGCCGACGAGTCGCTCGTGGCCTCGATCCTGAACTCCCCCGCACTCGTCCCGGGGTTCGCCGACGAGCACCTCGAGCACCCGCTCTGGTACATCGGGTGGGACGGTACCCGGATGAAGAGCCCGCCGTGGCTCGGGACGCCGGACGCCGGACGCCTGCTGGAGCACTGGACCGGTCCGGACGACCAGCCGCCGTACCTGTTCGCGCGGAAGTTCTCCACGAGCCGCAGCGCCGACCTGCTCGACCTCGTCGACGCGGCGGTCGGCCTGCGGGCGCACCGTCCCGCCGGGGCCACCGCGCCGTGAGCGTCCCGTCCGACACCGGGAGTGCGACGCGGACGACGACGGTGCGGCGCGCCGGGCGGCACGTCGCCCGTACCCGCGACACCACGAGCAGCCCCGGCAGCACCGCCGGCACGGACACCGGCAGCACCGACACCGGCAGCACCGCCGTCCGCACGGGTGCCTCGGCGCTCTTCGGCCGGGGCATGCTCTACGTGGTCGTCTGGTCCATGCAGCTGGTCGTCAGCTCGCTCGTCTCCCCCGTCCTCGCGCACCTGCTGCCGCCGTCCGAGTTCGGCGTGCTCGCGTCCGCCATCGCGCTCTTCCAGGCGCTCGGCGTCCTCGCCGTGGCCGGACTCGACCAGGCGGCGGTGCTGCAACGCGCCGAGGACGGCGACGACCGTCGGGCCCGCGGGCTCGTCCCGGTCGGTGCGGTCCTCGCGACCCTCGTCACGCTCGCGGCGCTGGGGTCGCTGCCGGCGTGGGGTGACGCGGCCGGCTTCGTCGGCCAGCACCCGCTCCTCCTGGTCGCGGTGCTCTGGACGCTGCCCGCGGCGGTCGTGCAGACGTCGCTGGCGCTCCTCGTGGCGCAGGACCGGATCCGCGTCTTCGCGGTCACCAGTCTGCTGTCGTCGGTGGGCGGCTCGGTCATCGGCCTCGGCCTCCTCGTGCTCGTGCACGCCGACGCGACCACCTACGCCTGGGGCGGCGTGGTCGCGCAGGGCGTGGCGATGGTGATCGGCGTCGTCGCCGTCCGCCCGCGCCTGCGGGGGCTGGTCGACCACGCGACGACGGCACGCGCCTTCCGGCTCGGCGTGCCGATCGCGCTGGGCAACCTGTCCTACTTCGTCCTGAACGCCGGGGACCGCATCGTCGTGCAGCGCCTCCTCGGACCCGACGAGGTGGCCCGCTACCAGATCGCCTACGTCGTCGGTTCGGCGGTCGTCCTGCTCCTGACCTTCACGAACAGCGCGTGGGCGCCGCACTTCGCCGCGCTCCGCGACGCCGCCGCACGACGGCGCCTCGCGATGCACGCGCGTGACGAGCTGTACCTGCTCCTCGCGCCGGTGCTCCTCGCCGTGACCCTCGTGTCGCCGGTCGCGCTCCCGGTGCTGGCACCGCCCTCGTACCGGGTCGAGGAGCTGTCGGTCGTGGTGTTCGTCGTCGCCCTGACGGCCTTCCCGGTCGTCGCGAGCGGCGCCACCGGACGACTGCTCGTCGTGGAGCGCCGCGGTGTCGCCGTCGGGGTGATCGCCGCCACCGCCGCCGCCGTGAACGTCGGCGCGAACCTGCTGCTCGTCCCACCGCTCGGCATCGCCGGCGCCGCGCTGTCCACGGTGCTGTCGTACGCGCTGCTCGCCGTGCTGCAGCAGGCCGCGCTGCGGGACCGGAGGCTGTGGCGTGGACCCGCCCGCCGGGTCCCCCTCGTCGTGGTGCCGGCCGTGCTCCTGGCTGCGGCCTCCCTGCTCGCCCCGCAGGACGCCGTCTGGGACGTCGTGCGCATCGTCGGCGTCGTCGCCTGCCTGCCCTGGTTCCTGCAGCGGCTCCGGGCGGCCCGCGGCGACTCGCGCTGACCTGCACCCGCGCGCACCGACGCCCGCCCGGGCAGCACGCGCGAGGCCCCCGGTACCCACGCGGGGTACCGGGGGCCTTGCATCTGCCGGGGTCAGACCGCGACGGGCTCCGGAGCCGGCGCCGTCGCCCGCACCACGACGGCGCCGAACGTCCGCCCGACCGCGTACCCGGTCACCGTGGCGACGACGCTCGTCACGATCGCGAGCGCACGGACACCACCACCACGGCCGACCGTCCCGAGCTCGCGCAGGAGCGCCCTCGGCAGCACCCGGGTCAGGTAGGTGCCCTCGCTCGAGAGCGAGTCCCGCGCACCGACCCGTCGGCTCAGGATGGCCTTCGAGATCCCCTCGTAGTAACTGCGACGACGGACGTACCGCATCGACACCCGGTCGGCCGACACGCGGTGCGAGACGTTCGACCGCGGCTCGTAGCGGATCCGGGCCGTCGGGCGCATCTGGGCGATCCGGATGCAGAGCTCGGTCTCCTCGCAGCCCAGCGGCTGGTTGCCGACCCGACCGATGCCGGACCGGAACCCGCCCGCGGCGAGCAGGACGTCCCGCCGGAACGCCATGCTCGACCCGATCACGTTCCGGACGTCGCCGGCCTCGGTCGGCAGCCCGGTGTAGCTGCAGCCGACGATCCAGAGCAGCTCGTCCGGGAACGGTCCGGCGCCGGTGGTGTCCGGCCACGACGGGGTCGCGCGGCCGCCGACCCCGACGACGTCGGGCAGCTCGAGGGACTCGACGAGGTGCATCAGCCAGTCCGGGTCCGCCGCGGCGTCGTCGTCGAGGAAGGCCACGACGTCGGACGCGGCGAGTGCCACGCCCGTGTTCCGGGCGCCGGACAGGCCGCGCTCCTCGGCGTTCGGGACGACCCGCAGCTCGGGCCACCTGGCCGCGGCGCGGAGCAGCAGCTCGGGCTCGTGGTCGATCACGACGACGACCTCGGTGGCCTCGGGCTGCCGCTTCGCCGACTCCACGGCTGCCTGCAGGTCGCCCCAGCGCTGCTGGGTGTAGGCGCAGATGACGACCGCGACCGTGGGCAGGCTCACGCGGCTTCCTCGTCGAGGACGGCCACCGGCTCCGCAACGGCGCGGGCGCGCACCGGCGTCGGCGCGAGACGGGCGCGGGCGGCGACCTCGCCGGCGCGACGACGCTCGTGCATGATCGAGGTGAGGACGCGGATGCCGTCGCTCACGGCGTTGAGGTTGCTCGTGCCGTGCACGCGGAGCTTCTCGTGGCTCGGGACCTCGGTGATCGCGAAGCCGGCGGCGGACCACCGGCAGGTCAGGATCGTCTCGATCTCGAAGCCGTCACCCCACCGCATCGATCCGTCGGCGGGCTGCGGGAGCGTCGAGGACAGCAGACCGACCGTCGGCAGCGTGTCCGCCCAGAACGCGTTGTAGCCGTAGCAGAGGTCCGTGTACCGCGCACCGAGCAGCAGGTTCGAGATGATGTTGAGCCCCTTGTTGCCGAGGCCCCGGATCACCGTGATGTCGTCGCTGCCGCCGCCGGGCGCGTACCGGGACCCCTTGGCGACGTCGGCACCGGCGACGAGGGCGTCGACGAAGCGCGGGATCTCGGCGGCGTCCGCGGAGCAGTCCGCGTCGAACATGACGACGACGTCGCCGGTGACCGCCTCGAAGCCGCAGGCCAGTGCGTTGCCCTTGCCCTTCCGGGTCTGCTGCACGACCGTGATCGACGGCATCAGGCGCCGCGCGGTCGCGACGGTGTCGTCGACCGAGTTCCCGTCGACGAGGATCACCTCGTGCACGGGCGGCAGCATCGGCAGGATGATCTCGAGGTTGCGCGCCTCGTTGCGTGCGGGGATGACGACCGAGACACGGGGGTCTCGGGGTCGGACGGTGGTGCTCATGGTGCTCCTGTCGGGTTCAGGCTGCGTGGGTCGTGTCCCGTCGGTCCGGCGCTGGGTGGGCGCCGGTGGGACGTGTGGGGATGGTCCGTGGGGCGGGTGGGGTGCTCTCACCGCGGGGACGGGGGTACGCCGTTCCCGCGGCGGTCCCACCTTCGTCCGCGCCGTGGTCACCGGTCAACGCGGCGCGGGGTGCGTTGCGGCAGCCGCGACCGCGCGTACGGAATCCCGCAAGCGGGCGCGGATCGTGCGGGCACGGCGGCCGGGAGGCACGTGCTGACGCTCCGACGCACCGCCCGACGCGCCACGTGGCGACCGGGAGGGGCGGGACGGGTGGACCGTTCGTCCGACGTCCCGCACGTCGTCGCGTCGCGGCGCGGGGTGCGGCCGCGCGACGGTCGCTGCGGTCCGGTACCGGGCCGGGCCGCAGCCCGCGGTGCGGGCGCACGGCGCGCCTCCCGGTCGGCACGCGGTCGGACCGCGTGCCGGATCAGGAGGTCCGGCGGGCGGCAGCCGAGCGGGCGCGCACCGTGTGACGGGACCGCGCGTAGCGACCGACACCCCGCAGCACGGCGCGGAGCTCGACGCCGCGCACCGCGGCGACCTCGCGGTCGAAGGCGCTGTCACCCGCTGCGGGGACGGTGTCGGAGCGCGCCGGCCCACCGGCGACGTCCGCCGCGGGGACTGCCGCCCCGGCGAGCAGGTGCCGGACCGCGCCGGGCGCGCGGACCAGCGCCATCCCGAGCGTCCGTGGCCGGAGGGCGGTCTTCGTCAGCCACGCCCCGAGCCCGGTGCCGTACCCGACCGCCTGGGTGCGGAGTGCGGCGACGTCGGCGCGGTGCCGGTGCCAGACCAGGGCGGAGGGCTCGACCGCGAGGGCCGCGCCGGAGAGCACCACGCGGGCGAAGACGTCGATGTCCTCGCCGCCGCCCGTGGCGGTGCCGACGCCGAGCGCCTCGTCGAAGCCCCCGAGCGCGAGCACCGCGTCACGGCGCATCGCGAAGTTCGCCCCGGTGCCGTAGTCGCCCACCGAGAACGGGAAGAGCGGCCGGTCCGCCGGCGGGGCGGTGAGCCGGAACACCCGCGGGGTGAGGTTCCGCGACCAGGTCACCCGTTCGTCGAACCAGCGCTGGGCCGGCGTGCGGAGCTCGCCGCTCGCCACGAGCCCGCTGACGCACACGACGTCCTCCCCGCGGGCGAAGCCGGACGCGAGGGCACGGAGCCACCCGCGGTCGACCACCACGTCGTCGTCGGTGAACGCGACGACCTCGCCGCGGGCGGCGCGGACACCGGCGTTCCGGGCGCTGGACAGCCCGGGCGTCGGCTCGAGCACGTACCGGATGCGCGGGTCGGTGCCGGGCGCGGTGACGAGTCGACGGGTGGCGTCGTCGGACGGCGCGTTGTCGACCACGACGACCTCCAGGTCGGGGTGGTCGAGCGCGAGGACCGACCGCAGGGCGTCGGCGAGCTGGTCGGCGCGGTCGCGGGTGCAGAGCACGACGGTCGTGCTCGGGAGCCGCACCGGCACGGGCGGGTGCTCGGCCGGGGGCAGCGCGTCGACGGCCGCGCGGAGCTCGGAGGCGTCGACCGCCCCGTCGGTGACGGGCAGGTCGACGAAGCCCCGGGGCGACGTGCCCGCACGGACGAGGAGCCGCGCCGTCCGGTGGCCGGCGGCGTCCGCCAGCGGGATCGCGACGTCGCCGTCGGGGACCTCGTGCGCGTCGACGGCGCCGACCCAGACCGCACCCGGCCAGGTGGGCGGCTCGGGGCTCGCCATCGTGCGCTCGAGCACGAGGCGGGACGACGACGGTCGCGGCGGCGTGGAGGTCATGGGACCACCGTCGTCGGCCCCGGCGGTGGCGTCAACGCGGCCGCGGGGAGCCTGCGGTTCCCCCGCAGGAGCGGACGCGACCGTGCGTGATGCCGCAATGCCGCAGGGCACCCGCACAACACCGTCGGCACCCTCGTCGGTGGCGGTCGACGATGGTCGACTTGCCTCGACAGCCGGCACCCGACCCGAAGGAACGCCCGATGCCCCTCACCACCGCGGTGGTCACCCCGTGACCGCGACGGCGCCCACGCGGGTGGAACTCCGCCGGGCGCACCGGGTGCACCGGTCCCCGCTGCCGGCGGTCGCTGCCGCGGTGCTGGCGTTCGCGGCGACGGCGGTGCTGCTCACCGGGACGACCGGTCCGGTGCAGACCGCCGTGGTCCTGACGGCGCTCCTCGTCGTGCCCGGGACGGCCGTCGTCCGGCCCCTCCGCCTGACCGAGCCGGTGAGCCGGGCGGCGCTCGTCCTCGTCGCCGGTGCCGCGGTCGACACCGTCGTCGCCCTCGCCATGGTCTGGACCCAGCGCTGGGCCCCCGTCCCGGCGGCGGGCCTCGTCCTCGTCGTCAGCGGCTGGGCGGCGCTGGCGCACGGGGTCGTCACGGCCCGGTCGTCCGACCGGGCGTCGGTGCAGCACGCCGTCCGCTCCGCCTGGGCAGCACGCCGCGACGGTACGGTCGTCCGGCTCGCGGTCGGCGGCGGCGTGCTCGTCACGGGGGTCGCGCTCTGGGTCGTCGGCACGGCGCAGACCACCAGAGGGGCGCTCGGCGAGTGGGGCCTGCTCACCGCCGTCCCCCCGGTGTGGTGGGTCGGTGCCGGTGCGGTCCTCGCGGTGACCGTCGTCGCGCTGGTCGACCGTCGGTTCCCGGCCGCGCTCGGCACCGCCACCGCCGCCGTGCTCGTCGTGGTCGTGTACGGCACGGCGAACCTCGCGGCTGCCGAGCCCCGACCGCCCTGGGTCTTCAAGCACATCGCCGTCACCGCGTACATCCAGCAGCACGGCTCGGTCGACCCGGCGATCGACATCTACAACCGCTGGCCGGGCTTCTTCGCGGTGAGCGCCTTCCTCGGTTCCGTCACGGGGACCACGGACGCCGCCGCGCCGGTCCGCTTCGTGGAGGTCGCGTTCGCCCTGCTCGACGGTGCCCTCGTCCTCGGCATCGCCCGGGCGCTCGGGCTCCGGGGCCGCTGGGCGGTCACGGCCGCCGTGGTCTTCAGCGCCGCGAACTGGGTCGGTCAGGACTACTACTCACCGCAGGCGTTCGCCTTCGCGCTCTTCCTCGCCGTCGTGCTCGTCGTGCTCACCACGCTGCGCAGCACCCCGAACGCGCTCGGGCGCGGGATCGTCGGTGTCGTCTCCCGGCTGCTCCGGGCCCGCCGGGCACCGATCGTGCCGACCGGTGGGACCGTCGCGGCCGTCGACCCCGGTACCGCCGCCACCCGCACCGCGACCGTCACCGCAGTGGTCCTGGTCGTGCTCCTCCAGGCGGTGATCACGGCGTCACACCAGCTCACGCCGTACGTGCTCGTCGCCGCGTTCGTCCCGCTCGTCGTGATCGGGGTCGTCCGACCCTGGTGGACCGCGCTGCCCGTCGTCGCCGCACCGCTGCTGTACCTCCTGCCGAACCTCGACTACGTGCAGGAGAAGTTCGGCCTGACCACCGGGTTCGACCCGGTGAGCAACGCCACGGCCGCCTCGACGTCCATCGCGATCCCGTCGCTCGCGACCACCCTGCAGAGCCGCGGGGTGCTCGCCCTCACCGCCCTGGTCGCGGTCGTCGCCCTGGTCGGCATCGTGCGGACGGTGCGTGCCGGTCACGGCCACCGGGCACTGCTCGTGCTCTGGCTCGCCGCGTGCCCGGTCGTGCTCGTCCTCGGGCAGAGCTACGGGGGTGAGGGCAGGTTCCGCGTCGTGCTCTTCTCGGCGCCCTTCCTGGCGATCGCCGCCGTCCACGCGCTGCACGGGCGTCGGCTCCGTCTCCTGCTCACCGGCGCACTGGTCGGCGTGACGACGCTGCTCTTCGTCGCGACGACGTTCCAGGCCGAGCAGGCGAACCGGACGCCGGCCGGCGAGGTCCTGGCGGCGCGGTGGCTGGACGGCCGCTTCACGGCGGACGACACCCTGACGACCGTCGGCGGCTTCCCTGCCGTCATCGGCGCCGGGTACCCCGCCTACCTGCAGCGCTGGGGCCAGGTGCAGTCGCTGGGCGACCTCACGCAGTGGTACCCGGACGGCATCACGCCGGCCGACCTCGACGAGTCGCTCGCGGACCGGGCGCACGGCGGGGACGCGTGGCTGGTGTTCTCCGACGCCGAACGCGCGGACGTGGTCGCCCGCGGCACCGCGACGGGCGCGGAGGTCGACGCCCTCGAACGTTCGGCAGCGGATCGCGGGACGCTGCGCTACGACCGCGACGGTGTCCGGATCTACGAGGTCGCCCGTGCGGCGTGAGCCCGCGACGCCCGAACCGGGCCCCACACGGCGCGACGTGCTGCGCCGCGGTGCGGTCGTCGCGGGACTCGTCGGCGCCGCGGCGCTGACCGGCACCGTGGCCGTCGTCCTGCCGACGGCGATCCGCCGGGCCGACCGTGCCGTGCCCGCGGAGATGCCCTCGGGGACGGTCGAGTCGGGCGGGGTCCGCTGGGTCCCGTACCTCGCCGAGGACTTCGACCGCGACGCCGCCCACGGCGACCTGCTCGCGGTCTACCCGGCGATGGCCGAGTACCGCGGGTTCCGCGACACCTCGGGCAAGGGGATCTACCACCCGGACGAGGTCGTCTCGGTCCACGACTCGACGCTCGACTTCCACCTGCGGACCGAGGACGGTCAGCCACTCGTCGCGGCCGTGCTGCCCGCGGGCTACCGGTCGTACACGCACCAGCGCGTCTCGATCCGCTACCGGGCCGGTGATGCCCCCGGCTACAAGTTCGTGATGCTCCTCTGGCCGCTGTCGGGCGACTGGAACGAGGGCGAGATCGACTGGCCGGAGGGCGACCTGGGCGGCGACGTCCGCCCGGTGTCGGCGGTGCCGGGCAGCTTCGACGCCGCGGACCGCACCATGCGGTTCCTGCCGGAGGACGCTCCGACGGTGCCGGGCGGCCAGCAGGACTGGCACGTCGCCACCGTCGAGTGGACCGCCGACGTCGTGCGCTTCTGGTGGGACGGTGCACTGGTCGCCTCGACGACGGGCGCCGTGCCGAGGGTGCCGATGCGCGTCACCCTGCAGGCCGAGACCGCGATCGGCGACGCCCGCGTGCCGGCGGGGTCCGACGGGCACGTGCTCGTCGACTGGGTCGTGGCGTACCGCGCGGCCGACTGACGCCGAGCGGGCTCCTGCCCGGACGCCGACCACGACGGACCGACCGTCGACACCTCCGGGACACCGGCGCTCCTCGGTGCCGGCGTCCGGTGTCGTTCCGGGCGTTCCGCGTCCGTTCGCGCGCCCGGTGTCGATTCGGGCGTTCCGTGTCGATCCGGGCGTGTCTCCTCGTACGAGGCGCCCGGGAACGGGAAAAGCCCCCGGGATCTCCCGGGGGCTTTTCCTTCGAGCTGGGGTACCTGGACTCGAACCAAGAACGACGGTACCAGAAACCGCTGTGTTGCCAATTACACCATACCCCAAAAGGCCTGCTGGCCTTCCGTTCCCCGTTGTCCGGGGCACGATCAACTACTGTACAGCATCCCGGAGGTCCTCGAGACCACCCACCAGGTCCCGGTGCACCGCGGCTGCCGTCGACGCCCCGTGACCGGCTGCCACGACGAGCTGCTCGGGACCCGGCGGGGTGACGTCCCCGACGGCGTACAGCCCGGGCACCCGGGTCCGACCGACGCGGTCCACGCGGAGGAGCCCTTCGGCGTCCCGGTCCGCCGGCGCGTCGAGCCAGTCGAGGTCGGCGTGCCACTGGGGTCGCACGAACGCTCCGGTGTGCGGCCGCACGTCGCCGTCCGCCAGGCGGACACCGGTGAGGCCGTCCCGACCGCCCTCGAGGTCGGCCACGGGCCGTTCGTCGACCGTCACGCCCGCCGCCGACAGTCGCGCACGGCCGGCATCGTCCAGCACCGCGGCACCGTTCGTGTAGACCACCAGGTCGTCGGTCCACGAACCGACGAGCAACGCGCGGTCCACCACGTCGGGCGTCTCGCACAGGAACGCGAGGGGTTGCCCTGCGTGCTCGTACCCGTCGCACTCGACGCAGCTGTGCACCGACGTGCCGTAGAGGGCTCGCAGGGACGGCAGTGCCGGGAACTCCTCCCGGAGCCCGGTCGCGACCACGACGGCCCTCACGCGGGCCCGCAGCTCGGCCCCGCGGGAGGAACCGTGCACCGACCAGCCGTCACCCTCGCGGGACACGTGGTCGACGACCGACTGCACGACGGTCGCCTCCGGGTAGGACTCGACCTCGACCCGGCCGAGCTTCCGGAGCTCGAGCGGCGAGATCCCGTCGCGCGTGACGAAGCCGTGCGAACGGAGTGTGGCAGCGTTGCGCGGTCGGTTCGCGTCGACGAGCAGCACCGTCCGCCGAGCGCGGACCAGGTTGAGCGCAGCGCTCAGCCCGGCCGGACCGGCACCGATGACCGCGACGTCGACGGACAGGACGTCGCCGTCCCGCGCACCCGGAGTCGTCACCACGACGGTGTCAGCGGTCCGCGAGTCGGCGGAGACGGGTGAGTGTGGACTCCTTGCCGAGGATCTCCATGGACTCGAACAGCGGCGGGCTGATCCGGCGCCCGGACACGGCGACGCGGAGCGGTCCGAACGCCACGCGCGGCTTGAGGCCCATGCCGTCGATGAGGGACGACCGCAGGGCTGCTTCGATCGACCCGGTCGTCCAGTCCTCGACGCCCTCGAGCGCGGTGACCCCGGCGTGGAGCACGTCCCCGGCGTCGTCCTTCAGCGTGGCGCGGGCGTCGTCCTCGACCACGAGCTCGTCGTCGGTCGTGAACAGGAAGCCGAGCATCGCCGGAGCCTCGCCGAGGAGCTGCATGCGCTCCTGGACCAGCGGGGCCGCCGCCGCCAGCACCCGCTCCTGCTCGGCGGTCGGCGGCACCGACACGAAGTCCGTCAGGTACGGCAGCAGGCGTCCGCGGAAGTCGTCGGCGTCGAGCAGACGGATGTGGTCACCGTTGATCGCCTCGGCCTTCTTGTGGTCGAAGCGGGCGGGGTTCGGGTTCACGTCGACGACGTCGAACGCGGCGACCATCTCGTCCGACGAGAAGACGTCGCGGTCCGGGCCGATCGACCAGCCGAGCAGCGCGAGGTAGTTGAGGAGCCCCTCCGGCACCATGCCGGCGGAACGGTGGTGGAACAGGTTCGACTCGGGGTCGCGCTTCGAGAGCTTCTTGTTGCCCTCCCCCATGACGTACGGCAGGTGACCGAAACGCGGGACGACGTCGGTGATGCCGACCTCGACGAGCGCCTCGTACAGCGCGATCTGCCGCGGGGTCGACGACAGCAGGTCCTCACCGCGCAGCACGTGGGTGATCCCCATCAGGGCATCGTCGACCGGGTTCGTGAACGTGTACAGCGGCTTGCCGTTGGGGCGGACCACCACGAAGTCCGGGAAGGTGCCCTGCTTGAAGGTGATCTCGCCGCGCACCAGGTCGTCGAAGCTGAGGTCGCGGTCGGGCACACGGAGCCGCAGCGCCGGCTGCCGCCCCTCGTCGCGGAACGCCTGGCGCTCGGCCTCGGTCAGGTCGCGCTCGTGGTTGTCGTACCCCTGCTTCGGGTCGCGACCGGCGGCCGTGTTCCGGGCCTCCATCTCCTCCGGTGTCACGTACGACTCGTAGACGTGGCCGGACGCACGCAGCTTCGCGATGACGTCCTCGTACACGTCCGAGCGCTCGGACTGGCGGTACGGACCGTGCGGACCGCCCACCTCGACGCCCTCGTCCCAGTCGAGCCGGAGCCACCGGAGCGCGTCGAGGATCTGCTCGTAGGACTCCTCGCTGTCCCGAGCGGCGTCGGTGTCCTCGATGCGGAACACGAGCTTGCCGCCGGTGTGGCGCGCGTAGGCCCAGTTGAACAGGGCCGTCCGGATGAGCCCCACGTGCGGGGTCCCGGTCGGGCTCGGGCAGAAACGGACTCGGACGTCGGAGCCGGTGGCAGTGGTGAACGGTGCAGTCATGACCACACGATCCTACCGGCGCGCCACGCTACCCGACCTGCGGTGGCGGTGTGCGGGTCGGCCCGTTAACGCAGGAAACCCCTGACCGATCACGGTCAGGGGTTTCCTGGTGTTGCTGAAGTTGAGTCCGGCGGCGTCCTACTCTCCCACAAGGTCCCCCTTGCAGTACCATCGGCGCTGAGAGGC